>JAZKHS010000019.1:0-40286 GCA_040385265.1 Pseudomonadota bacterium | reverse complement strand
AGTACGCGACCGGCTGGAACGAGGCCGAGCGCGATGCCCTGAAAGCCGCGATTGCGGCGCGCCAGCCCTTTATTGATTTCAGCTTCAGCCGAATCAAGCCGGATGGTTCGCCCCAGGAATTCAGGGTCAGTGGCGAGCCGATGTTCAATCCGTCGGGCCGCTTCATCGGCTACCGCGGTATTGGCGTGGAATGCAGCGCAAGGAAGTAGCCGGCAATGTCTCAAGAGTCCGCACTATCAGGCGCCCCGGCGCCACAGCAAAACCGTCTTCTTGCCGCGTTGCCCGTGGCGGATCTGGAACTACTGGCAACGCGCCTGGAGCTGGTCCCGCTGCCCCTCGGTGAAATGCTCTACGAGCCCGGCAAACAGTTGCGCCATGCCTACTTCCCGATCACCGCGATTGTGTCACTGCACTATGTGACGGCGTCGGGGGCGTCCGCCGAAGCCGCCGGCGTGGGCAATGAAGGGGTGGTGGGGGTGTCGCTGTTCCTGGGCGGCACCACCCCCAGCTCGGCCGTGGTGCAAACCGCCGGGCTGGCCTATCGCCTGGAGCGGGGCGCGCTGAAAGAGGCGTTCGAGCGCGGCGGCGTGCTGCAGCGCCTGTTGCTGCGCTACACCCAGGCCCTGATCACGCAAACCATCCAGACCGCGGTCTGCAACCGGCACCACGTGGTGGAGCAGCAACTCGCGCGCTGGCTGTTGCTGACCAGCGACCAGGCACCGCTGTGCGAACTGGTCATGACGCAGGAACTGATCGGCAGCATGCTGGGGGTACGCCGCGAGGCCATTACCGAGGCCGCCCGTAAATTGCAGCAGGCCGGCTTTATCCGTTACCGCCGCGGCCATATTGCCGTGCTTGACCGCGCCGGCCTGGAAACCCGTACCTGCGAATGCTACGGCGTGGTCCGGCAGCAGTTTTCCCAGCTGCTGGCAGAGGTGTAGCCATCTTCCGGCCTCTGTACGCCAGCGCACAGAGGCCGCCGCCCACCGGGCGTAAGCTGCTCATCTTTCAGCAGCCTCCTCCCCCCAAATGGACATCACCATGAACGAACAATCCCTGCATACCCAGAAATTCAAAGCCCAGCTCGATGAATGGAAGGCCGATATCGACAAGTTGAAGGCGCGGGCGACGGGCGCCTCCATCGACGTGCAGCTCGACGTGCAAAAGAAGGTCGATACCCTGGACGCCAAGATGGCCGACGCCCATGCCAAGCTGGACCAGCTTTCAGCGGCGGGCGCGGATGCCTGGGACGACCTGAAGGCGAACGTGGAGCAGACCTGGGCCGGCCTCAAGACGTCGATGCAGGACGCCTTGGAGAAGCTCAAGGCCTGAGGCCTGGGGTCGCCGCAGCGGCGGGGGCTTCTGATTCCCCCGTCAGGCAAAGCGGTCTGCGGGTGTAGTTCAATGGTAGAACTGCAGCTTCCCAAGCTGCTAGCGTGGGTTCGATTCCCATCACCCGCTCCAAATTAAAAAGCCCGCGATCGCGGGCTTTTGTCATTCTGGGGTTAGGGTCAGGGCCACTGTCCGGGCCAACTGTTAAGACTTTTATGCCGACTCTCGGGAAGAGTTGGGTTGTCATGCCATCCCTAACAATCCTGCTACTCCTAATCCTCGAATAAGCCTGACTCAATAGTTGGCCTGATTAGAGAAATCCCCTATTGCCGGCAGCTCCCACTCATAAAGATTTGGATAAGGGAAAAATGCTCAGCACACTATCATAGTGCCCAATCAAGATAATTTATGATCATCTATCGCAGATAAAAATTCCTCGCGAGTAGAAAATGTCTTTGAATTTGACACTAGGTTCCAGAAGAAAACCCATACATTCATGAAGAATTCTGATAGCTGATCTAATTCGCTAGAGGAATGCCCATGATGCAGATACCGTGACCTAAGCCCATATACGGCCCTCACATTTTTAACAATGGACTTTCTCTTTTCTAATTGCTGGGCAGAAATAATTGCCATGCGCTCAGCCAAATTCTGTTGTATCGGCTCGCTCTCGTTTTTTAGTAGCATGCTCTCAAGCGCCGAAAGCATACATATCAACTTTTCCATTGGATCTGCTGTAAAGGCAGCCTTCGAGTATAGATATGCCATGCTTAAGATGGCGGACTCAAATGCAGTTGGGCTTTTATTGAGGTATATGCTGGATAATGCGTCTAGGCCAATGTCCTTGTATTCCTTTACATCTGATTTTGTTATTACCCAGTGCCTAACGGATGCTTGATCTAGGAAGCCGCTACTGACATTAAGCCCACCTTCACCTGAGCGCAAAATTACAGTGTATTGGTCAATATGCTCGGTTCCCTTGGCGCGGGCCGCTGATTTGACATCGGGAACTAGAAGGGCGCCGGAAAATATGCCAAGTATATCTGTAACATCCTTGGCGATGCCTAAGGCCACGGCCTGAGCATGATTATGCTCACACTCAAGCTGAATACTTATCACTGCTCGTCCTTGATAATCCATTCTGAATCTTTCAAAGAACTTCTCTACTTTATCTTTTCCTTCGGAAACTGATTCAGCCACTGAGGCTAATTCATCTACCATTACTTTTGTCAGATTATGAATGGCCACCCCAAAGACCTGAAATTCTTCCTCGACAATCATGGACGATATTGGGACATACATCGTGTGGGACTTTACGCTTTCTTCAAAACGAGATTCCAGATATGAAGAAAACTTTGAGTCTCCCAATGTCCTCTGAAGGCGCCCTTGAATCCAAGAAAACAGTGCTTCTTCTATAAATTCCTGACTTAATTTGTCGCGAATTGATGGTTGCCTCTGTATGGACTCAGCCAGCAGCATAAGCTGCTTGTAGTCGTCTCCAATCATTCCTAACCGAGCACCATTGTCGGAAAAGAATCGACCATTTGTTCTTCCCTTGTGATCTCCAATACTTTCCTTTATCTCGCCAATAATTTCCTTATCAGTAATAGTTACTCCAATAGGCATATCATTTGATAGGGGTCGTCCTTCCATCGCTTGGCGAGGCATGACCTTGAGAAGAGGAATCAATAGCTCTGCCTTGCGATTAAAGTTCTCAATTGCTGAGGGGTGAATATCGATCATGCCAATCCCTAAAAATGTTCAGAAGTATTATTGCCTCTCGCGCGCAAATCAGGCGATGCCAAACCCGCTTCGATGCTTAGTCACCAGTGACGGCCTTACGCGCGAAAGCTACAACTCTATCCGTGAGTGCAATTAAGGAGGTGGAACGAATGTTGTCTTTCCAGGCAGATTCCAAAGCTCTTGAGATGGCTAAAGGATTCTTCTTAAGGTCCGGCGCGTTGTCGTAACTTGCTCTGGATAAATCAAAATGGCGCTGCCACTCAGAGCCAAGCTCTACCGCGACATGATCAGTTAGGTTTTCTTTCCAGAGAACGAGATCATCTTTATAAATGGTCTCTGTCGGCCACTCCGAATCAGAACTATAACCAAGCAAGGCAAGGATCGACTTATTGTCCTTCTTGTGACGGGAAATTTCGTCTTCTCTTGTCTTATTTGTGTCCGCATCCGCAATCACGAAGACTGGAATCTTCAGAATTTTTGCCATGGCGATTGGCTTGATGAGCTCGCTCTTTCCGCCCACCGCCACCATATGACACCCATATTTTCTAAAATCGGTCATTTTCCCCGTCAACGCCAAGCTTGCAGCAACATATGCAATGTCCTCATAGCCCTCTGTGAGAATTAGGGCTTTACAGAAGAACATTTCGCTCGTCGTTGGGTTCAAGGTCGGATACAGCTTCGCCAGCATTCCGCTTTCTTTGAGGTGCTTCTGTTCTGCTGTCTTCAGTGCTTCAGAAAGCTCTTCATATTTTAGGCGTGAAACAAACGAGGAACGCGGATTTCCCGCGTCCCTAACAACACGGACCGCCTCAAAGTTATCTCCCGGAACAAACAGCGGGCTATGAGAGCACACGAGTACTTGTGTGCCCTTTTCAGACAGCTCATGCAGTACTTCTGCCAAGTATCTTGCTTGCGGCGGATGCTGATATAACTCGGGCTCCTCAATAGCCATAATTAGAGTTGGTGCTACTGAGTCGTCGCTGCCCGCAAGCTCCTGAAGCAGGGTAAGCATGTACGAACGCTGCATGCCATGTCCAAATCTTGCTAGCTCTCCCTCGAACCCCTTTTCACCTAGCCGGATATATGCCCAGGGCTCCTCAATTTTTACCGACTTATCGGTGTCTTGTTTCCAGAGAACTTTCGCTGACGCTTCGGGGTGAGACCAATCTTTGAGCTTAAGCTCTAGTGAAACTGAGAGTTCATTTAGAACCGCCTGCTCAGCGTCAAGAATTTCCTGATACTGCGAGCGAATACCAGAGCGCAGAGTTTCTATCTTTTCTGCGAAATTGACTCGAGATCGGATTGTCCGTGCAAGCAGCTGGCCAAGCGCAGAGTTTTTTGTCTCCTGGCTTTCCTCAACCATGTCCTTTGAAGCCGCGACAAATATCCACTGAATGTGGGGCGCTAGACGATTTGAGCCCTTGGATGCCCCATAGAACTGATCTTCGCTGGGAATAAGCGTGCACTTGTCCGGATTCGCGGATTCGAAGGCTCGCAAAGCATCGGCCATGTCTCCCTTTGTCTTTGCTGTGGCTACTTCGGGGAACTTTTCCCGAATAATTCCGAAAGTAGTCTTCAGATCATTCGCCGAGGCACCAACCTTTTCTTGTTCAAAATATTCTCGAAAATCATCGATTCCGAGTCTATTACCATACTGCTTTACTTCGGCCCGCTCCGTGCTCGCATCGTATTTTGCAATGGAAGAAATAATTAGCTTTTCCTGACGCACGTAGTCAGACAAGTCAGCTTTCGCCTTGTCTGAAAGATCTTTGAATGCAACCGTTATCTTTATCGGGTTACTAACATCTCTGTGATGAAAATCATCTGAGGAAAGCTTACTAAGATCAGTCTTTGAGTCTTTGAACTGACGGAAAAAGACATTCAGAGCGGCTAAGATTGTCGACTTTCCTGCCCCATTAGGCCCAACAAAGCAGGAATAATCATCAAGCTCTACTGTCTCATCCTTGAACCCACGGAAATTTTCAATTCTTACTGATTCGATTTTCATTCCATTGCCCATCGGAGATTATGACTCGTCGGCTAAAGAGAATTTAGCCTCAGGTAAGGCCATAAGCTGTCTATCGGGCTGCATTGGTGCTAACCCCGATGTAAGACGAAGCCGCCCCACCTCTGAACTGCCATCGTAACTGGGGCGATACTGTCTTGTCAGGACAGGACATGGGAGTCAGTAAAACCCGCAATCCATAGTGGGCTAGGGGCAAAAATGAGAATCCTGAATCCGGGGTCAAATCAGGCCAACTATTGAGTCAGGCTTATTCGAGGATTAGGAGTAGCAGGATTGTTAGGGATGGCATGACAACCCAACTCTTCCCGAGAGTCGGCATAAAAGTCTTAACAGTTGGCCCGGACAGTGGCCCTGACCCTAACCCCAGAATGACAAAAGCCCGCGATCGCGGGCTTTTTAATTTGGAGCGGGTGATGGGAATCGAACCCACGCTAGCAGCTTGGGAAGCTGCAGTTCTACCATTGAACTACACCCGCATGCCGCCAGGCAGACGCCGGCAGCGGCGCAGATGTTACGAGTTCCGGAGGCCGCCGTCGACCCGGTTGTCCGCCTGATCCGCAGCCGGGACCGGCCTCAGGATCCCGAGGCCAGGCGGCTCCCGGCCCGCGCCGGCGGCGTGGCCGCGCCCCGGACCTTGGCCTGCGCCTCGGCCTTCAGCCGGGCCAGGTGGTCGCGTGCCTTGGCATGCCCCTGGTCCGCCGCGCGGCGGTACCACTCGGCGGCGGCGACCACGTCCAGCGGCACGCCGTCGCCGCTGCGGTAGAGATCGCCCAGGCCGTACTGCGCGCCGGCATGGCCCTGCAGCGCGGCCTTGCGCAGCCAGTGCGCGGCCAGTGTCGCGTTGCGCTCCGCGCCCTGGCCGCGCGCCGCCATCACGGCGGCCGCGTACTGCGCCGGGGCATGGCCGCGCTCGGCGGCGCGCAGGAAGCACTTCAGGGCCTGCGCCAGGTTCAGGGCCATGCCCTGGCCCGTGAAGTACTGCCTGCCCAGGGCATAGTGCGGATCCTCCGCTGCCTTTACCTCTGCTCTTGCCTGCATCGCCATCACTCCGTCCACATCAGTCCGCCCAGCATACGGGTCCTCCGTTCAGGGGTATGCGCCGGCCTTCACGCCCGGTATGTGCGGCAGCCGACATCCGGCGCTTCCTGTTCCCGCCCGGGGGCCGCCGTTCGTCGCGGCGCCCCCGCCCGCTGCATCCATTGCGCGCCGCCCTGCGTACCCCTGTTCGGGGTTCACATCACCTGGCCCCAGGCCGGCGGCCAGGGCTCGCGTACACGCGCGATACAAAACCGCCCCTGAAGTGCGAACTGGCTCGCAAAGCTACCTAAGCCGTACGGAAGCAGCGGCAAGTGCGACTGGAAGGGGTGGATGGCTGGGCTATTTTGCCGCCGGAGCGATAGACGATAGCCGAGTGCTGCGCTCGGTTATTCCTCACAAAACAAGTGGAAATAAAAAGGGACAAGAACAATGACCGTTCGCCGTTTTCCCGCCCGCCTGCTGGCGGGCTCGCTGGCCCTGGCCAGCACGCCGGCCTTCGCCGCCATGGGCAACATCGCCTCCAGCTACGGGCTGCTGCCCGGCGACGTCGCCTCGGCGCAGGGCCTCTCGCTCTTCAATCCGGAAGTCGCGGCGGTCTACTACAACCCCGCCAGCCTCACCGCCGATCCGCGTGGCGAGCTCACCATGGGCCTCTCCTATGTGGACCACCAGGTCAGCGCGGACAGCCTGGGCGGCAGCGCGCCCCTGAACCGCAGCGGCGACCTGCTCGCCATCGACGAGAGCCGACAGACCCTGCTCGGCCTGAAGACCAACCTGAGCTCCCTGACCAAGGTCGAGCACCCCCTCTACTTCGGCCTCATGCTGGGCGTGGAAAAATACGGCCGCGAGATGCTCGCCTTCCAGTCCGGCACCTCCACCGGCGGCCAGTATTTCCGCTACGGCCGGCAGCCCCTGTTCCTGACCGCCGGCGGCGGTACCCGGCTGCTGCCGGGCGTGGACGGCGGCCTCTCCTTCCGCGTCACCCTGCAGTCCAGCGCCGAGCTGACCGGCCAGAGCGACCTCGCCGGCAACACCCGCTACGAGCAGCTCGACGTCTCGGCCGCGCCCAAGCTGACGCCCGTGGTCGGCCTCAACATCGACTGGGCCCAGGCCCTGTGCGGCGAGGACTGCGCCCCCGGCCGCTGGGGCAGCGCCCTGGCCTGGCGCGCCGAATCCAACACCAAGACCACGGTGAACGCCAACGTGGTCATCCCCGGCACCATCCCGCCGCCCGGGCTCAACCTGGCCATCGCCACCATCGACTCCTACCAGCCCGAGACCGTGACCGGCGGCCTGCAGTACAAGGGCGATCGCTTCCGCGTCGCGCTGACGGCCGAGTGGCAGCGCTGGTCCGCGCTCGACAGCGAGTTTGCCGACGACACCGTGCGTGACCAGGCCAACCTGCGCTTCAAGGACATCGTGATTCCGCGCCTCGGCGCCGAGTTCCGTGTCGACGACACCTGGCGCCTGACCACGGGTGTGGCCTGGGAGCCGTCGGCGCTGGAGTCGGACCGTTCGCTGGACGTGAATTACCTGGACAACGACCGCCTGCTGCTCGGCCTCGGCGCCAGCGCGGAGTTCAAGGACCCCTGGGTCCTGGCCTTCCCGGTGCGCCTGGATTTCGGTTACCAGCTGCAGCTGCTGCAGGACCGCGAGTTCCTGCTGACCTCCAGCCAGTCCGGCAACAACGACCCCTACGAGACCCTGCGCACCGGTGGTGAAGTGCATGTGTTCATGGGCTCACTGACGATGAAGTTCTGAGGGGGCCGCCATGCGCAATCTTCTCGCTCTGACGTTTAGTCTCCTGCTGGCCGCCTGCGGCGGCGACACCCAGACCGTCTCCGCGCCGGCCTCGTGGTCGCCCGGCGCCAGCATGATCTACGCCTATCCCTACGACACCCAGTCCCGCGTGGCGCCGACGGCGCCGGTGGTGCTGCAGTTCTCCACGGCCGTGCGCTTTGGCGGCAGCGAGGATCCGGCCGACCTCGGCCAGGCCTTCCAGTTGACGGTCGTGGACGGCGATGCCGTCGCCTTCACCGCCAGCGCCACCAATGACGGCAAAGGCGTGGTGCTGACGCCGACGACGCCGCTGGCCGAGAACACGGCCTACCAGGTGACCTGGAGCAATCTGCTCGCCGCCGACGGCATGGTGCCGGCGCCCGCCCTCGGCTTCCGCACGCGCGCGGCCACGCGCGGCGCCGCCAGCGCCATCCGCAGCAATACCGTGTTCCAGGTGGAGCGCGCGCTGCCGGTGCAGGCCGATTATCCGGTCATGGATTTCTCCACGCTGCGCCTGCAGTTCACGCAGCCCCTCGAGCGGTCGACGCTGGCCTACGGCAGCGCCGTGCGCCTGGAGGCCGCCAACGGCGACCTGGTGCCCGCGCGCGTCTTCGCCAGCGGCAACCTGCTCTCGATTGATCCCCGCGCCGACCTGCCCGCGGGCCAGACCTACCGCCTCAAGCTGACCGACGCGCTGCAGAGCGTCACCGGCGCCGCGCTGGTGCCGGGGGCGTACGCCGACCTGGCGCTGACGCCGAAGTTCTCCGGCCCCCGCGCCACCATGGTGCTGGAAGTGCCGGACTCCGCCAGCGGCGCCATCGTGTCGCCGCTGACCGGGGCCGCCATCAACAACGTGCCCATCGCCTCCACCCTGCTGGGCGCCAACAGCGCCTCGCAGCAGGCCGGCAACCTCTACGCCGAGCTGGCCTACGTACCCAACTTCCCGGAGGTGACGCCGCTCACCATGCGCCGCGGCAACCTGCTCTCCGGCAGCAGCGTGGAAGTGAAGATCGTCGGGGAAGTGCCCGCCGGCCTCAATACCGGCGCCATCAAGGTCAACGTGATCTCGGACGCCAACGGCTACATGGTGCCGAACCCCTACAGCAACGCCATCGATGCGCCGCGCCAGGTGGTGCTGACCATGGACGCCGCCATGTCCTCCACCGACCCCGCCGCCAACGGCGCCTTTACCCAGGACCTGCTGCATATCGAGGTGGTGGGCACCGCCATCGTCAAGGACGGCAGGCTGGTGATGGATGCCGTGGGCGTGGTCGAGCTTGAAGTGCTGGGCCTGGACCAGGCCGCGGGCGTGCTCTCCTTCCACCTGGAAGGCTATGCCGACCAGGCGGCGGCGCCGGCGCAGCCGGTCGACATCACCGCGCCGACGCTGCAGTCCTGGCTGCCGGGCGCGGAAGGCAAGCGCGCGCGGCCGGGCGATCCGGTCATCCTGCACTTCAGCGAGCCGGTCGACCCCGACACCCTGACCGAGGACAGCCTGCAGCTGCTGCTCAACGACGGCCCCGCGCAGCCCATCCGCTGGCGCGCCGACGGTTCCGCCGTGGTGCTGCGCCCGCTGCAGCCGCTGGCGCACAACGCGAGCTACACGGTGGTGTTCACCAGCGCCATCACCGACCTGGCCGGCAACGGCATTGCCGATGACAGCCACCAGCGCAGCTTCACCATGACCGGCCTCACCGCTCCGGGCAGCCGTTCGCCCATCGTGCTCGCCGCCTACCCCGGCTATCCCTGCGTCACCACGGCGCGCAACGCGGCCAGCGGCGTGCAGGGCCGCTGTGCCGGCGGCAAGGCCACGGACGACCTGCTGCCCCTGCCGATCCTGCCCAGCGACCGCAGCCTCCAGGTGCAGTTCTCGCAGAGCATGAACGCTGACAGCCTCCAGCTTGGCAGCAGCTGCAACAGTGGCAGCTTCCGGGTCGAGCGCATCTCGGTGGCGGGCGTGTGCGAAGCTGTCGTGGCCGGCCGCCTCGCGCTGTCGCCGCAGTCGCTGCGCTTCACGCCGGAGACGCCCTGGGAGGCCGGCGTCTACTACCGCTACGTGCTGGGCTCCAACGGCAACAGCCAGTCCGCCACCGCCAACTGCAGCGGCAGCGGCGCGGTCTGCGGCAGCAACGGCCTGCCGCTGCAGACGCAGTTGCTGGTGCAGCCGCCGACCACGCCGCCCGCCGCCACCGGCGGCGGCCCGAACCTGGAGATCTGGTTCCGTGGCGGCGCCAGGGTGAGCACGGTGCCGCAACGCCTGCGCGGGCTGCCGGTCTCCGACAGCAACGCCAACTTCGTGCACGACCTCGGCGAGGATGATGCGGTCGACAGCGGCGGCGGTCTCTTCATCGCGCCCAATGCCGCGCGCGTCATCACCACCGGCCAGACCGGCCTGGTGTCGGCCTCCAACATCGGGTGCGCACCGGGCAGCAGCTGTCCCGCGCAGCAGTTCCTGTTCATCAACAATGCCCTTGATGCGGAAGTCGCCGAGTTTGATCCCGTTGCCGGCGGCGTGCGCGTGCTGATCCATCCCAGCCAGGTGGTGGCCTCCAGCCTGGATGTGTACGCCAACACGAGTTTTGGCAACACGGTGGCGCCTACCGGCCTGCAGGTGTTCCGCCTCCGCTACGCGGTGAACCCGGCCAACGGCAAGCGCGAACTGCCCGTCGCCGGCCTCATCAAGTTCGATCCGGACGGCGTGCTGCGCATCTACGCCAGCCTTGACCTGTACCTGGACGAGCCGTCGCTGGCGCCCTCGGTGGCCGGCATCCCCATCGCCCATAACCTGTACAGCTATCCGCTGCCGCTCGCGGTGTCGGGGCCGGTGCACTTCCTGCCGGACGGCCGCATGCTGGTGACCCTGGCCAACAGCAACGATGTGAACTTCACGGTGAACCTGACGGCGGCGAGCATCCTGCCCGGCGGCACCATCGACCTTCGCATCCCGCAGGGCACCATGCGGCTGGAGGGCGTCTCCGCGCCCATCAAGCAATAACGCCCCACGCCGGGGCGGCAGCACCCCTTTGCGGCAGCTTCGGCTGCCGTTTTTTTTGCGGCGGGGCGGGCGCGCCGTGGCGACGCCCGCTACCGCCCCCCGGCGCCGCCTGTCCGGCCGCTCCCACCGAAAGGCGGCTGGTGGTGCGTTCCGGTAATCCCCACAATTGCATCATCCTGCCGTTTGTAATCTGCTGGATGCCTTCACCCGGACACGCCCTGCCATGACCGTCATGCGCCGCCTCTTGCTGCTTGTCGCCCTCACCTGCCTGCTGCTGCCGTCGCTGCCGGCGCGGGCGGGCGTGGTCGCGGTCGGCCCCGAGCCGCAATCGCGCCACCTGGGCCGCGACCTCGAGGTCTATGTGGACCGCAGCGGCCGGCTCGGCATCGAGGACATCCGGCGCCTGCCCGACCACGCCTTCCAGGCGGTCACCCGCGACACGCCCAATTTCAGTTTCTCGCCGCATGCGCACTGGTTCCGCCTGCGCATCGAGTGGCGGCAGCCGGCGGAAACGGTGTATCGCCTGTGGCAGCAGTACCCCTTGAGCGATTACCTCACGCTCTATCGCCCCGACGGCCACGGCGGCTATCACGCCCTGACGGTCGGCGACCAGCAGGCCTTCAGCCGGCGCGAACTGCCCACGCGCGCCTTCGGCTTCACGCTGCGGCCCCGCGCCGGGCACACCGACACCTATTACCTGAAGCTGCAGGGCGCCGGCACGCTGGTGCTGGACCTGCAGCTCACCAGCCATGCCACCGCGCTGGCGGAAACCGAAACCCGGCACCTGCTGTTCGGCCTCTACTACGGCGCCATCATCGCGCTGCTGCTCTATAACCTCATGCTCTACGTTTCGCTGCGCGACCGCGTCTACCTCTGGTACACGCTCTATGTCGCCGGCCTCGGCATGACCTTCTTCAGCATCAACGGCCTCTCCTTCCGCTATTTCTGGCCGGACGGCATCTGGATGAATTCGGGCTTCCTGCTCTTCACCTTCCTCAGCCTGGCCGCGCAACTGAAGTTCACCCGCACCCTGCTCACGCTGCGCCGGCAGTGGCTCCCGCTCGACCGCCTGCTGCAGGGCATGACCGTGCTGTGCGTGCTCGGCCTCATCGCCACGCCGCTGGCGCCCGCGCGCTTCCTCTATGCCGCCAGCCAGTACCTGGCCTCGCTGGTGGCCGTGCTGTGCCTGGTCGCCGGCGCCGGCCTGTGGCAGCGCGGCTACCGGCCGGCGCGCTTCTTCACGCTGGCGTCGGCGTTCTACATCGGCGGCATCCTGGTCTATGTGGCGCAGAACTTCGGCCACCTGCCGACCACCATCCTGACCAGCCATGCCGTGCAGATCGGCTCTTCCGTCGAGCTCATCCTGTTCTCGCTGGCCCTGGCCGACCGCATCCGCGACATGCGCGACCGCAAGCGCAGCGTGGAAACCAGCGCGCGCCAGCAACTGCTGGACTACAACCGCAGCCTGGAGCAGAGCGTGCAGACGCGCACGCAGGACCTGCTCGCCAGCCTGCGCACGGTGAGCGAGAAACACGAGGCGCTGGTGGCCATGCAGCAGCAACTGGTGCAGGCGGAAAAAATGTCCAGCCTGGGCACCCTGGTGTCGGGCATCGCGCACGAGATCAACAACCCCGCCAACTTCACCGGCCTCGCCGCCGAGAACGTGGGCCGCGAGATCCAGCGCCTGCAGCGCTTCCTGGGCGGCCTGACCGATGCCGACAGCGACCCTGCGCTGCTGGCCGAGATCGATGCCCGCTTTGGCCGCATCGGCACCCAATTGACGCTGGTGCGCGACGGCACCGACCGCCTCGCCAGCATCGTGCGCGATTTGCGCAGCTTCTCGCGCGTGGGCGAATCCGAGGCCATGCTGGCCTGCCCCGACGACGGCCTCGAGGCCACGCTCAACCTGGTGCGCGCGCAGTACCGCGACCGCATCTCCATCACGCTCAGCCGTGCCAGTCCGGAAGCGCGCGGGCTCTGCAATCCCGCCGCCCTCAACCAGGTGTTCATGAACCTGGCCGTGAACGCCTGCCAGGCCATCCTGGACAAGCACACGCAGAGCGGCCGCCGCGCGCTGCCCGCCGGCCATCTGCGCATCGCCACCTGGCTGGAGCGCAACGGCGACTGGATGGCGCAGTTCAGCGACGACGGCAGCGGCATCGATGTCGCCACCCAAGGCCGCATCTTCGAACCTTTCTTCACCACCAAGGATGTCGGCGCCGGCACCGGCCTCGGCCTGTCCGTGTCCTACGGCATCCTGCGCCGCCACGGCGGCGACATCACGGTCAGCTCGGCGCCCGGGGCCGGCAGCGTCTTCACGGTACGCCTGCCCCTGCCCGCCGAACCCGACCCCCGCGGAGACTCCCATGGGACTGTTTGACAAACGCGAGCGCGACCCGGCGCCGGCCCGACCCGCGCCACGCTACGGCGTGCTCGTCATCGACGACGAGATCCTCAACCTGACGTCACTGACCGGCCTGCTCGAGGACGAGTACCACGTGCACATGGCCAGCAGCGCCGACGATGCGCTGGCCCTGCTCGCCGACCCCGTGCGCAGCGCCGGCATCCACGTCATCCTGTCCGACCAGCGCATGCCGGGCATGACCGGCGTCGAGCTGCTGGCGCGCACCCGCGCGCTGCGCCCGGATGCCAAGCGCCTGCTCATCACCGGCTATACCGATATCAACGCGATCATCAACGCCATCAACGACGCCGCCATCTACAAATACCTGCGCAAGCCCATCGACGGGCAGGAATTGCGCCTGGTGCTGGCGCGCGCCTGCGAGGCCTGGCAGCTGGAGCGCGAGAACGAGGGCCTGCTCGCCGAGCTGCGCCAGGCCTTCACCCGGCTGCAGCACCTGGACGCGGACAAGATGGCTTTCCTGCGCTACCTGGCGCACGAGATGAACACGCCGCTGAACTGGCTCGCCGCCACCGACATCATCGAGCGCGACGGGCTCGCGCCCGAGGCGCAGGAGATGCTGGGCTATGTGGACCAGGGCCAGGAGCGCCTGCGCGGGCTGGTGGCCGCGGTGCTGCGCTATTTCCAGGTGGCCGGCATGGAGGCGGAGCCCGGCACGGGCCGCGCCGACCTGCCGGTGCTGCTGGCGCAGCAGGTGGCGACGCTGCGCCGCTACCACGGCGCGGCGCTGTCGATCAGCCTGGAGCAGCCGGTCACGCTGACCCTGGAGACCGACCCGGAGCTGCTGGCGGAGTTGCTCGGCCATCTGCTGGAGAACGCGGCCACCCACGCCCTGCGCGGCCAGGAGCAGCCGGCGGACGTGCGCATCGCGGTGCAGCCGGAGGACCGGGGCGTGCGGGTGACGGTGATGGATACCGGTAACGGCCTGACGCCGGCGGCGCGGGAGGAGCTGTTCCACCCGTTTTCCTTTACCGGGGCCGCGCATGGCCGCGACGGCTTCGGGCTCAGCCTGGCCACCGCCCATGCCCTGGCGACCGCGCTGGGCGGGCAGCTGCAGGCCGCGGACGCCGGGCAGGGGACCCGGCTGGAGCTGCGGCTGCCGCTGACGCTGCCGGTGCGGGGCTAGCCCGCGGACTAGTCCCGGGTCGCGGCGCGGTAGTGGCCGTCCGGGCCGTGCGGGATGAAGCCCATGGACAGCAGCATCTCGGGGATGCCTTCCTGGGTGATGTCGAAGTCGGCCTCGACCCATTCGGCGCCGGTGGCCGCCTCCTGGTGCCGGATCTCCTCGACCAGGCGGCTGGCGACGCCGCGGCCGCGGGTGGCGGGGTGCACCGCCAGGTACTGCATGTGGCGGGTGGGGCCTTCGCCGCGGATGAGGGCGGCGGCAATGTGCTTGCCGTTGAAGAGGGCGGCATAGAGCACGTCGCCATGGGCCACGGCGTCCGCCAGGACCTCCTGGGCCGAGGCGGCATTGGCGAAATCGGGGGTGTCGGTGTACAGGCGGCCGAGCTCGGCGACCAGGGTGGGATCCAGGGAGGCGGTGTGGCGCTCGACAAGAACCGGCATGGGTATTCCCTTTCTGACTGAATTTCCGGTGAAACGGGGGGTTAAGCCCTGAAAGTTAGCACAATCCCCTGCCGTATGGCGTCCCCCGCTGCCGGCGCCGCGGGATTGCCGGTATAATCGCCGCCTTTCCCCGCTTGAGTGCCGTCATGTCCGCTCGCCAGGCCACCGTGGTCCGCAACACGAACGAAACCAGGATCAGTGCCTCCATCAACCTGGATGGCACTGGCAAGGGCTCCCTGAACACCGGCATGCCCTTCCTCGACCATATGCTCGACCAGATCGTCCGCCATGGCCTGATCGACCTCGATGTCACCTGCGAGGGCGACACCCAGATCGACGACCACCACAGCGCCGAGGACACCGGCATCACCATCGGCCAGGCCTTCGCCCAGGCCCTGGGTGACAAGAAAGGCATCCGTCGCTACGGCCACGCCTACGTGCCGCTGGACGAGGCGCTGTCGCGCGTGGTGCTGGACATCTCCGGCCGCCCCGGCCTGGAATTCCATGTCGACTTCACCCGCGGCCGCGTCGGCAACTTCGACGTCGACCTGTTCTACGAGTTCTTCCAGGGCTTCGTGAACCATGCCGGCGTCACCCTGCACATCGACAACCTGCGTGGCCGCAACACCCACCACCAGATCGAGACCGTGTTCAAGGCCTTCGCCCGCGCCCTGCGCGCCGCGGTGGAGCTGGATCCGCGCATGGCCGGCGTGATGCCCTCGACCAAGGGCTCGCTGTAAGGGCCCGCGGCGTTCCAGGGGGATCCGCTTCAGTTGCAGGTCGGCGTCGGACTGACGTCGCCCGCCGCGGACTTTTCCCGGCTGCAGGGCGGGCGTCGGCCCGACCACCACTCGTATCGCCGTAGGTCGGGCCTTGGCCCGACCACCACGGTCAGCGTCGGGCCAAGGCCCGACCTACAGGGCAAGCTAAAGAAATGACAACCGTCGCAGTTCTCGATTACGGCATGGGCAACCTGCACTCGGTGGCGAAGGCCCTCGAGCATGTCGGCGCCAGCCGCGTGCATGTCACCGCCGACCCCGCCGTGGTGCGCGCCGCCGACCGCGTCGTGCTGCCCGGCCAGGGCGCCATGCGCGACTGCATGGCCGAGATGCGCCACCACGGCGTCGACGCCGAGGTGCGCGAGGTGCTGCAGAACAAGCCGCTGTTCGGCATCTGCGTGGGCATGCAGGCCCTGCTGCAGCGCTCGGAAGAAAACGACGGCGTCGACGGCCTCGGCATCTATCCGGGCGACGTGAAGTTCTTCGGCCTCGACCATGTCGAGAACGGCGAGAAGCTGAAGGTGCCGCACATGGGCTGGAACGAGGTCTGGCAGAACCAGCCGCACCCGCTCTGGGCCGGCATCCCCGATGGCGCCCGCTTTTATTTCGTGCACAGCTATTACTGCGCGCCGGCGGAGGCGTCACTGAGCGCCGCGCACTCGCACTACGGCCTGGAATTCAGCTGCGCCATCGCCCGCGACAACATGTTTGCCGTGCAGTTCCACCCGGAAAAAAGCTCCACGGCCGGGCTGCAGCTGCTGCGCAACTTCTTGAACTGGAAACCCTGACCGTCTGGCCGCGCGCCCACGGCGCCGGCCAGGGCCGCCATCCTCCGGGCCATCCGCCCGGCCCGGGCGGCCTGCAGCATTGATCCCTGTGGCGCCGGCACGGGTCCCCGACCCTGCCGGCGCTCCACCAATAGCCACCGGGCGCCACAGACTCCGCCGCCGCCCTGACACCGAAGAGACCTCGACCATGCTGATCATTCCCGCCATCGACCTGAAAGACGGCAAGTGCGTGCGCCTCAAGCAGGGCCGCATGGAAGACGACACCGTCTTCTCCGACGATCCCGTGGGCATGGCCACGCACTGGGTGGAGCAGGGCGCGCGTCGCCTGCACCTGGTCGACCTCAACGGCGCCTTTGCCGGCACGCCCATCCATGGCGAGGTGGTGAAGGCCATTGCGCACAAGTATCCGGCGCTGCCCATCCAGATCGGCGGCGGCATCCGCTCGCTGGAGACCATCGAGGCCTATGTAAAGGCCGGCGTGTCCTTCGCCATCATCGGCACCAAGGCGCTGAAGGAGCCGCAGTTCGTGATCGAGGCCTGCAAGGCCTTCCCCGGCAAGATCATCGTCGGCATCGACGCCAAGGACGGCCTGGTCGCCACCGACGGCTGGGCCGAAGTCTCCACGGTCAAGGCCGTCGACCTGGCGCGGCAGTTCCGTGACGCCGGCGTGTCCGCCATCGTCTACACCGACATTGCCCGCGACGGCATGATGCAGGGCGTCAACGTCGAGGCCACCGCGCAACTGGCGCGCGATGCCGGCATCCCCGTCATCGCCTCCGGCGGCGTCACCAACCTCGACGACATCGTGCGCCTGAAGGCGGTGGCCGCCAGCGGCATCAGCGGCGCCATTACCGGCCGCGCCATCTACGAAGGCAGCATCAACCTGGCCGAGGCGCAGCGCCTCGCCGATGCCTGAGCGCGCCATGACGGTCGCCCGCCTGCGCTGCCGCGCCCTCACTGCTGTATTCCTTGCCCTGCTGGCCGGCGCCGCCGGCGCCGGCGTGGTGGTGGTCGAGGGCGGCGTCGCTGCCGCCGCCTATGACGCGGCGCTCGCGCAGCGCATGGCCTGGTTCCAGCGCGCCGTGAACGTCTGCACCGCGGATGAGGCCTGCGACAAGCCGGTGGTCATGCGCATCGCGATCGCCGCGACGGGCAAGGTCAGCGATTGCCGCCTGATCGAAACGGACATCCGCAATCCGCAAACGGCCGACCTGTTCTGCCAGATCGCCCGCAGCGCCGCCTTCCCGGCGGCGGCCGGCCCGGTGCTGATCGAGCACCATCTCGGCGTGCAGCAGGTCTTCCAGAACGGGCGCGAGCGCTGCCCGGCGACGCTGGGCGAGCGCCGCGGGAATCCCGCCTTTGTGCGCCAGTGCCTGGACGACCTGCTGGAGGTGGTGGACGCCACGCGCTCCTCGGAGCACCACCAGTACGGCGCGCCGCTGGAGGACATGACCGGCAACATGCGCCTGCGCCTCACCATCAAGCCCAACGGCAAGGTCAGCGACGTCGACGTGCTGGAGACCGACATCCGGGGCTGGAACTTCCGCCGCGGCATCGTGCGCCTGGTCGAGGCCATCGAGTTCGGGCCGGCGGAAAAGCGCGAGACGCACGAGGTTCAGTTCTCGGTGCCCTTCACCGGAACCCGTGATCCGTGAGCGCCGACCACACCCGTGCCTGGGTGCGCATGCCGTCCGGCAAGCGCCTGGACCTGCTCAACCCGACGCCCTTCGACTGGGATGACGAGGACCTGGCCATCGGCCTGGCGCGCACCTACCGCTGGGGCGGGCACTCGGCCTGGCCCTTGCCGCTGTCGGTGGCGCAGCATTCGCTGACGGTGCTGGCGCTGGCGCGCGAAGCCTCGCCCACGGGCCTGGCGCCGCACGCCGAGCTGCGCGAACTGCTGCACGACGCCGACGAGGGCCTGCTCGGCTTCGACGCCATCTCGGTGATCAAACCCTTCCTCGGCGACGGCTTCCACGCCCTCGCCGGGCGCCTGCAGGATGTGGTATTCCAGCGCTATGCCCTGACCTACTGGACGCCGGACGAGCGAGTGCTGCACAAGCGCGCCGACCGGGTGGCGGCCGCCAGCGAGGCGCTGCACGTGGCCGGTTGGGCGCGCGACGAAGTGCGCCAGGTCCTGAAGATCACGCTGAAGCCGCTGGAGACCGATCCGCTGCTGGCCCTCTATGGCGGCCAGGCCTGGGAGCCGTGGGCGCCGGACCTGGCGGCGGAACGCTTCCTCAAGGAGTTGCGGCGCATCCAGAAAAAACGCTGAGCATCCCTCGGGCCTCCGCCCGATGGTGAGGCCGGATTTCGGAAGGTCGGGCCTCCGCCCGGCAATACGGCAGGTTTTCTGCAGGTCGGGCTTCAGGCCGACAACAGCAGCACTACAACAGCAGCGTCAGGCAGTTGCCCGGGCTGCACGGAACTGTCGGGCTGACGCCCGACCTACATTGCTCAAGGTATGCATATGAGTCTGGCCAAGCGCATCATCCCCTGCCTCGACGTCGACAAGGGCCGCGTCGTCAAGGGCGTGAAGTTCCTCGACATCCGCGATGCCGGCGACCCGGTCGAGATCGCGCGCCGCTACGACCAGGCCGGCGCCGACGAGATCACCTTCCTCGACATCACCGCCAGCCACGAAGGCCGCGACACCACGGTGAAGACGGTGGAGCGCATGGCCTCGGAAGTGTTCGTTCCCCTCACCGTGGGCGGCGGCATCCGCGAGGTGAAGGACATCCGCACCATGCTGAACGCGGGCGCCGACAAGGTCAGCATCAATTCCGCCGCCATCAGCCGTCCGGACTTTGTGAAGGAGGCCGCCGACCGCTTCGGTTCGCAATGCATCGTCATCGCCATCGACGCCAAGCGCGTGGCGGAAGGGCGCTGGGAAATCTTCACCCATGGCGGGCGCAAGGCCACCGGCATCGACGCGGTGGAGTGGGCGCGGCGCATGACGACCTTCGGCGCCGGCGAAGTGCTGCTCACCAGCATGGACGCCGATGGCACCAAGGCCGGCTATGACCTCGGCCTGGTGCGCGCCATCAGCGACGCGGTATCGGTGCCGGTGATCGCCTCCGGCGGCGTCGGCAACCTGCAGCACCTGGCCGACGGCATCCTCGAAGGCCATGCCGACGCCGTGCTGGCCGCCAGCATCTTCCACTTTGGCGAGTATTCGATTCCCGAAGCCAAGCGCTACCTGCACGAGCGCGGCATCGAGATGCGCCTGTAAGCCGGGCCGTCGCGCAGGCGTCACCACCGACCCACCTTGCTGCGCGCCCCTGCATCCATGAAAAACGCCGGCAATCGCCGGCGTTTTTTATGGCAGGAGTCGGCGTCCGTTCAGCCGGCCTGGTGGCCGCGTCCGGACCGGGCCGGGCGCGCCGGCGCCTCCGCCGGCGTCGCGGGCACTGCCGAGACAGGCATTGCCGCCCCGGCCGCAGCGGGCGGCTCCACCACTGGCGCCGGCGCCGGCACGCGCTTGTGCGCCTGCCAGGCGGCCGCCTTGAGCAGGTTCACCGCTTCCGCCAACTGGAAGTCGCGCTCCACCAGCGGCTTGTCCTTGCCCTTGCCGCCGGCGGCGCCGGTCACGGCGGGCGTCGCGTCCCCGGCCTCGCTGCCGAGGTGACGCTGCAGGTCGGATTCGCGGAACAGGTCAGCGCCCTCCTGTACATCGACCTCGGCCGGCTGCACCAGGATATCGGGGCTGATGCCCTGCGCCTGGATGGAGCGGCCCTCCGGCGTGTAGTAGCGCGCCGTGGTGAGCTTGATGCCCTTGCCCCCCGTCAGCGGCAGCACCGTCTGCACCGAGCCCTTGCCGAAGGTGGGCGTGCCGACGATGAAGGCGCGATGGTGGTCCTGCAACGCGCCCGCCACGATCTCGGAAGCCGAGGCGGAACCGCCGTTGACCAGCACCGCCAGCGGCAGGCCGGGCAGGACTTCGCCCGCGGAGGCCTTGAAGACCAGCTCGGATTCGTTGCCGCGGCCGCGCGTGGAGACGATGCGGCCACTGTCCAGGAAGAGGTCGCTCACCGCGACGGCGCCATCCAGCACGCCGCCGGGATTGTTGCGCAGGTCCAGCACCAGGCCCTTGAGCGGGGACTTGCCCTCGGCGCGCAGCTTCTCGATTTCACGCCGCAGGTCGCGGCCGGTATGCAGCTGGAACTGGCTGATGCGCATCACGGCATAGCCGGGCTCGAGCAGGCGCGCCTTCACGCTGCTGACCTCGATGCGCGCGCGCACCACCGGGATGTCGCGCGGCTCCTCGCCCTTGCGCAGGATGGTCAGCAGCAGGCGGGTGCCGTTCTTGCCGCGCATCTGCGCCACGGCATCGGACAGCGTCATGCCCTGCACCGACTTGCCGTCGATCTTGATGATGTAGTCACCGGCACGGATACCGGCCTTGGCGGCGGGCGACTCGTCGATGGGGGAGACGACCCGGACTACGCCTTCCTCCATGGCGACATCGAGGCCGATGCCTTCGAACTCGCCGGTGGTCGCGTCCTGCAACTCGCCAAAATCCTTGCTGTCGAGATAGGCGGAATGCGGGTCCAGCGAGGAGAGCATGCCGCGGATGGCATTCTCGAACAGCGTGCGGTCATCGACCGGCTCGACATAGGAGGCGCGCACGCGCTCGAACACCTCGACAAAGACACGCAGGTCATCGAGCGGCAGGCGGGCCCGCGGCCCCGACGCCTCGCCGGGCGCGGCGGCCTCCGCCGGCGCCGTCACGGCAGCGGGCGCGGGCGCGGGCGTGGCCGGCGGCTCCGCCGCGTGCACGCTGCCGGCCAGCAGGGCCAGGCACCACCATTCCTTGCGCTTGTACATCGTGATCTCCCGGATCCGGTCGCCGCTTCGCCGTCGCGGCGAAACCCTGCTGTTATATCACCGGGCGGGGGAAGCGGGCAGTGCGGGGCAGCGCGGGCGACCCCGGAGCCGCCTGCCGGAGCATCAGGGGTGCCCGGCGGCGGGTCCGCGCGGCGGAACCCGGCCTTACTGGTAGGCGCACCACTCGGCCGGATCGCTGGGGCGGCCGCGGACGCGGATCTCGAAATACAGTCCCTCGGTTTCACCGCTGCCGACGCTGGCGATGACCTCGTTGCCCGCCACCGACTCGCCGGCCTTCTTGCCCAGCGACTGGTTCTGGCCGTACAGCGACATCAGGCCGCGGCCGTGGTCGACGATAATGAGAAAGCCGTAGCCGCGCAGATAGTCGGCAAAGGCGACGCGGCCCGGGCGGATGGCGCGCACGGCGGCGCCGGCCGGGGCATCGATGACGATGCCGTTCCAGCGCAAGCCGCCGGCCCGCGCGCTGCCGAAGCGGGCGCGCACGCCGCCGCTGGCGGGCAGGGGGCAGCGGCCCTTGTAGGGCATGGCCGCAAAATCCCGCGGCGGCTCCACGCGCGACGGTTCCGGCGCGCGCCGCGCCGGCTCGGCCGGGCGGCTGTCGCCGGGGCCCGGGGCCGTCGCCTGCTGCTGGCGACGCTTTTCCGCCTCGCGGGCATCGCGCTCGCGCTGCTCGCGTTCGCGCACCTCGCGCGCTTCGGCTTCGCGCGCCAGACGCTCCATCACCGCCTGCAAGGCCTGCTGGTCGCGCCGCAGGCGCTGCAGTTTCTCGTCGTCGCTTTCAATCTGCGCCGACAGCGTGCGGATGGTCTGCGAGCGCTGCTCCTGCGCCACCGCGAGGCGCGACTGCTTGTGCTGCAACTCGCCGCGCAGGCTGCGCAGCTTGCCGACGTGGTCCTGCTCCTCCAGCGCCAGCGCGTCCAGTCGCGCCAGCGTGGCATTGAGCGCCTGCACGCGGCCGGCGCGCGCCTGCTGCATATAACCGTAGTATTTCATCAGGCGCGCCAGCGTCTGCGGATTCTCCTGGTTGAGCAGGAGCTTGTAATAGTCCTCGCCGCCCTGGCGCTGCGCCATCTGCAGGTCGGAACGGATCTGGTTCACCAGGCGGCCCCGATCCTGCTCGTGCTGCCGCTTTTCCGCCTGCAACGCCGCCAGGCGCTGCTCGCGGCTGCGCACGTCCTTCTGCACCGTGCCCATGTTCTGCTTGAGCGACCCGATCTCGATCTCGGCCTGCTGCAGCTCCGCTTCCTTTTGCTCGCGTTGTTCGCGCGTCAGCTTGATGCGCTGCTCGGCGCTGCGGATCTCGGCCTGCAGGCGCGCCAGGTCCTGCTGCCCGGGCGCGCTGCCCTTGCCGTCCCGCTTCTTGCGCGCGGGCGCCTTCTTTTTCGCCGGCGCCGCCTTGCGCGCGGCTTTCTGCCGGGCCGCGGCCTTTTCGCGCGCGGTCTTTTTCGCGGCCGGCTTCGCCGTCGCGGATTTCGCGGGCGCCGGCTCGGCCGCTACCGGCGCCGCCAGCCACGGGCCCAGCGCCAGCGTGGCGCCCAGCAACAGCGCCAGCCAGCGCCGGCGGCGTGCGGGCAAGCGCGCGGCCGGGGCGGGGACGGGGCGGAACAGCGACAGCGGCACGGATCAGGCGGTCTGCACGAGGGGCTTGCCGGTCATCTCCGCCGGCACCGGCAGGCCCATCAGGGTCAGCAACGTCGGCGCGACGTCGGAGAGGATGCCGCCCTCGCGGATGCGGGCCGGGCGCGGCCCCACGTAGACAAAGGGCACGCGCTCGCAGGTATGCGCGGTGTGGGCCTGGCCGGTGGACGGGTCCTCCATCTGCTCGACATTGCCGTGGTCGGCGGTGATCAGCATCTCGCCGCCCACCTCGCGCACCGCCTCGACCAGGCGGCCGATGCAGGTATCCAGGGTTTCCACGGCCTTCACCGCCGCGGCGAACACGCCGGTATGGCCGACCATGTCACCGTTGGCGTAGTTGCAGACCAGCACGTCGTATTCACCGGACTTGATGGCCTTGACCAGTTCGTCGGTCACTTCCTGCGCGCTCATCTCGGGCTGCAGGTCATAGGTCGCGACCTGCGGCGAGGGAATCAGGATACGGCGCTCGCCGGGATATTCCGCCTCGCGGCCGCCGCTGAAGAAGAAGGTGACGTGCGCATATTTTTCCGTCTCGGCAATGCGCAGCTGGGTCTTGTCGTGCTTCGCCAGGTACTCGCCCAGGGTATTGGCCAGGCTTTCAGGACGGTAGGCCACCGGCGCCCGGATGCTGGCGGAGTACTCGGTGAGCATGACAAAGCCGGCGAGAGGCGGGCGCACCGGGCGCGCGAAGCCGGTGAAGTCGTCGTCGACGAAGGCGCGGGTGATCTCGCGCGCGCGGTCGGCGCGGAAGTTCATGAACACCACGGCGTCGCCTTCGCCGATCAGGGCCGGCGCCTCGCCGGGGGCGGCGATCACCGAGGCCTTGACGAACTCGTCGGCGACCTCTTCGGCATAGGACGCTTCCAGCGCGCCCGTGGCGGTGGCGCAGGTACGCACGGCCACGCCCTCGGTGAGCAGGCGGTAGGCCTGCTCGACGCGGTCCCAGCGGTTGTCGCGGTCCATGGCGTAGTAGCGGCCGATGATGGAGGCGATGCGGCCGCGGCCGGTGGCGCGCAGGTGCTCGTCCATGCGCGCCAGCGAGGGCCGGGCGGAGCGCGGCGGGGTGTCGCGGCCGTCGAGGAAGGCGTGCACGAAGACGCGCTGGGCGCCGCGCTGCACCGCCAGGTCGACCATGGCGATCAGGTGGTCCTCATGGGAATGCACGCCGCCCGGGGACAGCAGCCCGAGGATGTGCACGGCCTTGCCCGCCGCCACCGCCTTGTCCACGGTGGCGGTGATCACCGGGTTGTGGAAGAAGTCGCCGTCGCGGATGGCCTTGGTGATGCGGGTGAAGTCCTGGTAGACGACGCGGCCCGCGCCCAGGTTCATATGCCCCACCTCGGAATTGCCCATCTGGCCGTCGGGCAGGCCGACGTCCTCGCCGGAGCCGGAGATCAGCCCGTGCGGGGCCTCCTGCAGCAGGCGGTCCCAGTTCGGGGTATGGGCGGCCATGATGGCGTTGGAGTGGGGATTGTCGCTGTGGCCGAAGCCATCGAGCACGATCAGGACATGGGGCTTGCGGGAAGCGGTCATGGCAACAAGGCGGGGCCGGGCTGAAGAAGCCGGGAGTTTATCAAAGGCAGCGCCCGGGCCGCGACCCGGACGGACGGCCGCAGGGCCGAATCTGGCCGTCCTTTTCGGGGATTGGCATCCATAATGCAGCAGAAATGCGGTTGACTCGGGTTACACCCCCTGTCGCCCCCCATGGTTTAGGTATGGCCGCCCACCGGCCGCGGTCTTAGTATCAGTCGACTGCCTCATCAATTTTGCTGACTCATTCAGGGATTCGAATATGCGCCTCCCCGCGAGCCTCGCGCTCTCTCTCGCCTTTACCGTCAGCCCGCTGGCCCAGGCCACCAGTGCCGACCCGGTGCTGGCCCAGGCCGACCAGCTGATTGCCCGGCAACAGCCGCAGGCCGCCTTTGACCTGCTGGTCCCGCTCGAGGAGGCCCGGGCGGGCGAGCCCGACTACGACTACCTGCTGGGCCTGGCCGCCCTCGAGATCGGTCAGGGCGGCATTGCCGCCTTTGCCTTCGAGCGCTGCCTGGCCATGGACCCGGCCAACGGCCCCTGCCGGGTGCAGATGGCCCGCACCCATCTGGCCCTGGGCGAGACCGGCAGCGCCCGCCTGGAACTGGAGACCGTGCAGGCCACGCAGCCGCCACAGGAGGTCAGCGAGCTGGTCAACCGCTATCTGGGCGCCCTGACCCGGCGCGAGCAGGAAGCGTCGCGCCGCGTCGACGTCCATGCCCAGCTGGGCGGCGGCTATGACACCAATGTGTCCGGCACCACCGACGCCACCACCATTGCCATTCCCCGCCTGGGGGGCCTGCCCTTCACCCTCAGCGGCGTGTCCACCAAGCAGGAGGACGCCTTCCTGCAGGCCGAGGCCGGCGCCAGCCTGGACTACGCGCTGGCGCCGGCCTGGCGCCTGCTCGCCGACGCCACCGTCGCCAGCCGCCAGTACCTGGACGTGGACACCTTCAGCAGCATCAGCAGCGATGCCGGCCTGGGCCTGGGCTGGATGGCCGGCGCCAACAGCATGCAGGCCAAGGTCCAGTTGCAGGACTACCGCCTGGACGAGGAAGCCTTCCGCAGCCTCTACGGCATCATGACCCAGTTCCAGCACGCCTATGGCGAGACCGCGGCCGTCTCCGTCTATGCGCAGGCCAGCCATATCGACTACCACCTGGGCAACCCCGATGCCCGGCGCTACACCCTCGGCAGCGGCTACTCACGCGCCTTCGGCAGCGCGCGCGCCACCACCGTCTATGCCGGCCTCTACGGCGGCACGGAAGAGTCGGACAGCCCCGGCATCGGCCTTGGCCAGGACTTCGCGGGGCTGCGCCTCGGCGGCAGCAGGGTGCTGGCCGCCCGCCTCGCCCTGACGGCCGCGCTGAGCATCGAGCAGCGCAGTTTCGAGGGTATCTCGCCGCTTTTCCTGGTGGAGCGCGAGGACACCGGCGTCGACGCCAGCCTCGGCGCCATCCTGAAGCTGAGTGACAAGCTCAGCCTCAAGCCGGCCTATACCTACAGCAGCAGCGACTCCAACACCGTATTGAGCGACTACGACCGCCACCTGGTCTCCGTCGACCTGCGCTTTGACATGTAAGGGAGTACCCATCATGCAGACATTCAACAAGGTTCTGAACGGCAAGGGCTTGCTCGCGGCCTCCATCGCCATGCTTTCCGGGCACGCCCTGGCCGAGGTCGCCGGGCGCGTCAGCTTCGTCTCCGGCGATGCCCAGGTCACCGGCGCCGACGGCGCGGCCCGCGCGCTCCTGCGCGGCGCCACCATCAACGGCGGCGACCGCATCAGCACCCGCGCCGGCCGCGTGCAGATCCGCTTCACCGACGGCGGTTTTGTCTCGCTGCAGCCCAACACCGTGTTCGGCGTCGACGAATACCTTTACTCCAACCGCAAGCCGGAAGAGACCTCGCTGTTCTTCAGCCTGGTGCAGGGCGGCATGCGCACCATCACCGGCGCCATCGGCAAGGTGAACAAGAAGAGCTACCAGGTGCGCACGCCGGTGGCGACCATCGGGATCCGCGGCACCGAGTACCTGGCCGAGGTCCGTGGCGACGGCCTTCTGGTGAGCGTGGGCAAGGGCCTGGTCAGCGTCAGCAACGACAATGGCGACATCACCGGCGGCGCCCGCCAGAACATCCGGGTGTTCAACCGGAATGCGGCGCCGCAGCTGTCCGACGAAAAGGTCGAGCTGCTGTCCACCCGTACCGACGGGCGCGAACTCGACGAGGAAGAGGAGCGCCGCCGCGAGGAGCGCCGCACCGTCACCATCGCCGACGTGCAGAACAATCGCGGTGACTACCTTTTCCTGTTCACCACCAAGGATTCCCTGGCCGACTCCTTGCCGCTGCCCGCCGAGCCGGGCTACGCGCTGGTCAGCCCGGTCGGCAACAACAGCAATGGCAGCTCGCGCTTCTACGCCGAGTTCGACCAGAACGGCAGCGTGACCGGCAGCACCGGCGGCCTGCTGAAGGCCTATCAGCAGTCCCCCTCGGCGGGCGGTCCCGTGACCTCTCCGCTGTTCGAGGCGGGTACCCTGCAGGTGGCCAACGCCGGCACCATCGGCGCCCTCAGCTGGGGCGAGTTCACCAATGGTGATGCCGCCACCAACAACCTGTTCTGGGAAGCGAACAATCCGCTGTCGCTGAGCAGCACGCAATATCTGCCCTACCTGGTCGGCGCCCCCGCCACCGTGATGCTGTCCAAGGGTTTTGCGACCTATACCCTGCAGGGCGCCACGCCGGCACGGGACGTCAACAGCGGCGCCATCGGCACGGTCGACAGCTTCGTGATGAAGGTGAACCTGGACCTGGCGGCGCTGGACGCGCGCCTCAAGCTGACCATGTCCGACAACAGCTACACCGTGTCCACGCTGTCGTCGGTGGGCCTCGGCTCCGGGGGCATCGCCGCGCAGGCGCTGCTGGAGCAGGGAGGCGACAACAGCACCTTCAACATTTACAGCTACCAGCTTGGCGTGACCGACAGCAACGGCACCTGCGCCAGCTCCGGCGCCTGCTCGGCCAACATCCAGGGCTTTTTTGCCGGCCTGGGCGGCCGCCAGATCGGCGCCGCCTACCAGGTGACCAACAGCCTGGCCAGCGCCGACATCCAGGGCGTGGCGGCGCTCGGCCTGAGCGACTTCAGCCTGAACGCGCCCTACCTGCCGGACTCCAGCGCCGGCGTCACCTACGTGGCGGGCTCCCCGGCCGCACTGAGCGGCCAGCTGACGGACGGCTTTGCCGATGCCAGCTTTGATCGCGATGGCAGCAAGACCGGCGCCATCGGCGGCCTGGCCACGCTGGCCATCTACGCCACGTCGGGCTCCGGCTACTTCGACTCGGGCACGCTGCAGGTACGCAACTCCGCCACCCTCGGCGCGCTGACCTGGGGCGAGTTCACCAATGGCGACTCGGCCTCCAACAGCATCTTCCAGTGCTATGACGGCTGCTCCACCACCGTCTCCCTCGACAGCACCAGCTTCATGCCCTATATCCTGGGCGTCGCTCCCGGCAGCAGCGGCCTGGGCAAGGGCACCGCGACCTATACGCTGCAGGGCAAGACACCGGCACGGGACAGCTATTACGGCCGTACCGGCACGCTGGACAACTTCGCCATCAAGCTCAACCTGGACTTCGGCAGCGTGGAAGCCCTGTTCCGGGTCACCCTGCCGTCGGCCTCGGTCCCGACCGAGGTCGGCCTCATGACCGTGCCCGGCAGCACCTACACCGCGCAGACCACGGGGCCGGTCGCCGTCCTCGACCTGCTGACGGATCCCGGCTTCCAGGTGGACTTCGGCCAGATGCAGGTGACGGACACCGCCGGCACCTGCGCCAGCTCCGGCGCCTGCAGTGCCTCGATCCAGGCGTTCTTCGCCGGCGAGGAGCGCGACCAGATCGGCGCCTCCTACTGGCTGAACGCGTTCGGCACCACCCCCGTCAGTGTCAGCGGCGTTGCCGCGCTGGGCCTGTCCGCCTCCGACCCGGCCTCGGTGCTCGCCTCCGGCCCGCATTACTCGCTGGCCTTCGCCGGTCCGCAGTCCTCCGGTGTCGCCGGCGGCTTCCTGGACCAGAGCCTGACCGTCAATTTCGACACCTCGCAGCTGATGACCACGGCGACCGGCTTCGATCCGGCCACCGCCACCGCCAACGCCACCATCATGGACCGGCAAAGCGCGCTGGCCGCCGACACCGGGCAGGCAGGCGCCCTCAAGTGGGGCCGCTGGTACACCACCGGCACCGCCCCCATCAACGTCACCGCCGACGCCAACACGCTGCAGCTCGACAGCAGCAACGACCTGCACTACATCGTCGGCGCCATGACCCAGCCGGGCGCCTTCAGCAGCATCCTGACGCAGTACGGCGACGGCGCCAAAGGCACCTATACCTACCAGGGCGGCAGCTTCGCCACCGGCAATGACGGCACCCTGGGCGAGATCGTCCCGGGCTCGACGCTGGTCATGACCTTCGACAGCCTGAACCCCACGCTGGAGCTGGACGTCGGCATCGACATGCAGACCGGCAACGACTATGTGCTCGGCGGCGTGGCCACGCTCGGACTGGATGCGAGCGCCTCCAAGTTCTCGGCCTCCTCGGCCAACGGCGCCAGCTGCGGCATTGCGGGCGGCACCGCCACTTGCACCACCCAGATCAGCGGCTTGTTCGCCGGCCAGCAGGCCCAGCAACTCGGCCTGGGCTATGTCGTGAACGACGCCGGCCGCGTCATCAACGGCGTCGCCGCCTTCGGCCGCGGCGACATCGAGCCGTCGCCGCTGATCATCGGTCCCACCGGGCCGCTCTGACGGCCCTGCCCGCCCCTTGTCCGCCCTGAGCCAGGCGGTCTCCCTGCTGCAAGCCGGGGAGGCCGCCGCCGCCCGACGTCTCCTGCAATCACTGCCGGAGGACAGCGCCACGCGCTCCTTCCTGCTCGGCGCCTGCTGCCATGCCCTGGCTGATATTCCCGCGGCCGTGGCCGCTTTCGGGGCGGCGTTGCAGCGCGATCCGGCGCATGCCCAGGCCGCCTGTGCGCTCGGCAGCCTGCAGGCCGGCCTCGGCCGGCGTGCCGACGCCATGGCGCTGTTCCGGCAGACGCTACGGCGCGTGGAGGACGACCAGCTGCGCTTCAACCTGGGCGTGATGCTGGAGGACGGCGGGCAGGCCGACGCCGCGCTCGCCGAATACGGCGCCATCCTGGCGCGCACGCCCGGGCACTATGCCGCCCGCCACAACCGCGCCGGCCTGCTGGCGCGGCGGCAGCGCCTGGCCGAGGCTGCCGCCGACTACCGCCTGCTGGTGGCCGGGCATCCGCAGCAGACCTTGCCCTTCCACAACCTGGGCGAACTCGAACTCACCTTCGGCCACTACGAGGCGGCCATCGGCCTGCTCGGCACCGTGCTGGAGCGCGAGGCGGGCAACGGCAAGGCGCTGCTCAGCCTGGCGGTGGCCTACGCCGCCAACGGCGATATCGTGGAAAGCCGCGCCGCCTTCCAGCGCCTGCAAGGCGTCGACGCCACGCTCTGGGATGAAGCCCGGCAACGCTTCAACGGCACGCGCGGCAACGATGACGGCATCGACCCGCGCCTGCTCTTCCTCATTCGCCAGGAGGCCCACTTGCAGGTCTGCAACTGGCGGCAGTGGGAACGCTACGGCGATATCTTCCGCGACTTCCTGCGGGACCCCGGCGCGGGCGATGCGCTGCCGCTGGGCTACAGCATGATGCTGGCGCCGCTCGCGGCCGAGGAGCAGCTGCGCCTGGCGCGGCATATCGCCACCCAGGTGGCACGCCACTGCCAGCCCTTCACGCACTCCCCGACACCCGCGCCGGCACGCCTGCGCATCGGCTACAGCGCGCCGCGCCTGGGCCTGCACGTGACGGGGCTCATCTTCCGCGAGTTGTTCCGGGCGCATGACCCGGCGACGACCGACGTGCACCTGCTGTCGCTGGCGGCCGATGACGGCAGCCCCGAGCTCGCCGGCTTGCGCAAGGCCTTCGGCCCGCGCTTCCACGACCTCGCGGCGCTGGAGGATGCCGCCGCCGCGGCGCATATCCACGCGCTGGAGCTGGATGTGCTGGTGGACCTCGCCGTCTACAACGACAACGCCCGCCCCGGCATCCTGGCCCGGCGCCCGGCGCCGGTGCAGGTCGGCTGGCAGGGGGGCGCCTACAGCAGTGGCGCGCCCTGGATGGACTATGTGATCGCCGATGCGCGGGTGCGCCCGGGCGAGGGCTGGTGCAGCGAGGCGGAAGCCCTGCTACCGGACTGCTACTTCGTCTATGGCCGCCAGGGCCCGCCGCCGCCGCTGCCTTCGCGCGAGAGCCTGGGCCTGCCGGCCGACAAGTTCGTGTTCGCCTGCCTCAACACGGCCGCCAAGCTGGAGCCGGGCATCTTCGCCAGCTGGATGCGGATTCTGGCGCAGTGTCCCGACAGCGTGCTGTGGCTACTGGCCAGTGGCGGGGCGCCGCAGGTACTGAACCTCAAGCGGGAGGCAGAGTGGCAGGGCATTGATCCGCGCCGCCTGCTCTTTGCCAATCGCGCGCAGGCGCTGGCGCATATGGCGCGCCTGGGCGCGGCCGACCTGTTCCTCGACACGTTCTGCTTCAACGGCCACACCACCGTGGCGGAATCGCTGTGGGCCGGCACGCCGGTGCTGACGCGGCCCGGGCGCAGCTTCGCCAGCCGCGTCGGCGCCAGCCTGGTCGCGAGCACGGGATTGCCCGGGCTGGTGGTGGACAGCGAGGAGGCGTACGAGGCAAAGGCCGTGGCGCTTTACCGGCAGCCGGAGGAATTGCAGCGACTCCGTACGCACCTGGCCGGCAGCCGCCTGAGCGCCCCGGCCTTTGCGACAGGGGCACAGGCGGCGCAGCTGGAGAAGGCCTACCGGCATATGCGGGAGCGGTTTGCACAGGGATTGCCGCCGGCGTCCTTCGCGGTGGCAGACCTGGCCGGCTGAGTTCGTGCAGCGCCGGCCAGCGTGAAGCAGAACAGGCAACTGCACGCGTGAGCGCGACTCGGGCTAACGGGCTGCAGGCGCCAGGAAAGGAAATTCTGCCACGGGCAGCCACTGCCCCAGGACACGTCAGCTGGCGCCTTCTACCGCCGCCGTCCTCTGCCTTCCCTCCATGTCAGGCTTCAGGCTTCAGGCAAAGTCTGCTTGAAGCTGTCGCGCTCGGAAAGCTTCTGGTACAGCGCCTTCAGCGCCGGATAGTCACGGCGCCAGTCGATCTCGGCAAAGCGGAAATCCAGGTAGCCCAGCGCACTGCCCACGGCAATGTCGGCCAGCGACAGCATCTCGCCCATGCAGTAAGGCCCCGCCACCGACGTATTCATCGTCGCCAGGCCGTTGTCGATCTTGCGGCGCTGGCGCGCGATCCAGTCCGCGCTCTGCTGCGCCTCCGGGCGCTTGCGCTCGAGGAAGATGGCGGCGGCGGCATCGCCGATGCCGTCGGCCAGCGCTTCCCACTTCTTCACTTCGATCATCGCGCCCGACTCCACCGGAATCAGCATCGGCCAGGGCTTCACCTGTTCCAGGTATTCGACGATCACGCGCGAGTCATACAGCGCATCGCCGCCATCGCGCACCAGCACCGGCACCTTGCCCAGCGGGTTGAACTTGGGCACCTCGGTGTCGTCGCTCCAGGGCACGTCGACGATGAAATCGAAAGGCAGGTTTTTCTCCGCCAGCACGATGCGCACCTTGCGCGCGAAGGGACTGGTCTTGGACGCAATGAGCTTCATTCGGCATTCTCCGTGTCAGGTTCGTCCTCGGCCGCCGTAGCGGAATCCGCCACCGGCCGTGTCCCGGTATTCGGGCTCGCTACCGGCAACGTCCCGGCGTCGGGCCCGGCCGCCGGCAGCGCCGTCGCGGCGCGACCGCCGCCCAGGGATTTCTTGGTGCGGGCCCCCAGCTCGCGCAGCTTGTCCACCTTGCCCATCAAGCCGCCATGCCCGCTCAGGCTGGCCTGGGTCTTGCGAAAGCTGTCCTGGCTGCGGTCGAGTGCGCGGCCCAGGTCATCCAGGTGCTGCGTCAGCACCACGAACTTATCGTGCAGCAGGCCGGCTTCCTTCGCGATCTTTTCCGCGTTCAGGTTCTGTCGCTCGTAGCGCCAGATGCTCTCCACCGTGCGCAGCGTGGCGAGCAGGGTGGTGGGGCTCACGATCACGATCTTCTTGTTGAAGGCCTCGCTGAACAACTGGGGATCATGCTCCACCGCCAGCATGAAGGCGGCCTCCACCGGCATGAACAGGAAGACAAAGTCCAGCGTGCGCAGCTCGGGCAGGTCCTCGTAGCGCTTCTCGCTCAGGCCGTTGATGTGATTGCGCACGGCCAGGATGTGCGCCTTCAGCAGGCGCTCGCGCTCCAGCGGCTCCTCCGTGGCGCAATAGGCCACGTAGTCGTTCAGCGACACCTTGGAGTCGACGATGATGTCGCGGTTTTCCGGCAGGCGGATGATGGCGTCGGGAATGCGGCGCTTGCCCTCGTCGCTGACCACCGAGAACTGCGTGATGTACTCGTGGCCGGCGCGCAGGCCGGACTCCTCCAGCACCCGCGCCAGGATCACCTCGCCCCAGTTGCCCTGCAGCTTCTTGTCGCCCTTGAGCGCGCGCGCCAGGTTGCCGGCATCGTCGCTGATCTGGCGGTTGAGGCCTTCCAGGCGGGCAATCTGCTCCTTGAGCGCAAAGCGCTCGCGTGCCTCGTTGCTGTAGGTGGACTCCACCTTCTCGCGAAAATCCTTGAGCTGCTCGCGCAGGGGCGAGAGCAGGACGTCGAGGCCGGTGCGGTTGTGCTCGCTGAATTTCTGCGATTTTTCCTCGAAGATGCGCGTGGCGAGCTGCTCGAACTGCAGCTTCAGCGACTGCTCCTGGGTCTTGAGGAAGGCGGCCTGGGCCGTGAGCTTGTCCTGTTCCGCGCGCAGCTGCGCCGCGACGGCGGCCAGGCGCTGGTCACGCTCCTGCACCTCGCGCTGCAGGCGCTGCAGCTCGGCGGCCAGCCGCGCGTGCTCGTCGCGGGCGCGTCCCTCCTGCACCAGCAGGGCAGTGGCGCGCTCCTGCTGCCGCCCCAGCTCTACTGCCTGCGCCTGCAGCTGCTCCCGCAGCAGGCGGCTTTCCCCGGCCTGCGCCGCCAGCGCACGGCCCCGCCACGCGAAGGCGAGCACGAAGCCGGCAGCAAACGCCAGCATGGCAAGGAGGAGGGCAACCGTCAGGCTCATGTTTCAGCCGCTACCGGCACGGGCAGGGGCGCCGGCTGGCGCAGCGCCTCGGGCAGCTCGATCTCGACGGCGATGGGGCGGTGGTCCGACAGCACCACGTCGAGCGCGGCCGCGCTGTGCACGCGCAGGCCCTCGCTGACCAGAATGTGGTCGATCTGCCGCGCCGGCTTCCAGCTCGGATAGGTATGCATGTCTTCGCCCAGCCAGCCCCAGCGGCGCTTGCCCAGCGCCGAGCGCGCCCACTCCGCGGCGGTGCAGTTGAGATCGCCCATGACCACCACATGCGGCGCGTCGCCGATGAGCTCGGCCAGCAGGCCGAACTGCGGCAGGCGGGCCCGCTCCGACAGCGCCATGTGCGCGTTCAGCACCAGCAGCTCCCGGCCCGGACTGCCGTAGCGGGTGGCGATGACGCCGCGCCCGCGCAGGCCGGGCAGGGCATGCGCCTCCGCCGAGTAAGGCGCCAGGCGACTGAGGATGCCGTTGCTGAACTGGCCAAAGTGCCCCATGTCGCGGTTGAGTTGCTGGTACCACCAGCCAAAGCCCGCGAGCTCGGCCAGGTGTGCCAGCTGGTGCAGGTAGCCGCTGCGCAGGCTGCCGCCGTCCACTTCCTGCAATCCCACCACATCATAGCTGGCGAGCAGGCGCGCAATGTCCTGCAGGTGCTCGTGGCGTCGGCCGTGCGGCAGCACATGACGATGGCCGCGGGTCAGGAAATGGTGGGGGGCCTGGATGGCCATGCCGGCCTGCATGTTGTAGCTGAGCAGGCGCAGGCGCGCGTCGGGCCAGAACAGGTGGCCGTCGGCCAGGGGAGGGCCGGCACGCAGCGGGCGCGCCGGCAGCATTCGCGTCAGGCGGCTCAGCATGCGAGGCCCCGGGCAGAGCCGGCGGGCGGGCGCCGGCCGGCGGGAGGCGGCTGCCCGGCGGATGCCGGGACCGGCTTACTTGGCGCGCTTGGCGGCGCGTTCTTTGGCAATGAGTTCATTGATGGTGGCGACCACCTCGGGGCCTTCGCCCTTGACCAGGTACTTGCCGTTGACGATCACGGCGGGCACGCCTTCCAGGCCGTAGAACTGGGCGAGGGAGCGGCTCTGCGCGACCTTGCCGGACACGGCAAAGGAGTTGTAGGTGCTGGCAAAGGTGGCGGGATTGACGCCGAAGCCGCTGTAGAACCGGGTCAGCGAACCCTGGTCATAGGGACGCTGGCCGCCGCGGTGGATGGCGTGGAACAGGGGGCCGTGGGCCTTCTCGACGATGCCCATGATCTCGGCCGTGTAGTAGCCGCGGGCGCTGGCTTCCCAGACCGGGTTGAGGGCGGCGGGGGTGCGCACGAAGTTGACGTCGGCCGGCTTGGACTTGAGCCAGTTGGCCAGGTGCGGCTCCAGGGTGTAGCAGTGCGGGCAGCCGTACCAGAAGAATTCACGGACCTCGATCAGGCCGGGCTTGTCGACACGACCGGCCGTGGGGAGGGTCTGATAGGGGCCGGCCACGGCGGTGACGGCGGCCAGGCTCAGCAGGACGGTGGCAAACAGGCGCTTGAACATGGGGACTCCGGCTTGGGATCGGGCAGGTCGTTGAGAATATCGAAGGCCGCCCGCGCCGGAAAGCCGACAGCGCGGGGGTTTTGCCTTGCTGGCAGAGAAAAACGCGTCGGGCGCCGTACGGTTGACATGAAAAAGGCGGCCCCGGGCCGCCTTTTTCACATCCGGGCCAAGTAGCCCGGGCCGGTCAGTGCAGGCCGGAGATGAAGCTGGACAGGGCTTCGATTTCCTCGTCCGACAGCTTGGCCGCCACCATCTGCATGGGGCCGAGCTCGCCGGGCTTGGCGGCGTCGTTGGCGCGCTTCAGGGCCGGGTCGGCCACGGTGTCGTTGCGGCCGGCGGCACGGAAGCCCTGGAGCTGGGCCTTCACGTAGTCGGCATGCTGGCCCCCCAGGCGCGGGAAGCCGGCCGGGGCGTTGCCCTTGCCAGCGGGGTTGTGGCAGCCGGAGCAGGCCGCCAGGCCCTTGGCGGCGTTGCCGCCGCGGTAGAGCTGCGCGCCCTTCTTGGCCAGGTCCGCCTTGGCCATGCCGGTGCCGGCGGTCTGCTTGGCATAGAACTCGGCAACATCGGCCATGTCCTGGTCAGTCAGGCCGAAGGCCATGCCCTGCATGGTGGGGTTGACCCGGAGGCCCGCCTTGAAGTCCTGCAGCTGCTTGTAGGTGTAGCGCGCACCCTGGCCCGCCAGGCGCGGGAAGGTCGGGGCCATGCTGTTACCGTCGGCGCCGTGGCAGGCGCCGCAGGCGGCGGCCTTGGCTTCGCCCGCGGCGGCATCACCCTTGGGCATGGTGGAAGCCTGGGCAAGCGAAGCCAGGCCCAGGGAAAGCGCAGCGGCGACAAACAACTTCTTCATGGTGGATTCCGTCTCGGGTATAGCGGGTATGTCAGTTGGACATGTACTTGATGAGCGCCTTGAAGTCGGCGTCGGTGCAGTCGGCACACAGGCCCTTGGCCGGCATGGCGCGGATGCCGTTCTTGACGTTCTTGAGCACCACGGCATCGCCCTGCTTGAGGCGGGGCGCCCAGGCGGCCTTGTCGCCCTTCTTGGGGGCGCCGGCGGCACCGCTGCCATGGCACATGGCGCAGCTCTTGTTGTACTTGTCGGCAATCCCGGCCGCCTGAGCCTGGCCCGCCAGCATCAGGCCGGCAACCATGGCACTCATCAGGAACTTCTTCATGACCATCTCCCGTGTATCGATCGGAGTCAAAAGTGGGAACTGCGGGTATTGCGCGACCAGTCGTCAAGCCGCTTTAAGCTGGCGGATTATATACCAGTGTAAAACGCGACAATACCCCTTAACATCGCCGGGCTTTGCTAGGATTGCCGCCCATGAACCAGCCCCAACCGATACATCCGGTCCTCGCCCTGACCGGCCGGGCGCGCTTCCTGATCAGCGCGCCCACCCTTGCCCTGTGCCCGACCGACATTGGCCGCGAAGTCGCCTTCGCGGGCCGCTCCAACGCCGGGAAATCCAGCTGCATCAACGCCCTGGCGCGGCAGCGGCAGCTGGCCCGCGCCTCCAAGACCCCTGGCCGCACCCAGCTCATCAACTTCTTTGCCCTGGATGAGGAGCGGCGCCTGGTCGACCTGCCCGGCTACGGCTACGCCAAGGTCTCCCACACCATGAAGGAAGAGTGGCAGCGCCACCTCGGGGAGTACCTGCAGGGCCGCTACAGCCTGCGTGGCCTCATCCTGCTCATGGACATCCGGCATCCGCTGACCGACTTCGACCGCAACATGCTGACCTGGGCCGCCCAGCGCGACCTGCCCGTGCACTGCGTGCTGACCAAGGCCGACAAGCTCAATCGCGGCCCCGCCCTGAACGTGCTGCAGGCGGTGAAGAAAGACCTCAAGGAGCTGGGCTATAACTGCACCGCCCAGCTCTTCTCGGCCCTCAAGCTGGACGGCCTTGACGCCCTGGGCGACAAGCTCGGCGAATGGCTGGAATACCCGCCGCCCCCCGAGCTAACGGTCGAGGCCCACGCCCGCCTCGCCTGATCTCCCGGCAAAGGCCCGCTAGCGCGGGCCTTTTGCTGTCCCCGGCAGGCTCGCGCCGGGCTGCCCTTTCCCTCTGCCAGCCCGTCATTCCCGCGCAAACGAAAATCTCATCAGCCGCGGGGGTTCCCGCTTGCGCGGGGAGGAAGGCCGGCCGCAGGCACGACCGCCTCCCGGCCTCAACCGGGATGATGCTTCAGTGCGCCTCGTCCCAGTTCAGGCCGACGCCCACGTCCACCACCAGCGGCACCAGCAGGCTGGCCGCAGCCCCCATTTTCTCCTGCAGCAGCGCACGGATCTCGTCGACGCGCTCCTCGCGCACCTCCAGCACCAGTTCGTCGTGCACCTGCAGCACGAGGCGGGCGGCATCGCCCAGCGGCGCCAGCGCCGCTTCGACGCCGATCATGGCGCGCTTGATGATGTCCGCCGCGGTGCCCTGCATGGGCGCGTTGATGGCGGCGCGTTCCGCCGCCGCGCGCAGCGAGGGATTCTTGCTGTTGATGTCGCGCACCATGAGGCGGCGCCCGAACAGTGTTTCCACCCAGCCCTGCTGCGCCGCCTGCTCGCGCGTGGACTCCATGTAGCGCTTCACGCCGGGATAGCGCGCGAAGTACAGCTCGACATAGCCCGCCGCCTCGCCGCGGCCGATGCCAAGCTGCTTGGCCAGGCCGAACGCCGACATGCCGTAGATCAGCCCGAAGTTGATAGCCTTGGCGTTGCGGCGCTGCTCGGTGCTCACCTCGCCCAGTGGCACGCCGAACACCTCCGCGGCGGTGGCGCGGTGCACGTCCTCGCCCAGGCGGAAGGCGTTGAGCAGGCCCTCGTCGCCGGACAGATGCGCCATGATGCGCAGCTCGATCTGCGAATAGTCGGCCGCCATCAGCACATAGCCCGGCGGCGCGATGAAGGCCTGGCGGATGCGCCGGCCCGCCTCGGTGCGGATGGGAATGTTCTGCAGGTTGGGGTCGCTGGACGACAGACGACCCGTCGCCGTCACCGCCTGGTGATAGGAGGTGTGCACGCGCTTCGTCTGCGCGTTCAGCAGCTCCGGCAACTTGTCGGTGTAGGTGGACTTCAGCTTGGACAGCGAACGGTGTTCCAGCAGCAGTCGCGGCAGCGGATGATCCAGTTGCTCGAGCACGTCTTCGGCGGTGGAGTACTGGCCCGAGGCGGTCTTCTTGGGCGCGGGGATGCCGAGCTTTTCATAGAGGATGTGGCCGAGCTGCTTGGGCGAGCCCAGGTTGAACTCCTGGCCCGCCAGCTCGTAGACCTGCAACTCCAGCACGCGCATGCGCTCGCCCAGGTCGCGGCTCTGCACCGCCAGCTGCGCGCAATCGATGAGCGCGCCCTGGCGCTCCATTTTCTGCAGGATGGGCGCCAGCGGCATCTCGATGTCGCGGAACAGCGACTCCAGCTTGGGCTCGCGCGCCAGCATCGGCGCCAGCACGTCGTGCAGGCGTTGCGTGATGTCGGCGTCTTCCGCGGCATAGTGCGCGGCCCTGTCCACTTCCACCTGGTTGAAGGTGAGCTGCTTCACGCCCTTGCCGGCCACTTCCTCGAAGGTCGTGGTCTTGACGCCCAGGTAAAGCGCCGCCATGTCGTCCATGTTGTGGCGCGTCGCGGTGGCGTCGACCACATAGGAGGCGAGCATGGTGTCGAAGACAAATCCCTGCAGGTAAATGCCGTGGTTGGCCAGCACGTGGATGTCGTACTTGAGGTGCTGGCCGATCTTGCCGATGGCGGGGTTCTCCAGCACCGGCTTCAGGCGCGCGAGCACCTCGTCGCGCGGCAGCTGGTCGGGCGCGCCGAGGTAATCGTGCGCGACCGGGATATACCAGGCCTCGCCCGCGGCAAACGCAAACGAGAGGCCGACGATGCGCGCGCGCATGTAGTCCAGGCTGTCGGTCTCGGTGTCGACCGTGAACACGGTGGCGTTTTCCAGGCGCTCCAGCAACGCGGCAAATTCCGCCTCGGTGAACACGGTGTGGTAGGTCGACTCGATCGCCACGGGGGCCACTGCCTCGCCGGCCGGCGACTGCGCCTGCAACTCGTAATGCCAGGTGCGGAACTCCAGGTCCTCGGTGAAACGCAGCAGCGCCTCATGGTCGGGCGGGCCCGGATGCAGATCATTGTAGGTGACGGTCAGCGGCACGTCGCACTTGATGGTGGCCAGCACGCGCGCCATGGCCAGCACGTCCTGGGAGGCACGGAAATTCTCGCCGGCCTTGCCCTTGATGCTGGCCGCGTTCTCGATCAGCGCGTCCAGCGAGCCGTATTCCTGCAGCCATTTGGCGGCGGTCTTGGGACCGACGCCGGGCACGCCCGGAATGTTGTCGACGGAATCGCCGACCAGCGCCAGGTAGTCGATGATGCATTCCGGTGGCACGCCGAACTTGGCGATCACGCCCTCGCGGTCGAGCACGGTGTCGGTCATGGTATTGATCAGCGTGACATGGCCGTCGACCAGCTGCGCAATGTCCTTGTCGCCGGTGGAAATCAGCACGTCCACGCCGGCCGCCGCGGCCTGCCTCGCCAGCGTGCCGATGACGTCGTCGGCCTCGACACCCTGCTCGCACAGCAGCGGCAGGCCCATGGCGCGGATCAGCGCGTGCAGCGGCTCGACCTGGCCGCGCAGGTCATCCGGCATGGGCGGACGCTGCGCCTTGTACTCGGGAAAGATGTCGTCGCGGAAGGTCGGGCCGGAGGCGTCGAAGACCACCGCCACATGCGTGGGCGCATAGGTCTTGATCAGCTTTTGCAGCATGTTGACCACGCCCTTGATGGCGCCGGTGGGGCGGCCGTCGCGGGTGGCCAGGGGCGGCAGGGCATGGAAGGCGCGGTACAGATAGGAAGAGCCGTCGACAAGGATCAGGGGTGCGGTCATGGCATGGATGCAGGCGGGAAATTTGCCGGGCAGGGTAGCGCAGAAGGCGGGCGGCTGTCGCCCGGGCGGGTCCTCGCCGCAGGGCGCCGGCCCCGGACCGCAACCTTCGCCTTCGCCTTCGCCTTCGCCTTGGCGGTGGCGGTGGCGGTGGCGGTGGCGGTGGCGGTGGCGGTGGCGGTGGCGGT
>JAZKHS010000018.1:95445-102973 GCA_040385265.1 Pseudomonadota bacterium | reverse complement strand
GGCGGTGGCGGTGGCGGTGGCGGTGGCGGTGGCGGTGGCGGTGGCGGTGGCGGTGATAGCCGCATCCCTTCCGCGGCGGCGCCTGGCGGTGCGCTCCCGTCAGGCGGCTGTTGCTATGATGAGGACTCGGGCTCCCTGCCTGTGCCCCGGGAATTCGCCATGTCCGTCTACACCCTGCTCAGCGCCGCCGACATCCAGTCCTTCCTGGCCGGCTATGACCTGCCGCCACTGGGCGGCTTCACGCCCATCAAGGGCGGCATCGAGAACAGCAACTACTTCCTGGAGCTGGTCGACGGCCGCGAGCTCGTGCTGACCCTGTTCGAGGAGCTGGGGCCGGAGGAGGCCGCCTTCCTGGGCCCGCTGCTCAACCATCTGGAGGCCGCCGGCATCCCGGTGGCCACGCCGCTGCAGGACCGCAGCGGACGCTACCTCGGCCACCTGCGCGGCCGGCCCGCGCAACTGGCGCCGCGCCTGCCGGGCGCGCATCCGGAGGCGCCCGCGGCCGACGCCTGCCGCGCCATGGGCCACACGCTTGCCCACCTGCACCTGGCCCTGGAGGGCTACCCCCTGGCCCGTCGCAACGCCCACGGCGCCGCCTGGTGGGAAGACCTGGCCCGGCACTGGCAGCCCTTGCTGCCGGCGGCCGAGGGCGCGCTGCTCGACGCCCTGCTGGCCCGTCATGCCGAGGCCTGCATCCGCCACACCGACCTGCCGCGGGGCCTGATCCATGGCGACCTGTTCCGCGACAACACCCTGTTCCTGGCAGGCAGCGTGAGTGCGGTGCTGGATTTCTCCGAGACCGGCCACGACTACCTGCTGCTGGATATCGCCATCACCAGCAACGACTTCTGCCGGCACTGGCCGTCGCTGGCCCCCGACCCGGTGCGCCGCGCCGCCTTCCTCGAGGGCTATGAAAGCGCGCGTCCGCTGACGGCGGGCGAGCAGGCGGCGCTGCCCGTCTTCCTGGCGGTCGGCGCCATGCGCTTCTGGCTGTCGCGGCTGGACGTGGGCGCACGCAACGCCGCCGAGAACCGCGGCGGCGAGCATGTGCTGGAAAAGGATCCGGGCGAGATGCGCGAGCTGGCGCGGGCGCTGCTGGCCGACGCCGACGCTCGGGCTGAAGCGGGAGCGGGAACCGGCACCTAGGTCGAAGCGGGTGCCGGGCTTGAGGCGGGCAACGGCGGTGTGACGGCCGCGCTGCTGACGCCGGCCCGGGCGCGGCAGTCCGGTGGCGCGCCTACTGCCCGCCGAGGCAGCGATACACGTCGGCACTGACGGCCTGGAGGCCGGCTTCGAAGCCGGCGGCGCTGAAGGGCGCCCGCGCAAAGGCCTCGTCAACCGGCACCAACCGGGCCGGACGACCGTTGAAGACGTGTCGGGCCAGGGCCTGGTCAAAGCCGGGCTCGCCCAGCAGGCAGGCCAGGTTCTCCTGGCGGATGCGGGTAGAGAGGTTCAGGAAGTGCCGGGCGCCCGGGCGGTCCTCGTCGCCGCTCAGCAGGCTGCCGCGGAAGCGCAGGCCCAGGCCCGGCTCCAGGTACTGGTAGGCGTCGTGGTAGGCGAGGTAGTCGCGCTGCGGCAAGGCCGAGAAACGCTTGCCTTCGCGCACCCGTAGCGCCTCCAGGCGGCCGGCGAAGGCGGCGGCGTTGCGGCGGAAGGTGGCGGCATGGGCCGGGTCGCGGCGGGCGAGCTCCTCGGCCAGGGCGCGCGCAATGACGGCGGCGTTGCGGGAGTCCAGCCAGGCATGGGCATCGACGCTGCCGGGGATGACGCTGTCGCCATCGGCCCGGCGCTTGGGCCGGAGGACCAGCCCCGGCAGCGACTGCACCGTGAGCAGGCGCGCCTTCGGCGGCAGCACGCGGCCCAGGAAGCCTTCATGGGCGGGCCCCATCCACAGCACCAGATTGGCACGCGACAGGGCCAGGCGTTCGGCCGGGCGCAGCTGGTAGTGGTGGGCGGAGGCCCCGGCCGGCAGCAACTGCTGCACACCGGCGTCGGGGCCGGCGACGGCCACCGCGATCAGGGCCAGCGGCCGGACCGTGGCCAGCACCTCGACGGCCCCGGCGGACAGGGGCAGCAGGGCCAGCAGGAAGGCGGCGAGCAGGCGCATGGGGACTCCGGGCGGCGACAGCGGGAACAAGATGTTATATTGTTGCATAAAATCTGTCGCGAGCCCGGCATGTCTTCCGCCCCCGCCTTCCACCCCCACGACCACAGCCACTGCGTCCACGACGCGCTGGCCACCGCCGAGCGCCTCTGTGCCGAGAGCGGGGCCCGCCTGACGCCGTTGCGCCGGCGCGTGCTGGAGCTGGTGTGGGCCAGCCACCGCCCGCTCGGCGCCTACGAGCTGCTGGACCAGCTGACCGCGGAAGGCCACAAGCCGGCCCCGCCCACCGTCTACCGCGCCCTGGAGTTCCTGCTCGAGCAGAAGCTGGTGCACCGCATTGCCTCGCGCAACGCCTTCCTGGGCTGCACCCATCCGGGCGCCTCCCATGCCGGTTACTTCCTGCTCTGTGACGAGTGCGGCAATGCCGAGGAGATCGCCGACGCCAGTCCGCTCGCCACCGCCATCGCCACGGCGGCCGACAGCGCCGACTTCGAGGTCCGCAGCCAGACCCTGGAGCTGACCGGGCGCTGCCGCCGCTGCCGTTCGCGCCAGACCTGACGCCATGACCGACGCCCTGCTGCAACTGGAAAAGGTGGGCCTGCGCCGCGACGGCCGCAGCATCCTCGAAGACGTCAGCCTGTCCCTGGGCGCCGGCGAGATCCTCACCGTCATCGGCCCCAATGGCGCCGGCAAGACCAGCCTGGTGCGCATTGCCCTCGGCCTGCTCGCGCCGGACGGCGGCCGTCGCTACGTGAAGCCGGGCCTGCGCATCGGCTATCTGCCCCAGAAGCTCGGCCTCAACGAGGCGCTGCCGCTGGACGTGCGACGCTTCCTGACCCTGGCCCGTCCCGGTGTGACGTCGGCCGACCTCGACCGCGCCCTCGCCGAGACCGGCGCCAGCCGCACCCTCGACACCCCGGTGACCCGCCTGTCCGGCGGCGAACTGCAGCGCGTGCTGCTGGCGCGCGCGCTGCTGCGCGAGCCGGACCTGCTGGTGCTGGACGAGCCCGCCCAGGGCGTGGACATCAATGGACAGGAAGAGCTCTACGGGCTTATTGCCGAAGTGCGGCAGCGCCATGGCTGTGCCGTGCTGATGGTTTCGCACGACCTGCACCTGGTCATGGCGGCGACCGACCATGTGCTCTGCCTCAACCGCCACGTCTGCTGCGAAGGCCACCCTGAATCGGTGAGTGCCAACCCCGAATACCGTCGCCTCTTCGGCACGCAGGGCGCGCGCAGCCTCGCGCTCTACAGCCATCATCACGACCACCATCACGACAGCCACGGCGATGTCTGTTGCGATGGCCCGGCGCACCGGCATGATCGCAAGGAGAAGGGCGATGCTTGAGCTGCTGTGGCCGGCGCTGGCTGCCGGGCTCCTGGTCGCACTGGTGGCGGGGCCTCTCGGCTCGCTGCTGGTCTGGCGTCGCCTCGCCTGGTTCGGCGACAGCCTGGCGCACGCGGCACTGCTCGGCATCGGCCTGTCGCTGCTGCTGGCGCTACCGGGCTGGATCGGCATCGCCCTTGTCACGGCGGTGGTCGCCGGCCTGCTCACGCTGCTGCTGCGGCATCCGGCACTCGCCACCGACACCCTGCTCACGCTGATCGCCACCACCTCGCTCAGCCTGGGCCTGATCACCGTGAGCCTGGCCGACAATGTGCGCGTCGACCTCATGGCCTATCTCTTCGGCGACCTGCTCGGCGTCACCGCCGGCGATCTGCCCTTGCTGGCGGGCGGTGCCGTGGTCACGCTCGGCCTGTTGCGCCGGCACTGGGATGCCCTGGTGCTGGCCTCGGTCAACGAAGAGCTGGCGGCGGTCGACGGCATTCCCGTGCAGCGCCTGCGCCTGCTGCTGTTGCTGCTGGTCGCCGTCACCGTGACCGCGGCGATGAAGGTGGTCGGCGTGCTGCTCATCACCGCGCTGCTGATCATTCCCGCCGCCGCCGCGCGCCGCCTGGCGCGCACGCCGGAGCAGATGGCGCTGCACGCCACCGGCATCGGCATGGTGGCGGTGCTGGCCGGCCTCGGCGCCAGCCTGCAGTGGAACCTGCCGCTGGGGCCCGCCATCGTGGTGGCCGCCGCCAGCGTCTTTGCGCTGCTGACGCTGCTGCCGAACCGGCGCGCCAGCTAGCCTGCGGCGGCTTTCGCTCCGGCTCCTTGCCGCGCCGGCGCTGCCACAGGGCAAGACAGGGCATCAACGCTGACGGCGATGCCCTGACGTGAAGCCGCACGGAATCGCCGCCTTGAATAAAAAAGCCCGCGACCATCGCGGGCTTTTTTGCGGAAAAATGCTGCCAGCTGGCGCACGCCCCGCCGCAGCGGCGCTGGCCGCCCTTGCAACGCCGGCAGCGCCCGCGTGACTTATGGCTTGGGGGCGAAGCGCACCACGCCGACCGCGTCGGCATCCGCCGCCGGCTCCGGCTGCGGATGCTCGGGCTGGCCGGGATCGTCGCCACTGTAGCCACAGGCCACGCACTCGATCCATTCGCGCACACCCTCGCGGCAGAAGCGCACCTTGTCCTCGGCATTGCATTTGGGGCAGCGCGCCCCGGCGATGAAGTGCTTGCGAACGCTCATGTCGTCACAGCCCGGAATGGCGCAGCAGCGCATCCACGCTGGGCTCGCGGCCACGGAATTCCATGAACAGGTCCAGCGCGTCGCGCGCACCGCCCTGCGCCAGCACGGTCTCGCGGAAGTGACGGCCGACCTCCTCGTTCATCACCCCTTCTTCTTCAAAGCGCGAGAAGGCGTCCGCGGACAGCACCTCGGCCCACTTGTAGCTGTAGTAGCCAGCGGCATAGCCGCCGGCGAAGATGTGGCTGAAGCTGTTCTGGAAACGATTGAAGGGCTTGGCGGGGATCACCGCCACCTGCGCACGCACCTCGTCGAGCAGGCGCCGCACCGCACCGGGCTTGACCTGCTGCAACTGGTGCACCTTCATGTCGAAGAGCGCGAACTCCAGCTGGCGCAGCATCATGAGGCCGGACTGGAAGTTCTTCGCCGCCAGCATTTTTTCCAGCAGATCCAGCGGCAGCGGCTCGCCGCCTTCGACGTGACTGGCGATCAGCGCCAGCGGCTCCGCGGCCCAGCACCAGTTCTCGAAGAACTGGCTGGGCAGCTCCACCGCGTCCCAGGCGACGCCGTTGATGCCGGACACCGCCGCCACTTCCTGTCGCGTCAGCATGTGGTGCAGGCCATGGCCGAATTCGTGGAAGAGGGTGGTCACCTCCTCGTGCGTGAGCAGCGCGGGCTTGCCCTCCACCGGCGGATTGAAATTGCAGGTCAGGAACGCCACCGGCTTCTGCAGGCTGCCGTCTTCCAGGCGCCGGCGCACGCGGCAATCCGCCATCCAGGCGCCGCCGCGCTTGTGCGCGCGCGCATAGGGGTCGAGGAAGAAGCTGGCGATGACCTCGCCGTGCTCGCTGATCTCGTAATAGGTGACATCCGGATGCCAGGTGACGACGTCATGGCGCTCGGTGATGCTGAGGCCGTAGAGCTTCTCGGCAATGTGCAGCATGCCGCGGATGACGCGCGGCGCCGGAAAGTAGGGGCGCACCATTTCCTGCGACAGCGCGTACTTGGCTTCCTTGAGCTTTTCGCTGGCGAAGGTGACGTCCCAGGGCTCGAGGGTGTCGATACCGAGTTCGGTGCGGGCAAATTCACGCAGCTCGGCCATTTCTTTTTCCGCGCCGGGTCGGGTGCGGTGCGCAAGGTCTTCCAGGAAATCGATGACCTGCTGCGGCGAGCGCGCCATCTTGGGCACCAGCGACACCTCGGCGTAACTGGTATAGCCGAGCAGCGCCGCCTGCTCCTGGCGCAAGGACAGGATCTCGTCGATGAGGCCGGTGTTGTCGAAGCGGCCCGCCTGCGGCCCGGTGTCGGAAGCGCGCGTGACATAGGCGGTGTAGACCTCCTCGCGCAAGGCGCGGTCACGGGCATGGGTCATGACGGCGATGTAGGCGGGGAAGTCCAGGGTCAGGCGGTAGCCCTCCTGCTCCTTCTGCTGCGCCAGCGCCGCCAGCAGGCCCAGGGCGGAATCGGGCAGGCCGCCGAGGCGGCTGGCGTCCGGCAGCAGCCGCTCCCAGGCCTGGGTGGCATCGAGCACATTGTCGGAAAAGGTCGAGCACAGCTCCGAAAGACGCTCGGCGATCTCGGCATAGCGCTGCTTCTGCGCGTCCGGCAGGCCGACGCCGCTGAGGCGGAAGTCGCGCAGGGCATTGCGCACGCCCTGCTGCTGGGCAATGCTTTGCGCCGCAAACCCCGGCGACTGCTCCAGCCCGGCATAGGCGCGGTAGAGCTCCTCGTTCTGGCCCAGCTCGGTGCCATAGGCGGCGAGCTTGGGCAGGGCGTCGTTGTAGGCCGTGCGCCAGGCTTCCGAGTTGGCCACCGCATTCAGGTGCGAGACCGGCGCCCAGGCCTGGTCCAGGCGGTCCTGCAGGCGCTCCATCTCCGCCGGCACGGAATCGCGACTCACCACCGCCATGGCCAGGGAGGCCTGCAGGTGGGCGATGGCCGCGCGGTTATCCGCCAGCAAGGTGTCGACCGCCGCGGCCACATGCTCGGGGCGGATGCGGTCGAAGGGGGGCAGGGCGTGGCGTTCCAGCAAGGGGTTGGACATGTCCGGGATCCATTCAGTTTTGTCGCAGCCTAGTCTCACTGACCAGGGCAACGGCTTCACAAGGGAGTCAACATAGTGGCAGCCATTCGCGCCCACAAGGGCATCCGGCCGCAATTGCACGAAAGTGTGTGGGTGGACCCTGCCGCGGTCATCATCGGCGACGTCGTCATGGGCCAGGACTGCTCGGTCTGGCCCTATGCCGTGATCCGCGGCGACATGCACCGCATCCGCATCGGCGAGCGCGTCTCGGTGCAGGACGGCAGCGTCCTGCACATCACCCACGCCAGCCGCTTCCATCCGGACGGCTTCGCGCTGACCATCGGCTCCGACGTCACCATCGGCCACCAGGCCACCCTGCACGGCTGCACCATACAGGACCGCGTGCTCATCGGCATGAAAGCCATGGTCATGGATGGCGCCCTCGTCGAATCCGAGGTGATCCTGGGCGCGGGAGCGGTAGTGCCGCCTGGCAAGGTGCTGGCCTCCGGCCACGTCTACATGGGCAGCCCCGCCAAGGCCGTGCGCGCGCTCACCGACAGCGAGCGCAGCTACTTCAGCTACACCGCCGCCAATTACGTGAAGCTCAAGGACAGCTACCGCGCCGAAGCCGCGGACTGACCCTGCGGTGCCGGACGGGGAAGTCCCCCGGCCGGGCACCCGGCGTCGGGACCCGTGCCGGCGCGGAAGGGCACCGACCGCGTCAGGGACAGTGGCCGCCGGCCCACGGTCGGCGGCCACTTGCGGGGCCGGGCAGAGACCGCCGCGCCTCACTTGAGCAGGTAGTTGAGCCCGACGGTGGTGATGG
>JAZKHS010000018.1:0-95435 GCA_040385265.1 Pseudomonadota bacterium | reverse complement strand
CTTGAGGGTGACCGGGCCATCATCGTTGCGGGTCTCGAAGGCGACCACCGCACCGAAGGCCTCGCTGAGCGCGAAGATTACCGCGCTGCGCGTTCGCGTGACCGTGTTCTCGGGGCCGGCATCGACCGACACGTCCTCCGTGAAGCGCGCGCCCGGCCGGAACTTCCACTCGTACTTGAGCGCGGCGTTGGCGACGGCCTCGTCGTTCGCCTCACCGGTGAGCCGGGCCTTGCTGTGGCGATGGCCGGCGCCAATGTCCACCGTCAGCAACTGCGTCTCCGACTTCAGGAACTGGTGGCCATAGCCGAGGGCGAGCATGGCCTGGTAGTCGTAGCCGCTCTGCAGGTCCTTTTCAAATTGCGGGCGCGCGAAGAGATAGTCACGCGGCGTGAAGTTCCAGCTGGTTTTCTCCATCGCGTAGTAGCGCTCGCGCGTGCGCAGGCCTGTGTCGTCATTGGACTCGTTGAGCGCCTCCAGGCGCAGTTCATGCGTCCAGTCGCGGCGCTGGTGGCGCAGGTAGCTGAAGCCCTTCAGGGTTTCCTGGCTGCTGCTGCCGGACGACTTGAGATAGGCCAGCTCGCCCTCGCCGGTCAGCGCCCGCACCGGCAGGCCTTCGGCTTGCGCCGCGACCGGCAGCCCGGCGAGCGCCAGCCCCGCCATGATGTTTCGCAAATCCCGCATGCTGCATCCCCTCTTACGTGAATCAGTGCGCCGCCAGCTCGTCGCGCAGCGCCGCCAGCACCGGGGCCGTCGGCGGGGTCACTCCGCGCCAGAGGCGGAAGGCTTCCGCCGCCTGCTCCACCAGCATGCCGAGGCCGTCGCGCGTGCGCGCGCCCTGGGCCGCGGCCCAGCGCAGGAACACCGTGGGCTCGGCGCCATACATCATGTCGTAGGCGAGCGCGTCCGGCGCCAAGAGGTGGGCGGGCAAGGGCGGCAGTGCGCCGTGCAGGCTGGCCGAGGTGCCGTTGATGACCACGTCGAAGGGACCGCGCAGGCGGTCGAAGGGGGACGCCGTCACCGCGCCCTCGCCAGCGAACAGCTGCGCCAGCGTCTCCGCCTTCTCCGGCGTGCGGTTGGCAATGACGATCTCGCGCGGCCGCTCCGCGAGCAAGGGCCCCAGCACACCGCGCACGGCGCCGCCGGCCCCGAGCAACAGCACGCGCCGGCCGGCCAGGTTAACGCCCGCGTTCTGCACCAGGTCCCGCACCAGGCCGCTGCCATCCGTGTTGTCGCCCACGAGGCGGCCCTCGGCGTCCGCCAGCAAGGTGTTCACCGCCCCCGCCTTTTCCGCGCGCGCGCTGCGCACGACCGCAAGCCGCCAAGCCTCTTCCTTGAAAGGCACGGTGACATTGCAACCCTTGCCCCCCGCGGCGAAGAAGGCCTGGACCGCCGCGGCAAAACCGTCGACCGGCGCCAGGCAGGCTTCGTACACGAGGGACTGCCCGCTGAGCGCGGCAAAGCGCGCGTGAATGCGCGGCGACTTGCTGTGCGCGACGGGATTGCCGAAAACGCAGTAACGGTCCATGGCCACGTCCTCAGGAAAATTCAGGCCCATTCACGCGCGCGCAGGTAGTGGTCGTAAAGGTCGGCTTCGGGCGAGCCGGCCTCCGGCTGCCAGTCATAGCGCCAGCTCACCAGGCTCGGCAGCGAGGCGAGGATGGACTCGGTGCGGCCGCCCGACTGCAGGCCGAACAATGTGCCGCGGTCGTAGACCAGGTTGAATTCGACGTAGCGCCCGCGGCGATAAAGCTGGAAGTCGCGCTCGCGCTCGCCCCAGGGTGTGTCCTTGCGGCGCGCCACGATGGGCTGGTAGGCCTTGATAAAGCCGTCGCCCACCGCGCGCATGAACGCGAAGCACTGCTCCGCGCCCCAGGCATTCAGGTCGTCGTAGAAAAGACCGCCGATGCCGCGCGGCTCATTGCGGTGCTTGAGATAGAAATACTCGTCACACCAGGTCTTGAATTCGGGATACACGTTGTCCCCGAACGGCGCGCACAGCTCGCGCGCGGTGCGGTGCCAGTGCTGGCAATCCTCGTCAAAGCCGTAATAGGGCGTCAGGTCGAAGCCGCCGCCGAACCACCACACCGGCTCCATGCCTTCCTTTTCGGCAAAGAACAGGCGCACGTTGGCATGCGAGGTGGGGACATAGGGATTGCGCGGATGAATCACCAGGGAGACGCCGAGGGCCTGCGCCTTGGCGCCGGCGAGCTCCGGCCGGTGCGCGGTGGCGGAGGCCGGCATGCGCGTCACGTTCACGTGCGAGAACAGCACGCCCGCTTTTTCCAGCACCTTGCCGCCCTCGAGGATGCGCGAGCGGCCACCGCCGCCTTCCTCGCGCGACCAGTTGTCGGTGCGAAAGGTGGCCTCGCCGTCCTCCTGTTCCAGCATGGCGCAGATGCGATCCTGCAGATCCAGGAGGAAGGCCTTTACATCGGCAATGGAGGGCACGGATGCAGTCATGGGAAAACTCTCAACGGGGTCGGAGCACGGCGCCGGTCACGGCGTCACGGATTTCACTGGGCCTGGCGTCGCCGCCCAGCGCGCCCGGCAGGATGCCGGCCAGGGCATCGCCAAAGGCCTCGCGCAGGGCAGCGGGACCGGCGAGGGGCGGCTCGCCGCTACGGTTGGCGCTGGTGGACACCAGCGCGCCGCCCCAGGCGCGGCACAAGGCCTGCACGCCCGGGTGCGCCGATACGCGGATGGCCAGCGACGCGTGATCGCCCCGCAGCCAGCGCGGTGCCGCGGGCGCTGGTACCACCCAGGTACAGGGGCCGGGCCAGGTCGCCAGCACGGCCGCCCGCTGCCCGGGCGCAAGCGCGACCAGCCAGGATTCGACCTGGGCGATATCGGCGGCGATCAGGATCAGGCCCTTGCCCTCGCTGCGGCCCTTGAGGGCGAGAACCTGCTCCACCGCGGCGGCATTGAAAGGATCACAGCCCAGGCCCCACACGGCTTCGGTGGGATAGGCGATGACACCGCCCTGGTGCAGGGCGGTGACGGCCTGTGCCAGGGCTTCAGGGGAAGGCAGGGATTCGGTCGACATGGGCGCGGAGTGTATCACCGCCCCAGGCACCCGGCCTCTGCCGCCCCCTCATTCGGGGGGCAGGCGCGCATAGCCGCCCGGCACCGCGGCGATATGGCCGGCAATCTCCAGGCGCGAGAGCGCCTGCAGGACCGTCGGCGCGGGCTGGCCGGTGGCATCGATCACGGCATCGGGATGGCGGGGTTCCTCGCCGAGCGCTTCCAGCACCAGGCGCAAGCCCGGCTCCAGGGTGCCGGGCGCCGGGCGCGCCCCCCGGGGCGGATCCTGGGGGCGCGGCGGAGGGCTGCCGCCTGCGGGTGCCGTTGCCACAGCGGCCGCGCTGGTTTGTCGGCCCGCGCCGGCCCCGGCAGGGCCCGGCGCGCGCTCGCCCCGCCGTGACCGCGAGCCTGCCCGTGGCGGGGCAGCGTGCTCATGCAGCAGGCCGAGCATGGGAGGCAGGTCCGCGAGCAAATGGCCGACCTGGGTGACCAGGGTGGCGCCATCGCGGATCAGCTTTACGCAGCCTTGCGCCTGCACGTTGTGGCGTGATCCCGGCAGCGCCCAGACCAGGCGGCCCTGGTCGGTCGCATAGCGCGCGGTGATGAGGGAGCCGCTTTCGGGTGCCGCCTCCACTACCAGCACGCCGAGGCTGAGGCCACTGATGATGCGGTTGCGCCGCGGGAAATGCATGGCCAGGGGTTGCTCGCCGGGCAGGAACTCGCTGACCACCAGGCCGCCCTCGGCAACGATGGCGTGGTAGAGGCGGGTGTTCTCGCGCGGGTAGGGCCGGTCGGCGCCGGTTCCCAGCACCGCCAGGGTACGGCCGCCGGCGCGCAGGGCGCCCTGGTGGGCGGCCGCGTCGATGCCGCGGGCCATGCCGCTCGTGATGACCAGGCCCGCCCGTGCCAGCTCGCCGCCAAAGGCTTCGGCATCGGCGCGGCCGGTGAGGGAAGGATGGCGGGTCCCGACAATGGCCAGCTGCGGCAGTGTCAGCAGCGCCGGATCTCCCTTCAGGAACAGCAGGGGCGGCGGGTCGTCGATCTCGCGCAGCAGGGGCGGATAGTCGTCGTGATCGATGGCCAGCAGGCCCTGGCCCGGGACCTCGCACCAGGCCAGGTCGGTGGCCAGTCCCTCCTCGAGCTCGCGGCGCAGCTCGGGGTCGTCGCCGTATTGCCAGGCGGCGAGGCGCTCGACGCGCGCAGAAGCCAGGCCCAGCTCGCGCCACTTGCCCGGCGCGGCCGCCAGGGCGGCGCCGGGCGAGCCAAAGTGCTTCAGCAGGCCGCACGTAGCCGGCGCGGACTGTTGCACCAGGCGCCACAGGCGCAGCCAGTCCGCCGCCGGGGCGGAAGTAAGAAGGGGCTTGGGCATCCTTGCCTCTCGCGCAGGACGCGCCCGGGAGCAGGCGCCCGGTCATGATGCGGCAGGCCGGGGCCGGCCACGATCAGGACTTCGCCGGATCAGCCCCGGAAACGAAACAGGCCGTCCCTGGGGACGGCCTGTTGTCGGCAGGAGCAGCGGCGGCAGGTCAGTCGCTGATGGGGGGACGCGCTTCGTCGCCCGCCTTCAGCGCCTTGCTCGCGCTCAGCACCAGTGCATAGCTGACGCGGTCGAAGGTCCGGAAGACCATGGCGAGGCCGGCCTGTTCGGCAGGCAGGCGCACCGAGTCCCGGGAGACCTGGTCGCGAACGACGCCACCGGCCCGGTACAGCGCGAAGGTATGACCCGGCTTCACCTTGTCCTCGTTGCCACGGTTGAGCACGATGACGCTGTACTGGCCAGCGGAGGCAATGCTGCCGAACACGCGGATGATCTTGCCGGGCTTCACGCCTTCCGGATTGGAGGGGTGGAACACCGTGGCGATCTGGCTGCTCTCGTTCTCGAGCAGGCGGTCGCCGATGCGGATTTCCTGGTTGGTACGACTCACCTTCAGGGTGCCGACTTCCTTCTCCAGCGCCACCAGGTTGCCGGCGCCGATATCCTCGGCTTCCATGCCCAGCGGCTCGCCGCTGTCGGGGTCGCGGTAGACCACGCCGGAGCGGTAGACGCCATAAGCGCTTTCATTGATCAGGAGGCTGTTCTTGTTGCGTACATAGAGCATGTCGCCGGCGCCCGCCACCACACGGTTGTCAGCGCCCGAGACGACATAGGGCGCACGATCCATGAGCTCCTTGGTCACCACGCGGGATTCGTTCAGGTAGCGCTGGATTTCCTTGAGCGGAATGGCAGGAATGGCCAGGGCCAGCGGCAGCTCGCGCACCTGGGGGCGCAGCTTCACGGTGCCGTTGGGCAGGGTCACTGCATCCGGCACGCCGCCACCCTGGGCAATGCGCGCGGCTACTTCGGCACAGCCGCCGCCCAGGTCGACCGCCACCACGGCACGGTCCTTGATCTGGCAGAGCAGGAGGACATCGCCCGGATAGATCAGATGCGGGTTATAGACCTGCTTGTTGGATTCCCAGATTTCCGGCCAGCGCCAGGGATTGCTGAGATAGCGCCCGGCAATGCCCCAGAGGGTATCGCCGGCGACGACGGTGTACTTTTCCGGCGCCGTGGGCTTTACCTGAACGGGTTCGTCGGCATGAACCACACCCGCCAGCAGACAGGCGGTGGCAATTCCAAGGAGGCTTTTTTTCATTATGGTTTCCCTTGCGGCGCTGGCGCCGGCACGGCCACTTAAGGTCGCTTTTTCAGCAATCGGCCCTATATAATGAGCCAGAGCGGTACCCCGCTCTGTGACGCAACAAGCAACTTTTACAGTACCTTCATCACCTTAGCAAGCATACTTGGGGTTTTACTCCAAGTCTCGGCCCCCTCGGCGACCCCTATGATCCTGCCCATCCTCGAGTTCCCCGATCCCCGCCTGCGCATCAAGGCCAAGCCCGTGGCCGAGGTCAATGACGCCGTTCGCCAGCTCGTCGACGACATGCTGGAGACCATGTACCAGGCCCAGGGCATCGGCCTGGCCGCCACCCAGGTCGACCGCCATGTGCAGGTCGTGGTCATGGACCTCTCCGACAACAAGGACTCGCCCCAGGTCTTCATTAACCCGAGCCTGACGCCCCTGTGCGCGGAGTCTGCCCCCTATGACGAGGGCTGCCTGTCCGTGCCCGGCTTCTACGAGACCGTGGAACGCCCGGCCCGGGTGCGCATCCAGGCCCTCGGCCGCGACGGCAAGCCCTTCGAGATCGACGCCGACGGCCTGCTGGCGGTCTGCATCCAGCACGAGATCGACCATCTCAGCGGCAAGCTCTTCGTGGACTACCTCTCTTCCCTCAAGCGAGAGCGCATCAAGAAGAAGCTGGAAAAACTGCACAAGCAGCAGGCCTGAGAGTTAGCGAGTACTTACAAATTGGAAAGTCCCTTACGTATTGTCTTTGCCGGAACGCCTGAATTCGCCGCCGAGAGCCTGAAGGCCCTCCTGCAGCAGGGCGAGCACGAAGTCGTCGCCGTCTATACCCAGCCCGACCGCCCCGCCGGCCGTGGCCGCGAACTCAAGGCCAGCCCCGTGAAGGAGCTGGCCCTCGCCCGCAAGATTCCCGTCCTGCAGCCGCCCAACTTCAAGGATTCCTTTGCGGTGGCCGAGCTGGCCGCCCTCAAGCCCGACCTGATGGTAGTGGCCGCCTACGGCCTGATCCTGCCGCGGGCGGTGCTGGACATCCCGCGCCTCGGCTGCCTCAACGTGCACGCTTCGCTGCTGCCGCGCTGGCGCGGCGCCGCGCCGATCCAGCGCGCCATCCTGGCCGGCGACCGTGAAACCGGCATCACTATCATGCAGATGGAGGAGGGCCTGGATACCGGCCCCATGCGGCTGCGCATGAACTGCCCGATCTCGCCCAGCGACACCGCCGGCTCCCTGCACGACCGCCTGGCCCTGCTCGGGGGCGAAGCCCTGGTGGCCGCGCTCGAGCTGCTGCAGGACGAGCAGTTGCCCGCCGAGCGCCAGGACGACAGCCAGGCCTGCTATGCCATCAAGCTCAGCAAGGAAGAGGCGCGTCTCGACTGGAACCGCAGTGCCGCCGAGCTGGATCGCGCCGTGCGCGCCTACAATCCGGTGCCGATCGCCTTCACCACCCTGGGCGGGCAGACCCTGCGCGTGTGGGACGCCAGCGCCACCGCGGCGCAGACCACCGCGCCGCCCGGCATGATCATCGCCGCCGACCGCGAGGGCCTGTGCGTGGCCTGTGGGAGCGGCAGCGTGCTGCGCATCGAGACCCTGCAACTGCCGGGGGGCAAGCCGCTCTCCATCTTCCAGCTCCTCAATGCCCGCCGCGACCAGCTCGCGCCGGGCCAGATCCTCGGCGCATGAACTCCCACTCCGGCAAAGCCGTTTCCCTGTCCGCCCGCGCACTTGCGGCGCGCGCCCTGGCGCCCGTCCTGGCGGCGCGCGAATCCCTGAGCGACACCCTGCCCGCCGCCCTGGCCCAGGTCGCCCCGCAGGATCGCGGCCTGCTGCAGGCCATCGCCTTCACCACCTGCCGCCATGCCCTGCATTACCGCGCGCTGCTGGAGCCGCTGCTGCAGCGGCCGCCGCAGCCCCTGGTCGAGGCGCTGCTGCTGTCCGGCCTGGCGCAGCTGCGCGACCTGCGCATTCCCGACCATGCCGCACTCAGCGAGACGGTGGACGCCGCCCGCGAGCTCAGGCAGGACCGTGTCACCGGCCTTATCAATGCCGTGCTGCGCCGCTACCTGCGTGAGCGCGACGAGCTGGAGCAGCGCGCCTCCGCCCAGGCGCATGCGCATCCCGAGTGGCTGAAGCGGGCACTGGAGACGGACTGGGGCGCGTCGGCCGCCGCGGCGGTGCTGACCGCCGGCAACACCGAGGCGGCGCTGGTGCTGCGCGTGAACACCCGCCAGGGCACGCGCGATGACTACCTCGCGACCCTGCAGGCCGAGGGCATCGGCGCCAGCGCCTGTGCCTGGAGCACGGATGGCATCCGCCTCGACGAGGCCGGCGGCGACGTGCGCATAAGCGATGTGCGTACCCTGCCGGGCTTTGCCGCGGGCACCGTGTCGGTGCAGGACGAGGCGGCGCAACTTTGCGCCGGCCTGCTGGACTGCGCGCCGGGCATGCTCGTGCTGGATGCCTGTGCCGCCCCCGGCGGCAAGACCGCGCACCTGCTGGAGCGCGGCGACGGCCTGGCGCTGCTGGCGCTGGACATCGCGCCCGAGCGTTGCGCGCGCATCGACGAGAACCTGCAGCGCCTGCGCCTGGACGGCGCGACCGTGCTGGCGGCGGACGCCGGCAATCCGGCGCAGTGGTGGAACGGCGAGGGTTTCGACCGCATCCTGCTGGACGCGCCCTGCACCGCCACCGGCGTCATCCGCCGCCATCCGGACATCAAGCTGCTGCGCCGCGAATCCGACGTGGCGCAGACCGCGCGCCTGCAGGCCAGGCTGCTGCGCGCGCTGTGGCCGCTGCTGAAGCCGGGCGGCGTCATGCTCTACGCCACCTGCTCGGTGCTGAAGGCCGAGAACGAGCAGCAGGTCGCCGCCTTCCTGGCCGCTACGCCGGATGCGCGCGAGCGTGTGATTGCCGCGTCCTGGGGCGAGGCGCGCCCGCACGGCCGGCAGCTCCTGCCCGGCGACACCGATGGCTTCTACTTCGCGCTGCTGGAAAAACCCCGGGACTGAGTGCGTCGGTTCGACCGGCCCGTTATCCGGGCCGGGGCTCCAGGGGCCGGCCAGCTCTGGTGCTGGTGCTGGTGCTGGTGCTGGTGCTGGTGCTGGTGCTCAAGACTCAAGACTCAAGACTCAAGAAGTCGCTCCCGGCCGGCAGCGATTTTCCAGTTGAAAGCCAACTTCCAATAAAAAAAGCGGGCCGAAGCCCGCTTTTTCATTGCCGGCCATTCAAGGCGGCAGTACGTCGTGATGGATCAGCGACCCACCAGCGAACGCGCGATCACTTCCTTCATGATCTCGCTGGCACCGCCGTAGATGCGCTGGATGCGGGCATCGACGAAGGCGCGGGACACCGGATACTCGACCATATAGCCATAACCGCCGTGCATCTGCAGGCAGGCGTCGGCGACGCGGCCCTGCAGCTCGGTGGAGCTGAGCTTGATCATGGCCGCGGTCGGCACATCCAGCTCGCCGCGGGTATAGCGGTCGATGCACTGGTTCAGGAAAGCCTTGTTGCACTCGATGTCGGTCTTGCACTGGGCCAGGCCGAAGCGGGTGTTCTGCAGCTGCGACAGGGGCGCGCCAAAGGCCTTGCGCTCCTTCACATACTCGATGGTGCCGTTGAGCACGCCTTCGGCGGCGTAGATGCCGATGACGGCGATGTTCAGGCGCTCGCGCGGCAGCTCCTGCATCATGTAGGCGAAGCCCTTGCCTTCCTCGCCCAGCAGCGCGTCCAGCGGCAGCTTCACGTTGTCGAAGAAGAGCTCCGAGGTGTCCTGCGAGTGCAGGCCGATCTTCTCCAGCTTCTTGCCCTTGCTGAAGCCCGGCAGCGTGGTGTCGACCAGGAACAGGGACACACCCTTGGCGCCCGCGGCCGGATCGGTCTTGGCGGCCAGGATGATGAGGCCGGCGTGCTGGCCGTTGGAGATGAAGGTCTTGGAACCGTTCAGGACGTAGTGGTCGCCCTGCTTGATGGCGGTCGTGCGGATGGCGGCCAGGTCGGAGCCGGCGCCCGGCTCCGACATGCCGATGCCGGCGACGCATTCGCCCGAGGCCAGCTTCGGGATCCACTTGGCGCGCTGCGCCTCGTTGCCCAGATGCTGGATGTAGGGGGCGCAGATGTCGGAGTGCACGGACACGCCGGTGACCACGGAGGACAGGCCCAGGCGCGCCATCTCTTCCAGGATCAGCATGGAGAACTGGAACGACACGCCAGCGCCGCCATGCTCCTCGGCCTGGTCCACGCAAAGCAGGCCGTTCTCGCCCAACTTGCGCCAGAATTCGGCAGGCATCCAGGATTCCTTTTCCCACTTCTCGTAGTGCGGGACGAACTCGGTCTGCAGGAAGCGGCGGACGTTGTCACGGAACAGCTCGTATTCGGCGGCGTCGATGGCGGACATGGCAAGAAACCTGTGTGAATAGAAAAAGCGGGGCGATTGTAGCGAATCGCTCCCCGAGCCAATAGGCAAAAGAGGCCATCCTCGGCCGTGTGCGTGGCGCACCGGTCACGCCGGCCGACCCCGGGCAGGGAGCCAGCGGCTCCGGCCGGGTCAGCGGTTGCCACTCGACAGTCTCGGCCGGCGGCGCCCTGCTGCCGCCCCAGCACGCCGCCCCTCTGGAGAAAGCAGCCCCCGGCGGCGAGTGCCGACCAGCCGGCTGCCTCTACCACGTCCTGCGCCACGCGCGTCCCGCCCATTGTCACACTCCGCCCGCGCCGCCACGAGGAACAGGGCTGCGACAAGAGTGATCAAGGATGCCAGCGGCCGGCGCAGCGCCGTCCATGCTGCCCGCGTCCCCATGTCGTGGCGGGACCGGCACTCCTGGTCTATACCGGGATAGCACAGCCATAAAACGGAGCCCGGCCATGCTTGCCCATACCGTCGTCCTCAAGAACCTGGACCCCAAGACCCTGCACCACCAGATCGTGCACCTCGAGGCCATGCAGCGCGACCTCGCCGATGAGGACAGCGTGCATGCCGACAGCGTCCGCCAGACCGTGCAATTGCTGCACATGATCGAGGAAGAACTGCGCCGGCAGGCGCGGGCCCTTCACCACCACTGAGCTGGCAGGCGATCGCTTGCGGCACGGCCCCGCGGCGGGGTGGCATCAAGCCCGCCCGCTCCCGTAGCATTCGCGCTTTCCGCGCCGCCACAGGAGCCGCCATGACCCTTGCCCACCTGCTCGATCGCCTCAAGCGCGCCGACGCCGACTTCGAAGACGTGATCGCCTTCGTCAATGCCGGCTATGACTACCGTCCCACCCGCTTCAGCAACGGCCTGGGCGCCGATCCGGTCATCAACGACGCCGGCAGGAACGAGGGTTCCTGCCGCCTCTTGGCGCTGGCCCGCCTGCACCAGCTCTCCGTCGAGGACACGGTGCAACTGTTCGGGCGCTTCTACCGCGAGGACGTGCTGAAGAATCCCGGCGGCGACGACCACGCCAACATCCGCCGCTTCCTTCAGGACGGCTGGGCCGGCATCCGTTTCGACGGTGACGCCCTCACGCCACGCGCCTGACGCGGCGGCCTCCCCGGCACAGGATGGCCAGGCAGCCGGGCCTGGCGCAGGGGGGGCAACCCTTCCCCCTCGGCGCCAGCGTGCTGCACGCTCGATTCACGGTCCTGCGGCGCCGGTGCGCGGCGCCTGGCCCGGGGTTCCGGCTTCCGGAGGACAGGTGCCTGGCGCCGGCAGCCGGCTGACCTGCCCCCAAACGCAACAGGGCCGCCTTTCGGCAGCCCTGTCAGCATGTCACTCCGGCCCCGGCTCAGTCCGCCGGCACGCCAGCGGCCGCCGCCGCTCCCCCCGCCCGCCACTGGGTCACGCCCAGGAAGATCACCCGCAGCTGCTTGGAGAGCAGGTCCACCAGCAGGACCTCCTCGTCGGGATGCTCCGGGTGCAAGGCCAGGATCTGGTCGGTCGCCATCACCATGTTGTTCACCACCAGCTGGGCAATCATCTGCAGGTCGGCGCTGGTGATGCTGCGGTCCGGCACCAGCAGGGCAAGGTCCGTGGCCAGCTCGCTCACGAAAAAACGCAGCTCGTTGCGGATCGCCAGGCGGGTGGTGTTGGCGCCCGAGAAATACTCGCGGATGGCAAAGCGGAAATAGCGGTTCTGCTCAAGCACGTACGATACATACAGCGCCACCGAGTTGCGGATCAGCTGCTCGGTGGGCAGGGGCTTGGTGCGCACCTCGCGCATCTGGGCCCGCAGGGCGCGGAAGGACTCGTCGACCAGCTCCAGGCCCAGGCTGTCCATGCCGCGGAAATGGCGGTAGAAGGCGGCCGGCACCACCCCGGCGGCCTTGGTGACCTCACGCAGGCTGAGGCTGGTAAACGTACGGTCTTCCCCCAGCAGATCCAGGGCCGCCTCGATCAGGGCCTGCCGGGTCCGCGAGCGGCGGGCGTCATGGCCGCTTTCCTCGCCCTCGCCGCCTTCCTTGCCCTTACGTTTGTAAACAGCCATTTCGAAAAACCACCCTTGTAAACACCTAAGACATCAGAACACAAAATAAACTTGATACAAATCAATGAACTGCCCGCTTGTCAGAATATTAGTGAACAGTCGTTGACTAAAATCATGCTCCGGGTTCTTATGTGAACACCTGTTCACAAGCGCAATTCTGTCCCGCGCAAGGAGCCCCGAGATGCTGAACCTCATCGACACCGCGCTCAAGTCCCCCCTGGCTCGCATGCTGGCATGGCCGCACAGCCCGGAAAGCTATCTTGAATTGCTGGCCCCCAAGGTCGGCGGAAAGGCCATCAAGGCCACCGTCAAGGCCGTCCGCCAGGAAACCAGCCGCGCCGTGTCGCTGGTGCTGCAGCCCAATCACCGCTGGACCGGCCACGTGCCCGGCCAGTATGTCAGCCTGACTGCCACCCTCAACGGTCGTCGCCACACCCGCTGCTTCACGATTTCGGGCGTCGAGGCCGGCTGCCCCGTGGTCACCATCCAGGCCCATGAGGGCGGCGTGGTGTCCACCTGGGCCAACGAGTCGGTGTGGGTCGGCGACAGCGTCGAGCTGGACGCCGCCGCCGGTGACTTCGTGCTGCCCGCGCAGCGTCCCGCGCGCCTGCTGCTCATCGCCGGCGGCAGCGGCATCACCCCGGTGAAGGCCCTGCTCGACCAGCTGGCGGCCGAGCACTATAGCGGCCAGGCCGACATTCTCTACTACGTGCCGACGGCGCCGGATGCGATTTTTGGCGAGTCCCTCAAGACCCTCGCCGCCACCCATTCCAACTTCCGCCTGCACCTGGTCACCACCCGTACCGCCGGCGGCAAGCTGCAGGGCCACTTCAGCGCCGACCACCTCAAGGCCATCGGCGCCGACCTCGGTGCCAGCGCCGCCTACGTCTGCGGCCCCGCCGGCCTGATCGATGCCGTGGTGCAGCACTGGGATGACGCCGGCCACTCGACTCGCCTGACCCTGGAGCGTTTCCAGGCCGCGCGCATCCCGCTGGTCACCAGCGGCGAAGCCCTGCCGATTGCCTTCAGCGACAGCGGCATCACCACCACCGCTCCCGGCCGCACCCTGCTGGAAGCCGCCGAAGGCGCCGGCCTCAGCCCCATGAACGGCTGCCGCCAGGGCATCTGCCGCACCTGCACCTGCCGCAAGCTCTCGGGCCAGGTCCGCGACATCCGCACCGGAGAACTTTCCGGCATGGGCGAGGAAGACATCGCCATCTGCGTGACCGTGCCGGTCACCGCCGTGACCCTCGAAATCTAGGCTTCAACAGAACGACATTCGCCGCCGGCCCCGCCAGGAGCCGGCCAGAAAATCCGGTTAAGGGAATATAGGAGTACCTGATATGACCAGCATGAACATCAACACCAAGCTTTCCGGCATCATCGGCCGTCGCCTGACCAAGGAACAGGTCGAGGCTTTCGGCGCCGAGATCGATGCCCTGCGCGCGCGCATCACCGCCGATCTTGGTCAGAAGGACCTTGATTACATCAAGGGCATCATGCGCCTGCAGCGCCGCCTCGAGATCGGCGGTCGCGTCGGCATCTACGCCGGCATCGTCAATCCGCTGGCCTGGATTGCGGGCGTGGGCGCGCTGGGCGCGGCCAAGATCCTCGACAACATGGAAATCGGCCACAACATCATGCACGGCCAGTTCGACTGGACCAACGATCCGGAACTGCGCGGCAAGAAGTTCGAGTGGGACACCGTGTGCCCGGGCGACCAGTGGCGCCACTCCCACAACTACATGCATCACACCTTCACCAACATCGTCGGCAAGGACCGCGACGTCGGCTACGGCATCCTGCGCATGGCCGATGAGCAGCCCTGGCACCCCGGCTACCTGCTGAACCCGGTCTATGCGTTTTTCCTGGCCACCTTCTTCCAGTGGGGGGTAGGTGTGCACGACCTGGAGCTGGCGGAACTGCCCAAGGGCAAGTGGAAGTGGAGCGAGAGGAAGGACATGGCAAAGGCCTTCTTCAAGAAGGCGCGCAAGCAGGTACTGAAGGACTACGTCGCCTTTCCGGCACTGGCCGGCCCTTTCTTCCTGCCGGTGCTGGCGGGCAATGCCACGGCCAACCTCATCCGTAACTACTGGACCTTCCTGATCATCTTCTGCGGCCACTTCACCGAAGGCGTCGAGATGTTCTCGGAAGAAGAGTGCGAGAACGAGACCAAGGCCGAGTGGTACATCCGCCAGCTGATGGGCTCCAGCAACATCGAAGGCAGCAAGTGGTTCCACATCATGTCCGGCAACCTGAGCCACCAGATCGAACACCACATGTTCCCGGACGTCCCTGCCAACCGCTATGCCGAAATGGCCGTGGAAGTGAAGGACATCTGCGAAAAGTATGGCCTGCCCTACAACACGGGTCCGCTGGGCAAGCAGTTCGGCACAGTGGTAGAGCGTATCTTCCGCATGGCGCTGCCGACCGCGCCGCGCCAGGATACCGTCGCCGCCTGATTACCGATTGCGCTTCGCTGGCCGGCAGTCGCCCCTGTGGCGCTGCCGGCTTTTTTTATTTTATGGCCGCCCTTCCGGCGCTGGCTCTGCCGACAGCCTTTCAGGCGCCCGTCCGGCCGCGCCTCCGCGCCCGCCTTGCCAGCGCACGCGGCCGCGAGGCGCAGTGCCTGGCTCGCCAAAAAAAACCGCCGGGGTTACCGGCGGCCTTGATGGCGACAGCACGTGAGTGGTCGCCGGTGTCGGGCGCCGCGCGCGGCGGAGCCGGACGCAACGGCCTGGATCAGGCGGTTTCCTTGAGCTGGGAGTAGAGCTGGTCCTTGAGCAGGGCGCGCTGCTTCTTCAGGTCTTCCAGATGCTCGTCTGCCAGGCTCTTCTCGCCGGACTCGGCCTTGGCGACCTCGACATCCGCCGCGTTGTATTCGTCTTCCAGGCGCTTGAAGTGATGGTCGCTCTGGCGCAGGTCCTGGATACGCTCCTTCAGCTCGGGAAAATCGCGGGTCAGGGCGTGGTTACCGGTATGCATCAGGTGATTCCTCGTTAGTGGGCATGTGCTCAGGATGTCACCCGCGCCGCTCACCGGTTTTGACCCAGCTCAAGCAGAGGCCGCTTCAGCCGGCGTGCCTTCACTTGAGCTGCGGATAGCGGAAGCAGCTCGTCTCATGGTCGTTCACGAATCCGCAGGCCTGCAGGAAGGCATAGACCGTGGTGGGGCCGACAAAGCGGAAGCCCCGCTTCTTCAGCTCGCGCGAGAGCCGCTCCGAAAGGGGCGTGCTGGCCGCCCCCTCGCGGTAGTCCGCCAGGTGATTCACCTGCGGCGCGCCCCCGGCAAACGACCAGAGCCAGGCCGACAGGCTGCCCGCCTCTGCCTGCAGGGCGAGGGTGGCGATGGCGTTGTCACGGATGGCCGTGAGCTTGCCGCGATGACGGATAAGCCCGGCGTCACCCAGCAGCGCCTCGATGCGGGCGTCACTCATGCGCGCCACCCGGGCCGGCTCGAAGTCATGGAAGGCGCGCCGGTAGGCCTCGCGCTTGCGCAGCACGGTGATCCAGGACAGTCCCGCCTGCTGCCCCTCCAGGCAGAGCATTTCAAAGAGATGGCGGTCGTCGTGACTGGGCACGCCCCACTCCTCGTCGTGGTAGCGGACATAGAGCGGATCGTCGCCGCACCAGGGGCAGCGCGGGGAAGGGGAGACGGCCATGGCAGTTCCGGCGGACAGGGCGGGCGGACAGTATGCCGGTGGCCGGTCCGACCGGCCACCGGCGCCGCCCCCCTGGGCAGGGGTAGAGCTGGATGAACTGCAGCCGGACGCGATGAGCGGGGCCTCATGACATGGCCGCCCCGGCGCGGTTTATCTACTCTGAGGGCATGTACAAGGACCGGACAATGCCCTGGGGGCGGGATCCGCGCCGGAATCAAGGAGAGCCCATTCATGACACTGGAAACCCAGGCCACTTCAAGCGCCGAGCCGGCACCTGCCCGGCCACGGCTGCGGCTGTTGGTCGTCGACGACAGCGAGGCCATCCGCATCTATATGAGGGCCCGGCTCGGCGCCGTCGCCGAGGGCTGCTACGAGCTCGAGATCGAGACCGCCCCCACCGGCGAGGCCGCGCTGGAGCGCTGCGCCGCCCAGGCCTTTGACCTGGTCTTCCTGGATGTGGTCATGCCGGGGATGGGGGGATTCGAGGCCTGCCGCCAGATCAAGGCCAACCACGGTACGCCGGTGGCCATCGTGTCCAGCCTGCGTGGCCAGGACGAGCATACCTCGGCCTTCAAGGCGGGCTGCGACAGCTACCTGGACAAGCCGATCCAGGAGTCCGAACTACGCGATTTGCTGCGCCAGGTCGCGTTGGGCATGCTGGGATAGCAGCAGGTCGGTTATTTCTTGTACACGCCCGTCGGGGCGCGGATAGTGATAAGAGCCAGGAACCGAGACGCCAAGGCGGGACAAATCCCTGCGGAAACTGCCCCGTGCTCCCGATGACCGTGAGCCGCCGCAACCAGAGGCCTGCATCATGACCAGTACGCTGGAACCGAACGTGATCAATACCGTCACCGAGCGGGTGTGGTCCGATTTCCTCGGGATTCACCTCGATCCCACCCCCACGAGCCAGGGCGAGGCCGAGTGCGCCTCCTCCATCTCCATCGAGGGCGCCTGGAACGGCGCCGTCATTGTCGCCTGCTCCCGGCAACTGGCCCGCCAGGCGGCCGCCACCATGTTCTGCCGGCCCGAGTCGGAGATCGACGACGCCAACTGGCGCGACACCCTCAACGAGGTCGCCAACATCATGGGCGGCAACCTCAAGGCCATGCTCCCCGGCCCCAGCTCCCTCGGCCTGCCCGAGGCCTTCGACACCTGGCAGCCCGACAACGACCCCAACACCGTCACCTACATGAGCCCGGTCGGCCCCCTCTATGTGAGCGTCTTCCCCGTCTGATCGGCCTACCCCGCCTCCCGGCCTGTAACGCAGCCGGACTCTGCCGCTATACTCGCCCCCTTTGATTCGCTGTAGGGGAGCCCCCGTGGCCAACGCCATCGCCGCAGGCCTGACTTTCCAGGACCTGATTCTCAAGCTGCAGAACTTCTGGGCCCGCCAGGGCTGTGTCGTGATCCAGCCCTACGACATGGAAATGGGCGCCGGCACCTTCCATACCGCCACCTTCCTGCGCGCCATCGGCCCGGAAACCTGGAACGCCGCCTATGTGCAGCCGTCCCGCCGCCCCGCCGACGGCCGCTACGGCGAGAACCCCAACCGCCTGCAGCACTACTACCAGTTCCAGGTGGTGCTGAAGCCGTCGCCCGCCAATATCCAGAACCTGTACCTGGAGTCGCTGCGCGAACTCGGCATCGACACGAAGGTGCACGACGTGCGCTTCGTCGAGGACAACTGGGAATCGCCCACCCTCGGCGCCTGGGGCCTGGGCTGGGAAGTCTGGCTGAACGGCATGGAAGTCACGCAGTTCACCTACTTCCAGCAGGTCGGCGGCATCGAGTGCTACCCGGTCACCGGCGAGATCACCTACGGCCTCGAGCGCCTGTGCATGTACCTGCAGGGCGTCGACTCGGTCTATGACCTGATCTGGTCCCAGGGCGTGCCCGATGCCGACGGCAACACCCGTCCCGTCACCTACGGCGACGTCTTCCACCAGAACGAGGTGGAGCAGTCCACCTTCAACTTCGAACACGCCAACGTGCCGAAGCTGTTCGAGCTCTTTGACTATTACGAGAGCGAGTCCAACGCGCTGATGGAAAAGCAGCTGCCGCTGCCCGCCTATGAAATGGTGGTGAAGGCCTCGCATACCTTCAATCTGCTGGACGCCCGCCGCGCCATCTCGGTGACCGAGCGCCAGCGCTACATCCTTCGCGTGCGCGCCCTCGCGCGCAACATCGCGCAGAGCTACCTGCAGGCGCGCGCCCGCCTCGGCTTCCCGATGGCGCCGGCCTCGCTGCGCGACGAAGTCCTCGCCAAGCTCGCCCAGGAGAACGCAGCATGAGCCACAAGGATTTCCTGGTCGAACTCGGTACCGAAGAACTGCCCCCGAAGGCACTGAAGACGCTTTCCGAGAGTTTCCGCGACGGCATCCTCAAGGGCCTGGCCGCCGCCGGCCTCCCGCACGGCGACGTCAAGGCCTTTGCCGCGCCGCGCCGGCTGGCCGTGTCCGTGGCCGGTCTTGCCACGCAGCAACCGGACCGCACGGTTTCCGTCGACGGCCCGCCGGTGAAGGCCGCCTTCGACGCCAGCGGCGCGCCCACCCAGGCCGCGCTTGGTTTCGCGCGCAAGAACGGCGTCGATATCTCCGCGCTGGACACGTCCGGCGAGAAGCTGCGCTTTATCAAGGAAGTGAAGGGCGAGGCCGCCGCCACGCTACTGCCCGGCATTGTCGCGCAATCGCTCAACGACCTGCCTATCCCCAAACGCATGCGCTGGGGCGCCTCGCGCGTGGAATTCGTGCGCCCGACGCAGTGGCTGGTGATGCTGCTCGGCGATGATGTCGTCGACTGCGAGATCCTGGCACAGAAGGCCGGCCGCGAATCCCGAGGCCACCGCTTCCATGCGCCCCAGGCCGTGCGCATCTCGGCGCCGGCCTCCTACGCGGAAGACCTGCGCGGCGCCTGGGTGCTGGCCGACGTCGCCGAGCGCCGCGCGCTGATCCTGGACAAGGTGCAGGCGCTGGCTGCCGCCGAGAACGGCCGCGCGATCATTCCCGAGGCGCTGCTCGACGAAGTCGCGGCCCTGGTGGAATGGCCGGTGCCGCTGGTCTGCTCCTTCGAGGCGCGCTTCCTGGCAGTGCCGCAGGAAGCCCTGATCTCGACCATGCAGGACAACCAGAAGTACTTCTGCCTGCTCGACACCGACGGCAAGCTGCTGCCGCGCTTCATCACCGTGGCCAATATCGAGAGCTCGCATCCCGAGTACATCGTCGCCGGCAACGAGAAGGTGGTGCGCCCGCGCCTCACCGACGCCGAGTTCTTCTTCAACCAGGACAAGAAGAGCCCGCTCGAGGCGCGCAACGAGCGCCTCAGGAACGTCGTGTTCCAGGCCCAGCTCGGCACCGTGTTTGAAAAGGTGCAGCGCATCTCGGCGCTGGCCGGCGTCATTGCCGCCGCCATCGGCGGCGAGAAGGCGCTGGGCGAACGCGCCGGCCTGCTCTCCAAGTGCGACCTCGCCACCGAGATGGTCGGCGAGTTCCCGGAGCTGCAGGGCATCGCCGGCTTCTACTATGCGACCCATGACGGCGAGCCGGCGGAAGTGGCGAAGGCCCTCGACGAGCAGTACCAGCCGCGCTTTGCCGGCGATGCGCTGCCGGCCACGAAGACCGGCGCGGCCGTGGCGCTCGCCGACAAGCTCGACACCCTGGTCGGCATCTTCGGCATCAACCAGCCGCCCACCGGCTCCAAGGATCCCTTCGCGCTGCGCCGCTCGGCCATCGGCCTGCTGCGCATCGTGATCGAGAAGGGCCTGGCCCTGGATGTGCAGGCCCTGGTCGCCGGCGCCGTGAAGCTCTACGGCGACAAGCTCGAGAACAAGAACACCGCCAATGACGTGTTCGAGTTCCTGCTCGGCCGCTACCGCGCCATGTACGAAGAGCAGGGCGTGAAGCCGGAGGTCATCCTGTCGGTGCAGGCGCTGAAGCCGACGCAGCCGCTGGACTTCGACCGCCGCGTCAAGGCCGTCGCGCTGTTCGCCGCGCTGCCGGAAGCCGAGGCGCTGGCGGCCGGCAACAAGCGGGTGGCCAACATTCTCGCCAAGGAAAGCCTGCCCGAAGGCGCCGCCGTCAACGCCGCGCTGCTGGCCGAACCTGCCGAAAAGGCGCTGGCCGAGGCCGTCGCCAGGCTGCAGGCGGAGCTCGCGCCGCTGTTCGCGGCGCGCGACTACACGCCGGCGCTGACCCAGCTGGCGGCGTTGCGCCCGCAGGTGGATGCCTTCTTTGACCAGGTCATGGTGATGGCGGACGATGCCGCGGTGAAGGCCAACCGCCTGGCGCTGCTGGCCAGCCTGCGCGCGCTTTTCCTGCAGGTGGCGGACATCTCGCTGCTGCAGGCCTGAGCCTGCGTCACGGCCACATGAAAAAAGGCAGCCTCGGCTGCCTTTTTTCATTCCACGGCGTCATTCCGGCTCAGCCACCGCCGCGTCCCGCATCTGTTTGCGCAGGAAATACAGGTTCAGGACTGGCCGCGAATCCTCCGGGTCCAGCGCCATCGCCCGCGCAAACGCGACACTCGCGCACTCCGGCTCGTCTGCCTGCCGGCAAGCCATGCCCAGGTTATTCCACACCCGCGCCTTCTGCGGCGACTGTTCCGCGGTGCGCGCCCACAGCGCCAGCTCGCTGCGGTAGTCCTCGTTGCGCAGCAGCGTGGAAAAGGCGAGCAGCACTACCAGCGCGGCCGCCACCCACGGCGCCAGGCGCGTTGACAGCGGGGGCGCCAGCGCACGTCGCGCCTGTGCCAGCAGCAGCAGGCTCCATAGCGGGCCGGCCAGCGCCGGATAAAGATGACGCTCGCTGGCCAGATCCACGCGCGGCATCAGGCCATTCGTGGGAAGCAGGCACAGCGCATACCAAAGCAGTCCCGCCGCCAGCCAGGAGCGCGCGCGCAACACCCGCCATAGCGCCAACACCGCCACGGCGCCCAACAGCAATGCCTGCAGCAGGAGAGGCGGCGTCCACGCCGGCGGCAGCCGCAAGTCAGGATCGATATTGGGCGCGAGCGTCACCAGTTGGCCGAGCAGCCAGCCATGCGCCACGACCTGGCCGCGCAACTGGGCCGCGAATTCGCGCTGCGCAAAGCTGGTCTCGATCATGCGCTGGTAATGCGACTCGACGAGAAAGGCGAGGGCGGCCAGCGCCACCACGGCCAGCGACGGCCCGACGTCGCGCAGTACGTCACGCGCGCCCGCCCCGCGCAGCCAGGCCACGAGCGCGAACAGCAGGGGAAAGATCCAGGCGGTTTCGCGCACACCCAGCGCCAGCGCCGTGCACAACGCCGCCCCCCAGGGCGCGGTCCGCCCGGAGGCGCCGGTGAAACCCGCCTCGCGCCCGGTCGAGTCCGCCGCCCTGGGGCTTGCCAGCCAGAGCAGGGCGGCGAAGAGAAAAGTCGTGGACAGCGACACCGAGCGGCCGGCGATATAGGTCACCGCCTCGGTCTGCACCGGGTGCAGCGCCCATAGCGCCGCCAGCAGCCAGGCCCCGCGCGGGGCCAGCGGCAGTGCGCGCAGGGCCCAGGCGGCCAGCAGCACCGTGTTGAGCAGGTGCAGCAGGACATTGAACAAATGAAAGCCGTAGGGCGCGGGCGACCACGTCCAGTTCAGCGCGTAGGACAGCTTCAGCAGCGGACGCAGTCCCGGCAGCGACTCCCACCATTCCGCCAGCGAATGCACCGGCGCATAGCCGACGATCACGTTGTGATCGTCAAACTGGAAGGGACCGGCCAGCGCCGTGGCCCAGGCCAGGCCGACCAGCGCCACAATGACAAAGGGCAGCCAGCGCTGCCCCTTGTATGCTGCCGTCGCGGCGTCGCTCACTTGCCGAAAAGGCCGCGCAGCTTGTTGATGCCGTCGATGGCCTGGTTCAGCTTGGCGGCGCTGCCCGTGCTGCTGCCCGGAATGCTGCCACCGCCGGTGACCACGACCTGGTCCTTGTAGGCTTCGCAGAGGGGAGCGTATTCGCTCATCATGATCACCGTGTAGCTGCGGCCGGTGCAGTGGGTGGCGGCCAGTGCCTCGGCCTCGTCACCGCAGAAGGCCGCGACCGAGCCCCACAGCTTCTTCGCCTTGGCGCTGGTGCAGGCCTTGGCCTTGAGTGCCGCGGCATCCACGCCGCAGTAGCCCGCCAGCTGCTGCCAGTCCTGGCGCTCGCCCTGGTAAATGCGCAGGCCTTCCGGATCATTGCCCAGGCGTGTGAAATCGGCCTTGGCCTTCTTGCACAGGTCCGCCTTCAGGGTGGGGCAGCTGCCGGCCATCTGGTCGGCCAGCTGCCAGGTCATGCTGTCGGCCATCTGCTTGCAGCTCTGGCCGACCTGGGCCTGCATCTGCGCGGCCTGTGCCTTGGCCTTGGTCACGGTGTTCTCGCTGGCGGCGCAGCTGCCGATCTTCTTGCCGGCATAGCTGATCTTCATGTCGAAAGCTTGGCCCTGCATATTGCCCTTGGCACGCAGCTGGCCCTTGTAGGCCTCCTTGCCGATGACGGTGATCTCGCCCTCACCGGTCATCTGCTGCGGCGGCGCGCACTCGACCGTGAAGCGGCTGGTCGCGCCGGACTGGGTGAAGCTCTTGAGCTTGCAGTTCTTGTCCACCGGCACCATCTTTTCGCTGCCCTGCTCGCCGGGGGCGAGGCACAAGACCTGCCTGGTGGCCGGCATCTGGAAGGGCATGCCCACCATCTCCATGGAAGTGGTGACTTCCCATTTGTCATCGGCGGCGGCGACGCCGGCCACCAGGCAGGCACAAAGCGCCAGCAGGCTGCGCTTGATCATTGCATTCCCTCGACATTGCGGGCTGCCAGGAAGCGGCCACCCGAAGCCGGAAGCATGCCATCCGTACCGCCGGGCCGCCACCTCCCGGCCCGGCGAACCTGCCGCTAGCGGGTGCAGCGGCGATCCAGATCACATCCGCGACACGGCACCCCCCTCAGGAGTTCGTTTTTGCCCTCCGCCCTGCCAGAATGACCTGTCCCCGAGCCGAGCCCACCCATGTCCGCGCCCACCCAGCCCTTCAATCGTCGCCTCTTCCTCCTGGTTGCCTTGGGCGGCCTGCTGGTGCTGGCCTTCGTGGTGCTGCGGCCGTTCCTGGTGCCGGTGCTCTGGGGCAGCATCCTGGTCTACGTCACCTGGCCCGTCTATCTGCGCCTGCGCGCCCGCCTGGCCGGGCGGGCCAACCTGTCGGCGCTGCTGATGACTTTCCTGCTCGCCCTGGTACTGATCCTGCCGGTGGTGTGGGTACTGCTCCTCATGCGCAGCGAAGCCTCGGAGGCCTACCAGAAGCTGATGATGCAGGTGAACCAGGGGCACGTCGCCCTGCCGCCCGAAGTGCGCCGCCTGCCCTGGGTGGGGGAGCGCATCGGCGCCTTCTTCGATCGCATCAATGCCGACCCCGCCGCCTTGCAGGCGGAAATCCGCAATGGCAGCAACTGGCTGATGGACCATGCCGCCGACCTGCTCGGCGGCGTGGGCCGCAACCTCGCCAAGCTCGGCTTCGCGCTGCTGACCACGTTCTTCCTCTACCGTGATGGCGAAGCGTTCGTGGTACAGGTGCGCGACGTCATGGGCCGCATGCTGGGGCGCCGCGCCGACGATTACGTCGAAGCCATGGGCGCCACCACGCGCGCGGTGGTCTACGGCATCGTACTGACGGCGGTGGCGCAGGGCCTGCTCTCCGGCATCGGCTATGCGGTGGCGGGCGTCGAGGGCGCGGTCTTCCTGGGCGCGGTCACCACCTTGGTCGCCATGGTGCCATTCGGCACGCCGTTCGCCTGGGGCAGCATCGCCATCTGGCTGCTGCTGCAGGGGAAGGTGGCGGCGGCGATCGGCCTGACGCTGTGGGGGACCCTGGTGGTGAGCTGGATCGATAACATCATCCGCCCCATGGTCATCTCCAGCGCCACCCGCATCCCCTTCCTGATCGTGATGTTCGGCGTACTGGGCGGCCTGGCCGCCTTCGGCATGGTCGGCCTCTTCCTCGGTCCGGTGATCCTGGCGGTGATGCTGGCGGTCTGGCGCGAGTGGCTGGAAGACGCCCACGAGCACCTGCGGGACACCCCGCCCTCCTGAGCGGCGTTCTGGCCGCGCCGCCGGCGTCACCCGTCCCGGGCGAGGCCTCCGGAGCGGCAGGTGCAACCGCGCCGGCCCGATGCCCGGGGGCGGCGGCCTCCGCTCCGGCGATCCCCGCCACCCCGTAGCGTTGGACCGTCTCCGCGCCCGCCATGAAAAAAGCCCGCATTGCGGGCTTTTTTGTGCGCGGCGCTCAGCGCTCGCGGCGGAAGTCGCTCGGCGACTGCCCCGTCCAGCGCCGGAAAGCGCGCGAGAAATTGGATACATCGTTGTAGCCCAGGCGAAAGGCGACCTCACTCACGGACAAGCCTTCCTCCTGCAGCATCTGCGTGGCCCGCATCTCCAGCACATGGTCGACCAGGGCGCGGAAGTTGCGGCCTTCTTCCTGGAGGCGGCGCTTGAGGGTACGCGTGGACACATGCAGCGAGGAGGCGACCTCCTCCAGGGTGGGCAACCGGTCCTCGCTCTTCACGAGCAGCGAACGCACCCGCGACGTCAGCGCGTCCTCCCGCGTCAGGCGGCGGGCCTGCAGCTCGCGCTCGCAGGCCTCCCGGGCCATGGCGGCAGCGGCGGGATTGGCCAGGCGCAGCGGCGCCTCCATGAGGGGGCGCGGAATGCGGATGGCGTAATCAGGCTGGCCATAGCGCACCGGTACCGGCAAGCGCGCGGCATAGGCCGCGTAATAGGGCGGCTCCGGCCCTTCCACCCAGACTTCGGTCCCCGCCTGGGAATGGTCCAGGACCTGCGCCGTCATCACCACGATCCCCATGAGCAGCAGCTCCATGAGGTAGGGGCGCAGGGGATCGTCCGGGCGCAGGTAGCTGACATGCAGGGTGACGAAGTCATCCTCCAGTTCGGCCTTGAAGTTGATGGCGGGGGCGCGCAGCGAGCAATAGCGCTCCAGGGCCTGCGCCACCTCCAGCAGGTTGCGGCTGGACAGCGCGATCAGGCTGATGGGGCCGTGCAGGGTGACGGAGAGGGCCAGTGCATAGGACAGGCCCAGCCCCTGCTGGCCGGCACGGCTGAAGGCATAGTCGGTGGCGGCACGAGCCGCCGCGATGGGCACCAGGCGATCCGGCTCCAGCAACTGCTCGCGGCTGAGGCCGAGCAGGCCCTGCAGGGCGGCGGCGGGAATGCCGAAGGGCTCCGCGACCTCGCAGAGCAGCTGCAAATAGATGGCCGGCAAAACGGCCATGCGACGCGGTGGACTGTGGACCTGGCTCACTGCGCCAACCCTCTCCGGACAACGAGCCACCACTATACGGACTGGAGCCACGACAGGGAATGCGGCAGAGGGCGGTGAGGGGCAATCGTGTCTGGCCCGCCGGGACCGTGAATTGGCCCGCCGCCACGAGTGCCGCCCGGCTTTCCGGTCCATCCTGCAAGGCGTCGCCCCGACCGAGGACTCCTTCGTGAAGCTGCTCCCCTTCTCCCGCGCCCGCCGGACCGTCAAGCCCGGCATCCGCCCCCAGCGCATGGGCTTTGCGTTCGACCCGGCCCAGGTACCGCGCTACTGGTTCGCGAACGACCCGGTGCTCTCCCACTTCCTCAATGCGCTGTCGCTGAGCTTTCCCGACGGCGAGCAGTTCTTCGTGGACTCGGTGCGCCACTTCCGCGACATCGTCACCGACCCCGCCCGGCAGAAGGACATCTCCGGATTTATCGGCCAGGAAGCCATGCACTCGCTGGAGCACAAGGGCTTCAACGACATGCTGGCCGCCCAGGGCTACGGCGAGCTGACCGCCAAGGCGACCGGCGTCGCCCGCTACCTCTGCAACGAAGGCCGCAAGCGCTTCTCGCCGCGTGCGCAGCTGGCGCTCACCGCCGGTCTCGAGCACATCACCGCCATCCTCGCCAACGCCATGCTGAAGCAACCGCAACTGCTGGCGGAGATGGACGAATCCGTACGCCTGCTCTGGTTGTGGCACGCCATCGAGGAGACCGAGCACAAGGCGGTCGCCTTCGACCTCTACCGCGACATCGACCCCGGCTACGTCATGCGCGTGCGCGCCTTCCTGTCCGGCTCGCTCGGCCTGCTGCTGTTCAGCTCGGCCTATACCTGGCGCTTCCTCAAGGAGGACGGCGTCCACCGCCAGCCCCTGACCCTGGTCCGCGGCGGCTGGCGCCTGGCCCGTTTCCTCGGCGCCGTGCTGCCGGATTACCTGGACTACCTGCGCCCCGGCTTCCATCCCTGGGACGACGACAACAGCGCCCTGATCGCCCGCTACAAGCAGGAAGTGCTGGACGCGATCGCCCCGCAGTACCGCAAGGAAGAGGCGCCGGCGCTGGTCGGCGCCGCCTGAGACCGGCATCGCGGCACTTCCCGGGCCGCCTCCTGGCCGGCGGCCAGAGCCTCCCTCCGCCACGGCACTGGGCCTGGCCTGGCGTAATAAGTCCTCAGCTGCGGCAGCTCAATCCTCCGGTTGCCTCATCAAACACCCGGCTTTCCCCGGATTTCTGCCTTTGTGGCACGGTTGTCCTGCGACAAATGCCCGATTTCATCCGCCAATAGCCCGGTATTCACCGAAATAACCTGCGAAACCGGCATTCCCGTCAATGCGGCCAATAGGCACCATGGCATATAAATCGCGTCCTGATGCGACGGAGGGGCGATAGTCCCCCGTCCCGATTGCGGCGATTCTCGCCACCACCTTCCAGCGACGAGGTTTGCGATGCCGAATTACAAGGCTCCGCTGCGCGACATGCGCTTCCTGATGAACGAAGTCTTCGACTATCCGAAGCACTACAGCCAGCTGTCCAATGGCGCCGATGCCACTCCGGACATGGTCGAGGCCATCCTTGGCGAGGCCGCGCGCTTCTGCGAAGAAGTGCTGTCGCCGCTGAACCTGTCCGGTGACCTGGAAGGCTGCCACTTCGAGAACGGCGAAGTCCGCACTCCCAAGGGCTTCAAGGAAGCCTACGACCAGTTCGTCGCTGGCGGCTGGCAGGGCCTGTCCCACCCGGCCGAATACGGTGGCCAGGGCATGCCGATGTCCCTCGGCCTGCTCAAGTCCGAGATGATGGGCACCGCCAACTGGTCCTTCACCATGTACCCCGGCCTGTCGCTCGGCTGCATGAACACCATCATGCAGCACGGCACCGAAGAGCAGAAAAACCTGTTCATGCCGCCGCTGGTGGAAGGCCGCTGGACCGGCACCATGTGCCTGACCGAACCGCAGTGCGGCACCGACCTCGGCCAGATGAAGACCAAGGCCGAACCGCAGGCCGACGGCTCCTACAAGATCACCGGCACCAAGATCTTCATTTCCGCCGGCGAGCATGACCTGGCCGAGAACATCGTCCACATCGTGCTGGCCCGCCTGCCGGACGCCCCCAAGGGCACCAAGGGCATCTCCCTGTTCATCGTTCCCAAGTTCCTGGCCAAGCCCGACGGCACCGTGGGCGCGCGCAATGCCGTGGCCTGCGGCTCCATCGAACACAAGATGGGCATCCGCGCCTCCGCCACCTGCGTCATCAACTTTGACGGCGCCGAAGGCTACCTGATCTCCCAGGCCAACAAGGGCCTGGAGGCCATGTTCACCTTCATGAACACGGCCCGCATCGGTACCGCGGTGCAGGGCGTTGCCCACGCCGAGCTGTCCTTCCAGGGCGCGCTGCCCTATGCCAAGGAACGCCGATCCATGCGCGCCGTCTCCGGCAAGAAGGAACCGGACAAGATCGCCGACGCCCTTATCTACCACGGTGACGTGCGCCGCATGCTGCTGACCCAGAAGGCCATCGCCGAAGGCGGCCGCGCCATGCTGTACTTCGCCGCGCAGTACGCCGACCACATGACGAACGGCGTCACCGAAGGCGACCAGCAGAAGGTCGACCACTGGGACGACAAGCTGGGCTTCCTGACCCCGATCCTCAAGGGCTTCCTGACCGAGATGGGCCTCGAGGCTTCCAACATCGGCATGCAGGTCTTCGGTGGCCACGGCTACATCAAGGAACACGGCATGGAGCAGATCGCCCGTGACGCCCGTATCGCCACGCTGTACGAAGGCACCACCGGCATCCAGGCCCTCGACCTGCTGGGCCGCAAGACCCTGATCATGACCCGCGGCAAGGCCGTGCGCGAGTTCACCGGCACCATCCTGAGCTTCTGCCGGAAGCACGCGCTGGACAAGAACATGCGTCCCTTCGTGTGGCAGCTGTCCAAGCTGTGCGCGCAGTGGAACATGCTCACCGTGCGCACCATGCTCACCGCGCGCAAGGAACGCGAGATCGTGGCCTCCGCCTGCAATGACTTCCTGATGTATTCCGGCTACGTGACCATGGCCTACTTCTGGGCCGTGCAGGCCGCCGTGGCCTTCGAGAAGCTGGAGAAGGGCGGCGCCGACACCCCCGAGTTCTACACCGCCAAGGTCCAGACGGCCGAGTTCTACTTCGACCGCCTGCTGCCCCGCGCCAAGGGTCATGTGGCCGGTATCGTGGCCTCCCCGAAGTCCCTCATGCAGATGGACAACGACAACTTCGCGATGTTCTGAGTTCCCGCCGCCCGCCCGGGCGGCACGCTTTGCCCGTGCAGGGATCGCACACCCTTGAGGCCGGACGGAAGTCCGGCCTTTTTTATGGGCGTCGCAACCCGTTGGTCCGAGCACCTGGCTGATTTTCCTTCTGAATTTTACGAATCTGCAGCGGACCGAATTCACACTTTTACTGACTGGAACTAATTTCCTCTGCTCCGTTACAGAAGCTTTCATAACTGGCGTAGGAGCCCCTCAAAGTCCTTAGCAAACTTACACCTGTGTCCCTACAGGATGTTCGCCATGAAAAGCACTTCACGCCTTGCCCCCCTTCTCCTCGGCAGCGCCCTTGCACTGTCAGGCTGCAACTCCGGTGACGGCGCCGGCAGCGGCACCCTGAACGTGGCGCTGACCGATGCTCCCGCCTGCGGCTACGACCATGTCCATGTCACCATCGACCGCGTCCGCGTCCATGCCAGCAGCACGGCCGGCGACAACGCCACGGGCTGGCATGAGGTCGTCCTCGCCACCCCCCGGCGCATCGACCTGCTGACCCTGACCAATGGCATCCTCACGGAACTGGGCCAGACCGGCCTGCCGGCCGGCCGCTACCAGCAGGTGCGCCTGGTACTGCTGCCCAATGACAGCGGCGACGCCCTGCGCAACTCCCTCGTGCCCACGGGCGGCAGCGAACAGGCACTGGCCACGCCGAGCGCCGCGCAGAGCGGCTACAAGGTGGTGGGTGACTTCAACGTTGGCGCCAACGAGATCGTCGACCTGGTCCTCGACTTCGACGCCTGCCGCTCCATCGTGCCGAAGGGCAACGGCGGCTACGCGCTCAAGCCGGTGGTAACCGCGACGGTCCAGGCCATCAGCGGCAGCATCGTCGGTTATGTCGATCCCGCCGATGCCGGCGCGACGGTGTATGCCGAGCGGAACGGTCAGCTCGTGAAGGGCACCGTCGCGGACAGCAGCGGTCGCTTCGTGCTGGCGCCAGTGCTGCAAAGCGGCACGGCCGGCTATGACGTGGTGATCGCGCGCCCAGGGGACACGACCACCCTGGTCCGTGGCGTTCCGGTCGTGGCCACGGCCACCACCACGCTGTCGACCAGCGCGGCGCCCTTTGTGCTGGCGGACTCGCCGATGCGCACCGCCAGCGGCACGGTGACGCCGGCCAGCGCCGAGGCCTCCGTCGAGGCGCTGCAAGCCGTGTCCGGCGGCAGCTACGTGACCGGGATCACCAATGCCACGGCCACTTCCGGCAGCTATGGCCTGTCCCTGCCCACCGCCGCTCCCCTGGTCGGGGACTACACGGGCGTGTTGCCCGTCAGCCTGGCGCCCGACGCGACCGCGGCGGGCCGCTACCGCCTGCGCGCCACCACGGCGGCGGGCGCCACGCAATCGACCGATGTCGACTTGCGCGCGGCCGACGCCACCGGCATCGACTTCCTGTTCTGAGCCGACGGCGGCGCCCCGGGCGCCGCCGCTCGCCCGGCACTCCTGGCCCGTGCAGGTTGACGTAGCCACCTTGTAGAGCTGTTCCGCACGCCGCCATTGGCTAGGCTTGCAGCAGCAACGCCCGGCCTCGCATCGCCGCGCGGAGCGCCCGCCCGGGTCAAGACTTCCGGCAGCGGTCGACGCAAGCCCGGGAGTCCACCATGCGCGGCGTGAGCAAAGCCGACCTGCCCCAGAAAACCTGCCCCGCCTGCCATCGCCCCTTCGCCTGGCGGCGCAAGTGGGCCCGTGACTGGGCGCATGTCGTCTACTGCAGCGAACGCTGCCGTCGACGCCCGAAGGCGACATGACCACGCTTCGCCTCATCCTCGGCGACCAGCTCAACGCCGCCCACCCCTGGTTCCGCGACAAGCGCGACGACGTCCTCTACGTCATGGCCGAGCTGCGCCAGGAAGGCAGCTACGTGCGCCACCATGCGCAAAAGCTGATCGGCTTCCTTGCCGCCATGCGCGCTTTTGCCGCGGCGCTGCAGCAGGCCGGCCACCGCCTGCACTACGTGCGCATCACCGAGCCCGATGCAGCCCTCGACTTCGTGGCCCTGTTGCAGAAGCTCGCGCGCCACCATCGCGCCACCGCGCTCGCCTTCCAGCTCCCGGACGAGTGGCGCCTGGACCGCCAGCTGGACGGGCTGGAGGCCGCCACCGGCCTGCCGGTGACCGTGCACGACAGCCAGCACTTCTACACCACGCGCGAGGACGTCGGCGCCTTCTTCGGCCAGAAGCAATGGCGCATGGAATGGTTTTACCGAGAGATGCGCCGCCGGCATGGCATCCTGCTGGAGGCGGATGGCGAACCCGTGGGCGGGCAGTGGAACTTCGATGCCGACAATCGCGAGAAGTGGAAGGGCGACCCGCCGGCGCCGGTGTTCCCGCAACGCAGTCGCGACTTGCGCGAGGTATGGGCCGACATCCAGGCCGCCGGCCTGCCGTATTTCGGCAATCCCCGCGCCGGGGCCTTTCCCTGGCCGGTGACGCGCAGCGAGGCCCGCGCCGACCTGCGCGACTTCATCGAGCAGCGGCTGCCGTACTTCGGGCGCTACCAGGATGCCATGAGCAGCGCCTCGCCCATGCTCTTCCACGCCCGGCTGTCCTTTGCGCTGAACACCAAGATGCTGTCGCCGCGCGAGGTGGTGGACGCGGCCCTCGTTGCCCGGCGAAGTGATCCCGCGCGCTACCCGCTGGCGGCGGTGGAAGGCTTCGTGCGACAGATCCTCGGCTGGCGCGAATACATCCGCGGGGTGTACTGGGCACGCATGCCGGGCTATGCCCAGGAGAATTTCTTCGAGGCGAAGGCGCCGCTACCGGATTTCTTCTGGACCGGCAATACGGACATGGCCTGCCTGCGTCACGCCATCACCCAGTCGCTGGAATGGGCCTATGCCCACCATATCCAGCGCCTCATGGTCACCGGCAACTATGCGCTGCTCGCCGGGCTGGACCCGGATGCGGTGGATGCCTGGTACCTGGGCATCTACATCGACGCGCTGGAATGGGTGGAGCTGCCCAATACCCGCGGCATGGCCCTCTGCGCCGACGGCGGCTTCGTGGGCAGCAAGCCCTACGCCGCGGGTGGCGCCTACCTGAAGCGCATGGGGGACTACTGCAAGGATTGCCGCTACGACCCGGCGGCGAAGGGCGAAAACGCCTGTCCGCTCACCGGCCTGTACTGGGACTTCATGCGCCGGCACCCGGAAAAGCTGAAGCGCTTCCCCAGGCTTTGGCCGGTGCTCAAGAACGCCCGGGCCCGGCCCCCGTCCCTCCCGCCCGCGGCGGACGCCTGAGCGGCGCCCCGGGGCGCGCCGGCAACGCGGCCATCGTCGGCCGCCGCGATGTGCCCGTGCCAGGGCGGAGGGTTCAGAAGATCTTCTTCATCACCGCGTCAGGCAGCAGCTTGAGGGCCGGCAGCACCAGGCGCCAGGGGAAGCCCGGCACGATCAGGTTGGCCTTGCCGCGCGCCACGCCGTCGACGATCTCGCGCGCCACCTTGGCCGGCTCCGCCGCAAAGGGGTACTTCTCCATGTTCGGGCCGATGTCCGTCTTCACGAAGCCGGGGTGCACCACGGTCACACCAATGCCCTTGCCGGACAGCTCCAGGCGCAGGGCCTCCAGATAGTTAGTCAGCGCCGCCTTACTTGCCGAGTAAGCGCCGCTGCCGGGGATACCGCGATAGGCGGAAATGGAGGAGATGCCGACCACGCGCCCGTGCTGCTGCGCCTTGAACCGCGCGACGGCGGCATCGATGACCGCGATGGCGCCGAGCAGGTTGGTCTCGATGATGCGCCGGTCCTCGGCGACGTTGCCGTCCCCGGCCTTGCGCCAGCCCAGCACGCCGGCATTCGCAATGACCAGGTCGACCCGGCCCAGGCGGTCCATGAGGCCGTTCAGGACCGGCGCCACGGCGTCGCGGTCGGCGACGTCGAGGCCGGCGGTCTCCACGCGCGCGCCCGCGGCACGCAGCTCGCCGGCGAGGGCTTCAAGCGCATCCGTGCTGCGCGCAAGCAAGCCGAGGCTGGCGCCGCGGGCAGCGTACTCGCGGGCAAGGCTGGCGCCGATGCCGCGGGAAGCGCCGACGATGATGACGGTATGGGACATGGGGACACTCTCCTGATGATGCCGGGAGTATAGGGAAGTGGCGGCGCCGGGTGCAGGCCCGCGGGCCGTCCGGGCGGGCCTGTTTCTGGTGGCCGCGGGCCGCGCTGACGCGCGGAGGGACAGGATGCGCTGGCCGGCGGCCACCGCCTCGGCCGCGGGGCGAAGCAAGGGGAGCGCCTCAGGCGGCTGGCCGTGCAGGCCTCCCCGCGGTCAGGGATAGAGGCGGGACTTCGCCCAGGTGCCGTCCGGCTCCAGCCGGTACAGCACGCGGTCGTGCATGCGCGACGGCCGCCCCTGCCAGAACTCGATGCGGTCCGGGCTCAGGCCATAGCCGCCCCAGTGCGCCGGGCGCGGCACCCCGGTGACGTGCTTGGCCGCGAACTTCGCCGCGCGCGCCAGCAGGGTGCGCGTGTTGTCCAGCTCGCGGCTCTGCTCCGAGGCCCAGGCCCCGATGCGGCTCTGGTAGGGGCGGGAGGCAAAGTAGGCGTCGGATGTTTCCGGCGGCAATTTTTCCACCCGGCCCTCGATGCGCACCTGCCGCTCCAGCTCGGGCCAGAACAGTGTCAGGGCGGCAAAGGGGCGGGCGTCCAGCTGCCGGCCCTTGCGCGACTCGTAGTTGGTATAGAAGACAAAGCGGCGCTGCTCGATGCCCTTGAGCAGCACCAGCCGTGCCGACGGGCGGCCGTCCTCGCCCACCGTGGCCAGGTGCATTGCCGTCGGCTCGTTGACCCGGGAGGCGATGGCCTCGTCCAGCCAGCGGCTGAACTGCGCCAGGGGATCGTCCAGGCAGTCCTCGGGGGACAGGCTGTGGCGGGTGTAGTCCTGGCGGATGGCGGCCAGGTCGCTGCGTTCGGTCATGCGGCCTCCTGTTGACCCCCTCAGTGTATCCCCCGTCAGGGGTCAGCCGGCAGGGTACGAATCAGAACAAGGTATGGCCGCCCGGCGGCAAACGGGCCATGCCCGGAAACCGCAACTTGCGTTATCCTAGTTGCACGATGGTACTGTCAGGGAAGAAGTAGTCGGGCCATCGTCGCTCAGAGTCATCCAAGGATTATCCATGACCCCGCTCACCCCCCTCGACCAGCTGTTCCTCTTCCTGGAAAAGCGCCAGCAACCCATGCATGTGGCCGGCCTCCAGTTATTCTCCTTTCCGGAAGACGCAGGTCCCCGCTACATCCGTGACCTGGCGGAGCAGATGCGCTCCTATGACACGCCGCAGTCGCCGTTCAACAAGCGCCTGGTGAGCCGGTTCGGGCAGCCTTTCTGGGACATCGACAAGCAGTTCGACATCGACCACCACTTCCGTCACGAAGCCCTGCCCAAGCCCGGCCGCATCCGCGAGCTGCTGGCCCTGGTGTCCGCCGAGCACTCCAACCTGCTCGACCGCGAACGCCCGCTCTGGGAAGTCCACCTCATCGAAGGCATCCAGGGCCGTCGCTTTGCCCTGTATTCCAAGCTGCACCATTCCATGGCGGACGGCATCGCCGCCATGCGCATGGGCATGCGCGCGCTGTCCCCCGATCCCACCGCGCGTGACCTGCCGCCGGTGTGGGCCGTGGAGCGCCGCAAGCAGACCATGAACCTGAATCCCACGGACGTCGCCTCCGGCCTGGCCCGCCTCACCGCCGGCCTCAGCAAGCAGGCCGCCACGCTGCCCAAGGTCATCAACGAAGTCCGCAAGGTGGCCGACAAGGCCAAGCGCGATCCCAACTACGTGTCGATCTTCCAGGCGCCGCACTGCCAGCTCAACGAGAAGATCACCGGCTCGCGCCGCTTCGCCGCGCAGTCCTACTCGATGAGCCGCCTGAAGACCCTGGCCAAGGCCTTCGACTGCACGCTCAACGACATCGTGCTGGGCATGTGCGGCAGCGCCCTGCGCGACTACATGATCAGCATGCACGAACTGCCGGACAAGCCGCTGATCGCGATGGTGCCGGTGTCGCTGCGCCGTGACGACTCCGAGGCCGGCAACCAGATCGCCGTGATCCTGGCCAACCTCGGCACCCATATCGCCGATCCGGCCAACCGCATCGCGGTGATCAAGGCCTCGGTGCAGGAAGCCAAGGCCCGCTACGAGCAAATGACGCCCGAGGAAATCCTCAACTACACCGCCATCATGCTGGCACCGACCGCGGTCAACCTGCTCACCGGCCTCGCGCCCAAGTGGCAGGCCTTCAACGTCGTCATCTCCAACGTGCCGGGCCCCAAGGAGCCGCTGTACTGGAACGGAGCCCGCCTGGAGGGCATGTACCCGGTGTCCATCGTGCTCGACCGCATCGCCCTTAACCTGACGCTGACCAGCTACGTCGACTCCATCGAGTTCGGCATCACCGCCTGCCGCCGTACACTGCCCTCCATGCAGCGCCTGCTCGACTACCTCGAGAACGGCATTCGCGAGCTGGAAGTGGCCGCCGGCATCTGCGGCGTCCCCCGGCGCCTCGCCTGATCGCGTCCGGCAAGCCATGAAAAAAGCCCGCGCAAGCGGGCTTTTTTCAGGGCGGGTAGCGGTGCCGGAGGGCCTGGTCGACCGGGCACCGGCGCCGCGTGGCGACGCCCTCAGCCGCCGCCGTCCGGCATTGCGCCACTGTGCTCACGCTCCGGCAGTGGGCCGGGCACCGCCGCCAGCGCCGGCAGCACTTCATCAAAGCGCTGCAACTTCTTCACGCGCGCAAACAACTCACGGGCCTCCGGCCAGTCCCGCACCAGCATCGCCAGCCACTGCTTGTAGCGGCTGGTGGCGCCGCGCTCCGTCCACACCGCGCCAAAGCGTTCCTGGTAATCCTGCTCGCCGGCGCGCTGCAGCGCGCCCAAAAAATCACGCTGCCAGTCCAGCAACTCGCCCCAGGACAGCACGAAGGCCTCGCCGCGTATCTGCCGCGCCAGCGCCGGCAGCGTCACCGCGCCACGCCCCAGCATGAGGTCGGCGCCCGCGCTGGCGGTCTGGCAGCGGCGCGCATCCTCCACGCTCCAGATCTCGCCGTTGGCCATTACCGGCAGCGTCACCGCGGCACGGATCTCGGCAATGGCCTCCCAGTGCGCGGGCGGCCGGTAGCCGTCTTCCTTGGTGCGCGCATGCACCACCAGCGCCGCCGCCCCCGCCGCCGCGATGCCCTGCGCGTTGTCCAGCATATAGGCGCGGTCGCGTACGCCCAGGCGCATCTTGGCGGTCACCGGCACTTCCGCCGGCACCGCTCGGCGCACCGCGGCCACGATGGCATGCACTGTTTCCGGCTCGTCCAGCAACACGGCGCCGCCGCGATGGCGGTTCACCGTCTTCGCGGGACAGCCAAAGTTGAGGTCGATGGAGGGCGCGCCCAGGGCGGCCGCCAGCGCCGCATTCTCGGCCAGCACCGCCGGCTCCGAGCCCAGCAACTGCACATGTACCGGGGTGCCGGCGCGGGTGCGCCCGCCCAGGCGCAGTTCGGGGCAGGCTTGCAGGAAGGTGCGCGCCGGCAACAGGCGGTCGGTGACGCGGATGAATTCACTGACACAGGCGTCGTAGCCGCCGATGCGCGTCAACACATCCCGCATGTGGCAGTCGGTGAGCCCCTCCATCGGGGCAAGGTAGAGCTTCATGGTATCCACGCGGGCAAGGGCGCCAACACAAAGGGCCCGGCCGGACGCATGGTCCGGCACGGGCCCCCGCAAAAAAACGAAAGGCCCCGAAGGGCCTTCCGGTCCTACGAGACCGAGTAGGGCAGCGCGTGCCGTACCAGCTCGAGGAAGGGCTCGGGATAGGTGCCGAGGCCGAACATCAGCAGCGTCAGCAGCAGCACCACCACGCCCCCGGCACGCTCGCCCCAGTCCAGCGGCGCCTCGTAGCGGGCCATGCCCGGCGCTGGCAGGAACATCGTGATCATCACACGCAGGTAGTAGTAGAGACCGATGGCGCTGCCCAGCACGAGCAGGCCGACCAGCCACCACAGCTCACCGCCGACGCCTGCCGCAACGATGTAGAACTTGCCGATGAAGCCGGCGGTCACCGGGATGCCCGCCAGCGACAGCATCATGCCCGTCATCACTGCCGTCAGGTAGGGCCGCTTCCAGAACAGGCCGCGGTAGTTGTGCAGGGCATCGGCATCATGGTCGCCCAGCGGACTGGACATCAGCGACACCACGCCGAAGGCGCCAAGGGTAGTGACGACATAGGTCAGCAGGTACACGCCGATGGCTTCCGGCGTCACATAGACGCCGGTGCCGCCCGCCATGTTGAGGGGCACGGCCAGCGGAATCAGCAGGTAGCCGAAATGCGCGATGGAGGAGTAGGCCAGCAGGCGCTTGATGTTGGTCTGGAACACCGCGAGCAGGTTGCCGACGATGATGGAAAGCCCCGCCAGCACCGCGATCACGTCGCGCAGGATGTCGTCGCGCAGCGCGCCGGATTCGAACACGAAGCGCAGCAGCACCGCGAACACCGCCGCCTTGGCGGCCGTGGCCAGGAAGGCGCCGACCGGGGCCGGGGCGCCCTCGTAGACATCGGGTGTCCACAGGTGGAAAGGCGCGATGGACAGCTTGAAGGCCAGGCCGGCCAGCATCAGGCCGGTGCCCACCAGCAGCACCAGGTTGCCGGATTCCGGGCCGAGGTAGGTGTAGGCCAGGCCGCTGAAGCTGAGGGAGCCGCAGATCGCGTAGACCAGCGCCATGCCGAACAGCAGCATGGCGGAGGCGGTCGCGGACAGCACCAGGTACTTCATGCCGGCTTCCAGGCTGCGGCCCTTGTTGCGGAAGGTGTAGGCGACCAGGCCATAGGCCGGCACCGACAGCAGCTCAAGGCCGATGAAGAGCGCGCCCAGGTGGCGGCTGGCGGCCAGCACCATGGCGCCCAGCACTGCCAGCAGGAGCAGCAGGTAGAGCTCTTCACGGTTGCCCTTGTGCTTTTCCAGATAAGCATGGGACAGCGTGCAGCAGGCGAGCGTGGCGACCAGCACCAGGCCCATGTAGAAGAGCGCGAACTGGTCCACCACCAGCAGGGGCGTGACCTGCACCGGCGGCAGGCGCAGCCAGACATAGACCACGGCGACCAGGGCGAGGTTGAGGCCGGCCACGGAAATCGTGGCGGTCCACCAGTGGTTGCGGCGCGCGGCGATAAACAGCATCACGGCCACAATGGTGGTGGCCACGACCAGGAAGGGCAGCAGGGCGAGTAATTGTTCTTTGGCCATCATTATTCGCCTTCGGGAGCAAGGGTGGTGGCAGGGACCGGGACCGGTTCCGGCTCCGGCAGGGCAACGGGCGCCGCCGGTGCCGCCGCCGGGGCGACATAGGCCTGGTGCACGTCATGCATCACGGCCGCGGACGTGTTGAGCACCGCCTGCGGGTAGAGACCGATCCAGACCAGCAGGCCCGCCATCGACAGCAGCAGGGTGATCTCGCGGCGGGAGAGGTCCTCCATCGGCGCCGCCGACTTCGCGGGGACGCCGTAGAACGCGCGCTGCAGCAGCAGCAGCGAGTACACCGCGGCCAGCACCAGGCCGGAGCTGGCAATGATGGTCAGCAGCGGCGCGTTCCTGAAGCTGCCCACCAGGATCATGAACTCGCCGATGAAGTTGCCGAGGCCGGGCAGGCCCAGCGAGGCGGCGATGAAGAACAGCGCGATCGGCGGCAGGAACTTGAAGCGCGACCACAGGCCACCCATCTCGCGCAGGTCGCGGGTGTGCAGGCGCTCGTAGATTTCGCCGCAAAGGATGAAGAGCGCGCCGGCGGAGATGCCGTGCGCCACCATCTGCACCACCACGCCCTGCAGGGCCACTTCGCTGCCGGAATAGATGCCGAGCAGCACGAAGCCCATGTGCGAGATGGAGGTGTAGGCGATCATGCGCTTGATGTCGTGCTGCGACACCGCCATCACGGCGCCGTAGACGATGCCGACCACGCCCAGGGTCATGGCGATGGGCGCGAACTGCAGGGAAGCCTCCGGGAACAGCGGCAGCGCAAAGCGCAGCATGCCGTAGGCGGCGGTCTTGAGCAGGATGCCGGCCAGGTCGACGGAGCCCGCGGTCGGCGCCTGCGAGTGCGCGTCGGGCAGCCAGGAGTGGATGGGCACCACCGGCATCTTCACCGCGAAGGCGATGAAGAAGCCCAGCATCAGCGTCATTTCCACGGCCGGCGTCATCACCGTGTTCTTCAGTGCCATGTAGTCGAAGGTCATCACGCCGGTGCCCTGGTAGTGCACGAACACCAGGCCCAGGATGGCCACCAGCAGCAGAAGGCCCGAAGCCTGGGTGAAGATGAAGAACTTGTTGGCGGCGTGGATGCGGCCCTTGCCCCCCGGCGCGTTGTGTCCCCACAGCGCGATCAGGAAGTACATGGGCACCAGCATCATTTCCCAGAAGAAGAAGAACAGGAACAGGTCGAGGGCGAGGAAGACGCCGATGACACCGCCCAGGTTCCACAGCAGGTTCAGGAAGAAGAAGCCCACATGCTGCTGGATTTCACGCCAGGAGCAGGCCACGGCGAGCACGCCGAGGAAACCGGTGAGCAACACCATCAGCAGCGACAGGCCATCGATGCCGAGGTGGAAGCTGATGCCGAAGCGGGGAATCCAGTTGGCCTGGAATTCGACCTGCCATTGCGGCTGCGAGCCGACGCCGGCCAGCGTGTAGTTGCCCTGTACCCAGAGCAGGCAGCCCAGGGCCAGCACCGCCACCATGGACAGCAGCGCGATCCAGCGCGGGAGATTGCGCCCGAAGCGTTCACTCTGCCAGCAGAGCAAGCCGCCAATGAAGGGAATCAGGATGAGCCATACAAGAATCATGTCAGCGCCTTAATATTCAGATTCTTCAAACCAGCGCGAAGCCGGCGACGACGAGGACCAGGCCAATGGCCATGGTCGCCGCATACCAGCGCAGCTTGCCGCTCTGCGTCTTCGCCAGCACGTCGTGGCCCTGGTGGGTGAGCCAGGTAATGCCCCCCACGGCCGCGTCAGACCATTCGCGCGCGGTGGCGCGCACCAGCAGCATGAAAGGCTTCACGAACACCCAGTCGTAGAGCCAGTCAAAGCCCCAGGCATTCTTCCACAGCCCGCCCACCAGGCGACCGGGGCCGCTCGTGGCCACGGCCGTGATGAAGCGGCGCTGGCCACCGAAGAGCAGCACGGCCAGCACGATGCCGGCAAACGCCACGCCGATGGTGATGAACTCGATGGTGTGCTTCATCTGGTCGCCGCGCACCGGCACGGTTTCCGGCAGCACGCCGGCCAGCGGCGGGTGGATCAGCGCGCCCACCGCGGTGGACAGCACCAGCAGCACCAGCAGCGGCAGGTGGTGGGCAAGGCCGTGCGGGGCGTGCGCCTCGGTCTTCGCCTCGCCGTGGAAGGCGATGACGATGAGGCGGGTGGTGTAGATCGCGGTCAGGAAGGCGCCCAGCAGGCCGGCGTAGAAGAGCGCGTCCTTGCCGTTGGCGAAGGCCTGCCAGAGGATCTCGTCCTTGGAGTAGAAGCCCACTGTCACGAAGGGCACCGCCACCAGCGCGGCGCCGCCGACGATGAAGCAGGCGTAGACCAGCGGGATTTTCTTCCACAGGCCGCCCATCTTGAAGATGTCCTGCTCGTGGTGGGTGGCGATGATCACCGAGCCCGCGGAGAGGAAGAGCAGCGCCTTGAAAAAAGCATGCGTCATCAGGTGGAAGATCGCGGCGCCCCAGGCGCCGGCGCCCAGCGCCAGGAACATGTAACCAATCTGGCTCATGGTCGAATAGGCGAGGATGCGCTTGATGTCGGTCTGCACCAGGGCGGTGAAGCCGGCCAGCAGCAAGGTCACGGCGCCGACGATGCCGACCAGTTCCAGCACTTCGGGCGCGGCCAGGAACACCGGATGCGTGCGCGCGATCAGGTAGACGCCGGCGGTCACCATGGTGGCGGCGTGGATGAGCGCGGACACCGGGGTAGGGCCGGCCATGGCGTCGGGCAGCCAGGTCTGCAGCGGCAGCTGCGCGGACTTGCCGACGGCGCCGCCGAGCAGCAGCAACGCGGCCCAGTGCAGGGCCTCGGCCTGGGCGGCATCGGCCGGGCCGGCCTTGACCAGGACCAGCAGTTCCTGGATGGACAGCGTGCCGAACTCGCGGAACAGGATGAACAGGCCGATGGCCATGAAGGTGTCGCCGACGCGGGTGACGATGAAGGCCTTGCGCGCCGCCAGGCCGTTGGCCGGGTTCTTGTAGTAGAAGCCGATCAGCAGGAAAGAGCAGAGGCCCACGCCTTCCCAGCCCAGGTACAGGAACAGCAGGTTGTCGCCCAGCACCAGGAACAGCATGCTGGCCACGAACAGGTTCATGTAGCTGAAGAAACGCTCATAGCCTTCCTCGCCGCGCATATACCAGGACGCGAAGAGGTGGATGAGGAAGCCGACGCCGGTGATCACGCCCAGCATGGTCAGCGCGAGGCCGTCCAGGTGCAGCACGAGGTCGATGCGGAACGGGTCGGCCTGCATCCAGGTCCACAGCGCCTGCTTGAAGACGCCATTGGCCGGCGCGTTCTGCAGGAAGTCGTAGCCGACCCAGGCCGCGGTCAGCGCCGACAGGCCCATGGCGCCGACGCCAACGATGGCGGAGACGTTCTCGGACAGCCGGTTCCGCCCGAAGGACAGGATCAAAAAGCCCAGCAGAGGGAAGACGAAGGTGAGGAAAAGAGCGTTCATCCGTGCATCTCGCTAGCCGCGTCCACATCGAGCGTGCGGAACCGGTGGTAGACCTGGAGGAGAATGGCGAGGCCGATGCTGGCCTCGGCCGCGGCCAGGGTCAGGATCAGGATGAACATGACCTGGCCGTCCGCCTGCACCCAGCGGCTGCCGGCGACCACGAAGGCCAGGGCCGCCGCGTTCATCATGATTTCCAGGCTCATGAGCATCCACAGCAGGTTGCGGCGCACCATGACGCCGACCAGGCCCAGGGTGAAGAGGGCGCCTGCCAGCAGCAGGCCGTATTCCATGGGAATCGTGTTCATTCGCCACGCTCCTTCTGTTGCCGACCGAGGTGGAAGGCGGTGACCAGCGCCGCCAGCAGCAGCATGGAGGCCAGCTCCACCGCCAGCAGCCAGGGGCCGAACAGGGCAATGCCGACCTGCTTGGCGGTCACGGTGGTGTGGCCGGCGGGCGTCAGGCCGTTGCCGGCCATCACATAGGCGAACTGGCCGAGCAGCACGAAGGTCAGGATGCCGGGGCCGATCCACACTTGCGGACGCAGCCACAGCGTTTCCTGCTCCTCGGTGGAGCTGCCGAGGTTCAGCATCATCACCACGAACACGAACAGCACCATGATGGCGCCGGCGTAGACGATCAGCTCGAGCATGGCGGCGAAGGGCGCGCCCAGCATGAAGAAGATCATCGCCACCGCCAGCAGCGACACGATGAGGTTAAGCAGGGAATGCACGGGATTGCGCCCGACGATCACGCCCAGCGTGGCGGCAAAGGCAACACCTGCCGCAATGAAAAACCCTATTTCGAGCACGGACACGTTTGACTCCTCAGGGCAACAGGCTCTTCACGTCGATCGGCTTGGCCTCGTTCAGGGACTCGCCCTTGGCCTTGCCCGCGATCGCCATGCCCGAGACGCGATAGAAGTTGTAATCGGGGTACTTGCCGGGACCGGAGATCAGCAGGTGCTCCTTTTCGTAGACCAGGTTCTGGCGGTTGAACTCGGCCAGCTCGAAGTCCGGGGTGAGCTGGATCGCCGTGGTCGGGCACGCCTCCTCGCACATGCCGCAGAAGATGCAGCGCGAGAAGTTGATGCGGAAGAATTCCGGGTACCAGCGGCCATCCTCGCGTTCCGCCTTCTGCAGCGAGATGCAGCCGACCGGGCAGGCCACCGCGCAGAGGTTGCAGGCGACGCAGCGCTCTTCGCCGTCGGGGTCGCGGGTCAGCACGATGCGGCCGCGGTAGCGCGGCGGCACGTAGATGGCTTCTTCCGGATACTGGATGGTGTCGCGCTTGCGGAAGCCGTGGGAAAACACCATCACCAGGCTGCGCAGCTGGGTAAACGTACCGATCAGGATACCTTTGAGTGTCATGACATATTCCTCAGGGCATCTGCATGTAGAGGACGACCGCGCCGGTGACGAGCAGGTTCAGCAGCGTCAGCGGCAGGCAGAAGATCCAGCCGAAGGTCATCACCTGGTCGTAGCGCGGGCGCATCAGCGAACCACGCACCAGCACGAACAGCATGATGAAGAAGGCGGTCTTGGCGGCGAACCAGATAAAGGCCGGCACCGCGTTCATGAAGGGCAGGGTCTGGCTGAACGGGGCCATCCAGCCGCCGAAGAACAGCGTCACGATCAGCGCCGAGATCACCACCACGCCGACGTACTCGCCGACGAAGAACATGCCCCACTTCAGGCCGGAGTATTCCACGTGGTAGCCGTCGGCGAGTTCCTGCTCCGCTTCCGGCTGGTCGAAGGGATGGCGGTGGGTCACCGCGATGCCCGCGATCAGGAACATGCAGAAACCGAGGAACTGCGGGAACACGTTCCACCAGTTGCGCTGTGCTTCGACGATGTCGGCGAGACTGAAGGAGCCGGCCTGCAGCACCACGCCCATGAGCGCGATGCCCATGAACACTTCATAGGACAACGTCTGCGCGGAGGCGCGCAGGCCGCCGAGCAGGGCGTACTTGTTGTTCGAGGCATAGCCGGCGAAAAGCACGGCGTAGACCGTGAGGCCGGCCATGGCCAGGAAGAACAGCAGGCCGACGTTCATGTCCGCCATCACGCTCCAGTCCGGCGTGATGGGAATCACCGCCATCACCAGCAGCAGCGCGGCCATGGCGATTGCCGGGGCCAGCCAGAACACGATCTTGTCGGCGAAGGGCGGGGTCCAGTCTTCCTTGAAGAACATCTTCAGCATGTCGGCAGCGAGCTGGAACATGCCGAAAGGCCCGACGCGGTTGGGACCGTAGCGGTCCTGCCACCAGGCCAGCAGCCGGCGCTCGATGAAGCTGAGCAATGCGGCGGCGATCACCGTCGCCAGCAGGATGACCACGGCCTTCAGCATGGCCACCGAGATGGCGACCACTTCGGGCGTGAAGAACGCCGTGACGGAATTGATCATGTCGTTCATCACGCAGCTCCCACGAAGGCGCCCTGGCCGGCCACGACCGGCACGGCAACGACGCCCGCCGGCAGGCCCGCGGTGCCGGCCGGCAGGGTGGCGCTCACGCGCACCGCCAGCTCGAGCAGGGCATCACCAATCTTGACCGAGGCCTTGCCGCCATCCGCCAGCCCGAGGCGCTGGGCGTCGGCGGCAGACAGGGCGACGTAGGCGGCCGGGATGCGTCCCTGCACCGGAGCGGCGCGGGAGGACAGTTCCTCGGAACCGAACAGGTGGTAGAGCGGCAGTACACGCAGCTCGCTGCCGGCGACCACGGCCGCCGGCACCTGGCTGAAGTAGCCGAGCTCGCCCTTGCCTTCGAGCAGGCGCACGCCGGCATCGCCGCCGCGCAGGCTGCCACCCACTTCGTCCTGGAACTTGTTCCAGGCCGACGGCGAATTCCAGCCCGGGGCCCAGGCAAAGGGCACCAGCGCCGAGGGCTCGTTGGGGCCGGAGTAGCCTTCCATCGAGAACGCCAGCGCGGTGTCCGCATCCTGCGGCACCCGCGGCTCGTGCACGGAAATCTGCGCACGCTGCGAGGTGCGGCCGGAGTAGCGGCGCGGCGAGCGCGCGATCTTGAGACCCTTGATGCGGAAGTCGGCGCCCGGGGCGGCGTTCACGATGCCGGCCAGCGCCGGATGGGTCTCGGCGCAATGCTTCGTCACGTCGTCCAGCAGCGTCCAGTCCAGTTCGCGCTGCAGCAGCGTGGTCTGCAGGGCATGCAGCCAGCGCCAGGTTTCGTGCATGACGATGCCGGGCGTGTAGTAGACCGGGTCATAGACCTGGAAGAAGCGCTGCGCGCGGCCTTCGTTGTTGACCAGGGTGCCGTCGCCTTCGGCGAAGCTGGTGGCCGGCAGCACGACGGCGGCCTGCTGCGTGGTCGGCGTCAGCTGGTGGTCGATGGCGATCACCGTCCTGGCGCGGGCGAGGGCGGCGTCGACGCGCGCCTTGGGGGCACGGCGATACAGGTCGTTCTCGACGATCACCACGGCGTCGGCGTCACCGCCTTCCAGCGCCGCCAGCGCCTCGTCCAGGCTCTTGCCGCCGAGCAGGGCGAGGCCCAGGCTGTTCGCTTCCGGCAGGCACAGGGTGAGGCCGGTGGCCTTGCCCTGTTTGACCAGCGCGGCGGAAATGTTGGCGGCGGCTTCCAGCACGGCCGCGCTCTGCGCGCCGGTGCCGGACACCACCAGGGGCTTGTCGGCAGCGACCAGGGCCGCGGCGATCTGCTGCGCCAGGGCGGCGGTGGCGGCGTCGAGGCCGGCCACGGCCGGCGCCGCGGCATCGATGGCATGCGCCACGGCAAAGCCGAGGCGGGCAATGTCGTCGGCGCTGGCGCGGAAGGTGCCGGCGGCGACGTCATCCAGGCGCGTGGCCTCGAAGCTGGCGATGTACACCGGGCTCTTCGCACCCTGGCCGATATTGGCCAGGGCCTCGGCCTGCCACGGCTGCACATTGCTGGCGGCCGCCATCTTCACGGTCTTGTTCTTCGCGGACTGGCGCAGGGCCAGGGCGACGCGCGGCGCGGTCTGCGTCACGTCCTCGCCGAGGACCAGCACGCCATCGAAGCCTTCGATTTCCCGAAGCGAGGGCGTACGCACGCCCCGGGCCAGGAGGTCACGGGCCAGGGTCAGCAGGCCCTGCTCGGCGGCGCTGATGCCGGTATAGAAGTTGTCCTTGCCTACCAGCTCGCGCAGGGCATGGTTGCTTTCCAGGCTGGCGCGCGGCGAACCGATGCCGATGACACGGCGGGCGGCGCGCAGGGCGTCGGCGGCCTGGTCCAGCGCAGCATCGGCGGACAGCGCGGTGCCGTCGCGCAGCACCGGCTGGCGCGGGCGATCGGCACGGTTCACGAAACCGTAGCCGAAGCGGCCGCGGTCGCACAGGAAGTAGTGGTTCACGGCGCCGTTGAAGCGGTTCTCGATGCGACGGATCTCGCCATAGCGCTCGCCCGGGGAGATGCTGCAGCCGACCGCGCAACCCTGGCAGATGCTGGGCGCGAACTGCATGTCCCACTTGCGGTTGTAGCGCTCGGAGTGGGTCTTGTCGGTAAACACACCGGTCGGGCAGACCTCGGTGAGGTTGCCGGAGAACTCGCTCTCGAAGGTGCCGCTCTCGGGCCGGCCGAAGTACACGTTGTCGTGCGCGCCGTAGACGCCGAAGTCGGTGCCGCCGGCATAGTCCTTGTAGTAGCGGACGCAGCGATAGCAGGCGATGCAGCGGTTCATCTCGTGATTGACGAAGGGACCGAGGTCCTGGTTCTGGTGCGTGCGCTTGCTGAAGCGGTACCGGCGCTGGTTATGGCCGGTCATCACCGTCATGTCCTGCAGGTGGCAGTGGCCGCCTTCCTCGCACACCGGACAGTCGTGCGGGTGGTTGGTCATCAGCCATTCCACGACGGAGGCGCGGAAGGCCACGGCCTCGGCGTCGTCGATGGAAATCAGCATGTCGTTGGTGGCCTGCGTCATGCAGGACATCACCAGGCGGCCGCGCTTGTCGTCGGCGTTGGCGTACTGCTTGACCGCGCACTGGCGGCAGGCGCCGACCGAGCCCATGGCCGGGTGCCAGCAGAAATAGGGAATGTCGAGGCCGAGCGAAAGGCAGGCCTCGAGCAGGTTGTCAGCTCCGTTGACGTCGTATTGCTTGCCGTCTACATGGATGGTCGCCATCACAGCACTCCCGTCATGGCAGGCCGTTCGGAACGCGGCTGCGCCGTGGCCGAAATACCTTGTTCAAATTCGGATCGGAAATGGCGCAGCGCCGTGCCCAGCGGTTCGACCGCGCCGGGGGCGTGCGCGCAGTAGGTCTTGCCCGGGCCGAGGCGGTCGACCAGCGACAGCAGGATCTCGATGTCGCCGGGAGCGCCTTCGCCGGTTTCCAGCGCGCGCAGCAGCTTCACGCTCCAGGGCAGGCCGTCACGGCAGGGCGTGCACCAGCCGCAGGATTCGCGCGCAAAGAACTCCTCCATGTTGCGCAACAGCGCAACCATGGAGATGGTGTTGTCGACGGCGAGCGCCAGACCGGTGCCCATGCGGGTACCGACCTTGGCGATGCCGCCGGCATACATCTGCGCGGACAGCGTATCGGGCAGCAGGAAGCCGGTGCCGGCGCCGCCGGGCTGCCAGCACTTGAGGGTGTAGCCGTCACGCATGCCGCCGGCATAGTCCTCGAACAGCTCCTGCGCGGTCACGCCGAGCGGCAGCTCCCAGACGCCGGGGTTCTTCACCTTGCCGGAGAAGCCCATGAGCTTGGTGCCGTGGTCTTCCGAGCCGGGGCGGCACAGCGACTTGTACCAGTCGACGCCGTTGCCGACGATGGCCGGCACGTTGGCCAGGGTCTCGACGTTGTTGACGCAGGTGGGCTTGCCCCAGACGCCGACAGCGGCGGGGAAGGGCGGCTTCGAGCGCGGGTTGGCGCGACGGCCTTCCAGCGAATTGATCAGCGCGGTTTCTTCGCCGCAGATATAGCGGCCGGCGCCGGTGTGCACGTACAGCTCGAAGTTGAAGCCCGAGCCCTGCACGTTCTGGCCGATGAGGCCGGCGGCGCGGGCCTCGTCCACGGCCCTGTTCAGGATGCGCGCGGCATCCACGTACTCGCCGCGCAGGAAGATGTAGCCGGTGCTGGCCTTGAGCGCGCGCGCCGAGATCAGCATGCCCTCGATGAGCAGGTGCGGCAGCTGCTCCATGATCAGGCGGTCCTTCCAGGTATTCGGCTCCATCTCGTCCGCGTTGCAGAGGAGGTAGCGCACGTTCTGGCTGTCGTCCTTGGGCATCAGGGACCATTTCACGCCGGTGGGGAAGCCCGCACCGCCGCGGCCCTTGAGGCCGGCGTCCTTGACCGCGCCCACGATCTCGTCGGGCGCCATCTGCGCCAGCGCCTTGCGGGCGGCGGCATAGCCGTTCTTGCTTTCGTATTCCGCGAGCCAGACGGTCTCGCCGTCATCGCGCAGGCGCCAGGTCAGCGGATGCGTTTCCGCGGCGCGCGGGGTGCGGTTGGCCGTGCCGAATGAGGAGAGCTTCATGCGTACTTCTCCAGCAGGGCGGCGATCGCGGCCGGCTCGAGGCCGCCGTGGGTGTCGTCATCGATCATGATGGTCGAGCCCTTGTCGCAATTGCCGAGGCAGCAGACGGGAATCAGGGTGAAGCGGTTGTCCGGCGTGGTGCCGCCGACGTCGACGCCGAGCTGGTTCTTCAGCTCGGTCATCACCGGCTCGTAGCCGTTGACGTAGCAGGTCATGCTGTCGCAGACGCGGATCACATGACGGCCCACCGGCACGCGGAAGATCTGGCTGTAGAACGTCGCCACGCCTTCCACGTCGGCCGCGGGAATGCCGAGGATGTCGGCAATCGCGTAGATGGCGCCGTCGGGCACATGACCGTGCTCCTTCTGCACGATCTTGAGCGCGTCGATGCTGGCCGCGCGCGCATCCGGGTAATGGTGTTTGGCGTGCTCGATCTCGGCACGCGCCTCGGGCGACAGCGTGTAACGGCTGGTCGCGATGATCTGGGAGGAATTAACGGTCGACATCGGCCATCACGAAATCAATAGACGCCAGGTAGGCAATCAGATCCGGGATCATGGATCCACGAATCACCGAGGGAATCTGCTGCAGGTGCGGGTAGCTCGGCGTACGGATACGCGTACGGTAGCTCTGCGTGCTCTGGTCCGACGTCAGGTAGTAGCTGTTGATGCCCTTGGTGGCCTCGATCAGCTGCGACGATTCGCCGGCCGGCATGATCGGACCCCAGGACACGCTCAGGAAGTGCGTGATCAGGGTCTCGATGTCGGCCAGGGTGCGTTCCTTGGGCGGCGGCGTGGTCAGCGGGTGGTCGGCCTTGAAGGGGCCGGCCGGCATGTTGTCCAGGCACTGGCGGATGATGCGCAGCGACTGCCGCAGCTCTTCAATGCGCACCAGGGCGCGGTCATAGGCATCGCCGTTGCTCGCCAGCGCCACGTCGAACTCGAAGTTCTGGTAGCCGGAGTAGGGGCGGGCCTTGCGCAGGTCGTAGTCGAGGCCGGTGGCGCGCAGGTTGGGACCGGTGACGCCCCAGGCCAGCGCTTCCGCCGTGTTGTACTGGGCGATGCCCTGGGTACGCGCCTTGAGCACGCTGTTGCGGAAAGCGGCCTTCTCGTATTCCTTGAGGCGCTTGGGCATCCAGTCCAGGAACTCGCGGACCAGCTTTTCCCAGCCGCGCGGCAGGTCGTGCGCGACGCCGCCGATGCGGTACCAGGCCGGGTGCATGCGGAAGCCGGTGACGGCCTCGATCACGTCATAGGCCTTCATGCGGTCGGTGAACATGAAGAAGATCGGGGTCATGCCGCCCACGTCCTGGATATAGGTGCCCAGGAACAGCAGGTGCGAAGTGATGCGGAAGAATTCCGCCATCATCACGCGGATGGTCTCGACGCGGGCGGGCACCGTGATGCCGGCCAGCTTTTCCACCGCCAGCACGTAGGGCAGGTTGTTCATCACCCCGCCCAGGTAGTCGATGCGGTCGGTGTAGGGGATGTAGGAGTGCCAGCTCTGGCGCTCGCCCATCTTCTCGGCGCCACGGTGGTGGTAGCCGATGTCCGGCACGCAATCCAGGATCTCTTCGCCGTCGAGCTGCAGCACGATGCGGAAGGCGCCGTGCGCGGAGGGATGGTTGGGACCCAGGTTGAGGAACATGAAGTCCTCGTCCGCGGTGCCCTTCTTCATGCCCCACTCTTCCGGCTGGAACAGCAGCGCTTCCTGCTCCTGGTCCTGGCGCAGCGCGGTCAGCTGGTAGGGATCGAACTCGGTGGCGCGCGCCGGGTAGTCCTTGCGCAGCGGGTGCCCCTGCCAGGTGCGCGGCAGCAGGATGCGGTACAGGCGCGGGTGACCGACGATGTCGATGCCGAACATGTCCCAGATCTCGCGCTCGTACCAGTTCGCGTTCGGCCAGATGCCGATCGTGGTGGGCACGGACAGGTCGCCTTCCTGGAGCGCGACCTTGATGCGCACGTCGGAATTCCGCTCCACCGACAGCAGGTGGTAGAACACCGTGAAGTCGGCCTTCGGCTGGCCTTCGCGATGCTTGCGCAGGCGCTCGTCGATGGCGGAAAGGTCGAACAGCATCACATAGGGCTTGGGGGCCTCGCGCAGGAAGCGCAGGACCTCGATCAGCTGTTCACGCGGAACCCAGAGCGTGGGAACCGAATCCTTCGTCGGCTGGAACACAATCGCATCGCCGAAGCGGGATTGCAGTTCGCGCACGACCTCGTATTCGGTGCCCGGAGTGCCGGGCGGAAGCGGGGCGTTGTCGGCCATCGTCTTGTCGTCACAATCAATCAAAAATCGGTTGGCGGCGGAGCCCTCGGCCCCGCCACCGCAATTCGCTGCATCCACACCGCCACGCGGGCGGTAGGCCGGGCCTCAGCCCGGCACGTTTCCAATAGGTCGGGCTTCAGCCCGACTCGCCTGTCTGTCGGGCTGAGGCCCAACCTGCAGACTCCTGTCGAGGAGCTTGTCGGGCTGAAGCCCGACCTGCAGCAGGGCTGGGGCTGACGCCCGACCTACGGGTTAAATCGAATCCGGGGTGCGCAGGTTGGTGACCGCGATGCGCTCGGCATTCTTGCGGTCACGCTCCGGCTGCATCTGCGGGCGGTAGACGCCCTGGTCGCCGACCACCCAGGACAGCGGGCGACGCTCCTTGCCGATGGATTCCTGCAGCAGCATCAGCGCCTGCAGGAAGGCCTCGGGGCGGGGCGGGCAACCCGGGATGTAGACGTCGACGGGCAGGAACTTGTCGACGCCCTGCACCACGGAATAGATGTCGTACATGCCGCCGGAGTTGGCGCAGGCGCCCATGGAGATCACCCACTTGGGCTCCAGCATCTGTTCGTACAGGCGCTGTACCACCGGGGCCATCTTCATGAAGCAGGTGCCGGCCACGACCATCACGTCGGCCTGGCGCGGCGAGGCGCGGATCACCTCGGCGCCGAAACGGGCCACGTCATGCGGCGACGTAAAGGCCGTCGCCATTTCCACGTAGCAGCAAGACAGACCAAAGTTGTACGGCCACAGCGAGTTCTTGCGGCCCCAGTTGGCGGCGCCATGGATCATCTCTTCCAGGCGACCCATGAACACGGAATTCTTGACCTGTTGCTCGACCGGATCGTCGACCGTTTCCGTCTGCTGGAGCGGGTAGCGGTCTTCGGGCTTGCCGGGCGCGTTGGGGTCGATGCGATGCAGGGTGTATTTCATGGCGGGCCTCGATCAGTAGATGCCGGCGGATTCGGATTTCTGCTGCTGGGCGCGGCGGCGGCGGGCTTCCGGCGCCCACTCCAGCGCGCCCAGGCGCCAGAGGTAGACGAGGCCGACCAGCAGCACGACGATGAAGAAGGTGACTTCGGCAAAGCCCAGCCAGCCGGATTCCTTGGCGGACACGGCCCAGGCATAGAGGAAGAGGGCTTCGACGTCGAAGATCACGAAGAACATCGCGACCAGATAGAACTTGGCGGAGAAGCGCAGGCGCGCGGTGCCGCGGCCGACGACGCCCGATTCGAAGGGCTCGCCCTTGGCGCGGCCCGAGGTGCGGCCGCCGAGCCAGACAGGAACGAACAGCATGAAGGCACACATGCCCACCACGCCGATGAGGAAGATCGCGAGAGCCCAGTATTCGGGCGGGAAAGAAGTCGGAGTCACGCTGGGTGTCCTGGCAAGAACGAAAATCGGGCGGGCCTTCGTCATGCCAGGTGTGGAAGAGCTCTCGACACGCCTTTGTGAGCGAAGCGCCACGCTTCCAGGCCCGGGTACCGGGCGGAAGATGCTGGGCGGGAATTCTAGCCTTGTAAGAGCCTGATTTGCATCCTTTTCATCGTGGAGCTGAGGCAGATCAAGAAATTGCAGAGGGATCTGCCAGGATGCGGCCAAGGTCGAATGGACGTATGTCAGGATGGTGGCCTAGCCCTCCAGTCCTGCCGGGAATGCCTGAAAAATGAGCAAGTCGCGCTATCTCCAGACCCTTTGCGCCGGCTTTGGCCTGTACTGGCTGGCCCTGGCCCTGCAGCCCCATGACCGCGCCGACTGGCTGCTGGAAAACACCCTGACCGGGGTCTTCGCCCTGGTCCTCTGGTGCAGCCGCCGGCGCTATCCGCTGTCCGCCACCGCCTGGACCCTGCTGCTGGCCTTTGCCCTGCTGCATACCCTGGGCGCCCACTACACCTATTCGCTGGTCCCTTACGAGGCCTGGGGGCAGCGCCACCTGGGGATCTCCCTCAATGGCCTGGCGGGCTGGGAGCGCAACAACTTTGACCGCGTCGTGCACTTCCTCTGGGGCCTGCTGCTCTACCTGCCCATCCAGGAAGGGTTGCTGCGCGGCGCCGGCCCGTTCCGCGGCGGCTGGCGCTACTGGTTCCCGCTGGAGTTCATCATGGCCAGCTCGCTGGTCTACGAGCTCATCGAATGGGCGGCGGCAGCGGTCTTCGGCGGGGAGCTGGGGGCGGCCTACCTGGGCACCCAGGGCGATGTCTGGGATGCGCAGAAGGACATGGCGCTGGCGACGCTCGGGGGCATCATGGCCGGGATCCTCGTTGCGCTGCTGCGGCCTGTCGGGGAAGCCGCGGCTCCGGCCTCCTCCCCAGGCGAGGCCCCTGACGGAAGTAAGTGATTACTATCTATGACAGAGCCGACGTTGCGTCGTTGCCGACCGGCTCCCGGCGCTTTTCCTTTCGCGGCTGATCCCCTACTGTCGCCCGCGGCCGCGGCCCTCCCGGCGCGCGGCGCCCGGCACCACTCCCGGTGCTGTTATTTCCCTGTCCCGCTTCTTGCTGAACCTGGAGTCCCCGACCATGAAAAGGATTTTGCTTCTCTCGTTGCTGCTCTCGTTGCTGCTGCCGCTGAGCGCCTGCTCGGTCCTGTATCCGGGCTTTACCGCCAAGGAGCCGTCCCTTGCCGGGATGGAGATCGGGAAGACCACCTACAGGCAGGCCCTGGGGAAGCAGGGGACGCCGGCGATGTCCGTGATGGAATATCCCCAGGGCATGCGCACGACCTATCTGTTCAAGACGCCGGAAGCGATCATTGACCGTGGCGAGATCATGCGCGGCAGCTACCGGGACGGATGCCGGAAGTGTGGCCAGCTGACCCTGGCCTTCGAACGCACGGACCGCAGCGTCGACAACATGGTGCTGGTGGGCATTGCGCGCTCTACGCCCGACCTGCAGAAGCAGCATGAAAGCGGCCTTGGCCACATCAATCGGGGGGAGTTCCAGTTGGCGCTTCCCCTCATCGAGGCGGCCGCCCAGGGCCGCTACAACGAAGCGGAATGGACGCTGGGCCTGATGCATCTGCGCGGCGACGGCGTAGCCAGGGATTTCAGCCAGGCGCACTTCTGGCTACGCCGTGCCGCAGCCACCGGCCACATCCAGGCCCGCTACGACCTGGGTGCCATGTACCGGAACGGGGAGGGGGTGGCGGTCAACCGGGAGGCGGCGAAGGCGCTCTACCTGATGTCGGCCCAGGCAGGCTACGCGCTCGCCGCCCAGGAGTTGGCCAAGCTGTACCAGGAAGAGGGCGACCAGGCGAATGCGGCCAAGTGGCAGGAGTTCGCGCGCAAGGAAGCGGCGCGGCCCGCCCGCTGAGGCACGCCCGGCTCACGCCCTTGCCCTTCCGGCCATGAACGGAAGGGCAAGGGGGATAGTCCCGAAAACAGAAAGGCCCCGAGGGGCCTTCTGCAGCAGAACCGGGCAGGACGGCCCGGGAGGGCCGTAGCAGCCTTCCAGCGGCCCGCCAAGGGCCTCAGACGTCGAGGTTGGACACCGCCAGCGCGTTGAGCTCGATGAACTCGCGGCGGGGCTCCACGGCGTCGCCCATGAGGCAGGTGAAGATCTGGTCGGCCTTGATGGCGTCCTCCACCGTCACCTTCAGCATGCGGCGGAACTCCGGATCCATGGTGGTCTCCCAGAGCTGCTCGGGATTCATTTCCCCCAGTCCCTTGTAGCGCTGGATGGCGGTGCCCTTGCGCGCCTCCGCCATCAGCCAGTCCACCGCCTGCTGGAAGCTGCCGATCGCCAGCTTGCGCTCGCCACGCTGTATGTAAGCGCCCACTTCAAGCAGGCCGTCCAACTGCGCCGCCATGCCGCTGATCTGGCGGTATTCGCCGGAGCCGAAGAAGTCGGCGCCCAGGCGGTAGGTATAGGGCACGCCATGCACCACCTGCTCCACCTGGGGCAGGAAGCGGCTGTGTTCCTTGTCCTCGACCACTTCGATCAGGAAGCGCTCGATGGGGCTGCAGCGGGCATTGACGCGGGGGCCGAGGGCATCCACCCAGGCCTGCACCTTGGCCTGGTCGGTGAGGTCGTCCAGGGCCAGCCGCGGCGAGTAAAGCAGGGTGTTCAGCAGTGTTTCCGGGTACAGGCGCGAGATACGGGTGATCGTGGCCACCGTGGCCCGGTACTCGTTGATCAGGGTTTCCAGCGGCAGGCCGGAGATCGGCGGCACCCCTTCTCCCGACACCAGGGCCGTGTTCTCCAGGGCGCTGGCGGTGAGGTACTCCTCCATCGCCGCCTCGTCCTTCACGTACTGCTCCTGCTTGCCCTTCTTGACCTTGTAGAGCGGCGGCTGGGCAATGTAGATGTAACCCTTCTCGATCAGCTCCGGCAGCTGGCGGAAAAAGAAGGTCAGCAGCAGCGTGCGGATGTGGGAACCGTCGACGTCGGCGTCGGTCATGATGATGATCTTGTGGTAGCGCAGCTTGGCGATGTTGTACTCGTCGCGGCCGATGCCACAGCCCAGGGCCGTGATCAGGGTGCCGACTTCCTGCGAGGAGATCATCTTGTCAAAGCGCGCCTTTTCCACGTTCAGGATCTTGCCCTTCAGGGGCAGGATGGCCTGCATCTTGCGGTTGCGGCCCTGCTTGGCGGAGCCGCCGGCGGAGTCACCCTCCACCAGGTAGAGTTCGGAGAGGGCAGGGTCCTTCTCCTGGCAGTCGGCCAGCTTGCCGGGCAGGCCGGCGATGTCCAGGGCGCCCTTGCGGCGGGTCATCTCGCGCGCCTTGCGCGCGGCCTCGCGGGCGCGGGCGGCGTCCAGGATCTTGCCGACGATGGTCTTGCCGACCTGGGGGTTTTCCAGCAGGTATTCCTCGAACTTCTCGTTCATGGTGGAGGCCACCACGTTGGTGACTTCCGAGGACACCAGCTTGTCCTTGGTCTGGCTGGAGAACTTGGGATCCGGCACCTTCACCGAGACGATGGCGGTCAGGCCCTCGCGCATGTCCTCGCCGGTGGTCTGCACCTTCTCCTTCTTGAGCAGGCCTTCCTTTTCCACGTAGTTGTTCAAGGTACGGGTCAGGGCCGTGCGGAAGCCCTGCAGGTGGGTGCCGCCATCACGCTGGGGAATGTTGTTGGTGAAGCAGTACACGCCTTCCTGGTAGCCGTCGTTCCACTGCAGCGCCACTTCCACGCCGATGCCGTTGGTGGCGGCGCCCTGGGGCACGTTGAAGTGGAAGACGCTGGAGAGGGTGGGCTTGTTGGTGTTCAGGTATTCCACGAAGGCGGCCAGGCCACCCACGTATTCAAAGACGTCTTCCTGGCCGGAGCGCTCGTCCTTGAGGACGATGCGCACGCCGGAGTTCAGGAAGCTGAGCTCGCGCAGGCGCTTGGCCAGGATGTCGTACTTGAACTCGATATTGGTGAAGGTCTCGGCGGAGGGGTGGAACCGCACCTCGGTGCCGCGGCCCTCGGTCTCGCCCACGGGCTTCAGGGGATACTGCGGCTCGCCGTGCTGGTATTCCTGTTCGTAGACCTTGCCGTTGCGGCGGATGGTCAGCATCAGCTTGCGGGAGAGGGCGTTCACCACGGACACGCCCACGCCGTGCAGGCCGCCGGACACCTTGTAGCTGTTGTCGTCAAACTTACCGCCGGCATGCAGCACGGTCATGATGACCTCGGCCGCGGACACGCCTTCCTCGGGGTGGATATCGACCGGGATGCCACGGCCGTTGTCGGTCACGGTAATGGACTCATCCGAGTGGATGATGACGTTGACCTCGGTGCAGTAGCCCGCCAGGGCCTCGTCGATGGCGTTGTCGACGACCTCGAACACCATGTGGTGCAGGCCGGAACCGTCATCGGTGTCGCCGATATACATGCCCGGGCGCTTGCGCACCGCATCCAGGCCCTTCAGGACCTTGATGCTGCTGGAGTCGTAGACGCGTTCCTGTTGCTCTTCACTCATGTTCTTCTCCAAGTCGCTCATCCGCTACGCCATCGCGCTCCGCGGCGAGTCAGGTATTGCCCTAATTCCCTGTGACGGGGCGGGGGTGAGGCCCGTCCTGTCCGTGTTCCCTGATGGTTCCATGTTCCACGTGGAACATCCGGAACCCTTGTCCTGCGGCCTCGAGGTCGGCCAGCAGGCCCTCGGCCTCGAGGTCGGCCAGCAGGCCCTCGGCCTCGATGGCCGTGATAAACGTTTGCGCGCCGGTGCCCGCCAGATAAGCCAGGAGCCGGGACCGTGCCCCGGCATCCAGCTCGGAGGCGAGGTCATCGATCAGGATCAGGCTCTGCACCCCGGCCTGCCGCAGCACCGTGATCTGCGACAGCTTTAGGGCGCACAGCGCCAGCTTGAGCTGGCCCCGCGACAGCACCTCGTCCGCGGGCGCCGTCCCCAGCTTGATCCGCAGGTCCGCGCGGTGCGGCCCGATCTGGGTATGGCCGCGTTCCAGGTCCCGCCCCCAGGCCTCGGCCAGCAACCCGTCCAGCGCCTGGGCCGTATCCCAGCCGGGGGCATAGTCCAGGGTCAGTCCGAAACCCGGCAGAAAGCCGGCCACCACCTCGTCCCACACCGGCTGCCAGACCGCCAGATGGGCTTCCCGGAAGGCATGGAGGAGGGTGGCGGTCTCGGCCAGTTCGCGGTCCCAGACGCCCGATTCCAAGGGCGAGATGTTACCCGATCTGAGCAGAGAATTCCTTTGCTTGAGGGCACGCTGGTACCGCACCCAGGCGGGGTAGAAACGATGTTCCACGTGGAACACTCCCCAGTCCAACTGGGCCCGGCGCGGTTTGGAGCCTTCCTGCATCTCGGCAAAGGAGGCTGGGTCCAGCAGGCTCAGGGGCAGGCGGTGGGCAATGTCGGCCAGGTTGATGTTGCTGCGGCCATCCAGCCGGAACTCGGACTCGCCATTGCTGGCACGCTGGATGCCGGCACTGCCGCCCGTGGCAAAGGCCGCAAAGACGGTACAGGCGGAGGCGTCATCATTGATCAGGCGGCGAACCCGGCCGGAGCGGAAGGAACGGCCAAGGCCGAGGAGGTGCAGGGCCTCCAGGACGGAGGTCTTGCCGGAGCCGTTCTGGCCCACGAAGAGGTTGAGCTGGGGATGCGGAAGGAGGGACACAGACTGGAGATTGCGGACATTCGCAATCTCCAGTCGGGCAATGGACATCGGGTATCAGGCCTTCGCTTACAGGCGCATCGGCATGACGACGTAGAGGGCGGCGGCGCTGTCGGCATCCTGCAGCAGGGCGGAGCTGTTGGCATCGCCCAGGGTGATCTGGGCCGAGGGGCTTTCCAGCACGCCCAGCACGTCCATGAGGTACTGGACGTTGAAGCCGATTTCCAGCGAAGCGCCGGCGTATTCCACCGTGATGTCTTCCTCGGCCTCTTCCTGGTCCGGGTTATTGGCCTGGATGCGGAGCAGGTCGGGGGTCAGCTGCAGGCGGATGCCGCGGTACTTCTCGTTGGAGAGAATGGAGGCGCGCTGCAGGGACTGGCGCAGCTCTTCGCGGTTGGCCAGCACGATCTTGTCGCCACCCTTGGGCAGGACGCGCTCGTAATCCGGGAACTTGCCGTCGATAAGCTTGGAGGTGAAGGAGACATTGCCCACGGTGGCGCGGATATGGTTGGTGCCCAGGGTCAGGGTGACTTCGCCGTCGTCCTCGGTGAGCAGGCGGGCCAGCTCGTGCACGCCCTTGCGCGGCACGATGACCTGCATGCGGTCAGGATTCTCGGTGCGGGCGTCGGCATCGCACATGGCCAGGCGGTGGCCATCGGTGGCGACCGTGCGCAGGCGGTTGCCGGCGACTTCGAAGAGCATGCCGTTCAGGTAGTAGCGCACATCCTGCTGGGCCATGGCGAAGGAAGTCTTGTCGATCAGCTTGCGCAGGGCCTTCTGGCTGATGGAGAAGCTGAACGCGCCGATGCCTTCCTCGAGGTTGGGAAACTCGTTGGCGGGCAGGGTGGTCAGGGTGAAGCGGCTCTTGCCGGACTTCAGGGTCAGCTTCTGGCCGTCCAGGCGCAGCTCGATCTCGGCGCTGGCCGGCAGCGACTTGCAGATATCCAGGAGCTTTCGCGCGGGCACGGTAATCTCGCCGTCGCCGAACTCCCCGGTGAGTTCCGACTTGGCCACCAGTTCCACTTCCAGGTCGGTACCAGTCAGGGAGAGCTTGCCGGCATCCACCACCAGCAGGACGTTGGCCAGCACCGGCAGGGTCTGGCGTTTCTCCACCACACCGCACACCTGCTGCAGCGGCTTCAGAAGTTGATCGCGCGAAATGGAAAGTTTCATCTTGGCTTCCTTGGTTTATGCCTGTAGCAGCCGGAGGAGGTTGTTGTAGTCCTCGGCCATATTCGGGTCGGAACGTTTCAGGTCATCAATCTTTTCACAGGCATGGATCACCGTGGAGTGATCCCGCCCGTCGAAGGCCTGGCCGATTTCCGGATAGCTGTGCGAGGTGAGTTCGCGGGACAGGGACATGGCCACCTGCCGGGGTCGGGCATAGGAGCGGTTCCGCTTCTTGCCCGTCAGCTCACGCAGGGGGATGCGGTAGTACTCCGCCACCACCTTCTGGATATTGTCGATGCTGATCTGCTTGGCGCGCACCGCCAGCACGTCCTTCAGGGACTCCTTCACCAGGTCGAGGTCCACCGGCTTGCCCTTGAAGCGGGCGGTGGCGATCACCTTGTTGAGGGCGCCCTCCAGCTCGCGGACGTTGGCCTGGACATGCTGGCCAATAAAGAAAGCCGAAGGCTGGGGCAGGATCACGCCGTTCTGCTCGGCCTTCTTCATGAGGATGGCCACGCGTGTCTCGAGCTCCGGCGGCTCCACCTGCAGCGTCAGGCCCCAGGCAAAGCGGGACTTCAATCTTTCATCCAAGTTATTGATTTCTCTTGGAAATTTGTCTGAAGTCAGGATGATCTGGCGAGACCCCTCGAGCAGCGCGTTGAAGGTATGGAAGAACTCTTCCTGTGACCCGCCCTTGCCCGCGAAGAACTGGATGTCGTCGATGAGCAGGAGGTCAAGCGAGCGATACAGCCGCTTGAAGTCATTCATCATGTCGCGCTGCAAGGCCGTCACGAAGTCACCCACGAAACGCTCGGAGGTGATGTAGAGGATACGGGCGTTCGGATTGGCGCGCAGTACCGCATTGCCTACCGAGTGCATCAGATGTGTTTTACCGAGGCCGGTGGGGCCGTAGATAAACAGCGGATTATGACCGGTGCTGCCCGGCTTCTCGGCGACCTGGTGGCAGGCGGCGAAGGCGAGCTGGTTGGACTTGCCGGAAACGAAGTTCTCGAAGGTGAACAACGGATTCAGGTTGCTGGAGAGTCGCGGCAGATCCGGGGACGGCGGCGCCATCGCCGCCGTGGCGCTGGAGGCGCTCAGGCGCGGGGCCGGGGCGGGCGCCGGGGCGGCAGCGGCGGCGGCCTCGTTATCGCGGCGGCTGCCGACTTCCAGGCTGACGTGGTCGATACGGCCGGCGCTGAGGTCACTGACCAACTCGCGGATGCGCGCCAGGTACTTGTCGGCGATATGACGGACAAAGAAGGGATTGGGGGCCAGCAGCTTGAGACGCTGCGCCCCTTCCTCGGCCTGCAGCGGCCGGATCCACATATTGAAAAGATTCTGCGGGAGCTCTTCCTGCAGGCGCTCCATACAGCTCGGCCAGATCGCCACGACATCATCCTGAACAGCAAAAACATGCGCTAAAGCACTGCCCGCAGGCGGGTCAAAGCCTGTGGATACATGCCCGTGGAACCAGGGCAAACACCGGGGACAGAAAGAAGGATGCAAGTTATCCACAACTCCACCCCACTTATCAAGAGCCGCCGACCCCGTTGGTCCACATATTTTGGCCTCTCTTAAGAGGCTGATTTGTATGGACAAAAATTGCTTATCCACAAGCGGAGGGTGAGCTAATAGTAATAGCTCTTACCTCTTTATAAACCTTTATAAGATATAAGGCAGGACAGGGCAGGACACGCCGCCTCGTCCCTGCGGGCCTCGGCGGACGACCCGCCCGGGAGTATGCAAGTGCCCGTTGCCTTTTGCCCGGAGCCTGCCTAGAATGGCCGCCCCTTTCCGACCCGGTCGGATTTTGTACTTTTTTCGAGCATAGATCATGAAGCGTACTTTCCAGCCCAGCGTGCTCAAGCGCGCCCGTGTCCACGGCTTCCGTGCCCGTATGGCCACCAAGAACGGCCGTGCCGTTCTGGCTCGTCGTCGCGCCAAGGGCCGCAAGCGTCTCACCGTCTGACTCGGTGATTGAACACGCCCCGCAGTTTTCCGCGGTCCAGCCGCTTGCTGCGGCCGGCGGAATTCCAGGCCGTTTTTGACCAGTCAGGAACGAAAGTCGGCGATGCCGGCTTCCTCCTGCTGGTGCGTGCAAACGGCAGTGATCACCCCCGGCTCGGGTTGGTGATCGCGAAGAAAAAAGTGCGGCGGTCAGTCGACCGCAACCGGCTCAAGCGTGTGGTCCGCGAAAGCTTTCGCCAGCACCAGGCTGCGCTTCCGGCGGCCGACGTGATCTTCATGGCCCGGAACGACCTGGCCGCCCTTGCCAGTGCCGACCTCCACGCAGCGCTGGCCCAGGCATGGAAGCGCCTGCGCCGGAAGCTCGAACCTTCCCGGCCGGCAACTGGCGGAACCGAGGCATGAAGATCCTTCTGATCCTCCCGATTCGCTTCTACCAGGTCGCCATCAGTCCGCTGATGGCGCCGCACTGCCGCTTTTATCCCTCCTGTTCCGCTTATGCCGTCGAATCCCTGCAGCGCTTTGGCGCCGTGCGTGGCCTCTACCTCGCGCTGAACCGTATTCGTCGCTGTCATCCCTGGGCGGAAGGCGGGCTTGATCCCGTTCCCACAGAATTTTCGCTACGCGCGTCCGCGCGCGAAGGCAAGGTCCACTGACTATGGAAATGCGTCGTACTCTCCTGATTGTTGCGATGGCCGTTGTCGGCTATTTCCTGCTGATCACCTGGCAGCGCGACCATGGTCCGCAGGCGCAGCCGGCTGCCGTGGCCGGCGCGAGCGCGCCGGTTGCCACCACGGAAGTGCCGGCGGCCCCGGTGGTCACGGCCGAAGTGCCGGCCGCTCCGGCTGCTGCCGCCTCCGATGTGCCGGCGGCACCGCAGAACGCCGACACCGCCGCGGTGCCGACGGTGCCGGACAGCAGCGGCAAGCGCATCAGCGTGAAGACCGACGTGCTGGATGTGCAGATCGACCTGACCGGGGGTGATCTGGTGCGCGTGGCGCTGCCCGGCTACACCGAGGCGGTGGAAAGCCCCAAGCCCTTCGTGCTGCTGGACAACTCGGCGTCGCGCACCTTCGTCGCGCAGAGCGGCCTGATCGGCCAGAACGGACCGGATGCCGCGGCCGGTGGACGCCCGCTGTACCAGGCCGGCGCTGCCAGCTATGTGCTGGGCGAAGGCGACAAGACCCTGACCGTGGCGCTGAGCCTGCCGCCGCAGAACGGCGTCAGCGTGCGCAAGGTGTATGAGTTCACGCGCGGCGATTACCTGGTGAAGGTGCGCTACGAGATTGCCAACGCCGGCACCGCGCCCTGGAAGGGCCTGATGTTCGGCCAGCTCAAGCGCGACAACAGCAAGGACCCGAGCCAGAGCACGCAGGGCCTGGGCATGTCCACCTTCCTGGGCGCTGCCTGGTGGAGCCCGGAAAAGTCCTATAACAAGACCGCGCTCAGCGACCTCGCGGAAGAGCCCCTGAAGCTGTCCGCGACGGGTGGCTGGATTGCGCTGGTGCAGCATTACTTCGTCACCGCCTGGGTGCCGGATGCGCAGGCCGCCAATCATTACGTCACCCGTGTCAACAGCCAGACCGGGGAGAACTTCCTCGCCTTCACCGGCCAGGAAGTGGCGGTGGCGCCGGGACAGAGCGCCAAGGTCGGCGCCGCGCTCTATGTCGGCCCCAAGATCCAGGACAAGCTGGAAAAGATTTCCGATGGCCTCGAGCTGACCGTGGATTACGGCTGGCTCTGGTTCATCGCGCAGTTCCTGTTCTGGCTGCTGCAGAAGATCCACGGCGTGGTCGGCAACTGGGGCTGGGCCATCGTCATCCTGACCATCATGGTCAAGGCCGCCTTCTTCCAGCTGTCCGCCACCAGCTACAAGTCCATGGCGCACCTGCGCCGCGTCACGCCGGAGCTGCAGCGCATCCGCGAAGTGCACGGCAATGACCGTCAGAAGATGTCGCAGGCGATGATGGAGCTGTACAAGAAGGAAAAGATCAATCCGCTGGGGGGCTGCCTGCCCATCCTGGTGCAGATGCCGGTGTTCATCGCGCTGTACTGGACCCTCATGGAATCCGTCGAGCTGCGCCATGCCGGCTGGATCCTGTGGATCAACGACCTGTCGATGATGGACCCCTACTTCGTGCTGCCCATCCTGATGACCCTGTCCATGGTGGCGCAGACCGCGCTCAACCCGGCGCCGCAGGATCCGATGCAGGCCAAGGTCATGAAGCTGATGCCCTGGGTGTTCGGCATCATGTTCCTGTGGTTCCCGGCCGGCCTGGTGCTGTACTGGGTGGTGAACAACCTGCTCTCCATCGCGCAGCAGTGGGTCATCACGCGGCAGATCGAGAAGGGCGAGATCAAGCGGGTCGGATGACCGCTGACGAAACAGGCGCCTGCGGGCGCCTTTTTCTTTGGTGTGAGAGAAGAGGTAGAGAAACCCATGACGGCAAGCAAGGACACCATTGCGGCGATTGCCACGCCGCCGGGACGTGGCGGTGTCGGCATCGTGCGTGTCTCCGGGCCGCGCGCGCTGGCCATCGGTAGCGCCGTGCTCGGGCGCGAGACGCTGCCCCGGCGCCAGGTGGTGTTTGGCGCCTTCCGCGACGGCGACGGCCAGCCGCTCGACGAGGGCATCGCCCTGTATTTCCAGGGCCCGCGCTCTTTTACCGGCGAGGACGTGGTGGAGTTGCAGGGTCACGGTGGCCCGGTGGTGATGGACTTGCTGCTGCGCCGCGTGCTGGCGCTGGGCGCGCGCATGGCGCGCCCCGGCGAATTTTCCGAGCGCGCCTTTCTCAACGACCGCCTGGACCTGGCGCAGGCCGAGGCGATTGCCGACCTGATCGACGCCGGCAGCGAAGCCGCGGCGCGCTCTGCCGTGCGCTCGCTCGAGGGCGTGTTTTCGCAGAAGGTGAGCGCGCTGGTCGAAGGGCTGATCCACTTGCGCATGTACGTGGAAGCGGCGATCGACTTTCCCGACGAGGACGTCGACTTCCTCTCCGATGGCCATGTCGAGACGGAATTGCGAGGCTTGATGACGGCCCTGGCCGATGTACAGGCGCAGGCGCGCCAGGGCGCGCTGCTCCGCGAAGGCATGCAGGTGGTGATCGCGGGGCGGCCGAATGCCGGCAAGTCATCGCTGATGAATGCCCTGGCCGGCTTCGAGGCCGCCATCGTCACCGACATTGCCGGCACCACGCGCGACGTGTTGCGCGAGCGCATCCAGGTCGACGGCATGCCGCTGCATGTGGTCGACACCGCGGGCCTGCGGGCCACCGATGACGTGGTCGAGAAGGAAGGGGTGCGGCGTGCCCTCGCCGAAGTGGAGAAGGCGGACTGCGTGCTCTTTGTCTATGATTTGCGCGGCCGCGACGCGGTCCCTGCCGGGGCAGCGGCCTCAGCAGCGGACAGCTCCAATGCCTCCCTTCCCGCCGGGACGTCCGCCGCCCATCGTGATGCCACGGGTCAGGATTCCCTGCGTGCCCCTGATCTTTTGGCCGGGCCGGATCCGCTGGCGCAGGCCGCGGAATATTTTTCGCCGCTGCCGCCGCCGTCGCGCCTGCTGCTGGTGGCCAACAAGTGCGATCTGGTGACCGGCGCGGACGCCGGCCGCCGCCTGCGCGCCGGCCCCGGGGGCGACTACGAGGAGATCGTGCTCTCGGCGCAAGCCGGCGCCGGCTTGCCGGCGCTGCGCGAGGCGCTGAAGCAGCGCATGGGCTTCCAGTCCGGGGAGGCCGGTGTATTCACGGCACGGCGGCGCCACCTGGATGCCCTGTCGCGCGCCGGCGCGGCGATGGACGTGGCGTTGCAGCAGTTGCTGGGCGCGGCCGCCGGCGAGCTTGTGGCCGAGGACCTGCGTGTCGCGCAGCACGCGCTTGCCGAGATTACCGGCGAGTTCACGCCGGACGATTTGCTGGGCCGTATCTTCTCCAGTTTCTGCATAGGGAAATGATCATGAAGAGACTCCTGTACCTGGCACTATGCGTGACCTGTGGATGGCTGCCGGCAGTGGCCTCGGCGAGCGGACAGCTGATTCCCGCCGCCATCGCCGCGGCGGCAGCGCAGCCGCTGCAGACGATTCCGGCGCTGGACCTGCCGCGCTACATGGGACGCTGGCACGAGATCGCGCGCTTCCCCAACGGGTTCCAGAAGAAATGCGTGGCGGCGGCGACGGCGGAGTACACGCTGTGGCCGAACGGCCGCGTGCGCGTGGTGAATCGTTGCCGCATGGCCGATGGCGCGGTGTCGGTGGCGGAAGCGGAAGGCCGCCGTGTCGGCCCCGATGGCTCGGCAAAACTGAAGGTGCGCTTCGCGCCGTCCTGGTTGTCCTTCCTGCCCTTTGTCTGGGGCAAGTACTGGGTGGTGGACCTGGATCCGGCCTACCGGCTGGTGGCCGTGGGCGAGCCGGGCCGCGATTACCTGTGGGTGCTGTCGCGCACGCCCGGAATCGCGCGCGCGGATTACGAGGCGCTGCTGGGGCGACTGGCGGCAAAGGGATTTGACGTGACGAAGCTGCAAGTGACGGGGACGATCGAGTGAGCAGGGAAGGGCAGACCACGGGCACCGGGGGCCGGGCATCCGGTAACGGAGCGGAGGCAGACGGCAGCGGCGCCACGGGCACCATCATGTCTGCAGGCGCAGGCGCAGGCGCAGGCGCAGGCGCAGGCGCAGGCGCAGGCGCAGGCTCAGGTGCAACGGTGTTGGCGGAAGGCAGCGGGCCGGCCAATTCCACGGGCCGCATCGTGGTGGCCAGCCTGGTCGGCACCGCCATCGAGTACTACGATTTCTATATTTACGCGACTGCCGCCGCGTTGGTGCTGGGCCCGCTGTTCTTTCCCGGCGCCTCCGAGAGCGCCCAGCTGCTCAGCGCCTTTGCCAGCTTCAGCATCGCCTTCATTGCGCGGCCGCTGGGCGCGGCGCTGTTCGGCCACTTCGGCGACCGCGTCGGGCGCAAGGCGACCCTGGTGGCGGCCCTGCTCATCATGGGCCTGTCCACCACGCTGATCGGCCTGCTGCCGGTCTATGCCGAGATCGGCTTCTGGGCGCCGCTGCTGCTCTGCCTGCTGCGCTTTGGCCAGGGCATCGGCCTGGGCGGGGAGTGGGGCGGGGCGGCGCTGCTCGCTACCGAAAACGCGCCGCCCGGCAAGCGCGCCTGGTTCGGCATGTTCCCGCAGCTGGGCGCGCCCATCGGCTTCCTGCTCGCCAACGGCCTCTTCCTGGTGCTGGCCTTGATGCTCTCGGAAAGCGAGTTCCAGGCCTGGGGCTGGCGCATTCCCTTCCTGCTCAGCGCGGTGCTGCTGGGGGTGGGCCTGTATGTACGCGTCTCCCTGACGGAAACGCCGGCCTTCCGCAAGGCGCTGGAGCGCAACGAGCGCGTGGAGGTGCCGCTGCTGGCGCTGCTGCGCGGCTACTGGAAGCCGGCGCTGCTGGGCACCCTGGGCATGGTGATCTGCTACGCGCTGTTCTATATCGCCACCGTGTTCTCGCTCAGCCACGGCACCCGCGAGCTGGGTTTTGCCCGGCAGGAATTCCTGGCCCTGGAGTGCATCGCCATCGTCTTCATGGCCCTGGCCATTCCCCTGTCGGCGCGCGCCGCCGACACCTGGGGCCGGCGCCCGGTGATGTTGACCGGCTGCGTGCTGGCCGCGCTCTCGGGTTTCCTGATGGAGCCGCTGTTCCGCGATGGCGGCGCGCTGGGCATCACGGTCTTCCTGTCGCTCGAGCTGTTCCTGATGGGCATGATCTTCGGGCCCATGGGCGCCTTCCTGCCCGAGCTCTTTCCCACCCGCGTGCGCTATACCGGCGCCTCGCTGGCCTACAACCTGGGCGGCATCGTGGGAGCCTCCTTTGCCCCCTACCTGGCGCAGAAGCTGGTGCTGGCGGGGGGACTGCCCTGGGTGGGCGGCTATGTGTCGGCGGCCGCCGTCATCAGTTTCGTGGCGATCTGGTGCGTGCAGGAAACCCGGGAGCGCTCCCTCGACGAGGTGTGCTGAGGGGAGGCAGGCGCAGGTGGCCGCCTGGCCGCTCCGCAGGGCCGCCCGCAGGGTGACCGCGATGAAGCCATGTGCCGGGCAAGCGAAGCAGGGCAGGGCGGCCGCCCTGCCTTACCAACGGAACATGGGCAGCGGGTTCAGCGGGTGAGTAAGTAGTTGCTTACAAGAGAGTTGAACCAGGCGGAGATGAAAACCCGCATCGGGATACTGCTGCAGCAGTGAGCGGTAGCCGGCGCGGGGAAGCCCGCAGGCCAGCGCCCCCAGGGTGACATCCATCCAGTCGGCGCGGCGGAAGATCTCCACGGGATTGTCCGCGGGACCGGCCGCGCGCACCTTGTGATGCTGCCCGATCATGGCGGTGACCAGTTCCGTGAGGTCGTCGCGGCCATGGGCCTGCAGCCATTCGCGGGCGCGGGCGGCGGAGGGCGCCAGGTAGTCAAAGGTGCCGTCGCTCCAGATGCCGAGGTCGTGATAGACCCCGGCCACGCGCAGGGCCACGGGGTCCAGCGTCACCCCCTCGCGCGCGGCCAGCAAACCGCTCAGGGCCAGCAGCCGTTCCACATGGTGGCGGTAGGCGGGGTAGTCCTGGCCGAGGGCGTTCACCCAGGGTGCGAAGAGTTCATCCAGCGTCGGTGTCATGGTATTTCCCGATGGTTAAAAACTGACCACGGCGCTTCTCTTTGCCGGGGCAGCCCGTATACTACGTTCCCCCTTTTTTACCCTCGTTGGGCACCATGCGCTATCCCCGGACCTATGACGTGATCGTGATCGGCGGCGGCCATGCCGGCACCGAAGCCGCGCTCGCGTCCGCCCGCATGGGATGCGCCACCTTGCTGCTCTCGCACAACGTGGAAACGCTGGGCCAGATGAGCTGCAACCCGGCCATCGGCGGCATCGGCAAATCACACCTGGTCAAAGAGATCGATGCCCTGGGCGGCGCCATGGCGCTGGCCACCGACCGCGCCGGCATCCAGTTCCGCATCCTCAACTCCAGCAAGGGTCCGGCGGTGCGCGCCACCCGCGCCCAGGCCGACCGCGTGCTGTACAAGGCCGCCATTCGCACCCTGCTGGAAAACCAGCCCAACCTGGACATCTTCCAGCAGGCCGCCGACGACCTCATTGTCGAGGGCGAGACCGTGAAGGGTGTGGTGACGCAGACCGGCATCCGCTTTGAGGCGAAGACGGTGGTGCTGACCACCGGCACCTTCCTCGGCGGCACCATCCACATCGGCCTCGAGAATCATCGCGGCGGCCGCGCCGGCGACCCGCCCTCGATCGCGCTGGCCCACCGCCTGCGCGAGCTGCCGCTGCGTGTCGGCCGACTCAAGACCGGCACGCCGCCGCGCATCGACGCCCGCAGCGTGGATTTTTCCGTGATGACGGCGCAACCCGGCGACACGCCGTTGCCGGTGATGTCCTTCATGGGCCGCCGCGACATGCACCCCGCCCAGGTGAACTGCTGGATCACCAGCACCAACGAGCGCACCCACGACATCATCCGTGGCGGCCTCGACCGTTCGCCCATGTATACCGGGGTGATCGAGGGCGTGGGCCCGCGCTACTGCCCGTCCATCGAGGACAAGATCCACCGCTTTGCCGACAAGGCCTCGCACCAGATCTTCATCGAGCCCGAGGGCCTGACCACCCACGAGCTCTATCCCAACGGCATTTCCACGTCCCTGCCGTTTGATGTGCAGCTGGCGCTGGTGCGTTCCATCCGTGGCATGGAGAACGCCCACATCACGCGTCCGGGCTATGCCATCGAGTACGACTATTTCAATCCGCAGGACCTCAAGCACACGCTGGAGACCCGCGTCATCCACAACCTCTTCTTTGCCGGCCAGATCAATGGCACCACGGGCTATGAAGAGGCGGGGGCCCAGGGCCTGCTCGCCGGCCTCAATGCCGGGCTGCGCGCACAGGACAAGGAAGGCTGGTACCCCACGCGCGACGAGGCCTATCTCGGCGTGCTGGTCGACGACCTCATCACCCTGGGCACGAAAGAGCCCTACCGCATGTTCACCTCGCGCGCCGAGTACCGGCTGCTGCTGCGCGAGGACAATGCCGACCAGCGCCTGACCGCGAAGGGCCGCGAGCTCGGCCTGGTCGATGACGCCCGCTGGGCGGCCTATTGCGCCAAGATGGACGCCATTGCCGTCGAGACCGAGCGCCTGAAGAGCACTTGGGTACACCCGGGCACGGCGCTGGCCGAGCAGTTCATCGCGGCGACCGGGCAGGAGCTTGGGCGTGAGTACTCGCTGATGGATCTGCTCAAGCGGCCCCAGGTCAGCTATGCGCAGATCCGGGCGCTGGGTCTCGGTGAGACGCCGGCGCCGGGCGCGGCTGTGGGCGATCGCGCGGCCCCGGGGCAGGGCGAGGCCTTGGGCGAAGGTGCTTGCGCGGGAGTGGGCGCGGCCGTAGTCCCCGGCAACGGCAACGGCAACGGCAACGGCAACGGCAACGGCAACGGCAATGCGACCGACCTGGCGGCCGAAGTCGGCGAGCAGATCGAGATCAAGGCCCGCTATGCCGGCTATATCGACCGCCAGGCCGACGACATCGAGCGCCTGAAGCGTCAGGAATCGCTGCGCCTGCCGGCCGATTTTGACTACGATGCGGTCAAGGGCCTCTCCAACGAGGTGCGCCAGAAGCTCAAGGACGCCCGCCCCGAGACCCTGGCCCAGGCCGGCCGCATCCCGGGCCTGACCCCGGCGGCGGTGTCGTTGCTGATGGTCTGGATCAAGAAGAACGGCCTGCGCCTGGGCGCGGACTCTGCGGAAAAGATTGCAGGATGAACAACGCGCTGGCGAAGCAACTGCACGACGGCATCGCGCGGCTGGGCCTTGCCGGCCTGCCCGCCGGTACGGAAGGAAGGCTGCTGGCGTACCTGGCCCTGCTGCTGAAGTGGAACGCGGCCTACAACCTGACCGCGGTCCGTGATCCGCAGCAGATGCTGGTCAAGCACCTGCTGGATAGCCTGAGCATCCTGCCGCACTTGCGCGGCGGCACGCTCATCGATGTCGGCACCGGCGCCGGCCTGCCCGGCATGGTGCTGGCCATCGCGCAGCCGGCGCTGCAGGTGACGCTGCTGGATTCCAACGGCAAGAAGGTGCGCTTCCTGCGCCAGGTCATCGCCGAGATGAAGATCGGCAATGCCAAGGCGGTGCAGTCGCGGGCCGAGGAATTCGCGGGCCGCTTCGACGTGGTCACCAGCCGGGCCTTTGCCACGCTGGCCGACATGATCGAGTGGTGCGGGCATATGGCGAACGAGGGCGGGGAGTTCCTGGCCATGAAGGGCGTGCGCCCGGCGGCGGAGATCGCGGCGTTGCCCGCGGGCTTCAATGCCGTGGAGGTGCTGCCGCTGGCGGTGCCCTTCCTGGACGAGGAGCGCCACCTGGTGCGCATCGTGCGGGGCGAGTAAGCGCCAACAGACTTAACTGTCCCGGCCGGTGCCGGGGGCCGCGGACTGAAGATCAAGCCGCGGCGGCGCGGCCGCCGGCGGATAATGCCGGCGGGGAGAACAGGGCGTCGGGCCCGAGGCTGCCCCAGTGAGCGGCCGGTGCCAGCAACAGATTCGTGAGCCAGCGCATTGCGGCCCACCCACAACACAGCTTCACTTGCGGCTTCAGCGAAGCGCAGGACGAACGGGGAAGAACATGGACAAGACACTGGCGATTGCCAACCAGAAAGGCGGCGTGGGCAAGACCACCACCAGCGTCAATCTCGCCGCCTCGCTGGCCGCGACCAAGCGCCGCGTGTTGCTGATCGACCTGGATCCGCAGGGCAACGCCACCATGGCCTCGGGCGTGGACAAGCACGAGATCGCGCACGGCTCCTACGAGGTGCTGACCAAGCGCTGTGTCATCGACCAGGCCATCATCAAGGACCTGGCCGCCGGCTACCATGTGCTCGGCGCCAACAGCGACCTGGTCGCCGCCGAAGTCGAGCTGATGACGGTGATCGGCCGCGAGCTGCGCCTGCGCCAGGCCCTGGACCCGATCCGCGACCAGTATGATTTCATCATCATCGACTGCGCGCCCTCGCTCAACATCCTGACCGTCAACGGCCTGGTCGCCGCCGATGGCGTCGTCATCCCCATGCAGTGCGAGTACTTCGCGCTGGAAGGCCTGGCGGCGCTCATCGACACCATCGACCAGGTGGCGCAGACCGTGAACCCCAAGCTGCACGTGACCGGCATCCTGCGTACCATGTTCGACCCGCGCAACACGCTGGCCACCGATGTCTCCGCCGAACTGGTCCAGCATTTCCCCGACCGCCTGTTCGAGACCATCATCCCGCGCAACATCCGCCTCGCCGAAGCCCCCGCGCACGGCATGCCGGCGTTGCTCTACGACCGCGCCTCGCGCGGCGCCATGTCCTACCTGGCCCTCGCGGCTGAACTGCTGCGACGCCAGGACGGCGCGCGCGCCACGGTGGCGGAAGCCGTTTAACGTTTTTGTCCCGCGCGCCTCCGCTTGCCGGAGGCGCCGCCGGGGTGATGGAACTGCGCCGCCTGCCGGCGCCTGAGGTTTGTGATGACGACGACGACGAAAAAACGCGGACTCGGCGGCGGCCGGGGCCTTGATGCCCTGCTGTCCAATGTGCGCAAGGAAAAGGAAACCGTGGCCGCGGTGGAAGAGGGCAAGCTGCCGGTGGACGGCCAGCTGCGCAACCTGCCGGTGGAATTCCTGCAGCGCGGCCGCTACCAGCCGCGCCGCGACATGGACCCGGCCGCCCTGCAGGAACTGGCGGACTCCATCAAGACCCAGGGCGTCATGCAGCCCATCGTCGTGCGTCCCGTTGGCGAGAACAAATACGAGATCGTTGCCGGTGAACGCCGCTGGCGCGCTACCCAGCTCGCCGGTATCGACAATATTCCGGTCATCATCCGCGACATTCCCGACGAGACCGCCATTGCCATGGCGCTCATCGAGAACATCCAGCGCGAGAACCTGAACCCGATGGAAGAGGCGTTTGCGCTGCAGCGTTTCGCCGACGAGTTCCAGTTCACCCACCAGCAGGTGGCCGACGCCGTGGGCAAGTCCCGCGCCACCGTCACCAACCTGCTGCGCCTGACCTCGCTCAACCACGAGGCGCGCACCCTGCTCGAGCGCGGCGACCTGGAGATGGGCCACGCCAAGGCGCTGCTCGGCCTGCCCGACACCATGCAGGGCAAGGCCTCCCGCGCCGTGGTCGCCAAGGGCCTGTCGGTGCGCCAGACGGAAGCGATGGTGCGCGCGCTCCTCGCCCAGAAGGACCAGCCGGGGGCGGCCGACAAGACCCTGGACCCGAATGTGCGCAAGCTGCAGGACGAGATTGCCGAACGCCTGGGCGCCATCGTACAAATCGAATACAACGCCCGGGGCAAGGGCCGTCTGGTCATCAGTTATAACTCGCTGGATGAACTCGACGGCATCCTTACCCACATCAAATAAGCCGCGGCTTCCGGAGAGCGGTAGATGAAATGGACGCTGCCGCTTCTGGCCCTTCTGCTCGCGCTCGCGCCGGCGGCGCAGGCCGAGGACTGGATCCTGGCGCGTACGGATGACGTCCGCGACATCCGCGTCTATCTTCGTGACACCCCCGGCTCGAACTACAAGCGCTTCTACGCCACCACCCGCGTGCCGGCCTCGCTGTCGTCCGTGGTCGCGGTGCTGTCCGACGTGCCGGCCATGCCGCAGTGGATCACGCGCTTGAAGTCGGCGCGCCTGCTGCGCCGCGACGCCAACCGTGAAGCCTGGGTGCACGGCGTCTACCGCCTGCCCTATCCCTTCCTCGAGCGCGAGGCGGTCCTGCATTCGGTGCTGCGCCAGGACAAGGCCGGCGTGGTGGAAATCATCACGCGCGCCGAGCCCGGCCTGGTGCCCGCCAACCCCAAGCGTGTGCGCCTGGGCGACATGCACAGCGTGTGGCGGCTGACGCCGGAAAAAAAGGGCGTGGTGAAGATCGAGCTGTGGGGCGAGGGCGCGCCGGGTGGCTATGTGCCGCCACTGCTGTTCAACTACAACCTGCCGGACGAGCCGCAGCAGACGCTGCGCAACCTGCGCCAGATGCTGCTGCGCGACAAGTACCGCGGCAAGCAGCTGGGGTATATCCGGGAGCCGGCGGAGCGATAGGACCGCCGGGCACCCTTCGCGGGCCCCTGCTTTTGGCGCCGGCGGTCAGTTCTGTCCTGGCGCCTGCTGTCCCGGCACCCGGCCTGGAGTCACCCGCGACTCCTGCGCCAGCGCCAGCTTGTAATGCGCCTGCGCGCTCAGCGCTTCCCATTCCTGCACGGCCATCGCCAGCGATTGCTGCAGCTGCTCCTGCATGAGACCGCGGCTGTCGCCCAGCCGGCTGCCCAGCTGTCGTGCCACGCCGGTGCCGGTACCCGTAGCCACCGCCGACGCGCGCAGCTTTTCCTCTTCCCGGCGCAGGAAGGCCAGCTTGCCGTCAAGGATGCGCACGCGATTGCGCCAGCCGGTCAGCTCGCGCCCTTGCGCATCATGGGCGGCCTTCAGGGCGACGCAGTCGCCGGGCCCGGATGTACATTCCTTGAGGCGCCGGGCGCTGGCCAGGAAAGCCTCTTCGCGCGCGACGAGGTCATGGCGTGCCCCCTGCAATTGCGCGGCCAGGGTGTCGACGGTGTCGCCAAGGTCGGCCAGCAGGCGGGGATTGCGCTGCAGGCGCCGCAACTGCGCCTCCTGGTTGACGGTCAGGCACTGTAATTGCCGGCGGGCTTCAGTCTGCAGGGCATCGGCACCGGCAAAGGTGGCGCTGCCCAGCGTGGCCCGGGCCAGGCGCCATAACTCCGGGGACAGCCGGTCAGCGGTCGCGAGGTCCAGGAAGCCGGGCTGCCCGCTCTGGGCCTGCCAGCGCTGCGCCGCGGCCAGCCCCTGGTCGGCCAGGTCGGCGGCCTGCTGCCAGAGGGAAAGGGCCTGCGGCGAGTCCGGCTCGCTGAGCTCGGCCGCGCGCCAGAGCGCACCGACGCTGGCGGCTTCCCCGGGATAGAGATCCGCCAACTGGCGCAGCCAGCGCACCGCGGCGAGCGGCTGCCCCTCCGCCACCTCCAGTTCAGCCAGCAGTAGCAGCGCCTCGGGGGCCTGCGGGCTGCTCACGGGAAGTTGCTTGAGGCTGGCGAGGGCTTCGGCATGGCGCCCGAGGCCGGCTTGCGTCTGCGCCAGCGCGTAGACCAGGCGGTGATGAACGAGGCCGGCTTCCGGGGCGCGGGACCGCTTGAGTTGGCGGACGGCGGCCTGCAGGCCGGTCAGGCGCCGGCGGGCATCGGGGTCGGTCAGGTGCTGGTTGATAACCGTATAGTCGATGTCGCTCGCCGCCGCGGCGGCACCGGCGGCGGCCACCGGGGCGGCGCAGGCGGACAGCGGGGGCGGCGCGGCAGGCGCGGCCAGCACGGGTGCGGCCAGCCCCAGGCCGCCGGACAGGGCGAGGGGAAACACCAAGGCCCTAGGAAAAAAGTATGACGAGGTTGTGGTCATGGCGTGCCCCCTCCCTGGGGCGTGGCGATGGTTCCCGGGCGGCGGCTATTGTGCGAAGCCCGACAGGGAATTGCCACACATTGGCAACTACCATCCGGTTACATAGAATGCGCTCCCCACCAGGGTGGCTGGACCGGAATGAAGACAAGGATTGTTGTGCTGGGCGCCGCCCTGCTGGCGTGCACGCCCGGCCTGATGCTGGCCGCCGCCGACCCGGAAGTCCTGCTCAAGCAGGACATTGACCGGCGCGAACAGGAACGTCGCGAGCAGCGCTGGGATGAGCGGCATGTGCCGGGCGGTGCGCCCGTGTTGGCGCCGTCGCCGCCGGTGGCCGCCAGCGGCCCCTGCTTTCCCGTCCGCCGCATCTCCGTGCATCCCGGCGACCTGTTGCCGACGTCGCGCGTGGCCGCGCTGCGGGCCGCCTACGAAGGCCGTTGCCTGGGCGCCGCTGATCTTGCGGCGGTGCAGCACTCGCTCAACTCGCTCGCGCTGGATGCCGGCCTTGTCACCACGCGCGTCGTCGTCCCCGAGCAGAATCTCGCCAGCGGCGAACTGCGCCTGGAAGTGTGGCCGGGCATCCTCGAAGCGCAGGAGGCGCCGGCGCTGTCGGCGCGCGAGCTGGCGCTGGCCAGCCCGCTGCGCCCGGGTGACCTGCTGCAGTTGCGCGCGCTGGAGCAGGCCGTGGACAACCTCAACCGGCTGGCCTCCTTGCGCAGCACCATCGACCTCAAGCCGGGCGAGCAACCCGGGGGCTCGGTGGCCCTGCTCACGGTGCAGCGCGCGCGCCCCTGGCAGGCCGCCCTGGCCTGGCAGGGCGCCGCCCTCAATGGCGAGGAAACCCATACCGTGCGGGCCAGTGCGACCGCCGACAGCCCGCTGCGCCTGGCCGATCGCCTGGTGCTGGGCGTGAACGGCAACCTGCAGGACGGCCAGGTCGATGACTCCCATGGCGGCAGCCTGGACTACGACCTGCCGGTGGGCTGGTGGCGCCTCAGCGCCGGTAGCGACCGCTACGATTACCGCAACGAAGTGCAGGCCGGCCTCACCACCTTTGCCGCCACCGGCAAGAGCCGCGCCTTCCGCCTGGAGGCCGCGCGCCTGCTGCACCGCGATGCCACGACGCGCTGGACGCTGGCGTTGCACGGCAAGCGCCGGCTCAACGACAATTTCATCGCGTGACGGTGGGCGTGTCCACCACGCGCATCAACACCGCCGGCCTGCGCCTGGACTTCTCGCGCGTGGCGGCGCCCTGGGTGTGGGACGCCAGCCTGGATGCCGAGAACGGCGCCGGCCGCTCGCCGGCGCGTTTCTCCCCGATCGATGCGCACTATGTGCGCCTGCAGGGCAACAGCCGCCTGCAGTACTACTTTGGCGCCGCCAGCGTGTCGGCCCGCGTGAACGCGCAATGGAGCGACGCCCGCCTGGCGCCCAGCGAGCAATTCACGCTCACGGGTTATGTGCAGGGCTTCTCGCCGTTCGCCATCAATGCCAACAACGGCGCCGCCGTGCAGCTCGAGATCGCGCGGCCGCTGCCGGTGCAGCGCGCCGGCCTGGGCGCGCTGCGGCCGTCGCTGGGCCTGGCCTGGGCGCTGGCGCCGCATGCCGGCGGCAATGCCGTCCGGGAACAACTCGCCGCGCTCACCACCGGCGTGGCGCTGCCGTGGCGGCGCGCGCTGGCCAATGTCGGCCTCGCTTTTCCGTTGAAGACGCTGAATACCATGGATGCACCGCAGGACTGGCAGCTCGATGCGAGCGTCAGCCTGCAGTGGTGAGGTAAAGGGAAGAACCATGTCTGAACACTATCCGATGCCGCTGGCCCGCCAGCGCCACACCCGTGCCCTGGTGCATTGCCTGGTGGCCTTGCAGTTGGCGCAGCCCTTCGTCACCGCTGCGCAGGCGGCGGAGCTGACGCCCCTGACCGCGGGCGTCAGCCTCGACCAGGCCGTCAACGGCGTGCCCATCGTCAATATTGCCGCGCCCAATGGCGCCGGCATCTCGCACAACCAGTACGCGAGCTTCAACGTCGGCAGCGAGGGCCTGATCCTCAACAACAGCGCGCAGCCGGTGAACACGCAGCTGGGCGGCTACATCACCAGCAATGCCCAGCTGGGCGGCGGCAGCGCGCGCCTCATCCTCAATGAAGTGACTACCGCCTCGCCCAGCCAGCTCAACGGCTATATGGAAGTGGCGGGCCAGCGCGCGGGCGTGGTGGTGGCCAACCCCTGGGGCATCAGCTGCAACGGCTGCGGCTTCATCAATACCAGCCAGGCCACGCTGGCCGCCGGCATCCCGCTCTGGAACAGCGACGGCAGCCTGCAGGGCTATCGCGTGGAAGACGGCCGCCTGCGTTTTGACGGCCTCGGCCTCAACGCCGGCAACGTGGACCGCCTCGCCCTCTATGCGCGCGTGCTGGAACTCAACGCCGACCTCTATGCGCGCGACCTCGCTGTCGTCACCGGCGCCAACACCATCGCAGCGGCGACGGGCGCGGCCACCGCGCTCGCCGCGAGCGGCACGGCGCCCGGCTATGCCATCGACAGCAGCGCGCTGGGCGGCATGTATGCCGACACCATCCGCCTGGTGGGCACCGAGGCCGGCGTCGGCATGCGCCTGGCGGCGCCGGTGGCGGCACTCACCGGCGCCCTGGAAGTGCGGGCCAACGGCGACGTGCGCCTGGCGCAGGTGAGCGCGCAGACTGCGCTCGAGGTGAACGCAGCCGGCGACCTGGCACTGGCGGGAGACCTGGCGGCGGGCGGCAATGTCACCCTGGAGGCCGGCGGCGCACTGGCACTGGCCGAGGGCATTACCGTGGGCGGCGACGCCATCGCGCTCACGGCCGCCAGCCTGACCCAGGACGCCGGCGGCAGCATTGCGGCGCGCGCCGCGCTCACGGCGGCGGCCGCGCAGCAGACCTACCGCGGCGACGTCGGCAGCGCCGACAGCTTCATCATCACGGCCGACAGCGTCATCAACAGTGGCACTATCATCGCAGGCCTCGACCTGGAGGTGACGGCGGCGACGCTGGACAACCAGGGCGGCAGCCTGGCCGCCGGGCGCGACCTGGTCTTGCGTCTGCCCAACTTCCGCCAGGCGCAGACGGGCGGGACGCTCGCGGCGCAGCGCCTGTTCCGGGTGGACGCCAGCGGCGACGTGGTGATGGACGGGGCGGCGCTGGAATTGCCGGGCGACATCTGGCTGCAGTCCGCCACCGGCGACCTGCAGGTGGATACCCGCCTGGTTTCCGGCGGCAGCACGACCCTGCTCGCGCGCGACGTGAGCGTGGGCCGCGACGGCCTGGTGGCGGCACAGGATCAGCTGCTGCTGGAGGCCAGCAATGTGGCCAATGCCGGCGTACTCTTTGGCCGCCAGGCCCTCACCCTGCGCGTGGAGAACGAGCTGGTCAACGGCCGCAGCGACGGCAGTGTCGAGGCAGCGCTGCTGAGCGAGGGCGATGTCCGCGTCAGCACCGCGGCCGATGGCCTGCTGCAGCGACTCTACAACCATGGCAGCAGTATCCAGTCGCTGGGCGGCAGCGTCACGCTCAAGGCCACCGACCTGCGCAACATCAATGTCGGCTGGCGCCTCAGCGATCCCTATGCGGTGCCCTCCACCTTCGAGTACAGCATCGACGCCGGCTCTTTCAACAGCTACCACTATTGCTGCGGCCGCGCCGGCGAGGACGTACGGAGCACCCGCATCGAGACCCGGATCACGCGCACCGACTTTGCGTCCGAGGGCGTGCGCGGGATGATCCTGGCCGGGGGCGACATCCGCCTCGAGGCCGGCACGCTGCTGAACGACCACAGCAGCATCAGCGCCGGCGGTTGGCTGGACATCACCGCCGACCGCATCGACAACCTGGGCACCACCCTCTACGACGACATCCTCACGGTGACCATCACCCGCTGGCACACCTGCGAATACGACAGCATGGGTGACCTGGACTGCTGGCCCGTGCAGTGGGGTCCGGTGAGTCGTCCCTCCAGCGCCGAGCATGCCTACCTGACCGCGCTCCTCGAGGGCGCCGCCGGCGTCATCATTCGCGGCGAGGCGGCCAATGGCGAGGAAAAGGGCACCCAGGGCAACACGGTCTCGCCCAAGGCAGAAGACTTCGAGACCCTGCACTTCAGTCCCGAGGACCTGCTCCTCACCGGCCTGGACCCGACCGCGCTGCCGGGCTTCCAGCTCCCGGGCAACGGCCTCTTCCAGCTCAGCCAGGATCCGGCCCACCCCTACCTCGTGGAAACCGACCCCGCCGTCAACACCTACCAGGGCTTCCTGGGGTCCGCCTACCTGCTGGCGCGCCTGGAGGACTGGGCGCCCGGCATCACCCAGCGTCGCCTGGGCGACGGCTACTACGAGATCACCCTGATCCGCAGCACACTGATGGCGGTGCTGGGCAGCCGCTTCGTCGACCCGGCCATCACCGACGAGCGCGAGCAGTTCCAGTTCCTGATGGACAACGCCATTGCCGCCTCCGACGCCTTGCAGCTCAGCCCCGGCATCGCGCTGACGCGCGAGCAGATCGATGCGCTGCAGGCCGACATTGTCTGGATGGAAGAGCGCGACATCGCCGGCCAGCGCGTGCTGGTGCCGGTGGTGTACCTGGCGCAGGGCAGCTCGCGCGTGCTGCGCGACGGCGCCGTGATCGGCGGCGGCAGCGTGGTCATCGAGGGCGACAGCTTCAGCAACAGCGGCACCGTGCGCGCCACCGGCGACCTGCGCGTGACCACGGACGGCGACATCGACAACCTGGGCGGCACCCTGCGCGCGGGCGGCGACCTGGCGCTCACGAGCGGCGCCGACATCAGCAATGCCAGCGGCCAGCTGTCTGGCGCCAACGTGAGCCTGGTGGCGGCAGGCGACATCACCCATCGCACCACGGCCGACACCTATGACGGACAAGGCGGCAGCACCCGCTTTCACGGCACCGTGCTGGGCGAACAGGCGAGCGTGAGCGCGACCGGCAGCGTCACCCAGGTGGCGGGCGGCGACCTGACCCTCGAGGGCGCCCGCGTGAGCGGCACGGACGTCAGCCTGGCCGCGGGCCGCAACCTCCTGATCGGGACCGTGAAGGTGGCGGACGGCTACCGCTTCACCACGGCCGACTGGCAGGCCGCCGAGGAATACGTGCGCTACCTGCAGAGCGAAGTGGAAGCGCTGGGGGAGTTGCGGCTGGCGGCCGCGGGCGATGTGACGGTGATTGCCGCCACGCTCACCGCAGGCGGGGATGCCACGGTAGTGGCGGGCGGCAACGTCGCCTTCCTGGCCGAGACCGAAACCGACCACCGCGAGACGCACAGCCAGCACGATGGCACGGTGGAGGATTCGAGCAGCGATGTGGTGCATGACGAGTGGCGCACGGTGGGCACGACACTGACCGCCGGCGGCGACCTCGCGATCCGTGCAGCGCGCGGCGACGTGACGCTCTATGCCTCCACGGCGAGCGCGGCCGGTGATGCCGACGTCAGCGCCGGCGGCACCCTCCGCCTGGTGGCGGGCGTGGATACCGTGCAGCACAGCGAACAGCACAACGAGGATGGCCTCGCCACCTTTGCCAACCACAGCGAAGGCCATGTGTCGCAGCGCGCCGTGGCCAGCGGCCTGCAGGCCGGCGGCGACCTCACGCTCAATGCGGGGGGCAATATCGATATCGTGGCCTCGACGCTGGTGGCCGACGCCACGCTGCGCATCGGCGGCCAGGCGGTGGATCCGGCATTGCTGACGCCGCAGGCAGCGGCTTCGCTGCCGATGAACGTGAATGTGACCACCTTGGCCCTCACCAATACGTCGTGGAGCCAGACCCAGAAAGGCTTTGCTGGGCCGCTGGAGGAATTCATCAAGATCGCGGCCTTCACCATCGAGATGGTGCTGGCGCCCTTCACGCTGGGCCAGGTGGACCTGCCGGAAGTGAAGGTGGGCGAGTTCAGCAGCACGCGCACGCAGGACACCTGGCAGATGTCCTCGCTGCTGGCCGCGCAGCACATGGATATCCGGGCGCAGGACACGGCCACCTTTAGCGGCGCCGATCTGTTGGCGCCTGGCAGCATCCAGGTCAGCGCCAGGGACATCGTCATTGACGCCGCTGCGGAAACCCACAGCTATAGGGCGTCATCCGGCAGCGACACGGTGAAGGGCGTGGGCGCCGAACTCAACCGGGATGCCGGCGAGTACCGCGTGGCGGGCGTGCAATCCATCCGCCAGAGCGTGGCGGACTCGCAGTCCTCACTGGAGTGGCGCGGTACCCGCATCGAGACCGGCGACCTGGTCCTGCGCGCCGAAGAAAACCTGAGGATCCTCGGCGCCCAGGTGACCGCGACCGGCGATGCCCTGCTGGAAGCGGGCGACGCCCTGGTGATTGGCGGCAAGGAAGGCAGCCTCGCCCAGACGCACGAGGAAAGCACCGAGACCGTCACCGTCGGCGTGGCCGTGCGCAACGCCTATGTGGATGCCGCCCTGGCGGTGAAGGCCCTGTCCGCCGCCACGGATGCGGTAAAGGATGCCAAGGACGCCCTCGACGAAGCCGAGCGCAAGGTCGCACTCGGCCTGCTGGACGAATCGGACCTCGACTTCTTCCACGTCAACCTGGCCGGCGCCTCCCTCAGCCTGGTACAGGCGGAAATTGCCGCCGCCGGCGCCGTGGTCGCGATGGCCAGCACCACCTCTACCGGCGGCTTCTACGCCTCGGCCTCGGCCAACCGCGAGAAGACCGTCACCACCACCACCACCGAGCAGACAGTGTGGCAGGGCAGCACGCTGAAGGTCGGCGGCAGCGCCGCCTTGCTGGCGGGCGACCGCCTGACGGTGCAAGGCAGCGACGTGCTGGTGGACAAGCATGCCGTGGCCGGTGCCGACACCTCCGATGCCAACAGCAATACCCTGATCGTCGACGCCCGCCAGATCACCTTGCTGGCGGGCGAGGAGCGCAGCCACCAGTCCAGCGACTCGCGCAGCGACTCCGAAGGCATCAGCGTGAGCCTGAACGCCAAGGCGGGACTCACCGGCGGCAGTGCCTCCCTTGGCTATCGCGAAAGCGAGGCCGACAGCTCCTCCCTGCATTATGTGAATACCCACCTGGTGGCCGGCACCGTCAGCAGTCGCAGCGAGGCGCTGCGCCTGGCCGGCGCCGTGGTGGAGGCGGACCACGTCGACATCGATACCGGCGCCCTCACCGTGCAGAGCCTGCAGGACGAGGCCTACAGCAAGAGCCGCAGCTACGGCCTCAATATCGGCTTCGGCTTTGGCGCCGGCACCAACGAGAGCGGTGGCCTGGATGCCGCCCTGACCAGCGGCGGCGGCGGCCTGGACTTCCTGCGCAGCGATTCCGAGCGGCGCTGGGTGGCGGAGCAGAGCGGCATCATCGGCCACGACAGCCTCGTCGTTTCCGCCCGTGACACCGTGCTGACCGGCGGCCTGCTCGCCAACGCCCGCCGCGACGACAGCGGCCGCCTGGTCGACCAGGGCGGCCTGGCGTTCAGCACCGACACCCTGGTGATTAACCACCTGCAGGACGTGGACCGCAGCAAGACCGTCGGCGCCAACTATGGCGTGTCGGTGGCGTTGACGCCGACCAATCCCGGCCAGGGCACCACCGGCAACCAGCCGCTGACCCCGGCGCAGCTGACGGCGGCGCAGGCCAACCAGAAGCCGACCCCGGAAACCCCGCGCGGTACCGTGACGCTGGGCGGCACCTACTTCGGGCATGTCACCGAGCAGCTGACGCAGGCGACGCTGGGCGGTGGCCGCGTGACCGTGGGCGGCCAGCGCCTGGGCGACGGCAGCGAGAGCACCGTCACCGCCGCCGCGCTCGGCCTGGGTGCGCTCAACCGGGATCTGTCGCAGGCGCAACTGATCACGACGGACGAGGACATCGGCGGCCTGAACTTCGTGGCGACGCTGGATCTGCGCTGGGCGACGCCGGAGGGGCGCGCGGATCTGCTGAAGGAACAGAAGCAGGCTGCTAACGGCCTATTCCTTACGGCCATGGAGCTTGGCGTTAGCGCAAAAGCGGCTGCCAGCGTTGCCACCGACGAGGACATTGCACTGGGCGACTTGTGGACGGTGGTCAAGGGCAGCGTGGCTGCACTCCACGGCACCTCTGGCTTCGTTATTAACAATCCTGCGGCTGCTGCGCAGATCGAGGCTCAGCGGCAAGGGGAGAACCAGGACCTCGAGGCGCTGCAGGCGGCAACCGACAGCTATACCAAGGTGGCCGGTGACGACAGCAGCAAGATTTTTGCTACCAGCGACCTCGCTGGAGCCCGCGACGCCACCACGGGCACGATTTACCTGAGTTCACTGCTGCAGAGTAACTTTGTCGAGGTTGCCGGCCATGAGATGAGTCACGGCTATACCAAGAGCGAGAGTTATGCCGATTTCATGGGGTGGGCAACCGGCCTTGTCTGGAGCAGTTCCGTATGGGCTAACAGTGCCGACATTGCGGCCTATAGGCCTGATTACAGCAATGCCGGTGAGCTGCAGGAGCGCAACGCTGTGCTGCTGTCCCGAAACAATGCGGAATACGCAGCGGCGCTGGCTGACCATGCATCAAGCTTTGACAATCGTTACCTGAATACGGCCGAGCGCTATGCCATCTACCAACGGGCAACGGCTTTGGCGCGCGGTGATCGGACGCAAGCACAGATCCTTTACGCACGCATTGCTTCCGAAGCGCTGGAGAGGGTGGACGGCACCTATGCGCAGCAACACACGGGCACGGATCCCTGGGCCATCAACATCCTGAATACCATCAAGGTGGGGCGCGGAACTGACGGTCTATTCGTCGCCACTCCCGCTGAGTACGCGGACACCTTCCTGGTGGAAGGAGCGATTGTTGCCGGCGACGAATTTCGGGCGATTGAAAAGTATGGCAGTGGCTTCACCGGGACCCAGCTCGCTGCCATGGAAAAGGCGGAAGCCGCCAAAAGCATCAATACAACGAATGCGGCAACGGGGGCCGCTAAGTCTCTCACGGTGAACTTTGGCGTCGACGCCTTGAACCTGGGTACGACGATCGTGGATGGCTACAGCCTGATGTTCACCTCGACCTATAACCTCTTCACCGATAGCAATGTTGAAGCATTTATCCTGCCAAAGCTTGAGCCTCTGATGCCGTTGACAGACGGCGAAGTTAAAAGCTTGTTGGTCTTCGGGATACCGGGAATCGTGGAGACGGCGCCGGCATTGCTTGGTGTGACGAGGCGGGTTGGGACTGAGCTTGCCATTATGCCCTACGATACACTGGTGGCGTACCAGGCTGAACGTGCAGCGAGCGCTGTAGAAGAAGCGGCCTTGGCCAAGCGGAGGATTGAGCTGAATGCCCAGGTAGACGACTTTCAGCAATATGATTGGTATAGAAAAGATTATTCAGCAAAAACGGGAGGAGACTGGGATTGGCCTCGAGTTGCACCTAACGATGGAGCGGTTCCTGGGACTGAAGAGGTAGTCATTCTAAAGCCTGGCACATTGATCGATCGCTATGGGAAGAATAGTGGAACCTATGCTTCGCCATTTGGGACGCCATATGAAGAAAGGGCGCTCGCACCAGGGACACAAGCAGAACCATATCGCGTGTACGAGGTTGTCGAAGAAGTAAGTGCAATTAAGGCAGTGGTTTTGCCGGCGTTTGACCAAAAGGGCTTGGGAGAGCAACTTAAGCTGCAGGACTCGATTAAAAGGCTTGAAGATATGGGGCTCATTAGGGAGGTAGTAACGCCATGATAGTTGAGATAAGTGACAAGTTTGAGGTCGGTCATTCATCAGGCCATGCAGTTTCGTCTGTATCAAAGCAGCGGCTTTACGAATTGGCTCTTCGCGAGCTTGAGAAAAAAGGCGCGGGAGGAAGTGGTAACTACTCAATAGGTGTTCCAGATTCCAGTGATAGAATTTGTTTTCATGACGAAGGGATATTTTGGGTTGTCTACTTTTCGGAGAGAGGAAAAAGGACAACACCGGCATTCTTTGCTTCATCACTTGATGCTCTTGCGTTCTTTGTAGAGAAAGTTGTCAGTAATTCGAAATAAAGTTAGAGGCGCGGTTTTTGCTATCAATCCCGCTGTTTCCTTTTGCGGGAGTTGAGAAGCTCAGTTCCAGGTCAGGAATTATGGCTGGATTCCTGACGCTAATAATGAGCTGGAGTCTAGACATGAAAAATAGCCGCAATTACATCGCCATCACGATCATTCTATCGCTTCTTTCTATAAGCCTTTCCTATCCAAAAATGGATTTTGTATTAGTTATGGCGGTTCTCGTAATTAATATGTTTATGAAAGAAATCTACAACATGAATGTAAGAAGGCGATGGCACGCTGGAGCGGGAATAGTTGTGGATGAGGTTGCCCAGAAAAACATGCATGCCATGGACCTAAAAAAGCCCCTGATGGCCGCCTACTGCCTGATAATCATATTCGCTGTTTTTGGGCGCCTGTTCATGGACGGGTAGCTAACTGCTCATACAAAAATGTCTTGGAATGAGCTCATGTACTGAGCCGGCGCAGCGCGGGCTTCGTGGTGCATGGGCTCGGATGTCTGGTGTGGGGCGAGTCGCCAGCCCTGGGTCATGGAGCTCGCCTGCAACGGGAGCCCGCCTGAGTCATGAGTGAGAAAGCGCAGGTCTATTTCTGGATCGCCATCATTATGGCGTTCATCTTGCTCCGGATTGCCTCGGTCAAGTGGATTGAGCCGTTCCTTCAGCGCCATAGTCGGGCATCGGCGCTGGATAGGCTGCTTGATGAGAAGTCTGTCCGGGGCAAGCTGGCCGGCATTTCCCTGGGGCTGGGTATCATTGCCTTGCCCTGGGTCGGACCGGAGGTCTTCCGGTTTTTTGATCCGACGTTTTATCACCCGCCGGAGAAGATTGCCTGGGCAAGACTTACCCTGTCCGTGTTGGGTGGCGTGGTTGTTTCGATTGCGGCGATTGGGCTTTGGGGACTAAGTCGCTCGAATCGTTCACGGCATGGGAAATGCGCTGGGGTGTTGGCTTGCGGCCAAGGATGGCGCCCGGCTCTCCCCCTCCAACCATAAGTGCACCGCTAATTGCAGCAACGGGAAGCTGTAGTGCGAAGATTCAATTCCCTGAAGGATTGTCGGCGAAGCTGCAAATCAGGCAGATATAGATAGGGCGCTGTCTCCAATCCTTGAACCTGATGCTCAAGTTGCAAATTCAAAAGCTGCAGAGATTATTGTTGAGAGGCAGAGCGATGAAAACCAGGTTCATTGGGATAGCCATCTTTTTTAGTCTGCTTTCGGCGCTACTAAGTTACCCGAAGCTGGATTGGATACTTCTTTTCTCGCTAGTTGTGATCGCTTATGCCATGAGAGATTTATATGGCATCCTTATCTTAAAAAGATGGTATGTCGGATTGGGTAGGGCAATCGACGAGAACAATGGAGAAGGATCCGACATAAAGTTTATGAAGTACGTTAGGGTCGGGTTTTTAATGATCTTGATCGCCATGAGCGTACTTGGAAGGCAAGTTCTCGGATGGTAGTTGATTCTGCCAAGTCCCCCGCCCTCCAACCATGAATGCACCGAAGGTTTTGACAATGAGATCAGCTGCGGCCAAGCACTAGCGAGTGGCGACAGAGTCCCGGGACTTCAGGCTTTGGCCGGCGCGGCTTCTGTTGGGGAAATCAGGCGTCTCGCTATCTGCCGGACCTGGACATGAGGAGTGGTCTCAGTTGGCCATTTCCAGAGCTATTGATGAGATACAGAAGAGGCATGGCGCACAAGACAAATAGCTACGTCATCTTGGCATTGCTAGGGTCGCTAATTGCCTGGTTCGACTCGGGTTTTGAATTTCGATATCTCCTGCTCGCGAGGATCATCATTATTGTTCTTTGCTGTTATCTACTGCATGGCCAGTTCGTGACCAGGCGGTGGTACTTTGGCGCAGGAATCGTGGTGGATGAGATGAAGGGAGAGAACATGGAGCTCATGGTCATGAAGATTCCATTTTCCTTTGTGTATGTCTTCGCCATTGTCGGTTGTTCCGCCGCCGGGCTGTTATTTGGGTTTGAGAATGCTTACTAGGCACTCATACAAAAAGGAGCCTGATATGAGCTCGAAAACCGGCCCAGCGTGGCGCGGCCGCTCGCGGCAGATCGTTTCGAAGGCCAGATTGGCCTGAATCGAAAGGGGCTCCAGGCGCTCAAACGGAAAAGGTATGTACTCACGGCTTTTTTGCTCTGCATGCTGTCCCTGTATTTTTCTTATCCCTCTGTTGACCTCGCACTTGCCGGCAGCCTAGTAGTGATCGGGATATTCATGTGAGAGCTGTACAATATGGACGTGAATAAGCGTTGGTACGCAGGAGCGGCAACTTTCGTCGATGAAATCAAAGGCGAAAACATGGACTCATACTTCCTCAAAATACCACTCCGGATACGGTACTACCTTGCGTTGGCGTTTGCGGTGTTTGGCCATCTGTTCATGCAGCGGTGACGGATGCTGGCCAATGAGTCCATGATCGGATCAAGTTAGCGATATGAGGGCGAAGAACTGCCTTCGAAAGGAAAATAATGAAAAGTGAAATGTTTGCTTGGGGGGCGTTAACGGTTATTGCGGGTATTATTTCTTATCCAAATATTGGTGCCGAGTTCGTGATAAGAGTTGCGGTCATCTATCTGGCGGTCTCTCAGCTAGGCGGCATGCTGGTCAGAAAGAAATGGGGTGTGACCGGCCTTGTAGTTGTCGATGAGAATAACAATAGAAATATGGACTTCAGGTTCATGAAGTTCCTATTGGTGCCTCTTTGCGTGGCCGTGATATTTGCTTGCATCGCCTGGGGCCACATTTAGTTTAATTAAGATTGAGTACATATTTGCCGGGACCATGTCGAGCGTGGCAGGGATAATCTCCTATCCGGAGCTCGACAAGGCATTGGCGCTGAGAGTCTTTCTCATATTCCTCTGTACTCTTCAATTGAGGGACATGCTGATCCTGAAGCGATGGAGTCTCACGACCCTTCTGATTGTTGACGAGAATGCGGGGAAAAATGCGGACCTCAAATTCCTGAAAGTATTCCTGGTTCCTGTCTATTCAGTGGTTATGGCAGCCTCAGTTTTGTGGGGCGTTATTCGCTAGAGAGGGAGTGCCCGTCATGTCAGGCGGCGTGTTCAATCAAAAATTCACTGACATGAGCGTGCGATTGGGTCCGGCATTCTGTGATTCTCGTTGACGAGCCTGTGAACGCGCCGATAAGCCTGGAGGGGAGGCTCTCAGCAATTGTCGGTCCGCCACAAGTTTTCGATGCAATTGGGCGCCAGCGGATATGGCGGCAGGAGCAGGACAAAGACGTGCAGCGCCTTCGGCTTCTTCATCTGCCGCCGCAGCCGCGCCGAAAAAGGAGTGGCCGCATTGCCCGGCATCATGATTGCTGGTTTGCTTTGTGGCCGGCCACCCAGCGATGGCTGATAGTCAGCGGTGAAAATGTTAGCGCTAACGCGGCTATCGCTCGCGTGATAGCAGTAGCCATCTTATATCTCGGCAGTGAGTACTCCCGGCACCCTTGAAGCAGACATTTCCCGTGATATCCGACAACACCAACACCAACACTAAAAGCCAGATCTAGGCTGGAGCTTCCAGGTGAAAAGCATCGTGGTTTTGCCCGTCATCCTGCTGGTGCTTCTAATGCTGTTGATGCACATGGGTAGCTCAATGCTGAACATTGCATTAAGGGCTGCCTGGATATACGTCCTATGGAGCAGTCTGGTTGACATGTTCTATTTCAAGAAGTTTTCAATTCCTGTGGTCACCATTAATGCTACAGAGAATGAGGAGTACCTGTGGATTAGATGGATAAACGGCCCCCTGTGTGTCTTGGGACTGGCTGTTGTCACTTTCATGAAGTTCTAGCCTGTGCGAAGTCTTGCGATGGGGCACGAAGCGAGGCGTCAGGACTGAATGCGCTTTGCATCCGTGCGTAGATGAGGAGGGTCATCGGATCGCGAGCCCAAAAAAAAGCCCCGCGAATCAGCGGGGCTTTTTCATGACGTCATTTCCTGGCGCAAGCAGGCGGCGCGACCACTCACTCCGCCGTGCGCTTGCCCAGGAGCAGCCGCGGCTCCTGCGCATCGGCCAGGCGGAAGTGGGCCTCGGCCGAGAGCGCCTCCCAGTCCTGCACGGCGGCCTCGAGGCGTTGCTGCAGCAGGTTGTGCATGGTGCTGCGGCTGTGGCCCAGCTTCTTGTTGAGATTGGCGAGCACGGTCTCGCCCTGGTCCAGGCGGCGCAGCGTGGCGCCCTGGCCGGCGGTCATGCACTGCAGCTGGCGCCGGGCCTCGGCCTGGGCGCTGTCGGCGCTGGCGAAGGCGGGGTCGGTGAAGGTGCTGCGCGCCAGGCGCCACAGTTCGGGGGAGAGCTTTTCGGCGGCCACGGTGTCGATGAAGCCGGGTTGCTGGCTGCGCGCATGCCAGTCATGGGCCTGCGCCAGGGCCTGGTCGGCCTGTCGCGCCGCCTGCTGCCAGAGCGCGAGCGCCTGGCGCGAGTGCGGGTGGTTGAGTTCGGCGGCGCGCCACAGCGCATGCACGGTGACGGGCTCGTCCGGATAAAGCTCGGCGAGCTGGCGCAGCCAGCGCACGGCGGCCTTGTTGCGGCCTTTCTCGACTTCGAGCTCCGCCATCAGCAGCAGCGCCTCGGGCGCCTGCGGGCTGCTCACCGGCAGCCGCTTGAGGTTGCCCATGGCGGCGGCGCTCATGCCGAGCTTGGCCTGGGACTGGGCCAGGGCCAGCGTCAGGCGCTGGCGCACCAGGGTGGCCTCGGCGGCGCGCGACAGTTCCAGCTTCTTCAGCTCGGCGCCCAGGCCCTGCAGGCGTAGGGTGGCATCGGCCTGGGTGAGGGCCTGGTTGATGGCGGGATAGTCGATGTCCGAGACCGGCGCGCGGGTGCCGGCCGGGGCGTTGGCGCAGACGGGGGCAGGCGCCGGCGCGGCCAGGGAAAGGGCCGGGGCGAGCAGGCAGCAGGCGAGCAGGGGTTTCAGGGTCATACGGGCCATTGTGTGCTTCCTTCCATGGGCAAGCAGCGTGATGACAAACAATTTGGATATTTTGCGCCGGATTGCCGCGGATTTCCTGCCGCCGGTCGGCCATGACGACCAAAACCCCCTTCCTGCGTAGGGGGAGTGGCTGAGGCCATCCCCCGGCGTCGGGGCGGAGCCGCCGTCGTGCTGGCGGAGCCCCGCCCACGGGGCGGCTTACTGGAAGTTGTAGCGGACGTTGAAGAAGGCGCCGTCGAGCTCGGTGTCCTGGGTATAGCCGATGGCGGCCGAGAAGGCCGGGGTCACCTGGTAGCGCGCGGCGCCGGTAATGCCGACGCCATCCTCGATCAGCAGGTCATTGGCGCTGTAGGCGGCGGAGGCCTCCAGCTCCATGCGCGACACCGGGGTGTAGCGCAGCCCCAGGCGGGTCATGTAGCCGAGGTCGTCATCGTCCCCCGGGACATCCACATTGCCGTAGAGGACCTGGGCGGAGGCGAAGACATCGACTTCGGGCGCCATGGGCATGGCGTAGCCCAGGCCGCCTTCCAGGTAGAAGCCCTCGCCGTCATAGCCGGGGATGGCGACGCCCGAGTCGACCATGTAGGCGCTGCCGAGGACGAAGAGGTTGGGGTTGATGCTCTTGCTGGCGTTGACGAAGAGGGCGTCGCCCTCATCCACCTCGCCGGCGCCGGCTTCGACAAAGTCATAGGAAAAGGCGGCGTGGCTGGTGCTGGCGGCCAGGGCCAGGGCGCCGGCCAGAACGATTCGACGAAACATGGCTGCCTCCATGGGAACGGGGTGACCCTGTCACCTTAGCGAGCGGGGGCGGCGAGGTAGGAAAAATCGGTTAGTAACGTGTCGGCTGGCTGTAGCGGGGGCGTACCCCGGTAACAAGGTGAGTGATTCGGGTTAAAAAAGGTAAGAATTTGGGGGGAGAGGGAAATTTCTGTTCGTCTAGCGGCAGCGTAAGACAGATACCCTAACCCCAAGATATTGTGGTTTACTCCCGTCCGGCCGATGTCGCCGCCCCCAGCTTCGGCCGGACGGCCAGACCCGACCGTTGCGGAAGGGTAGCCTGCTCTCTATAATCCGCCCCGCTCAAAAAGTGGGCTGTTTTTGTACCCGACAGCCCGTCTGCTGTGCCCAGCCCTGGATGTATTTGTGAGTCAGGCTCGTCCCCTGGTGGACCGTTCGCAGGCGCTGCTTCTGCTCAAATGGCAGGCGGTGCTCGCCGGCGTGTTGACGCTTGCGGCCCTGATCGACAGCAAGGGGGCCGCGCTCGCCGCGGGACTGGGGGCAGGTATCGCCATCGCGGGCAGTCTCTATTTTGCCCTGCAAGCTTTTCGCCATGCGGGGGCCCGCCAGGCTCCGCAGGTGGTGCACAGTTTTTACAAGGGCGAGGCCGGTAAGTTCGTCATCACCGTCCTCCTCTTTGCCGCCGTGTTCGCCGGGGTCAAACCCCTGCAGGCCGGCTGGCTGCTGACCGGATTCATCTTGGAACAGCTCGTGGTCTGGGGCTTTGCCCTCAAGTCGACCACGGCCCCTAAACAGTGAGCTGCTGAATATGGCTGGCAATTCCACCGAATACATCAAGCACCACCTGACCAACCTTACCTATGGCCAGCTCCCGGCCGGCTATGTGCGCGAAGGCGAGCACGGCCAGGAAGTCCTGACCCAGCCCACCTGGACCCTGGCGCACACCGCCCAGGAAGCCAAGGACATGGGCTTCAAGGCTTTCCACGTCGACACCCTGGGCTGGTCCATCGGCCTCGGCGTGCTCTTCTGCCTGGTGTTCTGGCTGGCGGCGCGCAAGGCCACCAGCGGTGTGCCCGGCAAGCTGCAGAATTTCGTGGAAGTGCTGATCGACTTTGTCGACACCAACGTGCGCGACACCTATCACGGCAAGTCCGCCCTGATTGCCCCGCTGGCGCTGACCATCTTCACCTGGATCTTCCTGATGAACTTCATGGACCTGATCCCGGTGGACTTCATCCCGTCCGCCTCGGCCTGGATCGGTGCCAACGTCTTCGGCATGGATCCGCACCACGTCTACATGAAGGTGGTGCCCACCACCGACCCCAATGCCACGCTGGGCATGAGCTTCTCGGTGTTCCTCCTGATCATCTTCTACAGCATCAAGATGAAGGGCGTCGGCGGGTTCACCAAGGAACTGACCCTCAACCCCTTCAACCACTGGGCGTTGATTCCGTTCAACTTCATTCTGGAAGGCATCGGCCTGATCACCAAGCCCATCTCGCTGGGCCTGCGACTGTTCGGGAACATGTATGCCGGCGAACTCATCTTCATCCTGATCGCACTCATGTTCACCGGCGGGCTCCTGCTCGGTGTGCTGGGCGGCGGCCTGCAGATTGTCTGGGCGATCTTCCACATCCTGGTCATCACCCTGCAAGCCTTCGTGTTCATGATGCTGACCATCGTGTACCTGAGCATGGCCTCGGAATCGCACGACCACTGATTTTGTTTAGCTGTACTGATTTTTAACCTTTAACCAAGTAAGAGGACTTAAAGATGGATTACATCACCGGTATGAACCTGCTGGCCGTTGCCCTGCTGATCGGTCTGGGCGCCCTTGGCACCGCCGTTGGCTTCGCCCTCCTCGGCGGCAAGTTCCTGGAAGGCGTTGCCCGCCAGCCGGAACTCGGTCCCCAGCTCCAGGTGAAGATGTTCATCGTCGCCGGCCTGCTCGACGCCGTGCCCATGATCGGCGTCGGTATCGCCATGCTGCTGCTGTTCGCCAACCCGTTCATCAAGTAATTCGGCTGTTCTTGCGAGTTGCTTCCGGCCGCATCCCGCGGCCGGAAAAATGAATTGAGGTGATAGCGTGAACATCAATGCAACCCTGATCGGGCAAGCCATTGCGTTTGCGGTCTTCGTCTGGTTCTGCATGAAGTTCGTGTGGCCGCCCGTGACGGCTGCCCTCGCAGAGCGCCAGAAGAAGATTGCCGAAGGCCTGAACGCCGCCGACAAGGCGCAGCGTGACCTGGAAAGCGCCCATGCCCAGGTCGCGGAAGAGCTGAAGGCCGCCAAGGCCCAGGCCGCCGTGCTGCTGGAGCAGGCCAACAAGCGCGCCAGCCAGATGGTGGAAGAGGCGAAGTCTGCCGGCGCCGCCGAAGGCCAGCGCCAGATCGCCCAGGCGCATGCCCAGATCGAGCAGGAAATTGCCGCTGCCCGCGACGGCCTGCGTGCCCAGGTGGCTGCCCTTGCCGTTGCCGGCGCCGAGAAGATCCTCGAAGCGCAGGTGGATGCCAAGGCCCACGCCGGCATGCTCGACAAGCTGGCTGCCGAGCTCTAATCAAAAGGGGCATCGATATGGCAGAACTGACCACTGTAGCGCGGCCTTACGCCAAGGCAGCGTTCGAGTATGCCCGCGATAGCGGCAAGCTCGCGGACTGGTCCGCGCAGCTGGCCCTTGCTGCCGCGGTGGCGAGCGATGACGTGTTCGCGGAATACCTGTCGCGTCCGACCCTGACTGCCGAGCAGCAAGCCGAGGCTTTCCTCAAGGCTGCTGGCGACAAGCTGGGCAAGGACGTGCAGAACTTCGTGACCGAGATCGTGCATAACAAGCGTGTCGAAGCCCTGCCTGCAATTGCCGAGCTGTATGAGGCCTTCCGCGCCGAGCTCGAGCAGTCGGCCAGTGTGGCTGTGACCTCCGCTTTTGAGCTGACCGATGCCCAACGCCAGAGCCTGTCCAGCAAGCTCAGCCAGAAGCTCGGCCGCAAGATCGCCATCGATGAGGTGACGATCGACCGCGCCCTGATCGGCGGCGTCATCGTCCGCTCCGGCGACCTGGTCATCGACGCGTCCGTGCGCGGCAAGCTGAACAAGCTTGCGGCCACCCTGAATTCTTGAGTTTGAGGAACTAGCATGTCTTCGCAACTGAATCCCTCCGAGATCAGCGATCTGATCAAGAGCCGCATCACGGACCTCGACGCGTCCGCCGAAGCGCGCAATGAAGGCACCATCGTCAGCGTGTCTGACGGTATCGTGCGCATCCACGGCCTGGCCGATGTGATGTACGGCGAAATGATCGAGTTCGACGGCGGCCTCTTCGGCATGGCCCTGAACCTCGAGCAGGATTCCGTTGGCGCCGTGGTGCTGGGTGGTTACCTCAACCTGCAGGAAGGCCAGAAGGCCCGCTGCACCGGCCGCATTCTTGAAGTGCCGGTCGGTCCGGAAATGCTCGGTCGCGTGGTGGATGCCCTCGGCAACCCCATCGACGGCAAGGGCCCGACCAACGCCAAGCTGACCGACGCGGTGGAAAAGGTTGCCCCGGGCGTGATCTGGCGCAAGTCCGTGGACCAGCCGGTGCAGACCGGCTACAAGTCCGTCGACGCCATGATCCCCATCGGCCGTGGCCAGCGCGAGCTGATCATCGGTGACCGCCAGACCGGCAAGACCGCGATGGCCATCGACGCCATCATCGCGCAGAAGAACTCCGGCATTAAGTGCGTGTACGTGGCCGTCGGCCAGAAGCAGTCCACCATCGCCAACGTCGTGCGCAAGCTCGAAGAGTTCGGCGCCATGGCCTACACCACGGTTGTCGCCGCTTCCGCTTCCGAGTCCCCGGCGCTGCAGTTCCTGGCCCCGTACTCCGGCTGCACCATGGGCGAATACTTCCGTGACCGTGGCGAAGACGCGCTGATCATTTACGACGACCTGTCCAAGCAGGCCGTGGCCTACCGCCAGATCTCGCTGCTGCTGCGCCGTCCGCCCGGACGCGAAGCCTATCCCGGCGACGTGTTCTATCTCCACAGCCGTCTGCTCGAGCGCGCGTCCCGCGTCTCCGAAGAGTACGTGGAGAAGTTCACCAAGGGTGCCGTGACCGGCAAGACCGGTTCGCTGACCGCGCTGCCGATCATCGAAACGCAGGCCGGCGACGTGTCCGCCTTCGTGCCGACCAACGTGATCTCCATCACCGACGGCCAGATCTTCCTGGAATCCAGCCTGTTCAACGCCGGTGTCCGTCCCGCCGTGAACGCCGGTATCTCGGTGTCCCGCGTCGGTGGCGCTGCCCAGACCAAGATCATCAAGAAGCTGTCCGGCGGTATCCGTACCTCGCTGGCCCAGTACCGTGAACTGGCCGCCTTCGCGCAGTTCGCTTCCGACCTCGACGAAGCGACCCGCAAGCAGCTCGAGCACGGCCAGCGCGTGACCGAGCTGATGAAGCAGAAGCAGTTCGCGCCGTTCAGCATTGCCGAGATGGGCCTGTCCATCTATGCCGCCAACGAAGGCTTCCTGACCGACGTGCCGGTGAACAAGGTCCTGGCCTTCGAAGCCGGCCTGCATGCCTACTTCAGCGCCGAGCAGAAGGCGCTGATGGACAAGATCAATGCCACCGCTGACTGGAATGGCGAGATCGAAGGCCAGTTCAAGGCCGGCATCGAGAAGTTCAAGGCGACCCAGACCTGGTAAAAAGCCCGCTCCTCCGGAGCGGCAGCTGATGGCCTTCCCCCTCGCGGGGGAGGGTGCCCGAAGGGCGGATGAGGGGGTAAAGCGGTGGTTTCGGCCACGGCGCCCCCTTCTCCCCAGCCCTCTCCCACAAGGGGAGAGGGAGACACGGTAGGTTGGAGTGGCTTTATGGCCAACTTGAAAGAAATTCGCAGCAAGGTTGCCAGCATCAAGAGCACGCAGAAGATCACCAAGGCGATGCAGCTGGTGGCGGCGTCCAAGATGCGCAAGGCGCAGGATCGCATGGCGTCGGGCAAGCCCTATGCGCAGAAGATCCGCCAGGTGATTGCGCATCTGTCGCAGGCGACCCCGGAATACAAGCACGCCTATATGGCGGAGCGTCCGGTCAAGCGCGTGGGCTACATCGTGGTGTCGAGCGACCGTGGTCTTTGCGGCGGCCTCAACATCAACCTGTTCAAGAAGACCGTGCAGAGCGTGCGCGGTTTCCAGGAACAGGGCGTCGATGTCGAGTTCTGCCTGATCGGCCAGAAGGCCACCACCTTCTTCAAGAGCGTGGGCGGCAAGGTGTCGGCGGTGAAGACCCATCTCGGCGATGCGCCGGGCCTGGAGCAGCTGATCGGCACCGTGAAGGTGATGCTGGACGCCTATGACCGCGGCCAGATCGATCGCCTTTACCTGGTGTACAACGAGTTCGTGAACACGATGACCCAGGCCCCCAACGTGCAGCAGCTGCTGCCGCTGGCAGCGGACGAGAAGCAGGCCCTGGAAAAGCGTGAGCACAACTGGGACTACCTGTACGAACCCGATGCCAAGGCGCTGCTGGACCAGCTGTTCGTGCGCTTCATCGAGTCCCAGGTGTACCAGGGCGTGGTGGAAAACATTGCCTGCGAGCAGGCCGCGCGCATGGTCGCCATGAAGTCCGCGACCGACAACGCCGGTGACCTGATTCGCGCGCTGCAACTTGTGTACAACAAGGTGCGCCAGGCGGCCATCACCCAGGAAATCTCTGAAATCGTCGGCGGCGCTGCGGCGGTTTAAGCGGAACAACGGAAATTGTGGGCGGTGTCGTCGCCATGTGCGGCGCGACACTTCCCGAAAGTTTAAGTTTGCGAGGATCAACCATGAGCTCTGGCAAGATTGTGCAGATCATCGGCGCCGTTATCGACGTCGAATTCCCGCGGAACAGCGTCCCCAAGGTCTATGACGCGCTGACCGTGGACGGCAAGGCGACGACCCTTGAAGTCCAGCAGCAGCTGGGTGACGGCGTGGTCCGCACCATCGCCATGGGCTCGACCGAAGGCCTGCGCCGCGGCCTGGCCGTGTCCAACACCAATGCGCCCATCTCCGTGCCGGTCGGCAAGGCGACCCTGGGCCGCATCATGAACGTGCTGGGCAACCCGGAAGACGAAGCCGGCCCGATCGGTGAAGACGTGCGCTGGGCCATCCACCGCAAGGCGCCCACCTATGCCGAGCAGTCCGGTTCCACCGAACTGCTGGAAGTGGGCATCAAGGTGATCGACCTGCTGTGCCCGTTCGCCAAGGGCGGCAAGGTCGGCCTGTTCGGCGGCGCCGGCGTCGGCAAGACCGTGAACATGATGGAGCTCA
>JAZKHS010000017.1:0-4677 GCA_040385265.1 Pseudomonadota bacterium | reverse complement strand
CACGTCGGCTTATTCACCCCAGGGCGGCTACGCGCGCCTGAACTCCACGTTAGGCACCTGACACGGAAATCATCACAAGGAGAATTGAGTGTACGCATCTGCCTTCCCCCACGACCCCATCACTCAGCTTTTCGAAAACGTCTACCTGGCTCACGGCAGCATCAAGATCGGCCCAGGCATGCGCATGAATCGCAACATGGTCATCCTCCGGGATGGCACGGATCTTTGCCTGATCAATCCCGTCCGCCTCAACGATGAGGAACTCAAGAAGCTGGAGGCTCTTGGCACTGTTCGCCACGTCATGCGCCTGGGCGACTTCCATGGCCTGGACGATCCGTTCTACGTAGACCGCTACAAGGCCAACTTCTGGTGCCAGGCCGGCCAGGCAACCTACAAGACGCCAGCGCCAAGCCATGTCATTGGTGCCAATGCTGCGCCGCCGGTAGCCCACGCCGAGTTCTTCGTCTTTGAGGGAGCCGCTTTCCCCGAGGCAGCCCTCCTGCTCAAGCAGTACAAACTGCTCATTACCACTGACAGCATTCAATATTGGCCTGACTGGAGCTATACCACTCCCTTCACCAAGTTCGTGCTGTGGCTGATGGGCTTCAGGCTAACCCTTCTCATTGGCGGCCCGTGGCTGAAGCGTGTCACGCCGAAGGGAGGCAGTCTCCTCCCAGAGTTTGAGCGCCTGCTGGCACTGGATTTTGAGCACCTGGTGGCGGCTCATGGGCAGCTTCTGAAGCATAAGGCCAAGCCCATGCTGAAGGCGGCCATGGCAAAGAGCTTCGGCGAGGTCAAAACCAGCGCCCTATCCGGCGCCTAACCCTTCGCTCCAGGGGACGCGCAACATGGGCGTTTTTAGTAGCTACCGTCGGCGGCGCGCCCCTGAACTCCACGTTGAATTCCGGGCAACCGCATGCGCATCTTGAGATCCGGCCTTAGCTACTTCCTCATCGTGTTCGGGGCCGGCTTTGCCCTGGCGTTCATCCGGATCCCCTTTCTGGTGCCGCAGTTTGGCGTACGCACGGCGGAGCTCCTGGAAACGCCCGTCATGCTCGCCGTGATCTACTGGGCCTCTCGCCGCCTAATCCGTCGCCATCCCGAGCTCTGCTGGCGCTCCCGCCTTGGCGCCGGCATGGTCGCGCTGGCGCTACTGGTCGGCGCCGAGCTCCTGGTGGCCTACGCCCTAGGAGGCCGCTCCCTTAGCCAGTACATCGCGTCCAGAGACCCTGTCTCGGGCAGCGTCTACCTGGCTTCGTTGCTGGCCTTCGCGGTAGCGCCGGCCATAGGCCAGGAGCACAGGGCCTAAGCTATCCCTCAACGCCCGGGGTGGCCCACGTCGGCGGCCCGCAACCCTGCATCAGGCGACCTGGAGGACATTGTGGACATTCATCGCGGCAGGCTGCTCGACCACCTTCATCTGCGCGTTGCGGACCTGGAGGCCAGCAAGCGCTTCTATCGCGCCGTCTTTACCGCGCTGGAGCAGCCGGACGTGGTGCAGGAAGGCCCGGGCTTCTTCTACGCGGACGAGCTGTTCGTGGATGTGGCCGACACCTACGTCACGCATGTCCACGTCGCCTTCCAGGCGCCGAGCCGTGACGCCGTGCAGGCATTCCATCAGGCGGCGCTGGCGTCCGGGGGCCGCGACCATGGCGCCCCGGGGGAGCGCACCTACCACCCCGGCTATTACGCGGCGTTTGTGCTGGACCCTGACGGCAACAACATCGAGGCGGTTTACCACGGTCCGTTCCAGCGCAACGCGCCGTCGGTGGTGATCACGCCGACGTAACCGGGGGATGGGCAATGTGGTGTTGCCGGCCCACCCGTCGCTGCCGGGCTGCCCCCCGGAACCCTCACCCGGGCGGGATAAAACATGGATCTGCCATTTTCGCGCGAACAGTTCTTCGCGGGCATCGCTGACTACAACGCTGCCGTGTGGCCTGCACCGTCCGCTCTGACCCTGCTGGCCCTTGCCCTCGTCGTGCTGGTGATCCGCCGGGCCGTCGCCAGGGCCCGGCGCCTGATCTATCATCTCGGGCTCGACGAGATCGAGGCCGCCTATGACCTGTTCGCGAACCAGCGCGACGGGGTGCTGAAGGTGGCGATCACGCCCTGGGGCCTGGCAGGATGGCTTCCGGCCCGGCTTTTTCAGCGTCTCGTGCGGGGCCCTGACGGTGGCCGGCCACGCATTTTTCACGCGCGCTTGCCGGGGCCTTTTCATTTCCGCTGGAGGCCCAGGCCTTTCCCTTCCCGACCGAGGCCGCGTGACGGCCTCCCCCACCCGGATAGCTGCATGACTGGCCGTGTTCCGCTGGACGAAATCGAGCTCACCGCCATGCGTGCGCAGGGACCGGGCGGGCAGAACGTGAACAAGGTGTCCAGCGCGGTGCACCTGCGCTTTGACATTCCCGCCTCGTCGCTGCCCGAGGCCGTGAAGCTGCGCCTGCTGGCGCTGGCCGGCTCGCGGGCGACCAAGGACGGCGTGCTGATCATCAAGGCGCAGTCCTCGCGCCATCAGGAGGAGAACCGGGCCGAGGCGATTGCGCGGCTGGAGGCGCTGGTGGAGGAGGCTGCATTCGTGCCGACGCCGCGGCGGGCGACGCGGCCGACGCTGGGTTCCAAGCGGCGCCGCCTGGAAGGCAAGGCGCAGCGCTCCGAGGTCAAGGCCGGGCGCGGCAAGGTGCAGGAGTAGGCGGCCCCCGCCCGGCGCCTTGCCCGAACCTCCTCCCTGCCCGCCCTCATGGCAGGCATTCAGCGTGCCGCCAGGCGGGGAGTGTCGGTGGCCCGTGACGCGCCGACTCGGGGTTCCGGGCCTGCCGCGTGGAGCGGCCGGTGGGCCGGTGGTAGCATCCGCCCCCATGCGACTCGCCGACCTTCACCAACGCCTTGCCGACCTCGGCGCCCTGCCCGTCCACCGTGACCGGGTGCTGCGCGCCTGGCTGCAGGGCAAGCCGCTCAATGCCAATCCGCGCCGCCGCGACAACGAGCAGCAGCTGCCGCTGTCGCTGCGCCAGGGCCTGCCGGCGCTGGCCGCGGAGCTGGACGGGCTGGCGCGGGTGACGTCCGAGCACCCCGGCGCGGACGGGTCGGCGCGGCTGCTGGTGGACCTGGCCGACGGGCAGATGATCGAGAGCGTGCTGTTGCCGCGCGACGGGGTGTGCGTCTCCTCGCAGGTGGGCTGTGCGGTCGCTTGCCGCTTCTGCATGACGGGCAAGAGCGGCCTGCTGCGTCAGGTGTCGAGCCTGGAGATCATCGCCCAGGTGGTGCAGGCGCGCCGGCGTCGCGCGGTGAAGAAGGTGGTGTTCATGGGCATGGGCGAGCCCGCGCACAACCTGGACAACGTGCTGGAGGCCATCGACGTGCTGGGCACGGATGGCGGCATCGGCCACAAGAACCTGGTGTTCTCGACGGTGGGCGACATGCGCGTGTTCGAGCGGCTGCCGCAAATGCGGGTGAAGCCGGCGCTGGCGCTGTCGCTGCACACCACCAGGGCGGCGCTGCGCGAGCATTTGCTGCCGAAGGCGCCGCGCATCGATCCGGCGGAGCTGGTGGCGCTGGGCGAAATCTATGCGCGCCAGGTGGGCTATCCCATTCAGTACCAGTGGACGCTGCTGAAGGGCATCAACGACGGCGACGACGAGCTGGACGGCATCCTGCGCCTGCTCAAGGGCAAGTACGCGGTGCTGAACCTGATTCCGTTCAACAGCCTGGAGGATGCGTCCTCCGGCGGGGAGGCCGGCGGCACCGGGCCGGATCGCGCGGCCGGCGCCGACACGGGCACCGCGGCGTCCGCGGAAGACGACTACCGGCGTCCCGACGGCGAGCGCATCGTGGCGATGGTGCACTACCTGCACAGCCGCGGCGTACTGACCAAGGTGCGCAACAGCGCCGGCCAGGATGTGGCGGGCGGCTGCGGCCAATTGCGGGCGCGCGCCGTCGAACTCGTCAACACCAGCCGGCTGCGCTCGGCGCCGCGCTGAGGACTGGCCCATGGATAGCCGCCGCTCCCTGCTGCACTACGCCTGGGCCGCCCCGGCCTCGCTGCTCGGGCTGCTGCTGCTGCCCCTGTGCCGGTGGCGCGGCGCGGTGCAGCTGGTCGATGGCGTGCTGGAGCTGGCGCTGGGAGCGGCGCCCTATCGTGGCCGGCTCCCCTTTCACGCCATTACCCTGGGGCATGTGATTGTCGGTACCGATCCGGCGACGCTGGCGCAGCTGCGCGCCCACGAGTTCGTGCATGTGCGCCAGTACGAAAGGTGGGGGCCGTTCTTCATTCCCGCCTACCTGGGCGCTGGCCTTTACCTGTGGCTTCGCGGTAAAAATCCGCACCACGACAACCCCTTCGAGGTGCAGGCACGGGAGCAGAGTGGGGAGCCGCGCTGAACCCGGCGCCGCGGGCGACCCATGACCGCGGCCCGCGACCGCAAACTCCGGCACCTCCTTGACCGCTGCATGACCCCAGGACGTCCCATGACCCACGGAACCGATCTCGAGCGCCGCCGCCTGCTGGGCGCCACCACCGCCCTCGCCGGCCTTGCCCTGCTGGGCGCCAGCGGCTGCCAGGCGCGCGCCGCGCTGCCGCGCGCGCTGGCCTTCGCCTCGCTAAACGAGGCGGCCGCCGAGCTGACCCGGCTGGCGCAGGCGCCCGCACTGGACGCCACGCCCGACTGGACCTGGGCG
>JAZKHS010000016.1:64809-66446 GCA_040385265.1 Pseudomonadota bacterium | reverse complement strand
GCACAGCGCCCCGCGCCCTCGCCCCCGGCACTGAACCGCCGCAGCCCCCCGCGGCCAACGCTCAGGGCCTGGAGTGCCCACTGACATCCGGCTTGCGATGCCGGGTCACGCCTCAGGCGCCGGCCATGACCTCGCGCAGCACCTCAGGGTGGCGGGCAACAATCTTGAGCAAGGTTTTCGCGGCGCCAGACGGCTGACGGCGCCCCTGCTCCCATTGCTGCAGGGTGCGCGGCGAAATATGCAGCGCCGCCGCGAACTGCGCCTGCGACAGGCCGCACCTGAGGCGGGCCTCGATAATATCGTTGGCCTGCACCTGGTATCTGGCGCCGTGCTTGCCGGCCTTGATGTCGGTGATGGCCTGCAGAAGTTCTTCGCCGATGTTGCGTTTGGCGTCACGCGCGGCAATGGATTCAGTCGTTGCCATTTTCAAGGGCCTCCGCAATCTTGCGCCGCACTTCTTCCATGCACGCCATCGCCTGGAGTTGCTCATCCGTCAGCGGCTGCGCGTCGGGGTCACCTTCTGCGGCTGCGACAATGCGCCGATCCTCGTCTTCGGTCGGCAGACGGATGACCGGTTTTCTTGTGATAGGGGGCATAGGGCCTCAGGCGACGCTGATGGTCAGGCGCTTGCCGAGGGCCTGGGCGGCCTCTTCGAGGGTGTCCAGCCGGGTCGAGTGGCGCACGTTGAGCAGACGATCCACTTGCGGCATGTGCATGTGCAGGCGGCGCGCCAACTCCGCCTTGCGCACGCCCTGGGCCAGCATCTCGTTGTGCAGCAACACCTTGGCCGCCACCTGCGCGGGGAGTCGCAGCACGGTCTCGCCCTTCTTCAGCTTGCGCGGAGCCGGGACCGGCACGGGCAGACGATCGTTGATGTAGAACTCGAGGGCGGTTTCCATGCCGTCCAGGGCATTCAGCAGGACCTCGTCCTCATCATCGCCCACGGACGCGAACGCCGGGACGGCCGCGCAGGTCGCCAGCAGGCTCCCGTTACTGTCGCGCTCCAGCAGCAGCACAAACTCCATGGTGTTTTCCTCCGGTGAGGTGGCGCCCGGCCTATTCCAGCCCGAGGTCTTTCAGGATCTTGCGACGCAGCCCCTCGCCGATTTCCTTGCTGCCGTGAAAGGGAAACACCGTCTGGCGCCCCTTCAGCGTGGCCTTCATGTGACTGCCTTTGCCTGGCTCAAGGATGACGCCCTGCTGCTGCAGCCAGCGCCTGAATTCGGAATACTTCATGGCGCCTCCCGTTACCCGGAGATAGACGACCGCGAGCCAACTTCACCGGCGTTACCAAATGGCCACCACAGGCGCCGTGCCTCCGATGCCAAGCGCCGCCATAATGCAACACATCTGTTGCACTCAACAAGGCCCGGCAAACAACATTTTTGTTAACTTTTACGCGGCGACGACCGCGGGAAGCGCTTGCGGAAGCGTTGCCGCCAACGGCCGGCGACTCCTGCCGCCTCACTGCCGCCGCTGCCCCCGGGGGGGGGCTTTCCGGCATCTGCAATCGGGAGCTCTCAAAAGCGCTCTTAACCCACTTAACAGCGCTTTTGAGAGCCCCCGGATGCAATGGCCCAAAAGAGGGAGGCCTCCGGGTCGGTCGCAGGGATGACGATGCGCACCAGGACGGCACT
>JAZKHS010000016.1:42703-64709 GCA_040385265.1 Pseudomonadota bacterium | reverse complement strand
GATGACGTTGATGACGTTGATGACGTTGATGACGTTGATGACGTTGATGACGTTGATGACGTTGGTGACGTTGGTGACGTTGGTGGCAGCGGCGGAATTTGCAGCGTTGGCGGTCGTGGTAGCCGGGGCGGCAGCGGGCAGCAGATCAGCCAGCCGCGCTACTCATAGTGAGTCCAAAGGCGCAGCACCTTCACCACCTGCTCCGTGTCGAGCACCTGGTAGACGAGCCGGTGCTGGATGGTGATGCGACGCGAATACGCACCCGCCAGATCACCGACCAACTTTTCGTAGGGGGGAGGATTCTGAAAGGGATTGCTCGCCACGATCCGGAGCAACTCCCGGGCCTTTTCCTTGAGACCCGACGATGCGAGCCGCTGGGCGTCCTTCTGTGCCTGCCGGGTATAGACAAGCTGCCAGGTCACCAATCGAGCTCCGTCGACCCGGCCTCCAGCGGCTCTTCCATGCCCGCCTTGATGGACTCCCGCATGCCGGGAATGGACAGCAGGAAGAGGGTTTCCTGGATCGCCTCCCAATCCTCGGCGGACACCAGCACGGCATTGGTCCGTTTCCCGGCAATCACGATGGGCTGGTGCGACTCGGCGGCCTGATCCATGAGCCGGTAGAGATTGGCGCGGGCTTCGCTGGCGGTGAGAGTCCGCATCGCAGGCATACCTTGGAATGGTCAAAATACAAGCGTACGCCTATGCGTACGTCATTACAAGACACCCTGACCCCTGCACTCCGGCCAGGCTCAGGCCGGCGGCGGCTCGGCCCGCCGCCAGGCGTGCCACCGGCTCCACGCCCAGCACAGCGCCATCGCCAGCAGGACGCCGGCCATATTGGCCAGGGCGTCGTCCAGGCTGCGCTGCCGCGCCGGCGACACCCAGTGCTGCAGCCACTCCAGCACCGGCCCCGCCAGCAGCAGCCCGGCCCAGAGCCAGGCCGGCGAGGGCCCCGACCAGACCGCGCGGGCACACAGCGCCAGGGCCAGGAAGCCCAGGGCATGACCGACCTTGTCGCTGCCATGGAAGGGATCCGGGGGTGGCACCGGACTGAAGATGCCCGCGACCAGGACCAGGGCCACCAGGGCCAATACCGCTCTACGCAACACCTACTCCCTGCATCAAATTGAGGATCAACCCGGGCGCCGGCCGGGCTGTCGGAACAGCCCACCCGACGGCTGCCCGGCCTCTTGTGGGGAGCGCCCGGCCCCCGCGATAATGGCACCCCTGAAAGGGGGTAAGCCAAACCGGGTACCGTACGTCAGGAAGACCCCTCCGCATATGCGGATGGTCGGACCCTGTTGCTGTTTCGTAATATCCGCCGGCTTAAAATGAAAGTCTTGCGTCCAGTGCACACTCGTCACGTCGAGTCACTCCCTGACGCAGGCCAGTAACACCCGCCCCGGGGCACTTTCACCCTGGCGCCAGCAAGCAGCACCCGCGCAAGAGGCATTACCGCCCCGGCGCCAGCAAGCGAATAGAAAGCAAGCGAACAAGAAGCAAGAAGCAAGAAGCAAAACAACATCCGCGCAAGACGCGCGCACCCAACCCAGAAGCAACCCGGACGCTGAAGGCAACACCGTATGATGACCCCCCTAACCGCTTGTGCCGTGACCCTGTTGTCCATCCTGGCCCTGAAGCCCGTGGCCCGGCGCGTCGGCCTGGTCGACCACCCCGGCGGCCGCAAGACCCACACCCACCAGACGCCCCTGATCGGCGGCATCGGCATGTTCCTCGGCCTGCTGTCCCTGGCGCTGGTGTCCCCGCAAGCCTTCCACGCCTTCCTGCCCCTGGTCGCCACCGCCGCCCTGCTGCTGGTGGTGGGCGTCATCGACGACTACCGCGAAATCTCCGCCAACCTGCGCCTGGGCGTGCACCTCATCGCCGCGCTGCTGATGATCTTCTGGGGCGGCAACCAGCTCACCGGCATGGGCGACCTGCTTTTCTTCGGCCCCCTGATGCTGGGCGTGCTGGCGATTCCGGTGACGCTGTTCGCCGTCGCCTCCGCCATCAACGCCATCAATATGGCGGACGGCGTCGACGGCCTCTGTGGCGGCCTCGTACTGATTGCGCTGGGCTTCATGACGCTGCTGGCGCAGGACGCCGGCCTCGTCCACGCCGCGCAAGTGCTGACCGTGATGCTGTGCTGCGTGGCGGGCTTTCTGATCCTGAACTTCCGCTTCCCCTGGCGGCAGCGCGCGCTCATCTTCATGGGCGACGCCGGCAGCACCGTGCTGGGCTTCGTGGTGGCGTGGATGCTGATCTACCTGGCCGAGAACGGCGCCTGCAGCCCGGTGACGGTGCTGTGGCTGATCGCGCTGCCGCTGCTGGACACCGCCAGCGTGATGGTGATCCGCAAACGCGAAGGCAAGTCGATGTTCACGCCGGGGCGCGACCACCTGCATCATCACCTGCTGGATGCGGGCCTTGGCGTGCGCAAGAGCGTGCTGGTGCTGTGCGGGCTGGCCGCCACCTTCGGCGGCATCGGCCTGGCCGGGGAGCGCAGTGGCGTGGCCGAGGGCGTGCTGTTCCTGGGCTTCATGGCGACGCTGACGGGGTATGTGGCGATCATGACGAAGGTGCAGCGCGCGAAGACGCTGCGCCTGGAGCCGGTAGCCGCGGGCGCAGAGCCGGCGGCGACCAGTGCGGAGCCGGCAGCCGTCGCCCTCAAGGCCGCCAGCGCCGAGGCGATGGCGCAGTAAGCACGGCTGCACAAAAAAGGCCCGGCCGAGACTTGCTCCGCCGGGCTTTTTTATTGGTAGCTGGATTCAGGGGGTGCAGGATTCAGCGGGAGCCCCTCCCTGCCCGGCGGATGGCTAGGCAAGAGAGGTTACTGCGGGCAGGCCATGTAGCCGGTCTCGACCTTGCCCCGGTTCGTTCGGGACCAGAAAAAAAGCAACTCGCCGTTGCCATCCGCACCCACCGACGTGCCCTCGCAGAGGGCCATGATGTTGCCCTCCCCGGTGGGCGGCGTCTCCGCGCAGGAGGCCCGCCACGTCACCAGCGGGGCCAGGTCGTTGGTGTTGATGTTGACCTTGCCGGAGCGGTTCAACAGCTCCGCCGCCTGCACGCAGCCCTGCTGCAAGGCCAGGTCGCTGTCGTCCGCCCCGGCATCATTGCCGCCCTCCCCCTCATCGCCCGAGACCGGGGAGTCCGGCGCCGCCGGAGCGGCAGCGGTGACCGCAGTGGCGGACGACGCCTCCGCCATCGCCCCGGCCTGCTCCTTCAGGAACTTGCTCTTCACCGCCGTCTGCACCAGCAGCAGGTCGCGCGGCAGAATGCCGCTGACAAAGACAATGTGCTGATTCTTGTCGTCCAGCTGGGACTCATAGGTGAGGGGCAGCTTGATGGTCTCGCCCGCGATCAAGGTGGCTTCACAGCTGTACTTCTTGATGTCGGCGTCAAAGGCGCTCGCGCGCGCCAGGTCAAACCTCATGTTTTCCTGGAGATATTCCTCACTCATGCCGGCGCGCCCGCCCCAGAACTGATCTGCGACGATCTGGCGGACCAGGGAAAACGTCTCCTCATCCGAGCACTTCGGGGGCGCCTTTGCACAGCCCGCGAGCAGCGAGACCGACAGCAGTGAAACCGTTATCGTCCGGATTACCTTCATGAATAGTCCTTCCCTCAGTGGCGTCCGTGAGTCGCCTGACGCGGAGTCAGGGCCGGCAGCGGCCGGCCCGGTTGTGGTTGTCGCCGCCATTCCTTCAGGCCTTGAATGGCACCTTGATGGCAGGTGGCGAAAGCGGGCAGCCGTGTCGATGCCCGGGAAGGACGTTAGCGCAGCGGACGGGCTGTTTTAAGCTCGGGAATTACCGAATTGCGGGGGCGAGGAACAGCGCCTTAGGTTACCCATTTTCCGCGCCAGCTCTCATCGTGGGCTCTACTCAACCAAGGCAACCGCCTTTGTGATTGCCCCTACATACTTCACTATCACCAATTCCTCGTCATACCTCGCCTCAACCATCTCTCGCCCGCGCCGCGCAAATTCACAGCGCTCGGAAAACGGCAATTCGATCATGCGCCGAATCTTGAGCGCGAGGTCTTCGGCATCCGCTGCCCGGCAAAGCAGCCCATTGACGCCGTCCACCACTACATCCCTGCAGCCGACCACGTCGGTCGCAAGAATGGGCGTCCCCAACGCGGCGGCCTCGATCAGGACCTTCGGCAGCCCCTCCCTGTACGATGGCAGGACAACGCAGTCGGCAGCCTGGATAAAGGGAACTACATCATCGGTTGCGCCCAGGTATTCGACGATTCCTTCACGCCCCCAGGCTCTGACGTCTGCCTCCCCAATTGCCGACGCATTATCCGCATCCAAGAACCCCAGCAACTGAAACCTCACGCGGGGAAACTGCTGCCTGACCAAGCGCGCCGCCTGCACGAATTCAACGACCCCCTTATCCCTGAGCAGCCGGCCGACCAGCAGAAATACCATGTCCCCTCCGGCATCTCGGGGCGATGAAAACCGGAACCGGCTCAGGTCAACGCCGGAACCCGGAATGTAGTCGCCTGAATCGTTCGCAATGATTCGTTTTTCACGAAAGAAGGCCAAGTCTTCCCGATTCTGGAAAAAGACCTTGAAAGCGCGAGTCTGGCTCAATCGGTATAGCCATATCACTAGCTCCAGCCGAATCCCCGGACGCAGGAACGCCGTTCCTAGGCCTGTCACGGTATTGATCACCGGTATGCCAAGCATCGCCGCCGCAAAGGTTCCATAGATGTTGGGCTTGATAGTGTTTTGCAGGGTCACATCCGGGCGAAGCGCACGATAGATCCGGAAGATGCGGACCGCGGTCGCTAGGTCGCGGACAGGATTGCTCCCCTTGTTATCGATCGGCAATTCGATATGTCGACATCCCATCGTCACCAGGCGCTCGACATAGGCATCCGCCGGCGAGATCACGACAACATCATGGCCTAGCGCCATGAGGCGGGAAATAAGGTTCCGCCTGAAGTTCCACAAATACCAGCCAGTATTCGCTACGATCGCGATCCTCTTCCGCATTTCCGCGCTCACTACAAACCTGTGATCCTGCATAATCCCTTCCTGTCAGCCCCTCACCGCATCCCGCGCCACGACATTCCCACCGGCCGCGACCAGCTTCCGCGCCATGTCAAAGGGGAGCAGGTAGAAGTACCAAAAAAGGCCATTATTCATGTTGTTATGAGTCAGCGAGAAAAACAGTATGCCGACCCATACTGGAAGAATGTAGCCCGGCATCCGCTCCCTGAGAAAGACAACCTTCCTCGCCCCCATCGCCATATGAAGGAGCGCAAGCACAGCGGCGCCCCAGCCCAATTCCGCCAGTATGCGGAGGAGGTCGTTATGAGTGACGCGACGCTCGTCCCGAGACACGTCGACGACACCCGCCGAAATAAATACTCTCTCCGCGGCAGATGCATAGCTCGAAAACTCTGCCACAAACCGCCCCCATCCCACCCCTGACATGGGATGCTCATTTGCCATCGAATAGGCAACCCGGGCAAAGATCAGTCGCTCTGCGTCGCTTGCTTCGGTGGCCTCCGTCTCGCTGAATCGCGTAATGCCCGAGGACAGAAGCACTGCAAATGCTACCGCTCCCACCATGGCGATCAGGATTTTTCGCCGCCCGCCACTCCCAACCATGCTTCCCCAGACAATCGACAATAAGGGAAAAATCATGGCTGATCTCGACCCGCTAGCCACGATCGCCGCCATCATGATTGCCAAGACAACGAAGCGCGTTCTGCCGGAGTACACGCTGAACGCCACGGAGAAGCCAATTCCCACCACCAAAGCATAATAGTTCGAGTTGGAAGATGCCCCTTCGATTCGTGCTCCCGAAATAACCAGGAATTCGAGAAGCCCGATGACGGCAGAAACCAATGCCAGGCGAACGATGAAGCCCATCAGGCACTGCACGCCCTCGTCCCGCTCCAGCGACCTGAAAAGGCTTCCTACGACGCAGCTCACCATCAAGAAGTTGATGACCTGCACTCGCGCATCCTCATCGAACGAGTTGTCAAGCAATGACACCAGGATGAGGACACCAAATACGATCATCGGCACCATGGCCGACGGGAATTTCTGCTTGACCAATACCCCGTAGACAAACCCGATGACTAGGAGCAGTTGAATGGCCTGATGGATTTCTCGGTAGTAGAATGAAAAGTTCTGGGAACACCCCACCAGGCTGGCAAAAAACAAGGTAGGAAGCAGCAACTGCTTGGACCCCATCCTCGCCATAAAATCCAGCCATACCGCGAAAAAAACTAGCGGGGCGAAAAGTTTAATCAGTTCTGGGGACATGAAAACCTACGCCACGGATACAGGAAGGCCGACCAGGGCCCGATAAAGCGAAGTGTGCGCATTGACCATGCTGTCGAGGCTGTAAGTCTCATCGACGCGGAGCCTCAGTCTCGATCCCGCTGCCAGGGCCTCATCATAGTGCTCAATCACGTAGTCCATGGCCGCAGCAAACTGCGCGGGTTCTTTCACGTAGCCACACCCCCCGCCCAGCACCTCCGGGATGGCCCCCACCCCTGTAGCAATCACCGGGATACCCGAACTCCCCGCCTCCAGCAACGCCATCGGCAAGCCCTCCCACCGGGAGGGCATCACCAGGCAATCAGCCTGCTGAAGCAGTTGCGGGACATCCTTTCTCACTCCCAACAACTTCACCCTGTCGGCAACGCCCAAGCGCTGCGCCAGGGCGACGATATCCTCCCGAAGAGGACCTTCCCCAGCAAACCATGCCTCGCAGTGCCGGCAATGCATTGCGGCAAGCGCCGCGACAACGCGCTCAGGGTCTTTGGGCGCATCTAGACGCCCGACTGCGAGAAAAACAAAACCGCCATCTGACCTCGGCTGCCTTATTACAGGCTCATCCAACGCGACAACCCCGTTCGGGATCACGACTGTTCGCTCCGTATTGAGCCCAGGGTGCTGAAGGGGCGAGAACACCACATCTGCGTCCCGCCACTTCCGCGTCATCCGGATAAGTCGCTCTCGCATCCCGGAGAAGCCAGAAAAGCTATGACTAGTGAACACAACCCTGGTCCCCGGCACCAGCAGCCTTGCTACCAGCGCCAGGACCAGCGCATGAAACATATGTGCATGAATGATCTTGATATCCCGGTCCCTGACTAGCCGGACTAGGCGCACCGTTGCGACAATCAGGGAAAGTAGGCTTTCCCTGCGGGCGCCTAGGAATTCAATGCCAGACGACATTTCCGGATATTGCTCCAGGAGCCTCCGCTCTTCGCCATTGATGACGGCGATCGCCACCGGCTCGCCACGAGCGGCCAATCCGCGAGCTAGCCCGAGAACAACGCGCTCGGCCCCGCCCACGCCAAGGCCCGTTACCAACTGCAGCGTCCCACAGACCAATCTGGACCTATTTGCCGTCATCGCCACGCGCCCCCTCCATCCAGCCAGAAATCTGGTTGGCCACATAGGGCCATTGATGGCGCCTTGCCGCTTCGCGGTTCCGTTGCGAGATCGCTCGGTAAGTCGCTTTGTCTGCAAGCACCATGTCTATCGCCGAAGAAAATAAACCTGGGTCCCAGCCGTCCACGACAAAACCGTTCTCACCAGGAACAATGACCCCGGAATAGTCATTGGAGCAGGAAACCACCACCGGCAAGCCCATCGCCATGGCCTCAAGCATGGCTGTTGGTGTGCCTTCGACAAAGGACGTAGACAAAAACACCCGGCTGCCTGCCAAATTCGCCCGCACCCCCTCGACATCCAGCGCGCCCGCAAGCCGCACATTGACCAATGCCAAGTCGCCAGCCAGTTCTTCAAGCGTCTTTCGTAATGGCCCCTCCCCCACGACTACGAACATCAGATCAGGCATTGCCTGCGCAATCCGCATCAGAAGCGGAAGGTTCTTCACGGGGAAAAGATTAGCCACGCAGATGACGTCAATCTGCTTGGCCTCACCCGATAGATCATCTTCGGCCTCACGAAAATAGACGTCACTGATGCCACTGCTTCTCCAGTAGACGTTGCGAACGCCATCAGCGCGCAGCGCATTTGCCTCGCGCGCCCCCGTGCAGTAGATCACCGAATATCGGCGAAGAACCAAACGGTATACGCGGGACCAGATGCCGCCCCTGATCGCGCCGTGAACGCTAGCAACAGTCGTCGTTGCGCCAGTCAGCCAGGCAACCAGCCGCCCCAAAAGGAAGGCACTCCAGTCGCCGTGAATGTGGATGGCATCGGCTCGCACTCGCCGGCGCAGCAACACAGCGACCAAGGCGCCATAGAAGATGAGGTCGCGTATTGCAGCAACCGGAATCCGGTGAAGATCAAGCCAGGGAAGCATCCGGATGTCATCCGGGCCGTGCCGCCGCCCTTGGTTGAACGCAAGGACAACCTGATATCCCGTCGCCTCCTGCTCTTCCGTCAGTCGTAACACGTGCTTTTCCATGCCGCCACCGCAAGGAGGCAAGAACGGATATATCCTTAGAACTCGCATCATCTGGCAGCCGATCAGGGGGTACTACTGGTAAGTATCATTTTTCGATAGCTGTCAAAAACGGCCCCGGCCTCGTAAGACGCCAGCACCGTAGCCCTTGCCGCTTCCCCGAGGCGCTGCCGGACCCCGGCGGAGGCCTGAATCTTCCCCAATGCCACTGGCAAGGTGGAAGCCCAAGGCTTCTCGATCACAAGGGCATTCTCTTCATCCAGGAGTACGCCCCTGATGAAGCCGACTGCCGTGCTGATCACCGGCAATCCAACGGCCATGGCCTCCAAAATCGCCCGTGAGAGTCCCTCCGAGACCGAGTAGTGAATGTAGAGGTCCTGGCCGGGGAGAAGTTCGGCAAGTTGTTCGTGACCTATTTTTCCGGCCAGGACGACCTGACCCTCGAGATGTAGATCTTCAATCAGCCTGCGGCAATCGCCCAGCAGTGCTCCCGCCCCAACAATCGTCAGCCGGAACGCGATGCCGGACACCGCTAGGTCCCGGATCAACTGGAGGTGATTCTTTGTTGGCGTCAGCGCGCCGACAGTGATGATGTTGAGGGCACCGGCAACTTCATAACTGGTCTTTATCCTGTGGAATTTCCGCAGGTCCACGCGCGTCGGGATCGTCACCGTCTTCGACGCAAGGCCGCAGCCATATTCAGTCAGGAGCCTATCCGTCATGTCCGGGGACAGGCTCCTTATGCGGCTGGCACGGCGGAATACAAACGAGGAGAACGCTTTGTAGAAGAAAGCCGCCAGACTCCCCTTCATTCCTATAGCAGATTCCCGAAAGTAATGAGCCCCATGAATCTCCACGAAGAGCGGAATCCTGAAAATTGCCGAGACAGCCGCGGCGGCCACCCCCCCCATCACGGGGCACTGTGCCACCAGATGCGTCGGTCGCCAGCGGCGCACGTACACGAATAGCAGCCAGCTGGTAAAGAAGAAGGTCCAGCCACCCCGAGCCAGCCGAGGCACAAGATGCAGGTGAATATTGCCCTGCACAGTATGGCTAAAGCGGTTGTCGATTGCCCTGGCCAGCACGTGGTATTCATCAAACCCCTTGGCCAGCTCCTGCCAGATGTCCCGGGTATGGTGATGCACCTCTAGGCGAGGATACTGGTTGGCACTCAGGTGAAAAACACAGGTTCTGCTCATGAAAAAATCGACCGCAGGTACATAGCAGCTACGTTGGGAGTAGAAAATCGTTCGACATGCTGCCGATTCTCAGTCGACAGCAGCGGCCACTCGGCTCTGTCCCGAATCAGGTCGGCCGCGACTCTTGCGAATGCCTGCGGATCACTCTTGCTGGTAAGGAATCCTGACTGCCTGTGCCCGACGAGCTCCCGCGCTCCTCCCGCATCGGTTGAAACAATCGGAAGCCCGGACGCCATGGCCTCAATGAGGACCCGAGGAAAGCCTTCGGTATAGGTCGGGTGAACAAAGACGTCCGCCACGGCATACAGATCGGCAATCTTCTTGTTGGGCACATCGCCCAGGAATCGCACCTTGTCAGCAACACCCCTTTCCCTGGCCAGTGCCTTTGCGGCAGCAAGCTCACTGCCTCCGCCCGCTACGATGAGCACCCATGGACCTATATCAGTGCAGGCCTTGATGGTGTCGAAAAATGGGGCGAGATACATCAAAGTACGTCGGACTGGCGACAGGCGATGAACCAGCAGGAGAACGGTGGCATCCGCCGGAATTTCGTGCTGCTGCAGGAGCCTCTTCCGATCTTCCTCGCTTCTTGCGCTGCCGAATCTTTGCAGGTCGATGTCGTTGTACAGCAGCCTGATCTTACCGATCGGAATGCCAACCACCCGGTGGTAATAGTCGACCATGGACTCCGGGCCGGTGACAAAGTAGGTCACCAGCCTCCGGGCCATCCAGTTGGGCAGGAATGACGTCAGCCACCACCTCATCTTCCGGAGTGAGCGCGGCTGGCTCCAGTCATGTTCGTACGTGGTTCCGCTTTGCCATAGATAGGAATCACCACCGAATAGGCGGTGCGCCAGCGCCGCAATAATGGCGGCCGGCGCGGCAATCCTTACAAAGGTCTTGGTGTAGCCCTCCCTGATGAGGCGACTAATCAGCAGGAATAGCTGAAACTGCCTCAGGACTCGTCCCCGCGCTGTCAGGCCGACGGCAGAAATCCGGGAACTGGAAAAAACCGGAAGCGCACCAATCGGCTTTTCGATGACCAGGCGAATCTCACACCCGGCCTCTGCCATGACATCCAGCAAATGGATGATATGGGAGAAATGCGAGGCATCCCCTTCCGAATATCCATTCAATATGTAAATCAGCTTTCGATCAATCGTCATATCAATTCTATCCTTGGCACCGCTACTTCCTTATCAGCCGCTTCTTGTGACCCAGCTTTCTGTAGACGAATGGATCGGGCCCCGCCATAAGCGTGTTGAACTGTTCAACATCCCGATATCGCACGATCCTTGCCGGATTACCGGCCACCACTGCACAGGGCGGAACGTCCTTGGTGACCACTGCACCGGCACCGATGACGGCACCATCACCGACCGTCACCCCGGGGAGGATAATTGCCCTGGCTCCAATCCAGACATATTTGCCGACAACAACGCTAGCCGTCAGAACAACATCATCAAAGGGAAGTGCGACGGGATCGCGATCGAAGTTATGAGACCGCGAATAGAGCGTGACGCCAGGCCCAAAGATGGACCCCGACCCAATATAAACTTCACCGGTGGCATCAATGTGGGCGCCAGGCCCGATGTGGACATTGTCACCAAGGTGAACTTTTGATGGGCACACGAACGTGCTGGAAAGACCGCGATAGACGCACCCCTCACCTTCTTCTGCCAGCCTCACGTTCCGAAACTTCAAGCAGACCAGCAGCCAAAGCATCCAGGCTTTAATTCGCCTCAGCATTTACAACCTCTTTGCGCATCTTGATGAAGACAAGTGCCGAAAATTCAGCCAGCACTACAAGCAGTGCGAAGACAATCGCCGACGAAGAACCAACCCACCCCATCAGCCACCCACCCAGCACCAGAATCAGGAGATAACCCAAGAGGGACCGATTTACTCTGGCAGGATCGAAACTCGAATATGCCTCTGCCCTGTCCATGACGTAAAACAATATTGGCCATACGCAAAAGCTCAGGGCAACTGCCACTTTCCACGGTGGGGCACTCAGGCCGGACGCTACGAAAAGCCCTGCCGACGTCGCAATACACGCCGACTGGACCGCTGCGCCAAGGATGTACTTTTTCGACAAAGAAAGGCTGGATGCCGCCTTCAGTGCGCCCCTATGATTAAGCAGCGACTCTAGGATCCTGACCTGCCCAAGTGCAAAAACAAGGCCTCTCTGGGCCAAGAAGAATGCGGCCAAGGCCTCCGCCGAGCCGAGTATCCGGTCGGCAACCAGGGGAACCGCATTATCCTTCACACGCTTCAATGCAATCCCAAGGTAATAGCCTCGGAAGTCTCTCCACCTAGCCAACATCCCGAGCCAGGGATCCAGTCGCATTACGCCGAAGAATGGAGCTAATTCATGGCTGTTGCGCACGCTCCATTGCAACTGCGCCAGCACCACCGAGATTGCAAGGGACGCCCACACCTCCGTTGAACCGGTGTTACCCGCCATCAATAGCGAGCACAGCGCCACCAGCCTAAAAAATGCAGCTGCCAACTCAATTTGAAGGAACTCTGTTAGCCGGCCCGACGATTGCAGCAGAATATCCAGATAGCGCTTGGATGAAAGTGCCGCGGCATATCCCACCATCCAGAAGGAATAGGCCTTGAAGATGCCGCCCAGCATGCCCGCCATGAAAACAAGCAGCGCCACTCCAACCATGGAGGCCACCGTGAAGGTGGCCAGCACGCCCTGCCATTTCCCATCTTCCTGCATCCGAAAGACTGAATAGTTGCTAGGCACCAACTCGATCATCAGCAACACGAGACTGATAATCGAAAGATCAACGATATAGCTGGAATACGTCTCAGATCCAAACCACCGTACAAGAAGGATCGTCGTCGAAAAATTGAAGGCGGCCATTAGGACATTGAGCACCGACGACCTGAGGAACGTCCTTCCGATTTGTTCTGTCATACCTACCAAGCCTGATCATATGCAGGTGCGCTTCCGGTGCTGCGCACCCAGATGATGTGACGCATGCCAGAACAGAACCTCCCGACTTCCGGCATTCTCATCATTTCCCTACTGTGTGAGAAACCCGATATACCAAGGCATGGCCATCCTAATGCCTTCCTCCACTCGTATGCCCGCCACATACCCGAGATGAGAGGAAGCCTTTTCAATATTGGCCTGGGAGTGACGCACATCACCCGCTCGCTGCTCGCGATAAACCGGCGGCTTAGCATAGGAGACACCGTTGATCTCAAGCGCAGCTCGTAGCGCCTCGAAAAGCTGGTTCAAGGTGGTACGCCCGCCTACCGCGACGTTGTACACCTGATTCAGAGCTGCCGCATCGACCGCCGTTGCCGACAGAATATTGGCCTGAACAACATTATCGATATGGCAGAAGTCACGACTCGTCTCACCATCGCCATTGATGAATACCTCATCCTGTCGAATCATGGAGGAGGTCCATTTCGGAATAACCGCAGCATAGGCGCCATCAGGATCTTGTCGCCGTCCGAATACATTAAAATACCGCAACCCGATCGCCTGAAATCCATAGCTTCGCGCAAAAACCTCCGCGTAAAGCTCGTTCACATACTTCGTCACCGCATACGGCGACAACGGCCTGCCAATAACATCCTCTACCTTCGGCAAGCCCGGGTGGTCGCCATACGTGGAGCTGCTGGCCGCATAGGTGAAGCTCTTCACCTGCGCATCGCGCGCCGCGACCAGCATATTCAGGAAGCCATCGATATTCGTCGCATTCGTGGCAATCGGATCCGCCAGGCTGCGCGGCACCGACCCCAGCGCCGCCTGGTGCAGCACATAGTCCACGCCCTCGCAGGCCCGACGGCAGTCCTCCAGCACCCGGATGTCGCCTTGAATGAAGGTGAAGCGCGCCCACTGCGCGGGCGTCACCAGCGACTGCACTTCGTCCAGATTGCGCTGGTGGCCGGTGGCAAAGTTGTCTAGACCCACCACGCGCTGCTCCAGTTTCAGCAGGGCTTCCAGCAAGTTGGAGCCGATAAAGCCGGCGACGCCCGTCACCAGCCAGGTCGCAGGCTGCTGCGGCAGGCGCGCCAGCACGGCTTCATATGCGCTCATGCTCTGCTCCTTCACAGCCGACCATCCGCCGCCCCATAGGGCAGAATGCTCTTCACGTCAAAAATCACGGCGCCGTCTTCCCCCAGGGCTTTCACACCCGCCAGGCCCATCTCCTGGAACTGACGATGGCCTACGGCGAGGACGATCCCGGCATACTGCCCCAGTGCCGGCAGGGCCGTCAGGCACTCCAGGCCGTACTCGTGGCGCGCCTCGGCGACATCGATCCACGGATCGAACACATCCACCTGCGCGTTGTAGCGCTGCAGCGTACGCACGATGTCCACCACCTTGGTGTTACGCACGTCCGGGCAGTTTTCCTTGAAGGCCAGGCCCAGCACCAGGATCTTGCTGCCCAGCACCGGCTTGCCCTTGCGCAACATCAGCTTCACGGTCTCGTCCGCCACGTGCTGCGCCATGTTGTCGTTGATCCGGCGCCCCGCCAGGATCACCTCGGGGTGATAACCCACCTCTTGCGCCTTGTGCGTCAGGTAATACGGGTCCACGCCTATGCAGTGACCACCCACCAGGCCCGGCCGGAATGGCAGAAAATTCCATTTAGTGCCTGCTGCCGCCAGCACTTCCTGGGTGTCGATGCCCAGACGATGGAAGATCAGACTGAGTTCGTTCATCAGGGCGATGTTCAGGTCGCGCTGGGTGTTCTCGATAACCTTGGCAGCCTCGGCGACCTTCAGGCTACTGGCCTTGTGCGTGCCCGCCACAATGATGTCGGCGTACATGGCATCCACGGCGTCCGCCACGGCCGGCGTACTACCACTGGTGACTTTCTTGATGGAGGGCAGGCGGTGCTCTTTGTCCCCAGGATTGATGCGCTCGGGGCTATAGCCGCAAAAGAAATCCTGATTGAACTTCAGCCCACTGAAGCGCTCCAGCACGGGCACGCACACTTCCTCGGTCGCGCCCGGGTACACCGTCGACTCGTAGATCACGACGTCGCCCGCCTTCAGCACCTTACCCACTGTTTCGCTGGCCTTGACCAAGGGCGTCATGTCCGGGCGATTGGACTGGTCCACGGGCGTCGGCACGGTGACGATGAAAACCTGTGCCGCCTTCAGGTCCGCCGGAAGGCAGGTAAAGCTGAGCTGGCTGGCCGACTGAAGCTCTTCCGGGCTGCACTCCAGTGTGTGGTCCTTGCCCGCCTGCAGTTCATTGACGCGGTCCGGCTTGATGTCAAAACCGATGACGGGCCGCTTCTTGCCGAACTCCACCGCCAGCGGCAGGCCCACATAGCCCAGCCCGAGGACAGCAATGATTTTGTGATTAAGATTCATGGTTTCTCTGGTCTTTTCCAGTCAAGGGTTGGTCCGTCAATACCCCAGGCTATGGAGCTTTTAGTAACTCGCTACACGTCCATCATCCGTAGCACTATGCGATCAATTGCATTCCTGGCGAAATCATCCCTCTTCCTGGCGACAGAGGCTGATCGCCATCCGCTGCTGCGGCGTGGCGCGCCCGCATAGCTGTGGCACCAGGCCAGCTTGTGCCGCCCTTTGCCTCACTCTGCGTGCCGCGCGAGGTCCGCTGTCCGTGGCGCGCAGGCCACGCTCCAGGGCAATCTCCCGCAAGCCATTCGTCAATGATGGCCAGGCAAAAAAGCCCATCTCAGCCAGCTCCAGATTCACTTCGTCACGCCCGAAGGCCAACTGCGCGGCGCGCGCATAGGCCGCTCCGAACTCGGCATCGATCTGCAGCAAGTACAGCTTGGCGTGTGCGAGGCGCGCCCAACTGTCCGGCCATGCCGGCCGCACTGCCACCGAGGCGCGGTAAGCATCCAACGCTTGGCGCCGCGAGTGCTCGACCACCACTGCCTGCTCCGGCGGCAACGCCGGCAGCATCACCGCCGCCCCATAGGGAAATTGGTAAAATTGCCAGCTATACACGCGCCCCAGGCGGTCCAGATACTCGCCATTGGCCACCGGATACCAGCCCACGGAACGCTGTGCTGCGGCTTCCGCCACCTGCCATGCCCGCGCCTCCGGCGGCAGGGCCTTTTCCGCCCAATGCGTCAGGAAGGCCTCTGCCTGGAAGCGGGCAAAGCCAGCGACCGCCATGGCCACGCCGACCGCAAAAATCAGCAGCGCCGGCAACAGCAGCGCAACCGCAAAGGCCTTTCGGGGCCGGGCCAGGAAGCGGGTCTTCATGCGAAATGATGCCGGGCGATTTCCCAAGGCCTTGTGCGCACCAGCGCCTCCGCCCGGGCCTCACCCACCAACTGCGCCGCCCGCTCATAACCTTCGCTCAGCAACGGGGGACGATGCTGCAGGTTGTGCGCATCGCTGGCAATTACGGTAACTACGCCTTCCTGCAGCAATTCCTCGGCCAATTCCTGCGCGCGCTCGCCGAAGCGACCCACCAGCGCGCCGGCAGTAACCTGCAGCAGACAGCCTTGGTCGATGAAGGCTTTGAGACGTGAGGGCGTTCGCATCACGCCCTTATTACGTTCCGGATGGGCAATCATGGGAATCACCTCGCGCTCCAGCAGCCACTGCGTCAGGCGCTCGGCGCCAAAGGGCATCTCGCCATGAGGAAACTCCAGCAGCAGCACGTCCCTGCCCTGCCATTTCCCCAGAAAGGGAATGCGCCCGGCGCTGACGCCCGCCATGATCTCCATGTCGAAGCGGACCTCGGCGGCGGCGGCGACCTGCAAGGCGATGCCCGCCTCGCGCAGGCCATCCACGAACAGCCGGCGTGCGGCCTCGATGCTCTCCGGCGTGTTGTCATAGCGGCCGGGATGGATATGCGGCGTACACACCAGATGCGTGGTGCCGCACTCCACCGCCAGGCGCGCCATGGCCAGCGCCGCCGCCAGGTCATCGGCACCGTCGTCGATGCCCGGCAGCAAGTGGTTATGCAGGTCTATCATGGCAAGTCCTTGCCTTAGTCCGCCGCCCCGTCGCCCTGGGAGCCGTAATAGGTATAGTACGAGCCGTATCCGTAGCCGTATTTCTGCGCCTTCTCCAGATCGAGCTGGTTCAGGATGATGCCGTTGACCGGCGCATTGTTCTGCAACAACTGGCCAATGCCCTTCTGCACCAGCGGAATCGGCGTGCTGGCGGCGCGCACCACATAGAGCAGGGTGTGAGCATGGGTCGCCAGCACGGTGGCGTCGCTGACCGCCTGCGTCGGCGGCGAGTCGATGACGATGCGCTCGTAACGCGTCTTCAGCTCGTCCAGCACCTTGTCGAAGTTCGGCGAGGACAGCAGCTCCAGCGGATTCGGCGGCACCGCGCCAGCGCCGATGATGTCGATGCCATCCACCGTGCGAATGCATTCCTCGATACGCGCCGTGCCGGCGATGAGATTGGCCAGGCCGGGCGTGCCTACCGGGAACTCGAAGCTCTTGCTTACCGTCGGGCGGCGCAGGTCGGCGTCGACCAGCAGCACTTTTTCCATCTGCCCCAGCGCAAAGGCCAGGTTGGCGGAAACGGTGGTCTTGCCCTCGCCGGGCACGGTGGAGGTCACCACCATCACCTGGTGGGGATGATCCATGCCCGAGAGCACCACGCCGGTACGGATGGTGCGGATGGATTCCGAGAAGCGGCTGTCCTTGCCTTGACTGAACATGCGCGCGAGCACATTGCGCTCTGCCCCCTTCATCAGCGGCAGGATGCCGAACACCGGCAGGTTGAGCAGGCCTTCCACCTGGTCGGTGCCCTTGAATGTGTTGTTCAACGCTTCCAGCAGCAGGGTCAGGGCGACGCCCACCATCAGGCTCAGCATCATGGCGACCATCACGATCAGCGGCTTGTTCGGCTTGACTGGAGCGGATGGCAGCGTGGCGCTGTCCACCACGCGCGCGTTGGCGGCCCTAAGGTCGGCGGTGGCAGCGGTTTCCTTGAGGCGAGTGAGGAAGGTGCCATACAGCGTGCGGTTGGTATCGACGTCGCGCTGCAGCTCGCGCAGACGGAATTCCTTGCGGGAAATATCCTGGATTTGCGCGCGATTGGCATTGAAGGAGCTCTGCAGCGAATTCTCGTTGGCCAGCGCCAGCTGGTAGTTGCGCTCGATGCCGGCGACCACCTGCTCCACCTGGCTGCGCAGGCTGGCGGAGGCGGCATTCAGCTCGGACTTGGCGGCTTCCATCACCGGATGGCGCGGGCCGTAGCGGCGCGACAGCTCTTCCACCTTGCTGCGCGCGCGGGCTTCCTCGCCTTTGAACGTCTGGATCAGCGGATGCCCCAGCACCGCCGGCACCGAGGCCAGTCGTTCCCAATCACCCTTGGAAATGGTCGCCACCTGACGATACTGGCTCTCGGCCTCGGCGCGCTGGCGGCGGGCATCGATCATGCGCTCACCGGTGGCCTGCAACTCGTTGGCGCTGATGGTGGTGACACCCTCCAGGTCCACCAGGTTTTCCGCTTCGCGGAAGGCCTGCAGCTTGTCTTCAGCTTTCTTCAGGTTGACGTGCAGTTCGCCCAGGCGACTGTTCATCCAGTTGGTGGCCGTCAGGGACATGTCCATGCCGGCTTCCAGCTGCATCTCGATAAAGCCGTGCGCCAGGGCATTGGCGGCAGCGGCCGCCAGCCGCGCATCCGCCATGTCCACCGACACCTTGATCACATAGCTCTTGCCCTGCGGCGCAATGGTAGTGCGCGCCATGAGGGCGCGGGTAACACTGTCAAAAATCTGGGTTTCGGTGGCGGCGGCTTGTGCCTCCAGATCGGCCGGCATGGTGCCGGGCACGATTTTGTCAGCGCTGAAATTCGCGAAGGGATTGCCCAGGCTGATCAGGGGCTTCGGCTGCTGGCGCGGATCGAATTCCTTGTGCTCGGTCAGCTTGAGCTGCCGGACCACGCGCTCGGCCAGGGCGCGCGAGCGCAGCAGCTCGAGCTGGGTCTGCAGGTATTCGTTGCCGCGGCCTTCCACACCGTAGATCTGCTCGATGGACACCACATTGGCGGTTTTTTCCTCGATCAGGATCGAGGCCGTGGCGCGGTAAATGGGCGTCAGCGACAGCGCCACCAGGATGGCCACCAGCGTGACGGCCGCGGTGAGCGCGAGGATGGGCCACTTGCGGTGCCACAGCGTATGCCAGAGCTTGCGCAGGTCGATTTCATCGTCACCTTCGTCCTGACGGGAGGTGATCAGGCTGCGCACGGCCGAGGTCGTATTGGTATCCATGCTCAGAAGAAACCCATGTCGATGGTGATGGTGTCACCGGGATTGATCGGCGTATCCAGCGTGGCTTTCTGCGGCGTGCGCAGCGCATCCCCTTCGCGAATGATCATCATGCGGCCGGTGGAAGCACGCTCGGTGAGGCCACCCGCCAGCGCCGCGGCGCTGCGCAGGGTCAGGCCCGGCTGGTAGGGATAACCGCCGGGGGTCTTCACTTCGCCGCTGATATAGAACTGGCGGTACTTGAGCACGCGCACGGAGACGCGCGGGTCCACCAGGAAGTCGCCCTTGAGCTTGCCGATGAGGATGGCCTCGATCTCGGCGGCGGTCTTGCCGCGCGCCTGCACTTCGCCGATGAAGGGATAGGAGAAGGTGCCGGCGTCGGAGAGGATGATTTCCTCGAAGCTCAGGTCTTTCTCGCCAAACACATTGATGCGGATGACATCGCCGGAGGCGAGGCGGTATTGCGAGTTGCCGAAGGGGGCGATCCCGGCCGGGGGAGTGCCGGGCTGCGAGTTGCCGTTTGCCACGGCCATGCCGCTGGCACCCAGGAGCAGGGCCACCAGCAGCGCCACCATTTTCCGAATCATCGTTATTCCGTACACAGCTTTATTCCGTACACAACAAGGCGCCCTGAAGACAAAAGGGGCCAAAGGCCCCTTGCGTCGCACCGGCGCGGATTTACAAACTGGCGGCTGCCGTCAGCGCCACCATATTGCGCTCGTAGTTACGCGTCGGCGCATTGGAGTCGTTCTGCGAGAACTTGTAGCCAAGGCCAAGATCCAGCCAGCGGCGCATGGCATAGGTCACGCCAAAGCCTGCCGTGAAAATCTCGTCGGCGCGGTCGGCGCCGCCCAGGCTCACCGGTGCCCCCACATAATCCTGACTGGACACGCCCACGTTGGCGTTGGTGCTCAGGCGCTGCAGCCACTGGTGCTGCCAGTCCAGCGCGGTGGACTGGCTCTCGATGACCGACGCGCCGTTATTGCCTTCGTCGAACCGGCTGTTGGAGCTCAGCGTGAAGGTGGAGTAGCTGAGCGGACTCCAGATCACGCTGACTTCCCACATGGCATTGTCGGTTTCACCGAGGGCGGCGGACTCGAATTCCTTGGTCTCGCTGCCCACCTTGACCGTGCCCTGGGTCTGCGCGGTGGCCTCCCACTTCACGCCCGCCAGCAGCGCGGTGTTGGTGGAATCCAGCACGGAATTGGTGACGTAGCTGAATTCGGTCTGGCGCACTTCAAACAACGCCTTGGTCTTGGGCGCCAGCGCCACGTAGAAAATGCCCTTGAGCTGGTCGGCATCGCGCTCGCGGTCGGCGTTCAGCACGGCGCCGCCCAGCAGCACCAGATCGTTGCGGAAACGCAGGCGGCTGGTGTTGGCGCCGAACTCGATCTGGCCGCGCGCGGTCTCGGCGCCATAGCCGTAGGTCAGGCCGGCATCGAGCTGCTCGTAGATGTCGTTCTGCAGGTTCTGCACCAGCGAGGAAGTTTCTTCCACGTGCGCAAAGCCGGCATTCAGGTTCAGGCGATTGCGGCGATCGAAGGTCAGCGCCAGCGAGGCGCCGGCATTGCGGTCGGTATTGTCGTCGCCGTGACTGGAGTGAAAGATGTCGTGCGAGACGCCGAAGTCGAGATTGAACTCCGTCTTCCTGCCCTTGGCATTGAAGTTGACGCGCGGCGCCACGGTGGTCACGAAGGAGGACTCTTCATTGGCTGCCACGGAGCGGAAGTTGTCGTCCCAGCGCTCACTGACCTGCAGGCCGGGCGTGATCAGCAAATCTTCCGCCGTCTTGTACCCCACCGGATCCAGGGCCCAGGCCTGGGTGGCCAGTGTGGCCGCGGCCACGAGGCTCAGCGTGGCGGCTTGATGTTTCTTGCTCATAACCCCTGTCGTCCTTACACACCTGACGCTACATAAACAGCAGGGCTGGCGTCGCTGCCGGCCCGGCTACTGCGTGCTGATTACGGCCCCGAGGCGCCGGCCTCAGTTGGGGCTGGGGACGCCACCACCGCCGCCACCGCCGCTGGGAATGCTGCTGGTGCTGCTGGTGCTGGTGTTGCCCGAGCTGCCGGAGCCGGAGGTGCTGGTAGCGCTGCTGACCGCGGCGGCCACGGCCTGGATGATGGCGGCGGCGTTCTGCGGCGAGGCGGCCACGGCGGCCTCCTGGATGGCGGCGGCCTGGTCCGGGGCGGCGGTCACGGCGGCGCTGGTGATGGCCACGGCCTGGCGCGGGGCGGCGCCGATGGCGGCGCTGGTGATGGCGGCGGCCTGGGTGGGGGCGGCGGTCACGGCGGCGCTGGTGATGGCCACGGCCTGGGTGGGGGCGACGGCAATGGCGGCGGCGGTGATGGCGGCGGCCTGGCTGGGGGCGGTGCGGATGGCGGCGCTGACGATGACGGCGGCCTGGCCCGGCGCGGCGGCGATGGCGGCGGCGGTGATGGCGGCGGCGTCCTGCGGGTGGGCGTAGACGAGCTGGGCGACGAGGGTGCCGAGCTGGGCCGGGGTGGCGGCCTTGACGGCGGCGGCTTCGCGGCTGGTCAGGCGCACGCCGGACTCGATCAGGTTATTGAGCATGGCCTGGCCGACAGCGGTGCTGGTAGCGGCGGGCGCCGGGGCGGCGTCGGCGGCGATGGCGAGGGCACTGCTGCCCAGAAGCGTCGCCAGGACGGCGGCCGTATAGATCTTGCGCATGGTACTTCCCTCTTCCAGCCACTGCTGGGTGTGATTCCGGCTGGCACCGTCGATGCCGTTTCTGGCGCCGTACGATACCGCTTTTTTCGTTGAGTCAGGGAGGGCAACGAGGGCGCCGGTCTCCCTGATGCGCTGCACGTCGCCTTCCTGGCACGGCGGGAGGCGTTGCCCCCCGGTGTAACTGGCCTTATGACGGACGCCGCCGCAGCGGTGTCGGGGCCAGGCGCATCGGCCCTGGAAGGCACTGGGCGGACCGGCCGCAATGGCCAAAAGGCCTGACCGGAAGGCGGAAAACCGCCTCCCGCGAGGGTCGGGACGGGCCGACCGTAGCGCTAAATGATGAGCCGAGTATACCCCCAAATCAGGGTTCCGCCCCTCCTCGTTTGGGGAGGGGGCAGGTGCAGCTCATGCAGGGAGCGAATATACCCCTTTTTGATTACAGAGCGGTTAAAAAACGGACATTTTTGGGGGTATTTAAGGACAGCGCGGGCCGGC
>JAZKHS010000016.1:0-42603 GCA_040385265.1 Pseudomonadota bacterium | reverse complement strand
TTGGGCTTGGGCTTGGGCTTGGGCTTGGGCTTGGGCTTGGGCTTGGGCTTGGGCTTGGGCTGTGGCTGTGGCTGTGGTGGAGGTGGAGGCCGACTTCGGGTTGGCGGTGGCGGCAGGGGCGACCCGGGGGGCTTCCGGCGCCAGGCGGGCTCAGGCGCCGTAGATGGCCCGGATCAGGGGCGGCAGCCAGAAGGCGGTGATCATGCCGTTCAGGCCCATGCCGAGGGCGGCGAAGGCGCCGGCGGTGGGGTGCATCTGGAAGGCGCGGGCGGTGCCGACGCCGTGGGCGGCCAGGCCGAGGGCAAAGCCGCGGGCGATGTCGCTTTTCACGCCCTTCAGCAGGGGCTCGGCGACGGCGGCGCCCAGTACCCCGGAAAAGCCCACCAGGGCGGCGGCCAGGGCCACCGGGGAGTGGATTTTCTCGGCGATGCCGATGGCGATGGGGGTGGTCACGGCGCGGGTGGCAAAGGCCAGGATGCTGTCCTGGCTGAGCAGGAAGGCCCAGGCCAGGCCCATGGCGCCCAGTGCGCCCAGCGCCGAGCCCAGCAGCAAGGTGCCGGCCAGGGGCCGGAAGGCGGCGAGCAGGCGCGGCAGGGCGTGGTAGAGCGGCACCGCCAGGGCGACGGTGGCCGGGCCCAGCAGGAAGTGCAGGAGCTGGTTGCCGGCAAAGTAGTCGCGGTAGTCGCTGCCGGTGGCGAGCAGCACGCCGATGATGAGGGCGAGCGCGATCAGCAGCGGCGGCGCCCATACCGGCTGGCCCAGGCGGCGGAACAGCCAGGTGCCGCCCTCGTAGGCGGCCAGGGTCAGGATCAGCCAGGGCACCGGGGTCTGCAGCACATAGGCCAGCGCGTCGTTCATGCCAGGCCCCGCTTCGCCAGCCAGCGGTCCAGCAGATAGCCGCAGGCCAGCAGCGGGATCAGGGTGGACAGCACCATCACCACGCCGATGCGCACGCCTTCCTGCGCCAGCAACGGGCCCATGGTCATGATGCCCACCGAGGCCGGCACGAAGTACAGCGCCAGGTGCTTGAGCACGCCCTGGCTGGCCTGCTCCAGTTCTTCGGGCACGCCGCGGTAGAGCAGCAGGCCGATGAACAGCAGCAGCATGCCGATGACGCCGCCGGGCACGGGCACGTCAAGGCTGCGGGCAATCAGCTCGCCGGCCAGCTGGCACAGCAACAGGAGGATGAATCCGCGGATCATTTGGACGGGGAAACCTCGGGGGATGGGGGCGCCGGTTTCGCGGCCGGCGGCACGGGCACCGTTGCTGCGGCGCCAGGGCCGGCAGTACCGGCGGCACCCGCGGGAGTACCCGTCCCGGTGGCGGGCGGCGTGGCCTGGTCGAGCTTCAGTTTCGCACGAAGCCGGGCCAGTTCGCTGCCTTCGGCCAGGACCAGCACGTCACCGGGCTTGCCGAATCCGCCGCGCCAGTGCTGCAGCGCCTGCCAGTAGCGCGCCAGCGCGGGGTCGCGGGCGGCCTCGGCGGCGAGCAGGGCGGCCGCGTCACGCTGGCCGGCGGCCTCGATCTGCGCGGCCTGGGCCTCGACCGCGGCGGTGACGGCGGCGGCTTCCTGCTGCGCCGCGTCGCGCACGGCGCGGGCCTGCTCCTGGGCCTCGGCGCGCAGGGCCGCGACCTGGTCCTCGCGCGCCATGCGCATGCGCTCCAGCACCATGGACTCGCCCAGCGCGGTGAAGCGCACGCGGCGGATGCCCAGGTCCAGCAACTGGATGCCGAGCTCGCGGCCGAGCTTGCGGTCGGCGCCGGCAATGATCTCGGCGCGCACGGCGGGCGCGAGGCCGGGGCGCTGCTCGGGCCAGGAGGCGCCGGCCACCTGCCGCTGCAGGGCCTCGGTCAGCACCGGCCGCATGAGGGCGGTGGCGCGCTCGCGGTCGGCGCCGGTGGCCAGGTAGTAGCGCGGCAGGTCGCGGATCTTCCACACCACCCAGGCATCGACGGCCATGCTCTCGTCGAGCAGGTCGATCATCTCCTCGCCCTGCAGCACGGAAAAGCGCGTGCGCATGTCCACGGTGCGGATGACGTCGACCAGGGGCCAGCGCCAGTAGGCGCCGGGCGGCAGGCCGACCTCTACCGCCTCGCCCAGGCGCAGGCGCACGCCGGCCTCGTGGGCCGACACCACGCTGCGGCTGTTGAGGGCGAGCAGCAGGACCAGCAGGACGCCGGCCAGGGCATTCAGCCAGCGCATGTTCATGGCGCCCTCCCGGTCGCGGGTGAGGGCGGCAAGGGGCTGGGGGTGCGCAGCTTTTCCGCGGGAATGGCGAGGGCATCCAGGCCCTGCTCGCCGACGATGACGGTGGGGGTGCGCGCCAGCACGTCGGCCACGGTCTCTTCATAGAGGCGCTGGCGGGTGCCGGCGGGGTCGCGGCGGGCGGCGTCGATGGCGGCGCGCAGGCGCACGGCATCGAGCTGCGCGCGCTGCAGGGCGGCGTCGCGCGCGGCCTCGGCGGCGGCAACGCGGGCGCGCGCGGCGTCCTGCGCCGCCTTCAGTTCCGCCTCGCCGCGGGCGCGCGCTTCCTGCACGGTGGTGGCGATGTCGGCGCGGGCGCGGGCGACCGCGGCCACGACATCATCCAGCGCCGGCGGCGTGGTGACGCGCTCCAGGCTGACGCCGACAAGGGCCAGGCCGGAGTCGCGCCGGCGCAGGTGCGCGGCCACCTCGCGCTGCACCGCGTCAGTCCACTGGCGCTGGCCAGGGCCGTGCGGCTCGGCAATGTCGAGGCGGGCGGCCGCTGCCTGCAGCGCGGCCTCGGCGGCATGCAGGAGCTCGGCGTCGGCATCGTCAAAGCGCAGCGCCCAGGCCACGGGGTCGGCAATGCGGTAGCGCAGGACCAGGGTCGCCGCGGCCAGGTCTTCGTCATGGCTGATGACCTCGGTGCTGAGCGCGGCTTCGCGCACGGCGCCGACGTTGACGCTGCGCCAGGTGTCGATGAGGGGCGGGTTCCAGTGCTGGCCGGGGCCCTGCACGGCATGCAGGCGACCTTGGCGCAGCACGAGGGCGCGCTCGCCCTCCTTCACCTGGTGGAAGCCGAGGCCGCCATAGGTAAAGGCGGCCGCGAGCAGCACCAGGGCAACCAGGCGGGTGGTGCCGGGGCCGGGGCCGAGCACGACGTTCAGGCGCCGCAGGAAGTCGTCGAGGCCGGCGGGGAAGCGGCTGTCGTCGGGGTCCTGGTCGTCGCGGCGCTGCTCGCTGCCGTAGCGGCGGGGGGCGTTGGCGCGGGGGTCGGGGCGGTAGCCCGGCGTTACCGGGGGTTTCCGGCCTTTAGCGTCTTGATCGCGGCTTTTTGTGGTGCTATCGCCGCTTTTGTCAGCATTCTTTCCACTGCTTTTGTCGCCCCATGCGCTGTCGCTGCCACCGCTACGGCCGTTGCCGTTGCCGCTGCCGGGAGGGCCGCCGGCTTCGTGGCCTCCGTGTCCGCCGCCACCGGCTCGATCGCTGCCATTTCCAGGCTGATCGCCGCTGTTGAATCCTTTTTCGTCGCTGCTGCCGGCTTCGTCGCCGGTGCCGGCGGCGCCGGCCTCCCGCTCCGGGTCCGCGGCGGCGCCGGGGGCGCGCGGGCGCGCCGGGGCCTGGCCCGGGAGGGGCTTGCCGGGTTTCTGGCCGGGCGGGTTCCAGGACATGGCGGCGGCTCCGGCTAGTCGGCCGGCGCCGGGGCGACGCCCGGCGGACCCAGGGGATCGGGATCGTCCAGGTGCAGGGGGCGGCCGTAGTCGGGCGCCGCCTCCTCTTCCTCGGGCAGCGCGGCATAGGGGTTGTCGGCGCCCGCGGGCAGCAGGTCCTCGAGCGTCAGGGCTTCCTGGCGCAGCAGGAGCTCGAGGTCGGTGCGCGGCAGGCGCAGCTGGACGCGGGCGTTGCCCTCCTCGTCGATGGCCTCCTGCAGCACGGCACCGCCGGCAAAGAGGCGGGCGCGCAGGCGACCCAGGCGCGCCGGCAGCAGCAGATCGCCTTCAAAGCGCTGCGGCCCCAGCCGCTCGGCGATGGCCTGGCGCAGCAGGTCGAGGCCGCGGTTCTCGCGCGCCGACAGCCACACCGCCTGGGGTACGCCCTGGTCATCGCGGTCGATGCGCGGATCGCGCCCTTCGAGCAGGTCGAGCTTGTTGTAGACCAGGAGCATGGGCGCGGTGGTGCCGACTTCGCCCAGCACCTCGTCGACCGAGGCGATCTGGCGGTCGCGCTCGGGGCTGGCGCAGTCGACCACGTGCAGCAGCAGGTCGGCCTCGACGGTCTCTTCAAGGGTGGCGCGGAAGGCGTCGACCAGGCGGTGCGGCAGGTGCCGGATAAAGCCCACGGTATCGGCCAGCACCACGGGACCAAAGCCTTCCAGGGCGACCCGGCGCAGGGTGGGGTCGAGGGTGGCGAAAAGCTGGTTGGCGGCGTAGACGTCGGCGCGGGTGAGGTGGTTGAACAGGGTGGACTTGCCGGCGTTGGTATAGCCCACCAGGGAGACGGTGGGCACCGCGGCCTTCTGGCGCGAGGCGCGGCCCTGGGCGCGCACCAGGCGCACCTTGTCCAGGCGCTCCTGCAGGTGGGTGATGCGCGCGCGCAGCAGGCGGCGGTCGGTTTCGAGCTGGGTTTCGCCGGGGCCGCGCAGGCCGATGCCGCCCTTCTGCCGCTCGAGGTGGGTCCAGCCGCGCACCAGGCGCGAGGCCAGGTGCTGGAGCTGGGCCAGCTCGACCTGGAGCTTGCCTTCGAAGGTGCGGGCGCGCTGCGCGAAGATGTCGAGGATGAGGCCGGTGCGGTCCAGCACGCGGCATTCCAGCTCGCGCTCGAGGTTACGTTCCTGGGCCGGGGTCAGGGCGTGGTCGAAGAGCACGACCTCGGCGCCGGTGGCCTTGACCAGTTCCTTGACCTCTTCGACCTTGCCGGTGCCGGCGAAGAACTTGGGGTCGGGGCGCTGGCGCGAGCCGCCGATGACGCCCATGGTCTCGACGCCGGCGGAGTCGGCCAGCAGGCGAAACTCTTCCAGGTCTTCTTCCTGGCGCTCGTCGCGCATGTCCAGGTGCACCAGTACCGCTTTTTCACCGCCCGCCGGGCGCTCGAAAAACTCCACGCATTACCTCTGTTCATCGCGGCCTGCGCCGCCATTTCGTTTACGGCCTGCGCCGCGGTTGCATTTGCGGCCGATGCCGCGGCTTCGTTTACGGCCAGCGCCGCGGCTTCGGTTAGGGCCAGCGCCGCGGCTTCGGTTAGGGCCGATACGGCTGCTGGTTAACTGTAGGTCGGGCTTCAGCCCGACACCATGGTCCGATTGATGCCGGCGCCACATCGCGCGGGGTTGTCTGGCTCGGCGCTGTCGGGCTCGGCGCCCCCGGCTGAAGCCCGACCTGCAGAAAGCGGGGCCGGGGCAGAAACCGGGCCGGGGCCGGGACTAGAAACAGCAACGCCGCCTGATGGCGGCGTTGCTGGACGATAGCCCGGGACCGGCAAGCCTGCCCCGGCACTGACGCGCGGGCCAGCCTTAGAAATTGGGCTGGCGCTCGTCTTCGAAGCCGTCGTCATCCTGCCCGGGGGCCTGGAAGCCACCGCCGGCCGCGGCGGGACCATGGGCGGCGCCCGGCACGGTGGCGCGGGGATTGCGGGCCGGGACCACGGTGGAGATGGCGTGCTTGTAGACCATCTGCGACACGGTGTTCTTCAGCAGGACCACGTACTGGTCGAAGGACTCGATCTGGCCCTGCAGCTTGATGCCATTGACGAGGAAGATGGAAACCGGAATGCGCTCCTTGCGGAGGGCGTTCAGGAAGGGATCCTGCAGCGTTTGTCCTTTGGACATGAGTTCTTCTCCTGTGGGGCCCAAACCGGGCTAAAAAATCAGTGCGCAAAAAGTGCCCAAGCGGGCGACGCGAAGATAGCAGGGGGGTTGAGCGAAGTCCCGGTCGTCTGGTCGGGCAAGATTGGCCGCCCGACCGCCGGCCCCGACCGTTGGCCCGTCATCCCCGCGTAGGGACTAATGTGCTGTCTGCCTGCCACTTTTTCAAGAGCAGGCCTGCCAGTCCGGGCTGTGCGCCATCGTACCAGTCGGCCTCGTCAAATCGGCGCAGCCAGGTGTGCTGGCGCTTGGCCAGCTGGCGCGTGGCGTAGATGCCGCGCAGGCGCATCCCGGCGGCGTCGCCGCCGCCGTCCAGATAATCCCAGACCTGGGCATAGCCCACTGCCTTCATCGCCGGCAGGCCGGCGTGCAGGTCGGGCCGCGCCTTCAGGCCGGCGACTTCCGCCACCAGCCCCGCCGCCAGCATCTCGTCGAAGCGGCGCTCGATGCGCGCGTGCAGCAGGACGCGCTCGGGCGGGGCCAGGGCGAGCTGGATAAAACGGTAGGGCGGCGCCACGGCGGGCGGCTGCTCGGCATGCCACTGCGACAGCGGCTTGCCGGTGAGCTCGTAGACCTCGAGCGCGCGTTGCAGGCGCTGGGAATCGTTGGGCGCGAGCCGGGCGGCGGCCACCGGGTCGACCGCGGCGAGGCGGGCATGCAGGGCCGGCCAGCCCTGGCTGGCGGCCTCGGCCTCGAGCCGGGCGCGCAGTTCGGGGTCGGCCTCGGGCATGGGGGCGAGGCCCTCCAGCAGGACGCGGAAGTAAAGCATGGTGCCGCCCACCAGCAGGGGAATGCGGCCGGCGGCGGTGATCTCGGCCATGGCGGCCAGGGCATCGGCGCGGAACTCGGCGGCGGAATAGGCCTGGGCCGGATCGCGGATGTCGATGAGGCGGTGCGGGGCGCGCGCGAGGGTGGCGGCGTCGGGCTTGGCGGTGCCGATGTCCATGCCGCGGTAGACCATGCCCGAGTCCACCGAAATGATCTCGAAGGGGCCGCGCTCGACGAGGTCGATGGCGAGCTGGGTCTTGCCGGAGGCGGTCGGGCCCATGAGCAGGAGGGCGGGCGGCAGGGGCGGTGTCATGGCGACCGGGGATCCCGGAGGTGGCGGCGGATGCGCGGATGGTACAGGGCCGCCGGCCCCGGTGGCAGGTGGGGAATGTCAGCGGGGCGGCGCTGTTGGCTGTTGCTGTTGGCTGTTGCTGTTGGCTGTTGGCTGTTGGCTGTTGGTCGGCTGGCGGCCGTTGGTGGGCAAGGGCGTCGGGCCAGGCGCCCCCGGCTGAAGCCCGACCTGCAGGAAGTTGTGAAGCCCGGCCTACATGGCGGCCTGGACGGGCAGCCAGCGCTGCAGCATGGAGCCGAGGTCGGACATGCGCACGGGCTTGGACAGGTAATCGTCCATGCCCACCTCCAGGCAGTGCTCGCGCTCGCCCATGATGACGCTGGCGGTCATGGCGATGATGGGGGTATGGCGGACGCCCTGCTCCTGTTCGCGGATGGTGCGGCAGGCCTCGTAGCCATCCATGACCGGCATGCGGCAGTCCATGAGGACGAGGTCGTAGTCGCCGGAGGCCATGGCGGCGACGGCATCGAGGCCGTTGTCGACCAGGTCGGCCTGGTAGCCGAGTTTTTTCAGCATGCTGCTGGCCACGACCTGATTGACGGGATTGTCTTCGGCGACCAGGACGCGGGGCAGGCGGGGAACGGCGCTACCCGCGCTGCGGTTGGCGCGGCGGGCATCGTCGGCGTCACGATCCCTCCCGTTGCCGATGTTGCTGTTGGTGCTGCTGTTGCTGTTGCTGTTGGCGCTGTGACTGGGGCGGCGGGCGGCGTCAGCGTCAATCTGGCTGTCGCTGCCGACAGGGCCGAAGCCAGTGACCCTGGCGACGGGCACATAGGTTTCAATGGGACGCGCCAGACGGGTGTGGGCGGCAGCAAAGGGCAGGTCGACGCGGAACACGGAGCCGACGCCGGGCGCGCTGCTGGCGCGGATGCTGCCACCCATCAATTCGCAGAGGCGCTTGCTGATGGTGAGGCCGAGGCCGGTGCCGCCGTATTTGCGCGTGGTGGAGGCGTCGGCCTGGGTAAAGGGCGTGAACAGGCGCTGCAGGTCACTGGCGGCGATGCCGATGCCGGTATCGCGCACCTCGATGCCCAGCCAGGGGCGGCCCTGGGCATCGTTGCGGTGGCGCAGTTGCAGCACCACCTCGCCTTCGTGGGTGAACTTCACGGCATTGCCGATCAGGTTGGCCAGCACCTGGCGCAGGCGGCCGGCATCGCCCCGCAGCAGTCCCGGTACGCCGGAGGACAGCTCCAGTTGCAACGCCACGCCCTTGTCACGCGCGGCCGGCTCCAGGCAGTCCAGCACTTCCTGGCAGATGTCGGCGGGCGAGAAATCCATGGCCTCGAGGGTAAAGCGCCCGGATTCGATCTTGGAAAAATCCAGCATGTCGTTGAGCAGGCGCAGCAGGGATTCGCCGGAGACGCGCGCCAGCTCGACCATGCGCCGCTGCTCCTCGTCGAGCAGGGTGTCCTGCAGCAGGGTGTTGAGGCCGATGACGCCGTTCAACGGCGTGCGGATCTCGTGGCTCATGGTGGCGAGGAACTCGCTCTTGGCGCGATTGGCCTCTTCGGCGACGACCTTGGCTTTTTTCTCGGCCATGAGGGCTTCGCCGAGGATGCGCGCCTGCTCGGCGATGATGGCCTTCTGCGCCTCGAGTTCGTGGATGTGATGCTGGCTGGTGGCGCGCGAGACGATGCCGATGCCGGCGCACAGCAGCACCAGCGCCAGGCGGCAGAGGCTTTCGTAGTCGGCGCCCGGCAGCCCCTGGGCGGGGATGGCGACGAAGTATTCGCTGATGCCGATGGCCACGCTGGCGGTGGCGGACAGCGCGGTCCAGATGAGGGCGGCGCGCACGCTGCCCACGAAGGCAATGCTGAGCGGCAGCAGTGCGAGGTACCAGGCAATGAAGGCGTGGGACTGGCCGGTGAGCAGGGCCAGCGCCACCAGGGCGAGCAGGTTGGCGCTGCCGGCCAGGTGGCAGCCCATGTCGAGGTGGGCCAGGGTCTGGCCGCGGTCCTGCCAGCTCCGCACCAGCAGGCAGGCCAGGGCGGCCGCGACATTGATCAGGTGCAGGACGCTGAAGCCGTGGCTCAGCCAGACGATGGCGGCATAGCTGGACCAGGCCAGCGCCACCACCAGCAGCATCAGGCTGCCGCGGCGCATGTCGGCCAGTGTGGCAAGGCCGTGTGTCGGGGCTGCATCCATTCAGCCGTTCTCCCTGAACCTGGTGAAAACCGCGCCACGTCCTGTGGGCGGCGGGTGCGGGGCGGGTGCCCGGCACGCCGGTGCTGCGGTGTGTCCTGGCGGAGCGACCGGCCACCGTGCGTAGTGCCGCGCCGGCGGGTCGGCCCCGGTGTTGCCGGCAGCCTTATCAAGAGCTCGTCGAGGGCATTGTTGACGGCGATGGCCGCAGCGTTGGCGCCTCGTTCCTCACCGGCGCCAGGGGTTATGGCAACCGCTCAATCCGTAGAGCGTATGAGACGCCGAAATGCTGATGCTGACTCTCAGTCGCCCTTCCTATTTACGTAGGGAAATCGGCGGGGTGTCGTGTAGGACATTGACCGGGGTGGCGCAGGTTGTGACGGCCTTGGCGGAGCTGGCCCTGGCTGACTCGATGAAGCGGCGCTGGCTTTGGCTTTGGCTTTGGCTTTGGCTTTGGCTTTGGCTTTGGCTTTGGCTTTGGCGGTCACGACGGGAGGAAAGCCGGGGCAACCGCCGCCGGATCAGCGACCGCGCAGGAAAAGGCGATCGAGATCCTTCAGGGTCAGGCGGGTCCAGGTGGGGCGACCGTGGTTGCACTGGCCGGAGCGCTCGGTGGCCTCCATGTCGCGCAGCAGGCCGTTCATCTCGGCATGGGTGAGCTGGCGGCCGGCACGCACGCTGCCATGGCAGGCCATGGTGGCGAGCAACTCGTTGTGGGCCTCCTCGATGCGGCGGGTGCTGCCGTGCACAACCAGGTCGGCCAGCACGTCGCGCACCAGGATCTCGGCGCGGGCCTGGCCGAGCAGCACGGGCAGTGCGCGCACCAGCAGGGTCTCGGGACCCATGCGCTCGAGCTCGAAGCCGAGGCGCAGGAAGAAATCATGCTCGGCTTCGGCCAGGTCGGCCTCGCGCGAGGACACCGCCAGCGACAGCGGCACCAGTTGCGGCTGCGAGGCGAGCTGGCCGGCATCGAAGCTGGCCTTGAGCCGCTCGTAGGTGATGCGCTCGTGGGCGGCATGCATGTCGACCAGTACGAGGCCTTCGGCGTTTTGCGCGAGGATGTAGATGCCATGCAGCTGGCCCAGCGCAAACCCGAGTGGCGGCGTAGCGCCTTCGTGGGTGGCGGCCGCCATGGTGGCGAAGCCGCTGCTGCCGGAGGCCGGGAAGGCAGCCGCGCCAGGAGCAGCTCCCGGGAAGGCATACGCGGCGGCACTATCGGCGGGGCGCTGGAACGTCAGGGCGGCGGCAGTGTCGGCGGAGCCGGGCGGGGTGGCCGCCCAGGGAGTGCCGGCGTAGCTGCCGCCGCCGCTCAAAGGATAGGCGCTGCCGGCGGCAATGCCAGCCGCCGCTCCCGCCGCGCCCTCGCCTGCCGTGGCCGGACCAAACCCGCCGGGGTGGCCTCCGCCATGGCCCGATCCCGCGCCGGCAAAGGCCGAGGCCCAGGCGCTCTCGCGATTGCCGGGCAGCGCCAGCGCGCTCTGCTCGCGCACTTGCGGCAGCAGCGCATCGGCGGCGGTGGCCGCGGCACTGACCGGCGCCTGGTCCTGCGGCTTCAGCTCGGCGATGACGCGGTGCAGGCTGCGATACAGAAAATCGTGCACGGAGCGCTGCTCGCGGAAGCGCACCTCGTGCTTGGTGGGATGCACATTGACGTCGACCGCGCCCGGGTCGAGCTCGAAGAACAGCACATAGGCGGGATGACGGCCATGGAAGAGCACGTCGGCATAGGCCTGGCGCACGGCATGGGTCACTACGCGGTCGCGCACCATGCGTCCGTTCACGTAGAAATACTGCAGGTCGGCCTGCGAGCGCGAGAATGTGGGCAGGCCAACCCAGCCACGCAGCAAGAAGCCGCCGCTCTCGATCGCCACCGGCACCGCGTGTTCCATGAAGGCCTGGCCGACCAGGGCGGCCAGACGCCGCCGCCACTCCTGCTCTTCCTGCGCGGCGCGCAGGCCGTGGACCTGGCGACCATTGTGGGTAAGGCTGATCGCCACTTCCGGATGCGCCAGCGCGAGGCGCTTCACGGTTTCCTCCAGGTGCGAGAATTCGGTTTGCTCGGTCTTGAGGAACTTGCGCCGCGCCGGCGTATTGAAGAACAGGTCGCGCACCTCGACGGTGGTGCCGCGCGGGTGCGCCGCGGCCTCGACCACGGCTTCCATGTCGCGGCCTTCGCTGCGCACGGCATGGCCGATGCCGCTGGCGTCGGCGCTCGAGGACAGCAGCAGGCGCGACACCGAGGCGATGGAGGCCAGGGCCTCGCCGCGGAAGCCGAGGGTGGCGACCGCCTCCAGGTCTTCCAGGTCGAGGATCTTGCTGGTGGCGTGCCGCGCCAGCGCCAGCGGCAGGTCGTCCGCGGCAATGCCGTCGCCGTTGTCGCGCACGCGGATCAGGCGCACGCCGCCCTGCTCGACATCGATGTCGATGCGGGTGCTGCCGGCGTCGAGCGCGTTCTCGACCAGCTCCTTGACCACGGAGGCAGGGCGCTCCACCACCTCGCCGGCGGCGATCTGGTTGGCAAGGCGGAGGTCGAGCTTGTGGATACGGGACATGGTGGCTTCGGTTCGGGTCAGTTCAATTCAGTTCAGTTCAGTTCAGTTCAGTTCAGTTCAGTTCAGTTCACGGGGATCTTGAGCGTCTGGCCGATCTGGATGTTGTCGTCACGCAGGCGATTGGCCTCGCGCAGGCGCGCCATGGGCACGCCGTACTGCGCGGCCAGCCGCGTCAGGCTGTCACCGCGCACGACGCGGTGGCGCACGACGCGCGGCGTGTCGGCGAGCGCCGGGGCCTCGCGGCCGCGCTCTGACACCAGCAGCGCCGCGCCGGCGCCCGGCTCGTTACCGGCCGCCGGCATCGCGGGCTCGCCGGCACGGGCGGGCGGACGGCGCGGCGCGCGCGCATCGGCGATGCGGCCGCGATCGCGGTCGGCCAGCCAGGCAAAGTAAGTGGCGGGCACCGGATACTGTACGCAGTAGCGGCGCACGCCGCTGGCGATGACGTTGGCCAGGTCCTGCTGGTAGGCGCGCGAGGTGAGCTTCTTCTCTTCATCGGGATTGGAGATGAAGCCGGTCTCGACCAGCAGCGACACCATGCCCGGCTCCTTCAGCACGGCAAAGCCGGCCTGTTCCACACGCGGGCTGTGCAGGCGGGCGATGCGCTCCATGCCCTGCAGGATGTTGCGCCCCATGTGCAGGCTGTGCTCGAGGGAGCCGGCCACCACCATGTCGGCCAGCACGTTGCGCAGCACGTTGTCCTCGTTCTCGAGGTTGGCGCCGCCGATCAGGTCGGCGCGGTTTTCGCGCTCGGCCAGCATGCGCGCGAAACGCGAGGTGGCGGAGCCGGCGCCCTTCAGCGACAGCGCGAACACGGAGGCGCCGCGCGCGGCGCGGTTCTCGGCGGAATCGGCATGGATGGAGACGAAGATGTCGGCCTTGTGCTGGTAGCGCGCGAGGCGGCGGCGCTCCTGCAGGGGCAGGAAGTAATCGCCGGTGCGGGTGAGGACGGCGGTGATGCCGGGCTCGGCCTCCAGTCGCGCCTGCAGGTCCTTCGCGATGGCGAGGGTCACGTGCTTCTCGTAGCTGCCGGCCTGGCCGATGGCGCCGGGATCTTCGCCCCCGTGGCCGGCGTCGATGGCGACGACGATGTTGCGGAAACGGCGGGCATCGTATTTCTCGGGGACGACCGGCTCGGGGCCGGCGTCGGGCCGCGGGCGCAGCGCGCCCTTGTCCGGGTCCGGCTTGACCGGAAGCGCAGGGACGGGGGGCTTGTCGGCGGCCGCGGCTTTTTCGCCGGGGGGGGGCGGCGCCGCCTTGTCCGTGCCGGCCGGGGGCACGCCGGGAGCAGCAGGCGGCATGTCGGCGGCGCCCTGGTCAGCCGGCAGCGGCGGCCGGGCGGCGTCGGCCGGCCCTGCCCTGCCCTCGCCCGCGGACGCGGACGCCCCGGGGCCGGGCACGGCGACGGCGCCGGCCTTGTCCGCGGGACGGGCCAGCGGCAGGCCCTTGTCCGGCAGCGCGCTCATGGCCGGTCCACCGGGCTCGGGGGCTTTGACGGCGGCGACCGGCGCCTTCTCATACAGGTCCAGCACCAGGCGCTGGCCGTATTTTTCGTTGGGCGGCAGCTGGAAGATCTTGGGCATGAGCTCGAGCGCGGTCTCGATCACCAGGCGCTGGCCGCGGGCGGTCGGCTCGAAACGCACCGAGCGCAGCGGGGCCTGCGCCGCGGGCAGCGCCAGCGGGCCGGACAGGCGCGCGCCCTCCAGGTCGAGGATAAGGCGGGCGGGGGTACTGTCGGGGCTGACCTGGTATTGCACCGGGCCGGACAGGTCCAGCACCAGGCGGACGTTGTCGGGCGCGCGCCAGGCGCGCACGGCGGTGATGTCGGCGGCAAAGGCCGGCGCGACGGCCAACACGGTCAACAGGAGCAACGCCCAAAGGGGGCGGCAACGGGGCAACTGCGCCACTCTCAACCTCTCAGTGCTGCCAGCACTGCCTGTCCGTAATCGTTATGAGCCGTGAACATGAGCTCGCGGCCGCCATTCTGGCCGGCCCGGATGCTAATGACCACCTCTGCGGGCGGCAAAAGCGGGGCACCGCGCGCCGGCCACTCCACCAGCACCAGCGAATCGGGGCGGAAATAGTCGCGAATCCCCATGAGCTCGAGCTCTTCGGGATCGGTCAGGCGGTAGAGGTCGAAGTGATAGACGGTGAGGCCGGGGAAGTCATAGGGCTCGACCAGGGTGTAGGTCGGGCTCTTGACCGCGCCGGTGTGGCCGAGGGCGCGCAGCAGGCCACGGCTGAAGGTGGTCTTGCCGGCGCCGAGGTCGCCTTCCAGATAGATGACGCCATGAATGCCGGCGGCAACGTCGTTATTCCTGCCGCCAGCATCGTCAACGCCGGGCGCCCTGCCGTCATGCCCGCGCCCGCGGGAATCGCCGGAACCCGCCGCTTGCGCGGGAACGGCGCGGCGCAAGGCCTCGAGGAAGCGCCGGCCCAGGGCTTCCTGGGCGTCGGCATCGGCGGCGCTCAACACGACGTCGTTCATGGGCTGATCCTTGGCGGCACGCCGCATGGCCTGCCCTGCCTCCTCTTGCCCCGCGCTCATGGGTTGATCCCGCGGCGCAGCCAGCGGAACAGGTCGGACGCGAGCAGGCCGCGCTCGCCGCCGGCGCGGGCGGCGCGATCGCCGGCATGGGCATGCAGCAGCACGGCGCGCGCGGCCGGCTGCGCCAGGCCCTGGGCCAGCAACGCGCCGCTGACGCCGGCCAGCACGTCGCCCATGCCGGCGGTGCCCATGCCGGGATTGCCGAGCGGGCAGAGGGAAATGCCGCTGGCATCGGCGACCAGGGAACCGGCGCCCTTGAGCACGACCTGGCCGCCGTAGCGCTCGCGCAGGGCGCGCAGGGCCGCAAAGCGGTCGGCCTGCACCTGCGCCGTGCCCTGGCCGAGCAGGCGCGCCGCCTCGCCCGGATGCGGGGTGAGGATCCAGTTGGCGCGGGACTCCGGCATTTGCGCCAGCAGGTTGAGGCCGTCGGCGTCGAGCACCAGCGGCAGGCCGCTGTCGAGCACGGCGCCATAGAGGGCGCGGCCCCAGTCATCCTGGCCGAGGCCGGGGCCGAGCACGACGACACTGGCGCGGGCGAGCAGGGGCGCGAGGTCGCCGGGCCGGGTGATGCCGTGGCACATCAGTTCGGGGCGGCGCGCGGTGAGCAGGGCGGTGTGCTCGGGCCGGGTGGCGACGGAGACCAGGCCGGCGCCGCCGCGCAGGGCGGCCTCGCCGGCGAGGGCGACGGCGCCGGCCATGCCGTGGTTGCCGCCCACCACCAGCACGTGGCCGTGCTGGCCCTTGTGGGCATCGCGCGCGCGCCGGCCGACGGCGGTGAGGTCGGTCAGGTCGAGGCGGCGGGCCGAGGGCGGCAGGTCGTCGTAGATGGCGGCGGGCACCTCGAGGTCGGCGAAGTGCAGGGCCCCGGTGAGGGCGGGGCCGCGGCCGGTGAGCAGGCCCTGCTTGAGGCCGATGAAGCTGAGGGTGGCGGCGGCGCGTACCGCCTCGCCAAGCTCGGCGCCGGTGTCGGCGTGGATGCCGGACGGGATGTCCAGCGCCAGCACGGGGCGTCCGCTACGATTGAGGGCGGCGATGGCGGCGGCATAGTCGCCGCCCACGGCCTTGTTGAGGCCGGTGCCGAAGAGGGCGTCGACATAGACGTCGGCGGCGGGCAGTTCGCCGGCCCAGCTTTTTTCGGGGACGCGGGCGCGGGTGGCGTCGTTGGCCGCCTCGGCGGCTTCGCGCACGAGGGCATCATGGTTGCCGACGGTCAGGATGAGGACGTCCAGGTTCTGGTTCCAGGCCAGGCGGGCCAGCACATAGCCGTCGCCCCCGTTGTTCCCGGGGCCGGCGAGGACGACAATGCGGCTCGCCTCCGGCCAGTGCTCGCGCAGCAACTGGAAGGCGGCCTGCCCGGCGCGCGTCATCAGCGTGTAGCCGGGCAGCCCGGCGCGGATGGCGCGGCGGTCGAGCTCGCGCGTCTGCGCGGCGGTATAGAGCGAGCGGGGAAGAGACGACATGGCAAAGACACCCGTAAATTCCGGCAGAAACTAGCATGAAGCCCATTCCGGCGGCGAGCGCCACCCCCGACTACCAGGCCCTGGCCGACGCCATCAAGGTGTGGGGCCGCGAGCTCGGCTTCCAGCAGGTGGGCATCAGCGACATTGCGCTGGGCGAGCATCCCGCCCACCTGGAGCAGTGGCTGAAGCAGGGCTATCACGCCGGCATGGACTTCCTGGAAGCAACGGACAAGCGTACCCGACCTGAGCTGCTGATACCCGGCACCAAACGTGTCATTTCCGTACGCATGGACTACTGGCCGGCCGAGACGCGGCCCGTCGAGATCCTCAAGGACCCCACCCGGGCCTATATCTCGCGCTACGCGCTGGGCCGCGACTACCACAAGACCCTGCGCAAGCGCTTGCAGAAGCTGGCCGACCGCATCAGCCAGGAAGTGGGCGACTTTGGCTACCGCGCCTTCGTGGATTCGGCGCCGGTGCTGGAAAAGCCCTTTGCCGAGCAGGCCGGCCTGGGCTGGATGGGCAAGCACACCGTCATCCTCAACCGACACGCCGGCTCCTATTTCTTCCTGGGCGAGCTCTTCACCGACCTGCCGCTGCCGGTGGACGCGCCGGTCTCCGCGCACTGCGGCAGTTGCACCGCCTGCCTGGACGTGTGCCCGACCAAGGCCTTCGACGGCCCCTACCGGCTGGATTCACGCAAGTGCATCTCCTATCTCACCATCGAGTTCGAGGGGGTGATTCCCGAGGAGCTGCGCCGGCCCATCGGCAACCGGGTCTTCGGCTGCGATGACTGCCAGCTGGTCTGCCCCTGGAACCGCTACGCGAAGATCTCGCAGGAGGCCGACTTCAAGCCGCGCCGGGGCATGGCCGACAGCGGCCTGCTGGAGATGTTCGGCTGGAGCGAGGAGCTCTACCTGCGCTACACCGAGGGCATGGCGCTGCGCCGCGCGCGCTACCCGGTGTTCCAGCGCAACCTGGCGGTGGGCCTGGGCAACGCGCCCTTTGACCCCGCCATCGTGGCGGCGCTGGAGGCGAAGCTGCCGGACGCGGGCGCGGTGCTGGCCGAGCACCTGCGCTGGGCGCTGGCGGAGCAGCGCGCCCGCGCCCCGGGCTGAAGCCCGACCTACGAGGGTCAGGAGGGGGGATAGCCACGCCGGGGTGGGGTGACAAGGGGCCCGGGCGTGGTTTAATCCGCGCCTTATCCTCCTGCCCGAACAAGGAAAGCGCCATGGCCGGTTCCAGTCTCTTTGCCCTGATAGACGATATCGCCACCGTCCTCGACGACGTCGCCGTAATGACCAAGGTCGCCGCCAAGAAGACGGCCGGCGTGCTTGGCGACGACCTGGCCCTCAATGCCCAGCAAGTGTCCGGGGTCAACGCCGACCGCGAGCTGCCGGTGGTGTGGGCGGTGGCGAAAGGCTCGGTGCGCAACAAGCTGATCCTGGTGCCGGCGGCACTGCTGATCAGTGCGCTGCTGCCCTGGCTGGTGACCCCGCTGCTGATGCTGGGCGGCGCCTTCCTCTGCTACGAGGGCTTCGAGAAGCTGGTGCACCGCTTCCTGCACAGCGCCGCCGAGCGCACCGAGCAACACGACCAGCTGGTGCAGGCGCTGGCGAACCCGAAGGTCGACATGGTTGCCTTCGAGCAGGAGAAGATCCAGGGCGCGATCCGCACCGACTTCATCCTGTCCGCGGAAATCATCGTGATTGCGCTTGGCACCGTGGCCTCGGCGACGCTGATGCAGCAGGTGTCGGTGGTGGTGGGGATCGCCGCGATCATGACCGTGGGCGTGTACGGCTTTGTCGCCGGCATCGTGAAGCTGGATGACGCCGGCCTCTATCTCGCCCGCCAGGGCGGGGCACTCGCGCTCGTCGGCCGCGCCCTGCTCTGGTTCGCGCCGCACCTGATGAAGTCGCTGTCGGTGCTGGGCACGGCCGCCATGTTCCTGGTCGGCGGCAGCATCCTCATGCACGGCCTGCCCTTCGTGTACGAGTTCGTGCTGTCGGTGGTGGCGAATGCGCGCGGCGTCGGCGGCCTGGTGATGATCCTGTCGGAAGCCGTGGTGGGCTTGCTGGCCGGCGCCATCGTGCTGGTCGCGGTCATGCTGGGCAGCAAGCTGTGGACGGGCGTGCGCAAGCCGGCCTGAACGGCCTTGGGCCAGGCAGGACTGGCACCGCCCTGCCCTGCCCTGCGGCTCAGGCCGGGCTGGATTTCAGCCGGGCGAGGAAGAGCAGCCGCTTGGTGCCGAGCGCGGTGAGGGGAAAGGTAAGGATGAAGAGCAGGAAGGCGCTCAGCGACAGGCCCGGGAAGAGCGCATAGGCCAGCGCGACGCCGATACCGGAATCGAGCTGGTCCAGGAGCACGAAGAACTGCCGCCCGCGCTCGGGAGTGGCGCCCGGCGCAATGCCCAGGCGGCGCTTGAAAAAGGAATTGGGCAACTCGCCCAGCATGTAGCCGAGCCCCGCCAGGAAACCGGCCACGCCCCAGGCCGCTGCGCCCACCGGCGCGCGCTCGCCCAGCAGCAGTTCCACCGGCGCCAGCAGCAGCGCGCCGCCGGCGGTAAACAGCGGCACCAGCACAAAACCACGCCAGGTCTTGTTGGCGCCAAAGAGGCCGCGGTGCACCGGCCGCACCAGCCGCGGGCACCAGTTGCGGCTCACCGCCACCATGTGCAGCACACCGCCGATCACGACCGGGACCTGCAGATACCAGACCAGCCACAGCTCAGCCATGGAGGCCTCCGCGGAGATGCAGCACGAGGAACAGGACGGCGCCACCGAGGGTCAGTCCGAGGATGTGGCTGAGCTTGCTGAACTTGAAGAAGGGCCGGTGCCAGAGCATGGCGAGGCTGAACAGCGCCAGCGCCAGGGCGAGCGCCGGGAACTGCGCCGCCGTCGGCAGCACGAAGGCCAGCAACTGGAAGCCGGCCAGGCCGAACACGCTCCAGAACACCGGCATGCCGAGATAGGCGAGGCCGGAGTCTTCCTGCAGGTTGCCGATGTCGTTGAACACGGCGAGGCGGGTGCAGCCCGCCATGAGCATGGCCAGCAGGAACAGGCTCCAGGGGCCGTCAAAGCCCATCAGGTAGGCGCCGAGGGCGGGCGCCACCAGGTAGATGAGCACATCCATGAAGCCGTCGAGGTAGCGGCCGAAATTGCGCACCAGGCCGAGCCGGCGCGCAAGCATGCCGTCGAGGGCATCGCCCAGCATGGCCAGGAAGAGCAGCGCGGTGCCGAGGAAGAACTGGCGCTCGAGAAAGCAGGCGGTGGCGAGGCTGGCGGTGACGACGCCGGAGAGCGTGAGCAGGTCCACGCGATTGAGGCGGATGATGAAGCGCATCAGATCTCTCCCAGGGCGGCGAGGCGGCCGCGCGCCAGCAGGTCGCGCAGGGCCGGACGATCGAGCTTGCTGTTGTGGCGGCCATCCACCGGCATGTCGTCGATGAGGAACAGCGCCAGGGGCGGAAAGGCCTGCTGCGCACGCATGGCGGCGAGGCGCTGGCGCAAGCCTGGCGCCAGGTCGTCGCGCGCGCGGGGAATGGAGCGGCTGCCGGCCTTGCTGTTGCTGTTGCTGGTGCCCGCCTCGCGGCCCGTCCGGTCGGCGTCGTCGTTGTCAGCATTGCCGCCTCGGGCGCAGGCGATGATGAGCGCCGGGCCTTCCGGGCCTTGCACCAGCGCGCTGCGCCTGATGCCGGGCAGCTGGTCGAGGGCCTTTTCCAGGGCCAGGGTGTGGCGCGGCACGCCGGCCACGGTGACGGCATCCTTGACCCGCCCTTCCAGCCAGAGCCGGCCCCGCGCGTCGACATGGCCGACATCGCCGGTGCGATGCCAGACGCCGCCGTCGGCGCGCGGAATCTTGGTTTCGGCATTGGCCGCCGGATTGTCCACATAGCCCTGCAACACATGCGGCCCGGCCACCAGGATCTCGCCGCTGACGCCGACGCCGACCCGCGCCCGTTGCACGTCGTCATCACCAGCCAGCCCCTGCGCGGGATCGACCAGGCAGACCTCGGCCACGGCGGCGGGTTGCCCGAGCAAGTGGCCGGCCTCGGCCTCGCCGTCGGCCACCAGCTCGGCCATGGTGACGTCGGCAATGGGCTCGGCCTCGGTGGACCCGTAGACGACGCGGCACTCGGCCTGCGGAAACACCCGAAGACAGCGTGCGGCCAGGCCGGGCGGCAAGGTGGCGCCGCCCACCACCAGCGAGCGCAGGCGCGGGAAGGTGCGACCGCCGGCCTCGGCCTGGTCCAGCAAGCGGCCGATAAAGGCCGGCGCACCGGTCAGGCGGGTGACGCCGCTCTCCTCGAGTTGCGCCAGCACGCGCGCCGCCTCCGGGCGTCCCGGCGTGGCCAGGTCCACGGCCGGCATCACGGTGCTGAGGCCACAGCAGAGATTGTGCAGCACCAGCACCGGAAACGAGGGCATGTCGATGTCGTCGTCGCGATCCTGCCAGTGCGCGCGGATGGCCAGGTGCTGGGCGGTCAGGCTGCCGTGGGTGCGGTCGGCGCCCTTAGGCGCGCCGGTGCTGCCGGAGGTGAAGGTGATAAGGCCATGGGCCTGCGCCGGCAGCGGCACGCACGCCGGTACCGCGCCGGGGATGGCGCTGCCACCGCCGAGCGCGCGCACGCCGAAGGCGGTGCCGTCGATGGCAAAACGGCGCCAGCGCCAGAGCGTGGGCAGCAGCCACCACAGGCGCATGATGCTGCGCTCGCCAATGGCGACGCGGGCCCCGGACGCGCGCAATGCCGCCACCAGGCGGGGACGGCTCATGCCGCGGTCCACCAGCACCGGGACGATGCCGCTGGCCAGCAGGGCCACCATCAGTACATACAGGCCGAGGCCGGGGCGCGCCAGCAGCAGCACGCGGTCGCCGGCGACCAGGCCGAGGCCGCGCAAGGCCTGCTGGCGGGCCGCGGCCGCGGCCAGCAGCTCGCCATAGCTCAGGGTATCGCTGCGGGCATAGCCTTCCGCGGCGCAGGGCACCGACAGCGCCAGCTTCGCCGGATGGCGGCGGCCGGCCTCGACGATGCGCGCGCCGACGTTGCTGTCGCTCATGCCAGCGCCTTCGCGAAGAGACCGTAGTGATGCTGGCGCGCACGGCCGTGGCGCAGCGCGAACTGGCGTGAGTTGTTGTCGTCGCGCACCAGCGGTGCGCAGAGTTCCTCGTACAGGCCTTCGGCGCGCAGCGAGAGCTCGCAGCCCATGGCGGAAAACAGGCCGAGCGAGCGGTAATCCGGGTGCACGCCGCCAGTTCGGGCCAGTGCGCGACGAGGCGCCGGCAACTGCGGATAGTGCTCGGCGTAGCGCAAGGCGCCGGCCACGCGCGCGCTGGCGCCCTGGCGCTGCAGGGGGCCGTAATCGGGATAGACCAGGAAGAAGCCGGCAATGCGCCCGGCCTTGTCGCGCGCCAGCACCGAGGTGCGCGGACACAGGCGCGCGGCAAAGGCGGGGCCGTACTGGCGGCCAAAGGCTTCGCGAGAGACCGGCGTGTAGGCAAAGTTGTCGCCGAAGACCTGGTCGACGAAGGTGTAGAGCTCGTCGAGGTTGGCGAGCCAGAACGCCGGCGTCAGCGCCTCCAGCGACACCAGCGCCGAGATCCTGGGACTCAGGCGCAGGTATTCCGGGCCGACCGCATCGACCACTTCCGAGGTGCGGTTGAACGTGGAGAAGAAGCGGTAGCGCAGCGCGAAGCCGAGGGACTCCAGCAGCGACGGATAATACGGCGGATTCCAGGGCTCGCCGGGAAAGGCACCGTGGGTGAAGGCATCGAGGCGCAGGCGGTAGGCGCCGAAAGTGCTGAAATTGATGGGGCCGTAGAGGCGGGTGGCGCCCTGCCCGCGCGCCCACGCCGCCAGCGCGGTGAAAAGACGGGCATGCGGCACCTCGTCGTCCACGCCTTCCCAGTAGCCGAAGAAGGCCACGCGCTCACCGTCCACCACCTGGTCCTGGCAAAAGCCGGCCAGGCGCGCTTGCTCCGGGATCACGCCCAGCCAGGCGCGGCCGCTGTCGAACCAGGGATTGGCGGCATCGAACTGCGCGCACACGGCCTCGCGGTCCTCGCCCAGCCAGTCGTCATCATTGGCATACACCTGCGCCGGCAGCGCGAGGAAGGCCTCCGGCAACGCGTCGGCCGGATTCCAGGGACCCATGAACTCCGCCATGATCAGTCTCCTCTCAGGTGGGGGGCGCCAGCCGCGACGGCTTGTCTGCATCCGCGTCGGCGTCAGCGGCGGCGGCGGCGTCGTCAACGCCGCTGCCCGCGACTGTCGCTGCCGATGGCGCACCGTTGCCGCTGCCGCTGCCATCGCTGTTGCTGTTGCTGCCGGCAACGGCGGCCGTGTCACTGTCATCTGCCGCAGCCGGCATGAGAGCAGCGGCTCCGGGCACGGCGGCCGTGGCGTCGTCGGCGCCGGCATCGGCGCTGGTGGCGATGCCGGCCGCCGCGGCCACCGGTTCCGCTCCGGAGGCAGCGGCCGCCTCCAGCAGCTCGATAGTGCCGGCGGCGCCGTCCATGCGCACACGCTCGCCGTCGCGCAGAAGGCGGGTGATATCGGGAATGCCGACGATGGCCGGAATGCCGAGCTCGCGCGCGACCACGGCGGAATGCGACAGCGTCGAGCCGCGCTCGACCAGGAGGCCGCCCGCGGTGGGGAAGAGTGGCGCCCAGCCCGGATCGGTCCGCACCGTGCACAGGATCTGGCCATTCAGCGACAGCTCGTCCTCGGGCGAGAAGATCAGCCGCACATTCGCCTCGACCACGCCGGGATAGCAGCCGGTGCCCTTGATGTCGCCATCGGCGGGGGCGGCCTTGGCATAGGGATAGGCGTAGGCGTTGTGGTGGTAGACCATGCCCCAGGCCCAGAAGTGGTGCGGCAGGTCCTCCGCCTCGTAGGCGGCATATTCCTGACGGCGCACACTGACCAGTGCCTTGAGGTCGGTCTGCACGGCGCGACCGTCGTACCAGGCATAGAGCTCGTCCACTGTCAGGTAGAAGATGTCGCGCGGCGCCGCCAGCAGGCCGTCAAAAGCGAACTGCCGGCCGATCTCCAGGTAGAGGTCGCGGTAGATGCCGAACAGGCGGGTGCGCGCCAGGCGCATGTTCTCTCGGTTGCGGATGGCGTCGCGCAGGCGCGCCAGGTCGTGGCGGAAGCGGCGCAGCCCCCAACTCCCCCTGGCCTTGCGCACGGCGGCAAAGGCGTCGGCCTCGGCCTGGGCGCGGTACTGCGCCTCGCGCGCGCTCAGCGTCTCCGGCGACAGGTCGTCACGCGACAGGTAGTTCTTCAGCACCGCGAACAGGAAGGAGGGATCCTGGCGCAGCGTGATGGACTCCAGCTTGAGCTCACCGATGCTGCGGTCACCGTAGCGCTCGATGTATTCCTGGCAGCGCGCATGAAAGCGCGGATCCTGCACCTGCACGCGTGCCATCAGACTGGCGTTGTCGGCGCTCTCCACCAGCTCGCGTAGCACCGGCTGGGTGCGTACGTAGGCGCAGAGGCCGAGCAGGAACTTGGTGGGTTCGGTGCTCTCGATACCCTCCTCGCCCGAGAGCAGGTTGTTCTGCAGCACCGAGGGCTGCTCGAAGCCGGCCGCCACCAGCGTGCGGTGCACGCGGCCGTTCATCATCATCACGTAGAAGTCGTTGAGGATGGGCGTGGTCCAGCGCCGCATCAGGTCGCGCTCCAGGCGACGCGCCTCCTCGATGAGCTGGCCGGGGGTCAGGGTGTGCAGTACGTCGCGCGGTACCTGCTGGCAGGCGCGTTCGAACAGGGCGCGGAAATCCTGAACCAGCCGCGGCATGCGGCGGAAGCCGCGCAGCAGATGGAACAGCGCGCGCAGCACCTGGGGCAGGCGCGCCAGCTTCTCGGCGGTGCTGAACTCGCGATCCTGCACCAGGTCGACCGGATCGGTCAGACCCATCATGCGTTCCATGTCCGCCTTGTTGGAGCGGAAAGACGGCAGCAGCAGCAGGCCGCGGTACCAGTTGTTGATGTTGTAGTAGACGCGGCCGTGCACCAGGCCCAGCATGTTGTCCAGCATGTCGCGATGCGCCTGGATCTGCTGCTCGGACACGCCCAGTACGCGCATGGTCTGCTCGTAGACGGTGGCGTAGGCGCGGCTGGCAAAGGAAAAGGTCAGGGGCGTGGTGACGCCGCAGTAAGACTCCTGGATATTGGAGTTGTCAAAGACCACGCGCCGGTCCACCGGCGCCGCGGGCGCCGGCAGCCGGGTGACGGGGCGGGTCTGCAGGATGTGGAAGCGGCCGTCCCGGAGCGTCCACTCGATGTCCTGCGGAAAGCGGCAGAGTTGCGCAATCTGCCGGCCGAGGTCACGCAGCGCGAGCACCTGCGCCGGCGTGAGCGCGGGCGCCTGGCGGCGCTCGGCGCCCACCTCGACCTCGCGGGTGCCGCGGCCGGACCCGGCGGCGAAGACCACCGCCACGTCCTTGTCGGCGATCGTCTGCGCAATGCTGTCGTCAAACAGGCCGACACTGAACTCGTCGGTGTTGCAGAGGCCGGAGACAATGCCCTCGCCCACGCCCCAGGCCGCGGAGATCAGCGCATGGCGGCGGCTGCCGGTGACCGGGTGCGCGGTGAACATCACCCCCGAGACCTCGCCGTCCACCATCTCCTGCAGGATGACCGCGCTGCGGATATCGGTGAGGGGGATGCCCTTGGCCTTGCGGTACAGCAGGGCGCGGGCATTGAAGGCCGACGCCGCCACCTGCAGCAGGCTCTGCCGCAGCGCGTCGGTGCCGCGCTGGAACAGGTAGCTGTCCATCTGGCCGGCAAAGGAGGCGCCTTCGGCATCCTCGCCCTGCACCGAGGAGCGCACCGCCCAATAGCCGTCATGGATCTTCACCAGCGCCGCCAACTCCTGCTCCAGCGCCGCCGGCACCACGGCCGACAGGATGCGGTCGCGGATGCGCGCGGACACGCCTTCGACATCGGTGTTGATGCCGGCGCGATGCAGGATGCGCAGCTCGCCCTCGATGAAGGGGGACAGTCCGTTGCTGTCCAGCAGCAGGCGGAAGGCGCGCGTGCCCACCACCCACCAGCGCGGCACCGGCAGGCCCTCGCGGGTCATCCAGGCGAGATTGGCGGCCTTGCCGCCGAGCTGGTCGGCGGGCAGGAAGAGGGCTTCTTCCTGACTCTGGATAAACGTCATCACGACACGCGTACTCCCTCAATGACCAGCATTTCACGGAAGGTGCGGTAGACGCGCTCCATGAACTCGTAGTGCCGGAAGGTATGTGCCATCACGTACATGGGCACACGGTTCACCAGCAGGTCGCGCAGCGCCAGCTTGTAGCCGTAACGCCATTCGGCGGCATCGATGGCGCGCCCGGTGTGGCGCTCGAGCTCGCTGCGGTGCAGCTCCAGGTAGTAATCGATCTCGGCCGCGTCGAGCGGGTCATGCAACGTGAACGCCAGCAGCTCGGCCAGGTCGTGCTGGGGCAGATGCAGGGTGGCCAGCTCCCAGTCCCAGGCGCAGAGCACCAGTTCCTCGCCCTGGCGGCGGAAGGCGACGTTGCGCGGATTGAAGTCATTGTGCACCAGCGTGCGCGGCATCTTCTCGATGTCGGCCCACCAGTTGCCGATGTCGTTGACGATGGCGCGGTGGATGGCCATGTCCTCCTCGGAGAACCATTCCGGGAACTCCTCGCGCGCATGGGCCCCCAGCAGCTCCCACAGGCGACGCTTCTCGGCCATGCCGGCGGCCGTGGGATAGTCCGCCAGCCAGGGCTGCAGCTTCAGCTCTTCCTCGCGGCCGTACCAGATGCTGTGCACCTCGGCGATGCCGCGGATGGCGGCCTCGACATGCGCGCGCATCCAGCCGCTGGTGTCGTCGGCGCTGTCCATCTGCTCCAGGCCCTGCAGCAGCTCCTCGACGATCACATAGGCCTCGCGCTCGTCGTCCTGGACCACGCCATAGACCAGCGGCGCATGGCGCACGAAGCGCGGGTCGCGCTGGCTCATCACCGCCAGCTCGCGCACATGGCAGCCGCGGAAGCCGATCTGGTCGCGGAACTGCTTGAACTCCTGCGCCAGGCGCGGCTCGCACATGGCGGCCATGCTGTTGGCCATGAGGATGACCTCGGCGTCCAGCGGCTTGACCTTGGCCATGACGTCCAGCTGCTCGCCTTCCACCGTGTGCAGGCGGAAGGGGAAGTGGCCGACCAGCTTGTTGATCTTGTGCCCGGTGAGCTCGGTGATGATGGAGGAGCCCTTGCTCTCGATCTGCAGCGCCTCCAGCGCCTCCACCTGGATCTGGCCGAGGCCGCCGGCGCTGAGGGCGGCGTTGAAGAAGCCGCTGTCCAGGTCGCCCAGCTTGAGGTAGTTGACGGGACGATTGCGGCCCAGGCGCTCGTGGGCGCGGGCAAAGTGGTCGGCAGCCACGGCGGAAAGCGTGGAGATGTCCAGCGCCAGGCACCAGGCGGCGATGACCTCGGCCAGCTTGTGCGCCTTGCCGGGGCCGGCGCACTGGATCAGCTCCAGGCACTCGCGCTGCTGCGGCAGGTTGGTGCCGCCACCGACGGTGCCGATGACCAGCGAGGGCAGCGTCATGGTGCAGTAGGCATGGCCCTCCTCGGTCAGCTCCATGTGCAGGTGCGCCAGCGCCGATTCATGCACGCAGGCAATGTCCTGACCGAGCGCGGTGAACATGGCGGCGACGACGTTGGCGACGTTGATGTTCATGCCCACCATGCCCGAGGCCACCGAGCCCGACAGCACATGCTGGTAGGCGGTGACCAGCTGCCGCGCTGACAGCTTCAGGGTCTTCTGGCAAACCTCGTCGGAAAGCACCGCCTCGGCCATGACGCGCACGCCGCGGCCGCGCAGGAAGGTCTGGAAGGTGACCTTCTTGTCGTTGGAGAGGTTGGCCTCGACCAGGAAGTTGACGACGCGCAGGCCCTCGAAGCGCTGCACCTGCTTGAGGATCCACTGGCAGGCCTGCCAGGTGCAGGTGGTGGTCATGTTCTGGCCGGCAGCGTCGCCGGTCTCGTAGATGAAATGCACGTGCACGGTACGGCCCATGGTCTGCGCGGCGACGTGCACGAGGTTGGCGTAATTGGAGTACTTGCGCACCTCGGCGGCCAGCGCGGCCTGGTGGTCCTTGACCCAGTCGGCGAAGAACAGCGCCTTCTGCATGCTCTCGAAGGCGAACATGGGCACGCGCATCATGCGCTGGCCGAGCACGCGGGTGGTGACGCCGCCGGCGCGCGACAGCGCCGTGGCACCGCGGGTGGCGGAAGCCACCAGCGCGCCCTCGGTGGTGGCGAGCGGCGCCAGGAACAGGCCGTTGGCGTGCACGCCGCGGATATGCAGCGGGCCCGCCAGGCCGACCGGGATCTCCACCGAACCGATGAACGCTTCGATATTGCTCACCAGGCGGCGCGGATCGAGGCGGGTGTGGGCGACCTCGTCCAGGCGGGCGCCGGTGGACGCGCGGGCAAAAGCCAGGCGCTGCTGGCGCGCTTCCTCGGTATAGAGGCCGCGCGCCGGAATGCGCGGCAGCGTCTGGTCGTCATAGACAAAGTGGCCGGCCTCGGCGGCCTGCATGCGCAGGCGGTAGCTCATGTCCCAGAGCAGCGCCGTGGTGGCCTCGCACTCGCCACTGTCCAGGATGATCTGGAGCTGGCCGCCCTCCTCGCGCAACTGCACCACCGTCAGCTGCGGCAGCACGAAGGCCTGGCCCGGCACCGCCACCTGCAAGTCCTGCACCCGTTCGCCCACCACCGGCAGCTCCACATCGGCCGGCAGCATCACGCGCAGGCGGCCCTGCGCCACCTCGATGGCGTCCAGCGCCACCGCGTTGCCGCCCAATGTGCGGCCGCTCTTCTTGACCAGCGTCAGGCTCATGTCGCTCTCCTCAGAACCAGCGGAGCACAAGGCCCCGCTGCGCCAGCACCACCGCCATCACCACCGCGTAGCCCGCGAGCATGGTGAGGGCGACCACGGCTTCATTTTTTTCGCGCGCCGCCGCCGAGGGTGTCGCCCGGAAGGCGCGCAACTGCGCCAGGCCCAGGGCCCAGGCCAGCAGCAGCAGGGCCAGCGCCCAGGGCACGACGGCGCCGGCCAGCACCTGGATCAGCGCCACCTGGCAGGCCACCATGACCGTGACCAGGACCATCACCACCATGGCGGCGCCGCGGGTGCCAAAGATTCGCGAGTAGGAGTCGACGCTGTCGCGCTCCTCCTCGGGACCGCGGGTCTTGCGCGTGATCTCGAAGCAGAAGCCGCTGACGAAGGCCAGCGCCATCAGCCAGGCCAGCGCCGGCGAGAACGCCGCCCCCGGCTGCGCCATCTGCGCCAGCCACCACACGATCAGCGGCATCACCAGCATGTGCGACACCGCATAGGTGGTGAGGTGGCGCGTCAGCCAGTCGGCGATGAAGAACTCGCGCCCCATGAGGCAGGTCCAGGCGAACATCGCGGCCCAGGCGGCCAGCACCGGAACGCCGAGGGCGGCAGCGGCGGTGCCCGCCCCGGCCATGGCCGTGACGGGGGCCGCGCTGGCGGCAAGCGTGAGGTCCAGCGTCAGCGCCCACGCCAGTTGCAGCGCGATGGCGGTGGCGCCCAGGATCTTGAGGTGGGCGAGCGTGACGAGCCCGCTCTGCAGGACGCGCTGCGGATGGTTGCGGCAATCGAGCTCGTAGTCCTTGTGCTCGTCGAAGACGCGCAGCAGGAGGAAGAAGGACCAGGTCACCAGGCAGCCGATGGCGTCGCGCCATGACAGGGTGACGGCCGCGCCCTCTCCCGCGCGCACCACGGCCGCGGTGGTGAGGTAGAGGATAAAGAACAACAGGGCGTTGGCAGGCGCGAAGCGCTCCTGCATCCAGGCGCGCAGTCGGCGCGGCAACGGCGAGGCAAGGCTGAGGCGGGCCGTCATGGTCAATTCCGTCCGGAAAGGGTGAAGAAGGGGAGCGTGCGTTTCATTGCGGCGTCTCGCTGGCTGCCGGCGCGGCATCGGGTGGCGTCGGTCCCGGCGCGACGGCCGTTGCCGGGGTAGCGGCGGACAGGGCCGCGGCCGTTGCCGGGGTAGCGGCGGACAGGGCCGCGGCCGCCGCCGGCAAGCGGCGGCGGTCGATCAGCAGCAGCAACACCGGCAGCAGCAACAGGTCGACCATCAGCGCGAAGCCGATGGTGATCACGGTGACCACGGCGGTATTCACCGTGATCTGGATGGCGGAATTGGCCAGCCAGGCATAGCCCAGCGCCAACACCAGCGTGGTGGTGACCAGGGCGACGCCGGTGTGGCGGAAGGTGCCGCGGATCGCGTCCTCCGGCGTCAGCCCGCGGCGACGGCCGGCCTCGTACTGGCTGAGGAAATGGATGGTGTCGTCCACCACCACGCTGAAGGCGATGCCGAGCACCACGGTGAGGCCCAGGTCGATATTGCCGTTAAGCCAGCCCCAGGCGCCAAAGGCCATGCCGATGGGCAACAGGTTGCCGGTAAAGCTGGCCAGGCCCATGCGCCAGGCGCCAAAGGCCAGCATCACGAACAGCGACTCCAGCAGCAGCGAGCCCAGCATGCCGCCCAGCATGCCGGTAATGGAGCGCTCGCCGATATGCGCAAACAGCAGGTAAAGCGAGGCGCCCTGCGCCTGCATGGCGGCCGGCGCATCGCCGCGCAGCCAGGCCTCGGCGCGGTCGTTGAGGCCGATCAGCACCTGGCCGCTGGAGGTGCCCACCGCCACCCGCACGCGCGTGGCGGAACGGTCGAACTTGAGCACCCAGGACAGGTCCTGGCCATAGGGCAGCGACAGCTCGTACTGCAGCAGGTACTGCGCGATTTCCTCGCGCGAGTCGGGAATGCGGTAGAAGGCGGGATCATCGCCGTGCATGGCCTGGTTCATGCGCTTGACGATGTCGGCGGCGGAATTGACCTGGGTCACCTCGGGCTGCGCCTTCAGCCATTGCGCAAAGGCGTCCACCTTCTTGAGGTAGGCGGGGTCGGCAATGGCGTCGGCGCCGCCGGCGCCCAGCGCGTAGTTGAGCTCGCCGATGCCTGTCAGGTGGGCATTCACGAACTCCATGTCCTGGCGGAAGGTGGTGCCCGGCGTGTAGTACTTGACGATGTCGTCGTTGATCACGTTGCGCGGCAGCGCGGCAAGGAACACCGCCGCCAGCGCCAGCACCGCGCCCAGCACGACAAAGCGGCGGCGGATGACGAAGTCGGCCAGGCGCGCCATGGCCGGTGAATCGGCGCGCATCAGCGCGGGCAGCTTCTTCGGCGGCTGCCCCGGCAGCAAGGCCAGCAGCGGCGCCGTGAAGCACACGGTGAGCACGAGCGCGAACAGCACCCCCACCGCGACGATATAGCCCATGACGCGAAAGGGCGGCGAGTCATTGAAGTGCAGGGTCAGGAAACCGATGGCCGTCATCAGCGTGGTCACCGCCATCGGCCCGATATTCGCCTTCAGGCTGTCGACCATCGCCGCACGCTTGTCGCGCCCGGCCTGCATCCCCTGCAACCAGTTCACCACCAGGTGGATGCCGTCGGCAAAGGCCATGGACAGGATCATCACCGGCGCCACGATCACCGAGTCGTTGACGGTGAAGCCGAGGAAGCCCACCGCGCCGGCGCCGCCCAGCACCGCCAGTTCGCAGGCCACGAACATCACGACCATGGCCTTGACGCTGCGGAACAGGAAGGCCAGCACCGCCATCATGGTCAGCGAGAACCAGGGCCACACGCGCAGGAAATCCGCCTGCGATTCTTCCGGGAAGGCCTGGTTGGCCACGGTCTGCCCGGCCATCGCCACGCGGATGGAGGGATCGGCGCGGCGCACCTCGTCGGCGAGCCGGCGCAGCTCGGTCACCACTTCCGGCACTTCCGCGGCCGGGTCCTTGTTGGGCAGGTCCAGCGTCAGCCGCACCGCCGCCACCGAGCCTTCCGGGTTCACCAGCGCATCGACCAGGAAAGGCTCGGCAAGCGCGGCCTGGCGGATGTCGGCGAGCTGCGCCGGGTCGAGCGCGGCGCCGGCCGGCACCAGGTCGCCGGTGGCGAGGCTGTCGCCGTCCACCTGCAGGCGCTGGAAGTTGCTCAGCGATTCCACGCGCTGGGCGTAGGGCACTTTCCAGGATTGCTCGGTCAGGTTGCGCAGGACGGCCAGGAAGTCCGGCGAAAAGACCTTGCCGTCGGCGGGCGACAGCGCCAGCAGCACGGTGTCGGTGCGCGAGAAGTCCGCCTGCAACTGCTCGTAGGCGAGCAGGCGCGGATTGTCGGCATCGAAGAAGGCGCGGTGGTCCTTGGAGTAGTGGTAACCCATGACGCCCAGCGCGGCCACCAGCACCAGCAGCAGGCTGAGCGCGATGGACAGGCGCGGCCGCGCCATGACCGCCTCGGCCAGGCCCTCCACCAGGCGGTCGCCCAGGCGCGACCCGTGTTGCTGCCCCTTCATTTCCGTATCCCCTGCATCGCCGCGGCGGGCGGCGTGTGTTGGTCCTGGCCGGCGCCGTCATGGCACTCAGCCAATATTCTTACCGGCGGCCCCTTCCAGAACCGGCGGGTCAGTCAGACACACCGACAGTTCGGCGTGCACAAAAACGGCGACTCAGAAAAACCGCGTCCAGCCCAGGCGCAGGTAATCGTCCTGCGCCAGCGGCCGCAGCCGCCGCGCGGTATCCGGCGCGGCCAGGAAGGCCCAGGCGTCCTGCGCCGGCGGCGTGTGCGCAAACACCCGCGCCTCCAGCGCCAGGCGGCAGCACTCGCCCAGGCGGCGGCTGCCTTCCAGGCTCCACAACTGTTCCTGCGTGTCGCGGTCGACCATCACGCTGGCCAGCAACTCGCTGCCGGCGACATCGTTGAAGGCGAGGCGGGCACCGGCCAGCACGTCGTCGGCAAAGGGCGTGGTGGCGGCATGGCCGCGGCTGTCGTGCAGGTACTCGAGCAGCCAGCCCACGTCCACGCGCGAGCCGGCCAGCCCCACCTGGGTACGTTCGAGCCCGGCGTCGAGGGCGCGAAAGCGCGGACCCTGGCCATGGCGCTCGATGGCCTCGAGCTTCCACAGCGTATCGCCGTGCGTGTACTGCGCCTCCAGCCCGAGCTGGTCGATGAGCGGATAGAACGGCGCCAGCACCGGCTGGTAGCCCGGCTGCAGGCCCACCGGCTGCGGCCCGGCATAGACCAGGCGCGAAGGATCGACCACGGGACGCAGCGCCGGCTCGCGCGCGCTGCCGGAAAAGCCCGAGAGCGCCAGGCGCAGGCCGCCGTCGTTGAACTGGTAGCGCAGGGCGCCATCAAACCGGTCGCGGCCGCGGCGCGATTCAAAGCCGGCGAGATCCGCGTCCACCACCAGCGGCAGGCGCAGGCGGCCGTCGGCGCCGGCATAGGGGCGCGCGCGCGCCCCTGCCAGCAACAAGCCCTCCAGCTGGTGGGCGCCACGCTCGCCCCCCACGCTCAGCATGGGCTGCCCCAGCTTCTGCTCGCCGTCGAGCGCCGCCGCCTGGTCGGTCTGGTTGAGGATGTCGACCAGGTGCGCGCCCTCGGTGACGCCCCAGAACACCTGGCGGATGCCGGCGCGCAGCTCGAGCCCGTCGCGCCGGGCATGCACCCACTCCAGCTGGCGCAGGTCGATGCGGTGGCGCTCGCGATCGGCGCTGTCCAGGCGAATGAACGGCACCACGGTGATGACGTCGCGCCCCTCGTTCCAGCGCGTCCAGAATTCGCTGCGCCAGCTGAGCGCGCCGCTCACCGCGTCCTGGCCCTGGGCGCCCCGGCGCGCAAAGCCGAAGGCCTCGGCACCGAGTTCGCTGCGCTGCTCCCAGCGCGCGGCCTCGAAGCCCGCGCCCGTGGCTGTCGCCAGGCGGTCGCCCCCTACCGCCGTCGTGGCCTCACCGTCACGTGCGACGGCCGCGTCGCCATCGCCATCGCCGCCATCGCGTGCCGGAGTGTCGCCCGCGGCCGTGGCGTGGCCGTTGCCCAAGGCCTGGCTGTCGCCCGCGGCGGCCAGCAGCACGGACCCGGAGGCCGGCATTGCCGCCCACGCCGGCGCCGCCCACACCAGCACCGAGAGCGCCGGCAGCGCCAGCGCTCCCGCGCGCAGGACCCGGCGCCGCCCGGCAGGCGCCCGCATCATTTCACCCGCTGCAGGGCATTCTGGTTGAAGTCGCTTTCCGGCAGCCCGAGCCCGAAGCGGTAGCCGCTCCAGGACAGGCGGGTCTGGCGCCCGCTCTGGGCATGCACCATCAGCATCTCGGCCGGCCGCCAGAAGCGGCCCTGGTGGCGCTGGAAACCGGTGGCGATATAGGTCTTGAGCGGCTTGCCGTTGCGGTCGAAGAACTCGATGCGGCGCACCAGCTTGTCGGCGCGGTCCAGCCACACGGTCTGGCGGGCATAGCCGGAGTCCGCGTCGCGCGGCAGCCGCTCCAGCACATGGCAGTCCAGCTCGCCGCACTTCTCGTCGCGCAGGTAGCGGTGTTCGTACTTCTGCCACCAGGGCGTGGCGATGTCCTCGAAGGCGAACTCGGAGGCCATGAAAGGTCCCGAGCGGTTGCGCGCGCCAATCTGCTTCACGCGCTTCACCGCCGGCAGGTAGAGCCATTGCTGGTCCTCGCCCGCGGGGCCGCTCTCGGTGAGCAGGGCGGTGCCGGCCACATCGCGCGGCGTCTCGAAGACCATGAGGGTGCGTTCGGTGGCGCCCTGCTCGCGCGAGCGCACGCGCAGCTCGCGGGTGGCGGTCTCGCCGCGGGCGCTGATGAGGGTCATGGTCAGGCGGGCATCGGAATCGCCGTGGCCATGCAGCTGGCGGTCCGCGGCCTGGGCAATCTCGTCACCGCGGGGGTCGGCCAGCAGGGGGCCGGCCAGGGAAAACAGGCAAAGCAGGAGCAAGGCGGCGCGCATGGCTGACCCCTCTCAAATTCAGTCGGGCGGATTCTTGTGGATTTCCCTGCGCGCGGAAGGGCGGGGCCGGCCGCCTGATGCACCAAAACGGACAAGGACGTCCTTATCGATGACTAATAAGTACCAGAGCCGGGAGGGCAACAAGCGGACACGGCGACGCCCGGGACCGGCTGGCGGCAAACGGCACGCCGCCGGCCCCGGGCAGCGGGATCGGGCAGGGAAGGAAAGCGGCGGCGGCAACGGCCCGCCACCCCGGAACCGGGAGGGTCAGTCCTTGCTGGGCAGGCGGAAGAAGTATTCGCGGTAGTAGCGCAGCTCGGCGATGGAGTCGCGGATGTCGTCCAGCGCCAGGTGCGAGGCCTGCTTGGTGAAGTTGCCCATCAGGTCCGGGTACCAGCGGCGCGCCAGCTCCTTCACGGTGCTGACGTCCAGGTTGCGGTAATGGAAGAAGGCTTCCAGCTTGGGCATGGTGCGGTAGAGGAAGCGGCGGTCCTGGCAGATGGAGTTGCCGCACATGGGCGACTTGCGCGGATCCACGAAGCGGCTCAGGAACTCGATGGTCTGGGCCTCGGCCGCGGCCTCGTCGACCTTGCTGCGGCGCACGCGCTCGATCAGGCCGGAGCCGCCGTGCTGGCGGGTGTTCCACTCGTCCATGGCGTTCAGGACCATGTCTTTCTGGTGGATGGCGAACACGGGGCCTTCGGCCAGGACATTGAGATTGGCATCGGTGACGATGGTGGCGATCTCGATGATGCGGTCCTTGTCGGTGTCCAGACCGGTCATCTCCAGATCGATCCAGACCAGATTGCCTTCTTTGTTGTTGCTGCTCATCTACGGCTCCGGTGGCAGAATGCGGCCCATTGGCGCAAAAAGGGCATCATAGCAGAGCCCCGCGCCCGCCCCACGACAGGTTCCCATGAGCAAACGCAAGCTATCCCGCCAGCAGGCCTTCCGCGTGCAGCGCATCCAGGACGAGCGCATCGCCCGCGCCGGCAAGCGCGAGGCCGCCGCCTCCGCGCTGCTGGACAGCGGCGAGCTCGGCGCCGAGGAAGAGGGGCTGGTCACCGCCCACTTCGGCACCCAGATCCTGGTCGAGGCCCTGCAGGGCGCGCACCGCGGCCAGGTCTTCCGCTGCCACCTGCGCGCCAACCTGGAGGCCCTGGTCACCGGCGACCGCGTGATCTGGCAGGCGCCCACCGCCATGGCCCGCGCCGCCGACGCCGCGGCCGGGGAGGGCGGCGCTGACGCCGGCCCCACGGGCGATGCCCCTGCCGATGCCGATGCCGAGAAGGTAGAGATGGTCGGCCGCGCAGGCCCTGACGCCGCTCCCGCGCCGAACCCCGCCGCAACTGCCCCGGACGCCCCCAGCGGGGAGGCCCCAAGCGGGGAGGCCGCCGCCGCGGCGCCCGCCGGCAAGCCCGCGGCGCAGCCCCTCGGCGTGATCACCGCGCTGCGCCCGCGCGAGACCTTGCTGGTCCGCCCCGACCCCTACGGCAAGCTGAAGCCGGTGGCCGCCAACATCGATCGCATCCTGCTGGTGGTCTCGCCCTATCCGGAGCCCTCGGCGCTGCTCATCGACCGCTACCTGGTGGCCTGCGAGCTGACCGGCATCCGCCCCATCATCCTGATGAACAAGGCCGACCTCATCACCCCGGCCAACGCCGCCGCCATCGCCGCCCTGCTCGCCCCCTACGAGGCCATCGGCTACGAGACCCGCCGCATCAGCGCCAGCACCGGCCAGCTGGAGGACCTCTCCGCCCTGATCGACCAGCGCACCGTGGTCTTCGTCGGGCAGTCCGGCGTCGGCAAGAGCTCCATCGTCAACGTGCTGCTGCCGGACGCCGACCAGCGCGTGGGCGAGATCTCCGGCAACTCCAAGCTGGGCGTGCACACCACCACCACCGCCCGCCTCTTCCACCTGCCGGCGGGCGGCATCCTCATTGACTCGCCCGGCATCCGCGAGTTCGGGCTCTGGCATATCGACGATGACCAGCTGCTGGCCGGCTTTGTCGAGTTCCAGCCCTTCCTGGGCAGCTGCCGCTTCCGCAACTGCGCCCATCGCAACGAGCCCGGCTGCGCCCTGAAGGTGGCGGTGGAGGCCGGCCAGATCGACGCCGGCCGCTTCGAGCGCTTCAACAAGCTGCGCGAGGAGCTGAAGTCGCCCCGGGCCTGAGGCGCCGGCCCGGCCCTGTCACGTCCCGAGCCTGAGGCGCCTGACGCCGGTCACGCGCCGGGCGGCAGGCGGCCCCCGGGCCAGGCGACGCCGCCGGCGCATCCCGGCCGCCCCGGTGGCGGTCCGGCGGCCGCGGCAACCGCGCCTGCCCGCCCCCTCCCGGTGGTGGAAGCCACCCCTCCCGCTATCCCGCCGCCCCCGCCATACCGCTATACTCGCCCTCTTTCCCCAGCGACCAGACCCTCCCCCCCATGGAACAATTCTTCACCTTCCTCGCCAGCCACTATCTTCTCAGCGGCGGCTTCGTCGTCCTCTTCGTCCTCTTCATGCTCAACGAGATGGGCCGCGGCGGCGAAAGCGTCTCGCCCCAGGGCCTCAGCCAGCTGGTGAACAAGGAGAACGCCCGCGTCATCGACATCCGCGACGGCGGCGACTTCCGCACCGGCCACATCGCCGGCAGCGAGAACATTCCCTACGCCAAGCTGGCTGACCATATCGCACAATTGAAAACCGACGCCGACCGCCCCATTGTGGTGGTATGCAACATCGGCCAGACCGCGGGCGCCGCCGGCCTGACCCTGCGCAAGGCCGGCCTCACCCGCGTCTTCAAGCTCGATGGCGGCATCAGTGGCTGGAAAGGCCAGTCGCTGCCCCTGATCCGCAAGAAGTAAGCACTTACAGAAGCAAGCAATCATGGCTAACGTCGTCATCTACACCACCACCATCTGCCCCTACTGCGTGCGCGCCAAGATGCTGCTGCAGCGCAAGGGCGCGGCCTATGAAGAGATCAACGTCAGCGGCGACAGCGCCGCGCGCGAGGCGCTGGTCGCGCGCACCCGCCAGCGCACGGTGCCGCAGATCTTCATCAACGGCGAGCATATCGGCGGCTGTGACGACCTCTACGCCCTGGACCGCGCCGGCGAGCTCGACGCCAAGCTCTCGGCCTGACCGCCCTCCCCTACAACAAACACCACACCAAGGATGTCTCCATGTCTGAACAGCAGCAGGCCCAGGGCCAGTTCGCCCTCCAGCGTATCTATGTGAAGGACCTGTCCTTCGAGGCGCCGCACGCGCCCAAGACCTTCCTCGCCGCCTGGCAGCCCGAAGTCAGCATCGAGCTCTCCACCCAGGCCAGCCGCCTGGAAGACGGCAAGAACTTTGAAGTGGTGCTCGGCCTGACCGTCACCGTGAAGAACGACAATGCCACCGCCTTCCTGGTGGAAGTGAAGCAGGCCGGCATCTTCCTGATCGAAGGCGTGCCGGAAAGCCAGCTCGGCCAGCTGCTCGGCGCCTACTGCCCCAATGTGCTCTTCCCCTACGCCCGCGAGACGGTCTCCGACATCGTCAGCCGCGGCAGCTTCCCGCAGCTGCTGCTGGCCCCGGTGAACTTCGACGCCGTGTTTGCCGAAGCGCAGCGCAAGCAGCAGCAAGCCCCGGGCGACGCCGCCCTGCAATAAGCCGCCGCGGGCGGATGGCCGCCCGCTCCCTCCGCGCGGAGCCGCCATGTCCCAGCGCCTCGCTGTCCTGCTGCTCGCCGTCAGCCTCCCGGCCACGGCCGACATCTACCGCTGGACCGACGCCAACGGCAGTGTCCACTTCGGGGACAGCGCCGCCGGCGCCGGGCAGCCGGCGCAGGCGGTGACGCCGCCCGCCGAGGTCGACCGCCAGGCAGGCCGCGAGGGCCCTGCTCGCGGCACGGACGCGCAAGAGCGGCAGGCCCGCGCCGAGCGCCTGCAGCGGCTGCGCGCCGCCCAGCGCGAGGACGACGCCGCGCAAGAAAAAGCCGCCGCGCAGGCGGCGCGCGAGAAGGCGGCGCACGACCGCCAGTGCCAGCGCCTGCGTGCGGAGCTGGAGTCCATGGCCGGTCGCCCCGTGTACGTCAGCGACGCCCAGGGCGAGCGCCACTACCTCGATGACACCCAGCGCCAGTCCTACGAGGACCAGGCCCATCGCCACCTGCAAGCCCACTGCCCATGACCCGCGCCGTCTTCCTTGATTTTGCCAGCCTGCGGCCGCAGGACCTGGACCTGTCCGGCCTGCACGCCCTTCCGCTCGAGCTGGTGCTGCACGACACCACCGCACACGCCGACACCGTGGTCCGCCTGCAGGGCGCCGCCATCGCCATCACCAACAAGGTGGTGCTCGACGCCGCCGTGCTGGCCGCCAGCCCCACGCTGCGCGCCATTGCCGTCACCGCCACCGGCACCAACAACATCGACCTGGCGATGGCCACGCAGCGCGGCATCCGCGTCGCCAATGTGCAGGGCTACGGCACCACGGCCGTGGCGCAACACACCTTTGCCCTGATCATGGCGCTGGCCAACAGCCTGCCCGCCGCGGCGCGCGATGCGCGCAACGGACGCTGGTCCGCCAGCCCGACCTTCTGCCTCATGGATTACCCGGTCCTGGAACTGCCCGGCGCCACCCTCGGCATCGTCGGCTTTGGCGATCTGGGCCAGGCGGTGGCCGCCTTCGGCGAGGGCCTCGGCATGCGCGTGCTCGTCGCCGAGGGTCGCGCCGGCCCCGCGCCCGGGCGCCTGCCGCTGGAGGTGGTGCTGGCGGAGTCCGACGTGGTGTCGCTGCATACCCTGCTCACGCCGGCCACCGCCCATCTCATCGACGCCAGCCGCCTGGCCCGGATGAAGCCGGGCGCGCTGCTCATCAATACCGCGCGCGGCGGCCTGGTCGATGAAGCCGCGTTGCTCGCGGCGCTGCGTCGCGGCCACCTCGGTGGCGCCGCTCTCGACGTGCTGTCGGTGGAGCCGCCGCCGGCCGACCATCCGCTGCTGGCCGCCGACCTGCCCAACCTGTTGATCACGCCGCATTGCGCCTGGGCCAGCCGCAGCGCGCGCCAGCGCCTGCTGGACACGACTGTCGCCAATATCCGGGGCTTCATCGCTGACTGACCAGCGGCACAGGTAAGGCGGCACGCGTGCTTTGCGCGCCAGGGCATTGTATTTCTTGACTTCCCTCGCGCCGCCGGTGTCCGTCGCCGCGCGCCGCCACGGTGCGGCGCGCACTAGCACAGGCCCGCACTCACGCTCAAGGCTGGAAAAGCAAAGGCCAACTGCAGAAAATGCGCTGACAAACCCGGCCCCGTGTTCTATACATGGAGCCGAATTGCATTGGGCAGGGATGGCCTGCAAACCCGGATGAATGGTCCTGTTGAGAGGCGAGCATCATGGCCAACGATGATTACGATGAAATTGATGAAACCGCGGACTCCGTCGATGATGACGTCGAGGAAGAAACGGAAGAAAGCAGCGATGCCGAGCCGGCCGCCGAGGCCAGTGGCAGCGAGGCGCCGGCGCCTCGCGTCGCCGACCTCGATGACGCCGAGACCCTGACGGTTTCCAGCAAGGAATCGCTGCGCCGGCAACTGGAAGAGGAAATGGCGCGCTTCCTGGCGCAGGGCGGCAGGATCCAGGAGATCCCGCCGGACGTCACCACCGACCCGCCCCAGAAGCCGGTGAGCAACTACGGCTCCAAGCCAATCTGAGGCCGGCGGCCACACCGCCGCTCCTCACGCCAGAGATGGCAACGCCGGCCTCGCTTATGCGAGGCTGGCTTTTTTTGGGGCGGCCGTCGCCCCGCTGGCGGCCAGGCCGCCTTTGCAGGGGAAGACCGTGCACACTCTTTTCGTGATCCGCTCGCGCGTGCAGCGCGTCATGCTGCTGTCCATCGCGGCGGCGCTGGCCACGATGGCGCTGAAGTTCGGCGCCTGGATGCTGACCGGTTCGGTCGGACTCTACTCCGACGCCATGGAGTCGCTGGTCAACCTGTCGGCCGCGCTGCTCGGCTTCATGCTGCTGGGCCTGGCCGCGCTGCCGGCCGACGACGACCATCCCTTCGGCCACGAGAAGGCGGAATATTTCGCCAGCGGCGCCGAGGGCATGCTGATCCTGTTCGCCGCCGCCGCCATCGCCTGGGAAGCGGTGAAGGGCTTCATGGACCCGCCGCCGCTGCAGGCGATGAGCCTCGGCTTGTTGCTGTCGCTGGCGGCGACGCTGGTGAACGCCGGCGCCGCCTGGTGGCTGATGAAGGTGGCGCGCGAGGAAGGCAGCCTGGCGGTGGAAGCGGATGCCCAGCACCTGCTCACCGATGTCTGGACCTCGGTGGGGGTACTGGCCGCGCTGGGCCTGCTGCTGCTGTTTCCCACGGCCTGGTGGCTGGACCCGGTGATCGCGCTCGCGGTGGCGCTCAATATCGTGCGCACCGGCGTGATGCTGATGATGCATTCGGTGAACGGCCTCATGGACCTGCAACTGCCACCGGCGGAATTCAGCGCCATCGAGCAGGCGCTGCGCGCGGCCCTGCCGGCGCAGACGGAGCTGAACGGGCTGCGCACGCGCAAGGCCGGCAACCGCCGCTTCGTCGAGTTCAACCTGCTGGTGCCGGGCGCCTGGACGGTGCACGAGGGGCATGTGCTGTGCGATGTGCTGGAGGCGACGGTGCGCGGCGTGTTCGCGGAAACCGACATCCTGATTCACGTGGAGCCCGCCGAGGACTTCAAGGCCGAGCATCCGGAGCAGTGCGCCTGAGGCCCGGCCGGGCGACAGTGGGGTCGCCCTAGCGCGCGGCGACGGCGCGGGCGACGGCGTAGCAGTCGTCGATGTGGCGGTAGGCCAGCTTGCGCATGACGAAGTAGCCGAGGCCGGCGGCGACCAGCTGGCCGCCCAGGGGAATGAACTTGGCGACCTGACGCGCGGCATAGCGGCCGGCAAAGCCCAGGAAGGACTTGCGCACCAGCTGGCGGGTGATGACGATGCCGATCAGCGAGCTGCCGCGCTGACGGATGCTGCGCCAGGCCCTGGCCTGGTGCTCGGTATCCAGGCGCTGCAGGCCCTCGGGGTCGAGGCCGAAGCGGTGGCTGATCTCCGGCAGCAGCAGCATGAGGATGCGGGCATCCACCGCCACGTCCAGGAAGGGCACCGGAATCACGGCCACGCCCGCGGACACCAGCGCGCGCGACCGTACCAGGTGGCGGCACTCGTCCCGGATCTGCTCCAGCTCTGCTTCACGCGTCACTCGTTGTCCCTCCGGTGGCGGGGCCCTGTGGCGGGGCGGGCACTACCCTGCCCTATTGCAACACGCCTGGCGCCCCGCTATTGTTATATTATAACAATACATATTTGGCACGACTGTACCCACCCCTACAGGATACCTCCATGCGCCCCTCCCTGCTGCCGACCCGCCTTGCCGCCCTGCTCCTGGGGGCGCTGCCCCTCACCGCCGTCGCCGATGACGGCGCCTGGCACCCGGCCCCGCCGGCCGTCGCCGACCGCCAGGGCGCGGTGACCTCGGGCAGCGCCTTCAATCCCCAGGTCTCGCTGGTCCTGACCGGCCATTACCGCCACGACAGCGAAGGCGGTGACGGCCCCGGGCGGCTGGAGGAGGCGGCCGGCATCCTGCACGGCGTGCATTTCGGCGAGCACGACCATGGCGGCGGCAACGGCTTTGCCCTGGGCGAATCCGAGCTGATCCTGGCCGCCACCGTGGACCCGTATTTCGATGCCCGCTTCATTGCCGCCTTCACTGGCCACGAGACCGAGATCGAGGAAGCCTGGCTGCAGACCCGGATGCTCCCGCACGGCCTCAAGCTCACGGCCGGCAAGTTCCTCTCCGGCATCGGCTACCAGAACGCGCAGCATCCCCATGCCTGGGACTTTGACGACCAGGCCCTGCCCTACACCGCCCTGCTCGGCGAGCACGGCCTCAACGATGCCGGCGTGCAGCTGACCTGGCTGGCACCCGCGCCCTTCTACCTGCTGCTGGGCGCCGAGGCGTTGCAGGGCAATGACCAGGAACGCTTCGGCACGCTGATCGAGGCCGAGGATGCGGAAACCGTCCTCGCGCCGGCGGCGGGCGACTTCACCGAACACCAGGACGGCCCGCGCCTGCTCACCGTCTTTGCCAAGCTCGCGCCCGACCTCGGCGACGACCATGCGCTGCAGCTCGGCGCCTCCTTTGCCCGCGCCGGCCAATACCAGCAGCTCCAGGACGAGGACGAGACGGTATTGAACGGTGACGAGCTGCTCCTGGACGGCGAGCAGACGCTGTACGGACTGGAGGCGGTCTACAAGTTCGACAGCGCCGGCGAAAAAGGCGCGGGCGACGTCAAGGTGGCCGCCGAATACCTGCGCCTCGAGACCGATCTGGACGTGACGGCCGACGGTGGCGCCGCACTGCTGGCCCGCGGCGACCGCGTTCACGGCAAACAGGACGGCTGGTATGTGTCCGCCAACTGGGGCATCGCGCCGCGCTGGACCCTGGGCCTGCGCCTGGACGCCACCGGCGCCACCAATGCCGTGACCGCGGCCGGCGCCACCGCCGAGCTGGCGGACACCACGCGCAGCACCCTTGCCCTTGCCTGGAAGCCCAGCGAGTTCTCGCGCCTGCGCCTGCAGGGCTCGCGCGCCGACATCGGCAACGAGGATGGCAGCCGCCGCGAGCTCGACCAGGTCATGCTGACCTACACGCTGTCGCTGGGCGCCCACGGCGCCCACGCCTTCTGAGGGCCGGGCCGGGCGGTTGTCGTCGCCACCGGCCACCCGCGAGCGCCGCACGCCAGCCGACGAAACCGGCCGCGGCCCGACACATTGCGGGACAGGGGCTGGCCGCCTCGCCCCACCCCGGCGTGTAATAACGCCATTGCCACCGCCCGCGCGGGCGGCCCCCATCCGGAGATTCCATGCGCGTCCTCGCCGCCCTGGCCCTTGCCCTGTTTCTCCCCGCCGCCGCGGCGGCGGCCTTGCCGACCGTGGCCAGCACCACCTCCGCCGAGATGCTGCTGCGCGAAGTCGGCGGCGCCGCAGTCGCCGTCACCACGCTGGCACCGCCCGACCGCGATGCGCACACCCTGCAGGTGAAGCCGTCGATGATGCGCGCCCTGCGCGGCGCGCGCCTGGTGGTGGCCATCGGCGCCGAACTCGAG
>JAZKHS010000015.1:37660-68409 GCA_040385265.1 Pseudomonadota bacterium | reverse complement strand
GCCATGTTGTCGCGCAGGTAGTCAAAGCCGAATTCGTTGTTGGTGCCGTAGGTGATGTCGGCCTGGTAGGCCGCGTGCTTCTCTGCGGCGGGCTGCATCGAGCGGATGATGCCGACCTTGAGCCCGAGGAATTCGAACAGCGGACGGTTCCAGTCGGCATCGCGCGAGGCCAGGTAGTCGTTGACGGTCACCACGTGCACGGCGCCGCCGGACAGCGCGTTCAGGTAGGCGGGCAGCGTGGCGGTCAGGGTCTTGCCCTCACCGGTGCGCATCTCGGCGATGCGGCCTTCATGCAGCACGATGCCGCCGATCATCTGCACGTCGTAGTGGCGCATGCCGAGCACGCGGCGCGCGGCCTCGCGGCAGACAGCAAAGGCTTCGGGCAGGAGGTCATTCAGGGTCTCGCCCTTCTGGAAGCGCGACTTGAATTCGGCGGTCCTGGCGGTGAGCTGCTCGTCGGAGAGGGCCTTCAGGCCCTCTTCCAGGGCGTTGATGGCCACCACCAACCGGCCCATGCGCTTGAGTTCGCGCTCGTTCTTCGTCCCGAAAATACTGCCCAGCAGACCTGCAAAACTCGACATAACCACTACTCGTCAATTATCTGGAAGGGCCGCCGTCCCGGGGACGGGGCATCCCTGCGATTCCCCGGCGCGCGGCGGAGGCGGCCAGGGCGACAGACCGACGGCTCCAGGGAGCCCTGCCGCAAAGCGCGTCATTCTACTCTGATTCCGGGCGCTAAAAAAACAAAGCCCCCGCCAAGGCGGGGGCCGGTTGAAACCCAGTATCTAAGGGGTTTTGTAAACGCTAGCGGCGGGCCTGGGCGATATAGGTGGCCGGGTCGACCTGCTTGCCGTTGCGCAGCACCTCGTAGTGCAGGTGGGAGCCGGTGGAGCGACCGGTGGAACCCATGTAGGCAATCAGCTGGTCCTTGGCGACCAGGTCGCCCACCTTTGCCACCAGGCGGCTGGCGTGGGCATAGCGGGTGGTGATGCCGTCGCCGTGGCTGACCTCGACCAGCTGGCCGTAGCCGGCTTTCTCGGCGGCCCAGGTCACGATGCCGGGAGCGACCGCAAAGACATGGGTGCCGGTGGGACCGGCAAAGTCGATGCCGCCGTGGAAGGCGGCGCGACCGGTGAAGGGGTCGGCGCGATAACCATAGTTGGAGGACATATAGCCGCTGCGCACCGGCATGTGGGCCAGATAGCTCTTGGGCAGGTTGCGCTGGCCGCCCATCAGGCTGTCGATGGCCTGGAGCTGGGCCTCCTTCATCTCGATCTCTTCCGACAACTGCTGCAGGCGCAGGCTGAGGCCGGCGCCGCCGTCGGAGAGGACACTCATGTCTTCGGTCAGCGGGCCGCCCATCGGGGGCTTCTTGCGGGAGTCGGACTGGAATTCGGCGGTATTGATGTTGGCGCTTTCGGCCAGGTGCTCGCCCAGCGCATCCAGGCGCATCAACTGGGCCTGCATCTCGGCCATGCGGGTGGTCATGGCCTTGAGCTGGTCGCGGGCATTGGTGACGCCGGTGGCGGCGGTCACGGACGGCGCCGGGACGAGGAAGCGGGAAGCGGCCCAGTAGCCGCCCACGCCGAAGGCGCCGCACAGCACCAGCACCACGCCCAGCCCCGACATCAGCAGGCGGGGGTTCAGCTGCACGGTCACGGGGCGACCGTGCTTTCGACTCAACAGGATGATGTTCATGTCTGCTACCTGCTTATTGTTATGGCGCGGGTATACTGGACACCCGGCTCACCAGCAGTACGGCCCCACCACATCCCGGCAGGCGGAGCCACTCGAAAAAGCCATGCGCCAAGAAAAAACCTCAACGCTGACCGAAATACTTGCCCAGGGCCGGCTCGGCTCCCTGAAGGAGCGCTCCCGCCGCCTGGAGCGGCTGGAGACCCTGCTCGGCTTCTACCTGGACCAGCGACTGCGCCAGCAGGTGCAGATCGCGGGTTACCAGGACGGGACCCTGGTGCTGGCCTGCACTAACACCACCATGGCCGGCCAGCTTCGCTATCTTAGCCGCATCTATTTGCAGCAGTTGCGGCAGCATGCCGAGTTCTGTGACCTCGGACGCATAAAAGCCGTCATTGCCCACCCTGAAGTGGTCGCGGCGCGACCGGCAAGGCCGCTGCGGCGCCTGAGCCCGGCCACAGCCGGGCTGCTCACGGCCCTGGCGCAAGACCTGGGGGAGGGGGAGATTAGCGAAGCCTTGCAACGGCTGGCAAGGCATGTGGACGCCGCCGGGGAGCCCCGGAAGCCCCATTCGTCCAGCGACTGACCGGTCACTCCGCTCCCTCCTTCGTACCAGAGGAAGCGGCCAGCCCCCCTCCCCGACCATGACCCGGGAGGAAGCCAGCACTGGCGGGGGTTTGCGGCGATAGGCCTCAGGCCGCCGGCATCAGGCGCTCGGCCTTGATGTAGGAGATCGGCGCGGTCTCCTCGTCATCAAATGTCACAATTTCCCAGGCCTCGGGCTGCTCCAGCATGGCGCGCAGGAGCTGGTTGTTGAGGCCGTGGCCGGACTTGTGGCCCTGGTACTCGCCCAGGATGGAGTGGCCCAGCAGATAAAGGTCGCCGATGGCGTCCAGCATCTTGTGGCGGACAAACTCGTCCTTGTAGCGCAGCCCTTCCGCATTCATTACGCCGTGGTCATCGACCACGATGGCGTTTTCCATGCTGCCGCCCAGGGCCAGGTTGCGCGAGCGCAGGTACTCGATGTCACGCATGAAACCGAAGGTGCGGGCGCGGCTGACTTCCTTTACATAGGCCGTGGTCGACAGGTCGACCTCGGCATAGCGGGTTTCGGCCGGAAAGGCCGGGTGGTCAAAATCAATGGTGAAGCAGACCTTGAAGCCGTCGTAGGGCTCGAAGGCAGCGATCTTGTCGCCGTCGCGCACCTCGATGCGGCGCTTGATGCGGGCAAAGCGCTTGGGCGCCTGCTGCTCGACGATGCCGGCGGCCTGGATCAGGAAGACGAAGGGCCCGGCGGAGCCATCCATGATGGGGATCTCGGCGGCGGTCACCTCGACCACGGCGTTGTCGATGCCGAGGCCGGCCAGGGCCGACATCAGGTGCTCGATGGTGGACAGGCGCACGTCGCCCTGCACCAGGCTGGTGGCCATGGTGGTGTCCTTGACCATGAGGGTGCGGGCCGGCAGCTCTACCGGAGGCTCGAGGTCGGTACGGCGGAACACGATGCCGCTGTCGACCGGGCCTGGCTTGAGGGTGAGGTAGATCTTGGCGCCGGAATGGAGCCCGATGCCGCTGGCGCGGATGGCCTGCTTGACAGTGCGTTGACGCAACATGTGACAAATTATTTCAAGACAGCGGGAGGCCGATGGTAGCAGACGGGCGGGGGCCTGCAAGCCGAAAGCGCCAGGGAGGGCGACGGATCGGCGAAAAGTGCCCGGGCCGACCGGGAGAGAGGTCGGCCGGCCCGGGAACCGGACCTCAGTCGGCCTGGCGGCGCAGGAAGGCCGGGATGTTGAGCAGGTTCACGTCCGTGGAACGGGGCGAGGAACCGCTGCTCGTGACCTTCTGGTTGCGCAGGTAGGCCGGGGTGTCGTAGTCAGCCGTGATGCCGTGGGTGCCGGTCGCGGCCTGGGGCTGCTGCAGCGGCTGGCTGGCGGCCATGGCGGCGGCAGCGGCAACCGGCTGGGCGGCGGCGGGCTGCACCAGCTTCATGCCGGCACGGGCGTTCTTGGGCAGGCCGGTGGCGACCACGGTCACGCGCAGCTCGTCCTGCAGTTCGGGATCGACCACGGTACCGATGATCACGGTGGCGGAGTCGGAGGCGAACTGGGACACGATGTCGCCGACGGTGGTGAACTCGTCGAGGCCGAGGCTTTCGCTGGCGGCCACGGACACCAGCAGGCCACGCGCGCCGTCCAGGCGAACGTCATCCAGCAGCGGGCTGTGGATGGCCATCTCGGTGGCCAGGCGGGCGCGTTCTTCACCCTTGGCGGAGCCGGTGCCCATCATGGCCAGGCCCTGCTCGGACATCACGGTGCGCACGTCGGCGAAGTCGACGTTGATCTCGCCCGGACGCTGGATCATGTCGGCAATACCCTTCACCGCGCTCTGCAGCACGTTGTTGGCGGCCTTGAAGGCATCCATCAGGGTGACCTTGCCGAGCACCGAGAGCAGCTTGGCATTGGGAATGGTGATCAGGGAGTCGACATACTGGGACAGGTTGTCGATGCCCGACTCGGCCACGTCCATGCGCTTCTTGCCCTCGAAGGGGAAGGGCTTGGTGACGACGCCAACGGTCAGGATGCCCATCTCGCGGGCAACTTCGGCCACCACGGGGGCGCCGCCGGTGCCGGTGCCGCCGCCCATGCCGGCGGTGATGAAGACCATGTCGGAGCCTTCCAGCGCCTCGCGGATGCGCTCGCGGTCCTCGACGGCCGCCTGGCGACCCACTTCGGGGTTGGCGCCGGCGCCGAGACCGCGGGTGACCGCCTGGCCCAGCTGAAGGTGGGTGCGGGCGCGCATCTTGTTCAGCGCCTGCAGGTCGGTGTTGGCGCAGATGAAATCAACGCCCTCGACCCCGCTCTTGACCATGTGTTCGACCGCGTTGCCGCCACCGCCGCCCACGCCGATGACCTTGATGACCGCCGTCCCCATCTGCGGGGTATTGTCCGCCAGCTCAAATACGTTCATTGCTCTCTCTCCTTTGAATAACCGCTTGCCGCTATTTTTCTAGGTGGGTGGCCGGACAATCCCGGCTTATTCTCGCATCACTGCAAAAACATTTCTGCATCAAAAATCAAAAATTACGCGCAATCCAGCTGCGCATTTTCTGCCACACGTCGCCCAATCCGGCGCTCGCGCGAGGCGCGGGCCGCAGGTGCTGGTGTTCTTCGCCATGCTTCTTGCCATACAGCAGCAGGCCCACGCCGGTGGAGTAGATCGGGTTGCGCAGCACCTCGCCCATGCCGCCCACCTTGAGCGACTGCGGCATGCCAATGCGCACCGGCATGTGGAAGATGGATTCGGCGAGCGCGGTGGCGCCCTCGATCTTGGCGGAGCCGCCGGTGAGCACGATGCCGGCGGCCAGGCGACCGGCATAGCCGCTCTTCTCGATCTCCTGCTGCACGAGGCTGAACAGCTCGTCGTACCGTGGTTCGACCACTTCGGCGAGGGTCTGCCGGGACAGCTTGCGCGCCGGGCGATCGCCCATGCCGGGCACGTTGATGGCCTGCTCGGGGTCGACCAGCTGCGCCACGGCGCAGGCATACTTGATCTTGATCTCGTCGGCGTCCTGGGTCGGGGTGTACAGGGCGGTGGCGATATCGTTGGTGACCTGGTCGCCGGCCACGGCGATGACCGCGGTATGGCGCAGGGCGCCGCGGGCGAAGATGGCCACGTCGGTGGTGCCGCCGCCGACATCCACCAGGCACACGCCATGCTCCTTCTCGTCCTCGGTCAGCACGGCATGGCTGGCCGCCAGCTGCTGCAGCACCAAGTCGTCGATCTCGAGGCCGCAGCTGCGCACGCACTTCTCCAGGTTCTGGAGGGCATTGTGCGAGCAGGTCACCAGGTGCACATGGCCCTCCAGGCGCACGCCGGACATGCCGAGCGGGTCGCGCACGTCGGCCTGGGCATCGACCAGGTACTCCTGCGGCAGGATATGCAGGATGCGCTGGTCCGCCGGAATGGGGCCGGACTTGGCGGCGTCGACGACGCGGTCGATATCGCCCTGCTGCACCTCGCCCTCGCGGATGGCGACCACCGCCTGCGAATTGCGGCCACCGACATGCGCCCCCGAGATGCCGATGAAGGCGGAGTGGATGTTGCAGTCGGCCATGAGCTCGGCCTCCTGGACCGCGCCCTGGATGGAGGCCACCGTCTGCTCGATATTGACGACGACGCCCTTCTTCATGCCACGCGAGGGCTTCATGCCGACGCCGACGATCTCCAGCGCGCCCTCGGCGTTGACCTGGCCGACCAGCGCCACCACCTTGGAGGTGCCGATATCGATGCCGACGATCATCGGGTTGTTCGTTGCGCTTGCCATTTCCTCAATTGCTCCCTGGAGCCCCTGCATCAAAATTCGGTTGTTTCATCGTCTTGTTATTCAGGCACCGGTGCGCGCTGGCACGGGTGCCGGCGCCGCCCGCCAGCCCACCGCCACGCCGTTGCGGTAGCGCAGGTCGACGCTGGCGATATTGGCCGCGTCCGGCTTCAGCTGGCGCTCGTACAGGTAGGCAAAGCGCTGCAGCTTGCCGAGGGTGTCGGCCTGGTCCACCACCAGCTGGATGCCGTTGTCCAGGCGCAGGAACCAGCTCATGCGATCGGTCAACTGCAGTTCCACGATGCGCATGTCGATGCTGCGCAGCACGCCATTCATGGCCCGGTACTGCTCCATCACATAGGTGCCCTTGTTGCCCGGGCCGAACAGGATGGGCAGGTTGGCGGTATCCAGCGGGCGCTGCGCCAGGTCCCCCGGCACGAACAGGTCACCGCGCGAGCTGATCAGGCCGCCCCGGCTCCACAGCGCCACCGCCTGCTTCTCGCGTACCTGCAGGCGCACACCGTCCGGCCAGCGCCGGCTCACCACCACCTCGTCCACCCAGTTCTCGCCGAGGGCGGCCTCGCGGATCGCCTCCAGGTCCGCCGTGAACCAGCTGCCGGTGACCAGCGGGCGCACCCGTTGCACCAGGGCCTGGCGATCGGTGTGGCGCAACTCGCCCTCGACCAGCACGGTGTGCAGCGCGGCGCGTGCCGACAGCACGCCCGCGGTCTGCCACAGCACCACCCCCAGCAACAGCGCCGCGCCGGCAAAGAAGGCGCGCGCGGCCAGGCCGCCGAGGTTGCCGAAGCGAACGTTCGGCAGCGCGGCAGCAGGCTCGACGGTGCGGCGGGTGGCCTGCAGCATCAGTGGCTCTCCTCCAGGGTCTGCGCCAGGATGGCCAGCACCAGGTCGGTAAAGGACAGGCCTGCCGCGCCGGCGGCCATGGGCACCAGCGAGTGGTCGGTCATGCCGGGAACCGTGTTCACCTCGAGCAGCCAGAAGTGGCCCTGCTCGTCCATCATGGCGTCGATGCGGCCCCAGCCGCGGGCGCCGACGGCGGCGAAGGCGGCCAGCGCCAGTGCCTGCAGCTCCGCTTCCTTCTCCTCGCTGAGGCCGCAGGGCACCAGGTACTGGGTGTCATGGGCCTGGTACTTGGCCTCGAAGTCGTAGAAGTTGCGGTCCGTCTTCATGCGGATCACGGGCAGGGCGCGGTCGCCCAGGATGGACACGGTGTATTCGCTGCCGGTGATCCAGCGCTCGGCGATCACTTCGCTGTCGTAGGCAGCGGCGTTGGCATAGCCGGTCGGCAGTTCATCGGCATGCATGACCTTGCACATGCCGATGCTGGAGCCCTCATGCGACGGCTTGATCATGATCGGCAGGCCGAGGTCGGCCACCACGCGCCCCCAGTCGCTGCCGGCATGCAGCCGCGCGTACTTGGGCGTGGGCAGGCCACAGCCGATCCACACCTGCTTGGTGCGGGCCTTGTCCATGCCGAGGGCGGAAGCGAGCACGCCGCTGCCGGTGTAGGGAATCTTCATCCACTCGAGCAGGCCCTGCATGGTGCCGTCCTCGCCGCCGCGGCCATGCAGCACGATGAAGGCACGGTCAAAGCCGGCCAGCTCGGTGACCGGACGCTCGGCCGGGTCGAAGGCGTGGGCGTCGACGCCCGCCGCCTGCAGGGCCTCCAGCACGGCCTTGCCGGAAATCAGGGAAATCGAGCGCTCGGCGGCGGTGCCGCCAAGCAGGACGGCCACCTTGCCGAACTTGCGCATGTCCATCGTCGTCATGATTCGTTACCTACTGCTTGCAGATACAGACCGTGCTGCGCGAGTTCCTGCGCAATCACACCCACATTGCCGGCGCCCTGGGTCAGCAGCACGTCGCCGGGCCGCAGCACATGACGCATCAGCTCGCCAATCTCACCCGCGTTCTCGACGAATACCGGATCCACCGTGCCGCGCGTGCGGATGCTGCGCGCCAGGGTGCGGCCATCGGCGCCGGCGATGGGCTTTTCACCCGCGCTGTAGACGTCCAGCAGGAGCAGCCCGTCGACGCTGGACAGCACGTGCACGAAGTCCTCGAAACAGTCACGGGTGCGCGTGTAGCGGTGCGGCTGGAACATCATCACCAGGCGCCGACCGGGAAAGCTCTGGCGTGCGGCCTTGATGGTGGCGTCGACTTCGCGCGGGTGGTGGCCATAGTCATCGACCAGGCACACGCTGCCGCCGGCGCAGGGGAACTCGCCCAGCTGCTGGAAGCGGCGACCGACGCCCTGGAAGGCGCCAAGGGCGCGCACGATGGCGGCGTCGCTCACCTTTTCGTCGGTGGCGATGGCGATGGCGGCCAGTGAATTCAGCACGTTGTGCAGGCCGGGCAGGTTGAGCGTGACCGGCAGCGGCGCATGCCCGGCGCGCAGCACCGTGAAATGGGTCTGCAGGCCGTCCTGGCGGATGGCGCTGGCGCGGATGTCGTTGTCGGCGCCCATGCCGTAGGTCAGGGTCGGACGGCCAATCTCGGGCAGCAGCTCGCGGATCACGGGATCATCACCGCAGACCACGGCGAGACCGTAGAACGGGAGGTTGTGCAGGAACTCGATGAAGGTCTGCTTGAGCTTGTCGAAGCTGCCCCCGTACGTTTCCATGTGGTCGGCGTCGATATTGGTGACGATGGACGCCATCGGCTGCAGGTGCAGGAAGGAGGCGTCGGATTCGTCGGCCTCGGCCACGAAGTAGCGGCTGGCGCCAAGCTTGGCATTGGTGCCGGCGCTATTGAGCAGGCCGCCAATCACGAAGGTCGGGTCGCGGCCGTCCTCGGCGAGGATGGACGAGAGCAGCGAGGTGGTGGTGGTCTTGCCGTGGGTGCCGGCGACGGCAATGCCATGGCGCCAGCGCATCAGCTCGGCCAGCATCTCGGCGCGGCGCACGATGGGCAGGCGGGCTTCGCGGGCGGCGGCGATCTCGGGGTTCTCGCCGTCGATGGCGGTGGAAACCACGACCACATCGACGCCCTCGACATTGCCGGGCTGGTGGCCGATGAACACTTTCGCGCCCAGCTTTTCCAGGCGCACGGTGGTCTTGCCGGCCTTCAGGTCGGAGCCGGAGATCTGGTAGCCCTGGTTGAGCAGCACCTCGGCGATGCCGCACATGCCGGCGCCGCCGATGCCGATGAAGTGGATGCGGCGGATGCGGCGCATCTCGGGAATTTCAATCAGACGCGAACGCTGCGGGCTGGGGCTCATTTGCCACCTCTCAGAATGGCCTGGACCACGGTCTCCGTGGCCTCGGGCTGGGCCAGCGCGCGCGCGGCGGCGGCCATGTTCAACAGGATCGCGCGGTCGAGCAACGGCTCGATCTCGGCGGCGAGGGAAGCGGCGGTCAGGTCCTGCTGGCGGAACAGCTTGGCGGCGCCGGCGTCCGCCAGGAAACGACCGTTCGCGGTCTGGTGGTCGTCGACCGCGAAGGGATAGGGAATCAGCACGGAGGCGACGCCAGCGCAGGCGATCTCGGACACGGTGAGCGCGCCGGAACGGCACACCACGAGATCGGCCCAGGCGTACATGGCGGCCATGTCATCGATGAAGGGCAGCACCTCGGCCGGCAGGCCGAGCGCCGCATATCGGGCGCGGGCCTTGTCGGCGTTTTTCCTGCCGGCCTGGTGGCGGATCACGATCTCGTGCTTGCCGGCCAGCTTCGCGAAGGCGTCCGGCACCAGCTCATTGAGCGCCACCGCGCCCTGGCTGCCGCCAAGTACCAGCACGCGCAGGGCACCGTCACGACCGACGAAGCGCTGGGCAGGAGCCGGCAGCGCGGCGATCTCGGCACGGACCGGGTTGCCCACGCAACGCACCTTGGCCGCCGGCGCAAAAGCGCCCGGGAACGCCTCCAGCACCGGCGTCGCGATATGCGCGAGCTGGCGATTGGTGAAGCCGGCAATGGCGTTCTGCTCATGGATCAGCAGCGGCTTGCCGAGCAGGCGGGCCGCAACACCTCCCGGGCCGGTGACGTAGCCGCCAAGGCCGATCACCGCGTCGGCCTGCACGGCCTTCAGCGCCTGCATCGCGCGCATCACGGCGAGCAGGATCTTGAACGGCGCCAGCAGCAGGCGCTTCAGACCCTGGCCGCGCACGCCGCTGACCTCGAGATAGGTGATGGCAAAGCCGCGCGCCGGTACCAGTTCGGCCTCGATGCCGGCACGGGTGCCCAGCCAGTGGATGGCGACGCCGCGCGCGCGCAACGCCTCGGCCACGGCCAGCGCCGGGAAGACGTGTCCGCCGGTGCCACCGGCCATCACCACCACGCTCTTCACCGGATTCATGCCCGCACTCCCTTCATGGCCGGGGCCGCCGCCCTGGGTCCCTGGTTCTCGCTGTCGATGCGCAGCAGCACGCCCAGCATGCCGAACACCGCCAGCAGGCTGGTGCCGCCATAGCTCACCAGCGGCAGGGTCAGTCCCTTGGTGGGAAACATGCCCATGTTGACGCCGATATTGACCAGCGCCTGCACCGCGAGCAGGACGGCGATGCCATAGGCCAGGTAGGCGGCAAAGAAGGCCTCGCGACCTTCGGCCGCCTGGCCGATGCGCATGGCGGAGCGCACCAGCAGCCAGAACAGGCCGATCAGCAGCAGCACGCCCACCAGGCCGAATTCCTCGGCATAGACCGCCAGCACGAAGTCGGTGTGCGCCTCCGGCAGGTAAAACAGCTTCTGCACGCTGCGACCCAGGCCGACGCCGAACCATTCGCCACGGCCAAACGCAATCAGGCTCTGGGTAAGCTGGTAGCCGGAGTCGTAGGCATTGGCCCAGGGGTCCATGAATGACAGCACGCGCTGCAAGCGGTAGGGCTCGAGCCAGACCAGCAAGCCGCCGCCAACCAGGACCAACGCCACCATGACGCCATAAGGCAGCAACGGCGTGCCGGCCAGGAAGAGCATGCCCAGCACGGCACAGGTGATGACCATGCTGGCGCCGAAGTCCGGCTCGGCCAGCAGCAAGCCCACGACAAGCCCCAGCACGAAGAGGGGCTTGATGAAGCCGCCCACCTGCTGGCGCACCTCGGCCTGGCGGCGGACCAGGAAGCTGGCGGTGAAGGCCACCATGGCAAACTTGGCAAACTCGGAGGGCTGCACGGTGAGGCCGCCCACGCCGATCCAGCGCATGGAGCCGTTGACGCGACGGCCGATGCCGGGCACCAGCACTGCCAGCAGCAGCAGGATGGCGGCACCCAGCAGCCACCAGCGCAGGCGCGTATACGTCTCCACCGGTATGCGCAGGGCCACGGCGGCGGTCATCAGGCCCAGCAGCATGTACACCAGGTGACGCTTGAAGAAGTAGAAAGGCGATCCGAACTCGGCCTCGGCCACACCCATGGAGGCGGACGCCACCATGACCAGGCCGATGCCGAAGAGCATGCCGGCCGACACCAGCAGCAGGTGGCGCGAGGTCACGCCCTGCATGAGGTCGGAGAAGGAAAACGCCGGCAGGCTGGTGGCCTTCATCATGCCCCCACCACGTCATGGACCGTGGCGACGAACTGCTGGCCGCGATCCTCGTAGTTCCTGAACATGTCGAAGCTGGCGCAGGCCGGCGACAGCACCACGGCATCACCGTCGGCGGCCAGCGCCCTCGCCTTCTCCACCGCGTCGCGCAGCGTGGCGGCGCTCACCTTCTGCAGGCTGTCGGCCACGGCGGCGCCGATCTTCGGCCCGTCCTCGCCGATCAGCACCAGCGCCTTCGCATATCTGGCCAGCGGCGCCGACAGCGGCGTGAAATCCTGGCCCTTGCCGACGCCGCCGGCGATCAGGATGAGCTTGCCGCGAATGGCGTTACCGAGGCCGTTGATGGCGGCCAGGGTGGAGCCGACATTGGTGCCCTTGGAATCGTTGTACCAGGCTATGCCGTCCTGCTCGGCCACCAGCTCGCAGCGGTGCGGCAGGCCACGGAATCCGCGCAGCGTGGCCAGCATCGCGTCCATGGGCAGGTTCACCGCCTCGCCCAGGGCCAGGGCCGCCAGCGCATTGGCGACATTGTGGTCGCCACGGATCTTCAGGGCGGACACCGGCAGCAGCTTGTCGCGACCGCGCGCCAGCCACTTTTCGCCGCCCTCCACCAGCACGCCGAACTGGTTCAGGTCGGGGGCATTGAGCCCGAAGCTGACGTTGGGCGTGGCCTCGGCAATCAGCGGGCGCGTCAGCGCGTCATCGCGATTGACCACGAAGCGCTGGCAGTTGCGGAAAATGCGATGCTTGGCGGCGTGGTATTCGTGCATGGACGCATAGCGGTCCATGTGGTCTTCGCTGATGTTGAGCACCACGGCCACGGCGGCCCGCAGCGAGTGCGTGGTTTCCAGCTGGAAGCTGGAGAGCTCGAGCACATAAAGCGCCTGCTCGCCCTGCTCGCGCAGCATGTCCAGCACCGGCAGGCCGAGGTTGCCGCCGACGCCGGTGTCGATGCCGGCCTGGCGCGCCATCTCGCCGACCAGCGTGGTCACGGTGCTCTTGGCGTTGGAGCCGGTGATGGCGACGATGGGCGCCGAGACTTCGCGCACGAAAATCTCGATGTCACCCACGATGGGGATGCCGGCATTGAGGCGCGCGGACAGCAGCTCGGGCTCCTTCACCGAAATGCCCGGGCTGGCGACGATCTCGCGCGCCGACAGCAGCAGCGACTCATCGAGCTTGCCCAGGCTGACCTTCACGTCCGGAAACTCGGCGCGCAGTTCGGCCAGGCCCGGCGGATTGTCACGGGTGTCGTTGACCGCCACGGGATAGCCGCGGCCCTTCAGGAAGCGCACGCAGGAGAGTCCGGTCTTCCCGAGACCGACCACCACCCGCAAACCGTCGCGCTGAATGAGGCTCATATGTCGTTACCGGAGCTTCAGGGAAGCAAGGCCCAGCAGCACGAGCATGAAGCTGATGATCCAGAAGCGGATCACCACCTTGGTCTCGGGCCAGCCCTTGAGCTCGTAGTGATGGTGGATGGGGGCCATGCGGAAGATGCGCCGGCCGGTGAGCTTGAAAGAGCCCACCTGCAGCATCACCGACACGGTCTCCAGCACGAAGATGCCGCCCATGATGAAGAGCACGACTTCCTGGCGCACGATGACGGCGATCACGCCCAGCACGGCACCCAGCGCCAGCGCGCCAACGTCGCCCATGAACACCTGCGCCGGGTAAGCGTTGAACCACAGGAAGCCAAGGCCGGCGCCGACGATGGAGCCGCAGATGACGATCAGCTCGCCCGCACCCATCACGTAGGGAATGTTCAGGTAGGTGGCGAACTTCACGTTGCCGGACAGGTAGGCAAAGATGGCCAGCGCGCCCGCCACCATCACCGTCGGCATGATGGCGAGGCCATCAAGGCCATCGGTTAGGTTAACGGCATTGCTGGTGCCGACGATCACGAAGTAGGTCAGCACCATGTAGAAGATGCCGAGCGGGATCACCACGCTCTTGAAGAAGGGCAGGATCAGGCTGGTCTCGACCGGCGTGCGCGCATAGTAGTAAAGGAACACGGCGGCGCCGATGCCGGCGACCGACTGCCAGAAGTACTTCCAGCGCCCGGGCAGGCCGCGCGGGTTCTTCTCCACCACTTTGCGGTAGTCATCGACCCAGCCGACCAGGCCGAACACCACCATCACCGCCAGCACCACCCAGATGTAGGCGTTGGCCAGGTTGGCCCAGAGCAGCGTGGACACGGCGATGGTGACCAGGATGAGGGCGCCGCCCATGGTGGGCGTCCCGGTCTTGGCCAGGTGGCTTTGTGGTCCGTCGGTGCGGATGGCCTGGCCGAACTTCATGGCGCGCAACTTCTCGATCATCCACGGCCCCCACCACAGCGAGAGGCCGAGCGCGGTCGCCACGCTCAGGATGGCGCGGAGGGTGAGGTAATGGAACACCCCGAAACCCTTGTGGTACTGCGCGAGAAAATCCGCGAGCCAGAGAAGCATCGATCAGGACTCCTTGTTGTCCGGCCGGGCCTTGTCGAGCAAGGCATTGACCACGGTTTCCATGTGCGCGCTGCGCGATCCCTTCACCAGCAGCGTGACCACGGTCTCGAGCTCCTTCTCGAGCTCGCCGATCAGGGCCTGCTGGTCGGCATAGACCTGGGCGTCGCTGCCGAAGCCGGCGGCGGTGAAATGGCTGTACTGCCCCACTGTGTAAAGCGCGTCTATTTTTTTCATTTTTGCGTACTCTCCCACCTCGTGATGGCCGGATTCGGTGGCCGAACCCAGTTCTCCCATGTCGCCCAGCACCAGCACCTTGCGTCCCGGCATTTCCGTCAGCACATCGATGGCTGCCTTCATGGAGGACGGATTGGCGTTGTAGCTGTCGTCAATAACGCGGCAATTCACCGCGGGCACATGAACATTGAGCCGCCCCGGTGCCGGCCGCGTGCGCGCCAGTCCGGCGGCGATGATGTCGAGCGGGACCTGGCAGGCATGGGCCAGCGTCGCGGCCGCAAGGGCGTTGGAGACATTGTGGCGGCCCAGCATCTGCAGCTCGACCGCGGCCTGGCGGGGCCCTACATGCAGATCGAAGGCGTAGCAGCCGGAGCGGGCCTGGCGGACGTTCTCCACCCACAGGTCCGCCGGCTGCGCCATGGAGTAATGCAGCTGCTGGCGGCCCTGGTTGAGGCCGATCCAGTAGGACGCGAATTCATCGTCGAGATTGATGCAGGCGACCCCGCCGGCGCCGAGGCCGCCATAGATCTCGCCCTTGGCGCGGGCGATGCCCTCGCGGCTGCCGAAGCCCTCGAGATGGGCGGTGCCGACATTGGTGATGACCACGGCCTGCGGCTCCACCAGCGCGCTGGTGTAGGCGATCTCGCCGACATGGTTGGCGCCGAGCTCGAACACGCCGTAGCGGTGCGCGGCATTGAGGCGGAACAGCGTCAGCGGCACGCCGATGTCATTGTTCTTGTTGCCGAGCGTGGCCAGGGTCGGGCCCATGCCGGCGAAGATGCTGGCCACGAACTCCTTGGTGGTGGTCTTGCCGGCGCTGCCGGTCATGGCCACCGCGGTGAGGTCGAACTGCTGGCGCCAGGCCCGGGCGATCTGGCCGAGGGCGCGATGGGTATCCGCGACCAGCAGCTGCGGTACCGGCAGACCCGCCTGCTCCTCGCTCACTACCACGGCCGCGGCACCGCGCGCGGCGGCGTCGGCGGCAAAACGGTTGCCGTTGAAATGGGCACCGGAGAGCGCGATGAAGAGCTCGCCGCCGGCCAGGGTGCGGGTATCGGTGGAGAAGGCGCCGATGTCACGGTCTTCACCGATGAGGCGGCCGCTGACGAGGGCGGTCATCCGGGAAAGCTTCATGCGGACCTCCAGCCGGCGAGGGCAAGACGCACCTCGTCGACATCGCTGAAAGGATGGCGGACGCCGGCGACTTCCTGGTAGTCCTCGTGGCCCTTGCCGGCAATGAGCACGATGTCGTCCGGGCGCGCCGCGGCGATCGCCTGGTGGATGGCGCGGCGACGGTCAGCCTCGACCTGGACGCGGGCGCCACGGCCGGTACCGGACAGAATGGCGTCGAGGATGGCGCCGGCGTCTTCCGTGCGCGGATTATCGCTGGTGACCACCACACGGTCGGCAAGGCGCGTGGCAATGGCGCCCATCGGCGCCCGCTTGCCGGTGTCGCGGTCGCCACCACAGCCGAATACGCACACCAGCTCGCCTGCGACATGCTCGCGCAGGCTGCCCAGCACCTTCTCCAGCGCATCGGGCGTATGGGCATAGTCCACCACCACAGTCGGGTGCGCGCCGCTGAAGCTTTCCATGCGTCCCGGCACCGGCTGCGCATGGCGCAGCGCCTCGGCCAGCTCCGCCAGCGGAATGCCGAGCGCCATCAGCGTCCCCGCCACCGCCAGCAGGTTGCTGACGTTGAAGCGTCCCAGCAGCGGCACCGCCAGATCGCACTCGCCGAAGGGCGTCGCCAGGCGCAGGGACAACCCCGACAGGGTGGGGCGGATGTCCAGGGCACGCAGCTCGGCACCGCTGTCGGCGCGCTGGCTGTAGCGCAGCACCGGCACGCCGGCCGCCACCACCGCGGCATAGCGGTCGCCGGCGGGATCATCGGCGTTGATCACGGCCGCCCGCAGGCCAGGCCAGCGGAACAGCAATTCCTTGGCAGCGGCATAACTGTCCATGTCGCCGTGGTAATCGAGGTGGTCGCGCGTCAGGTTGGTGAACACCGCGACGTCGATGGCGGTGCCATTGAGACGGCCCTGCACCAGACCATGCGAGCTCGCTTCCAGGCAGACGCTGTGCGCGCCCTCGGCCACGAAGCCGGCGAGCATGGCCTGCAACTGGCAGGCGTCGAGCGTGGTGTGCGTGGATTTTTCCAGGCTGCCGTGGAAGCCGTTGCCGAGGGTGCCGAGCACGGCGGCGCGGCGATCCAGGCGGCAGAGGGCGCCGGCGGCGAGATTGGCGACGCTGGTCTTGCCATTGGTGCCGGTCACCGCCACCACGTCCAGCTGGCGCGAGGGTTCACCGTAAAAACGGGAGGCGATGTCACCAGCCTGCTGCGCCAGGTCAGCCACCGGGATCACCGGCACGCCATCGACTGCCACCGCGGACGGCCACAGCGCATCCTGCTCGGCCAGCACGGCGACAGCGCCGGCGGCAGCGACGACGGGAATGAAGTCACGGGCGTCACGCGCCTGCCCCTTCAGCGCCATGAAGAGCGAGCCGGGACGCACGCTGCGGCTGTCCAGCGCCAGCGCGGAAACGGCAATCGCCGCATGCGCGGCGGGGATGGCGGGCCAGAGTTCCTGCAGGCGCTTCATGCTCCCTCCCTCCCCCGCACCGGCGCCGGTACCGGCACCTCGCCCTGCTGGGCCAGATGCTCGGCGCTGCGGTCAGGCTCGATGTTCATGAGCCGCAAGGTCTCGGCCATGATGCGCGAGAACACCGGCGCCGACACGAGGCCGCCGTAGTACTGGCCGCCGCTTGGCGAATCCACCACCACCGCCAGCACGACGCGCGGCTTGCTGGCCGGCGCCATGCCGACAAAAGTGGACATGTACTGGTCGGAGGCATAGCCACCGTTTTGCGCCTTGTGCGCGGTGCCGGTCTTGCCGGCGATTCGGTAGCCGGGCACGGCGGCCTTGATGGCCGTGCCGTCGGTAGTCACCACCGACTCCATCATCGGGATCAGCTGGCGCGCGATCTTCTCGTCCAGCACGCGGGTACCGGCGACCGGCCCGCTGACCTTGAGGAAGCTGACCGGGCGCGCGACGCCGCCGGCGGCGAGGGTGGCGTAGCCATGGGCCAATTGCAGCGCCGTCACGGTGAGGCCATAGCCATAGCTCATGGTGGCGATTTCCACCGGGCGCCAGCGGGCGGGCGGCTGCAGCAGGCCGGCGCTTTCGCCCGGAAAGCCGGCGCCCGTCGGCTTGCCGAAACCCATGCGGGACAAGAAGCCCGGCAGCGCCTCGCGCGGCAGCGACAGCGCGATCTGGGCCGAGGCCACGTTGCTCGACTTGGTGATCAGGGTCTGCAGGTCGATCACGCCATAGTTGTCATGGTCGCGGATGGTCTTGTTATAAACCGTAAGCGTGCCGGGATTGGTGTCGAAGCGGCTGCGCACCGTGTACTTGCCGCTTTCCAGTCCTGCCGCCACGGTGAAGGGCTTCATGGTCGAGCCCGGCTCGAACATGTCGGTCACGGCACGGTTGCGCATCTGTTCCGGGCGCAGCTTGCCGCGGTTGTTGGGGTTGTAGGAGGGCTGGTTCACCATCGCCAGCACCTCGCCCGTTTCCACGTCCAGCGCCACCGCGGTACCGGCGCGTGCGCCATGGCGGGAGATGGCCTCGGCCAGCTCGCGATACGCCATGTACTGGGTGCGCGCGTCGAAGCTGAGCTCGATGTCCTGCCCCGGGCGCGCCGCACGCAGCAGCGCCACATCCTTGACCTTGCTGCCCTGGCGATCGCGCAGCACACGCTTCAGGCCGGGGACGCCGCGCAGCTTCTCATCCAGCTCGAGCTCGAGCCCTTCCTGGCCGGCGTCATCCAGATTGGTGAACCCCAGCAGGTGGGCGGTGACCTCGCCCTCCGGGTAGAAGCGGCGGTACTCGGTCTTGCCGGCCAGGCCGGGGAAGGCCTGCGCCAGCACCGCTTCCGCCGCCACCGGGGCCAGGTGGCGCTTCAGCCAGAGGAATTCACGACTGGCGTTGCGCGCCAGCCGTTCGGACAACCAGCGCGGCTCCACCGCCAGCGCACGCGCCAGCGCCGCCACGTCCAGCTTGCCGGCGCGGGCTTCCTTCGGATTGATCCAGAGCGACACCACCGGAGTGCTCACCGCCAGCGGCAGACCATTGCGGTCGCGCAGCATGCCACGATGGGCGACGATGGATTCCACGCGCTGCATGCGCTTGTCGCCCTCGTTGCGCAGGAACTCCTGGTCGACCACATGCAGCCAGGCCGCGCGTACCGCCATGCCGCCAAAGAACACGGCCACGATCCCGGCCACCAGCAGATGGCGGCCCGCATACGGCAGGCCGGACGACACCGGCTTGGACTTGCTCATCGCCGCACCATGATGATTTCAGTGGGCGCCGGATTGCGCATCTGCATCTGTTCCGAAGCGATCTTGCCGATGCGGCCGTAGGCGCCCCAGGTGTGCTGCTCCAGCAGCAACTGGCCCCACTCCGTCTCCAGGCGGTCGCGCTGGGCCTCGAGACCCTGCAGCTCGTTCAGGTAATGCCGGGACTTGTGCACGCTCCAGGACACCGCCACCGCCGTGCAGACCAGCACGAACACCAGCACGGCGGCGAGCAGCGGGCCCTGCAGGGCACCAGCGCTGGCGGCGACGCGGGTGGCGGCGCGGGTGGCGGCGCGGGTCTTGAGGGTGGCGGCGAGGCTCATGCGGCCTCCGCAAGCTTTTCCGCCACGCGCAGGCGGGCGCTGCGCGCCCGCGGATTGGCCGCCACTTCGGTCGCCGAGGGGTCGATGGCCTTGCCGATGATGCGCAGTCGCGGGTTCAGCATGTCGACGGTAATGGGCAGCCCGGGCGGGAAATCATCACCGCGCGCTTCCTTCTGGAAGAACTGCTTCACCAGGCGATCTTCCAGCGAATGGAAGCTGATCACCGCCAGGCGGCCGCCGGGCTTGAGCGCGGCCAGGGCATCACGCAGGAAACGCTCGATGTCGGCCAGCTCGGAGTTGATGGCGATGCGGATGGCCTGGAAGGCACGGGTGGCCGGGTGCTTGTGCTTTTCCCAGGCCGGGTGCGCGGCGGCGACGATCTCGGCCAGCTCACGGGTGCGGGTGATGGGCTTCTCGGCGCGGGCACGCACGACGGCACGCGCGATGCGGCGCGAATGCCGTTCCTCGCCGTACTCGTACATGACGCGGGCCAGCTCGTCCTCGGCAACGGTGGCGATCCAGGCGGCGGCACTCTGGCCGCGGGTGGGATCCATGCGCATGTCGAGGGGGCCGTCGTTCATGAAGCTGAAGCCGCGCTCGGCGTCGTCCAGCTGCGGCGAGGACACGCCGAGGTCGGCGAGCACGCCGTGAACGCTGCCGGCAAGGCCGCGACCGGCAAGCACCGGCAGGATGTCAGCGAAGGATTCATGCACAATGGAGAAGCGGCTGTCTTCCGCGGCCAGGGCCTGGCCGGCGGCGATGGCCGCCGGGTCCTTGTCGAAGCCGATGACGCGGGCGCCGGGACCGAGCCTGCCGAGCAGGTGGCGGGTGTGGCCGCCGCGACCGAAGGTCGCATCCACGTAGACGCCGTCCGGCGCCCCCAATATCGACACGACCGCCTCATCAAGGAGCACGGTCTGGTGGACGTAGCTGCTCATGGTTACAAGGCCAGGTGGTCGAGGGCGGCGGACAGCGCGGGGGAGGAGATATCGATCTCCTCGGTCTGGGCCTGGAGGGCATCCCAGGCCTGCTTGTCCCAGATTTCGCACTTGTTGCCCTGGCCGGCGAGCACCACGGCCTTTTCCAGGCCGGCGAACTTGCGCAACTCAGGGCTGAGAAGGAGGCGTCCGGTGGCGTCCAGGGTCACCTCGGTGGCATAACCGAGCAGGCGGCGCTTGATGCGGGCGGACTGGGCGTCGGACACCGGCAGGCGATTGAGGCCGGCTTCGATGGTTTCCCATTCATTCAACGGGTAGAGGGCGAGGCAGTGTTCACGCAGATCAACGGTAATGACGAAGGCGCCCTGGCAGACGGCGCGGACACGCTCGTGGTAACGCGTCGGCAAGCCGATGCGCCCCTTGGCATCCATGTTGAGCTCGTCGTAACCCCTGAACACGTTGTGTCTTCCGCCTTGTTGTTGGGCTTTCTTCCAGAAATCGCCACAAAACCACACTTTTCCCCACCAGCGGAACTATAGAGAAGCGTGTTCCGGAGCGTCAAGGAAGCCTCAGGCGGTTATAAGACCGTGTCTTACGACTTGAAATCCCATATAAATCATGGACATAGGTGATACACCGTAAACTACTGGTCAAAATACCAGCAGAGACCAATGCAATAAGAATCAATAAGTTGCGGCAGCAAGTTAAAGCAGAGAAGCAGGTTGAGTTTTCTAAATAATATTTAGTTATATAGAAAAATTCCTTGGGAACATGGGGCAGTAAGCAGTTAGTACTTCCTAATTCCGCACCCCCCGCTCCAACACGGTGTCTGACAAGGAGCGCCGGCAGGCCCTGGCACTCGTTCCGCCTGCGCTGCCCCTGCGCCGCCCTCCTTCGCACCAGGCCGTACCCGAAGCCGAATCCGGCCCCTGTCAGCCGTGACGTCATGCCTGCTTACAACCCGGCTCCAGCCCGCGCCGCCCAGTCGCCCGGTTGCCCGCGCTGGCCCGCCCCTGCCGCACGCCCTCGCTTTGACCCAGGCCCCCTGCCCACTTCCGTCCGGCGTCCGTTCCCGGGGCAGGCGGCGCAGCCATAAAAAAACCCCGCCCGGTAACCCGGGCGGGGCTGTAGAGAGGGAGTCGGCCTGTAAGCCGGGTTCTGTCGAGGACGATCATTCCTCTAGGCCCACCGTCGCCAGCGGGCTCAAGCGACCTACCCGGTTCCCGCGCGGGCCGCGCGTATGGAACCCTATTTGGTCTTGCTCCGGGTGGGGTTTGCCGTACCGGTCTGTTACCAGACTCGTGGTGCGCTCTTACCGCACCGTTTCACCCTTGCCACGCCTTCCACTCCACCTTGCGGCGGTGCGGAAGCGTTCGGCGGTCTGCTCTCTGTTGCACTTTCCGTCGGCTCGCGCCGCCCAGGCGTTACCTGGCACCCTGCCCTGTGGAGCCCGGACTTTCCTCCCCCGCCCTCCTGCAAGCAGAAGCGCGGCAGCGACCGTCCAGCCAACTCCGGCGCGGAGCTTAAGGGCGCGGCCCCGTCGATACAAGGCAATTCCCGCCCCTGCGACGGCCAGCGCCACGACAAGGGCCAGGGGTCACGAACTTTTGTTTATGCGTCACCGGGCTCGCCGGCAGGTGCAGCGGCGGTAAGACAGAAAACACCGGACCACACGCCCGGCACCGCGGACGCTGGCACAGGAGCCGGCCGGCGGCCGCAGCGCGCGGGCTCAGCCCTTGGCGGCCAGTGCGCGCTCGTACAAGGCGTTCTTCTTGAGCCCGGTGATCTCGGCCGCCAGGGCGGCGGCCTGGCGCGGCGGCAATTCCGCCATGAGGATGCCGAGGATGCGATCCGGCTCGCGCCAGTCAATGGCATCCGCTGCCGGCGCCGGCGCCCCCTCCAGCACCAGCACGATCTCGCCGCGCTGCTGGTTGGCGTCCTCGGCCACCCAGTCGCGCATCTGCGCCAGCGGCAGCTGGCGGATGGTCTCGAAGGTCTTGGTGATCTCGCGCGCGAGCGCCACGCGGCGGTCGGGCCCGATCTCATCCGCCATGTCGGCCAGGCACTCGGCAATGCGGTGCGGCGCCTCGTAGAAGATCAGCGTGCGCGGCTCCTGCGCCAGCGCGCGCAGGCGCTCGCGGCGGGCATGGGCCTTGGCCGGCAGGAAGCCCTCGAAGCTGAAGCGGTCGGAAGGCAGGCCCGCGGCCGAGAGCGCGGCAATCGCCGCACAGGCCCCCGGCACCGGCACCACGCGCAGGCCCGCGGCCTGTACCGCGGCCACCAGGCGATAGCCCGGGTCGCTCACCAGGGGGGTGCCGGCATCGGAGATCAGCGCCACATCCTCGCCCGCGGCAAGACGGGCCAGCAGCCCCTCGACGCGCGCTCCCTCGTTGTGGTCATGGACGGCCACCAGCGGCGTGGCAATATCGAAATGCTGCAGCAGGCGGCCGGAGTGACGCGTGTCCTCGGCGGCCACCACGGCCACCGCCTGCAGCGTTGCCACCGCACGCGGACTCCAGTCGTCCAGATTGCCAATCGGCGTCGCCACCACATACAGTACGCCGGTCATGATTTCCCCTGTTTGGATGGGTTGCGCCTATGCCGTTGCCAGGCCCCTGCCGCACTGCGGCCGTACTGCTACTGCTGCTGGCGCCGACGCTGGCCAGCGCCGCCGACATCGCGGTGCTGTTGCCCCAGTCCGGCCGCATGAGCCGCGCCGCCGAGGCCATCCGCGATGGCTTGCTGGCCGCGTATTATCAGGACAGCGCGCGCGACTCCGATACCCCCACCCTGAATTTTTACGACAGCGACAGCGCCCCGGTGCTGGCCCTGCTGCACCAGGCCCATGCCGACGGCGCCAGCGCCGTCATCGGTCCGCTTGACCGCGAACGCGTCGAGGTCCTGGTGAAGGCCGGCGCGCTGCCGCTGCCGGTGCTGGCGCTCAACAGCGCCGAGGGCGACAACGGGCAATTGCTCGAGTTCGCCCTCTCCCCCGACGACGAGATCGCGCGCCTGGTGGAGTGGATGGGCGAGCAGAACGTCCGGCGCCCGCTGCTGCTGGCGGCGGGCGACGAGGCCAGCCAGCGCCATTTGCGCCTGTTCCAGGCCGCCTGGCAGCAGCGGCACCCCGCCGCCGCTGCGGTCGCCGCACTGGACCCGGCGCGCAAGGGCGGCGTTGCGCTGGCGGTGAAGACCCTGCTGGCGGGCCCTGCCGCCCGCGCCGACGCCCTCTTCCTGGCCTCGCCGGCGCTGGCCGCCCAGGTCGGGCCCGCGCTCACCTACTACCGCAGCGCACTGCCGCTGTACTCCCTGGCCGGCGCCTGGGAGCCCGGCGCCGACGCCAGCGGCCTCAACGACGTCGACGGCCTGCACTTCTGCGACCAGCCCTGGATGCTCGATGCCGCCCGGCCCGAGCAGGAGGCGCTGTATGCCGCGCAGCCACGCCCCGCCGGCGCCTATGACCGCCTCCATGCCTTCGGCGCCGATGCCTGGACCCTGCTGCGCCAGCGCGAGGCCCTGCTGGCCGGCGAACGCCTCTCCCTGCGCAGCGGCGAGGTCTGGCTCGAGGCCGGCTCCGGCGTGCGCCGCCAGCCCACCTGTGCCGAGGTTCGCAATGGCAGTGTCTTCCCGGTCCGGCCCGACAGCGGGAGCGGCGGCTGAAGCAGCCGCCCTCGCCTTCCTCGAGGCCCGCGGCTTCACGGTGGTGGCGCGTAACTGGCGCTGCCGCCAGGGCGAGATCGATCTGGTGCTGCGTCAGGCGCAGCTGCTGGTGTTCGCGGAAGTGCGCCTGCGCAACCGCGACGACTTCGGCGGCGCCGCGGCCAGCGTGACCCCGGCCAAGCAACGAAAAATCGTTGCCAGCGCAGGGGCTTTTCTTCAACATCACCCGGAATTCTCAGGCTGCGACTGTCGCTTCGACGTGCTGGCCCTGCGGGCCGGTCCCGCCGCCTGGCACGTGCGATGGCTACCCGCCGCCTTCACGACCTGAGCCCCTGCCTTCCGGCCTTCCATGCAGAATCACATCCTCAAGCTCGCCACCGACAGCCTGGACATGTTGTCCCAGCTCGCGGAGGCGCGCGTCGCCGACGTCGAAGCCGTCGCCCGTACCCTGGTCGACACCCTCATGCAGGACCAACGCATTTTCTGCTGCGGCAACGGCGCCTCCGCCGGCAACGTGCAGAGTTTTGCCAGCAAGATGGGCAACCGCTTCGAGCGCGAGCGTCCCGCCTTTCCCGTCATTGTGCTGGGCGATGTCGCGGTGACCACCGCGATTGCCGCCGACGGCTGCTTCCAGGACGTCTATGCGCGCCCGCTGCAGGCGCTGGCGCGTCCCGGCGACCTGCTGCTGGCGCTGTCGGCCAGCGGCAACGCCACCAACATCGCCCAGGCGGCGCGGGTCATGCAGGGCGCCGGCGGCCGCGTGCTGGCGCTGACCGGCGATGAAGGCGGCGAACTCGGCCGCCTGCTGCGCCCCGGCGTGGACATCCACCTGCGCCTGCCCGGCAACAGCGCGCCCCGCGTGCACGAGGCCCAGCTCTTTGTGCTTAACTGCTGCTGCGATCTCATCGATCGCGAATTCTTTGGAGCCAACGATGTATAAACCCTTCGCCGCCGCCGCCCTGGCCCTCGGCCTCGCCGGCTGCACCAGCCTGATCGCCACTGCCACCGGGCCCGAACCGCTCGGCGCCCAGCAGGGCAAGCGCACGCTCAGCATGCGCATCGAGGACAGCGCCATCGAGCGCACCGCCGAGGTCAACATCTACAAGGTCGACCCGAAATTCCGTGACGCCAACGTCAATGTCGTCAGCTTCTACGGCAGCGTGCTGCTGGCCGGGCAGGTGCCGACCGCCGAAATGAAGGCACAGGCGGAAAAAGTGGTCTGGGACATTGCCGAGGTCAAGCGCATCCACAACGAACTTACCGTGGGTGACTCCAGCTACTACCAGGAGCGCATGTCCGACGGCCTCATCAGCACCCAGATCCGCGCCCGCCTCAACGGCGAAGAATTCTTTCCTTCGTCGCGCGCCAAGATCTTTACCGTGGGCGGCACCGTCTACCTGATGGGCAAGCTCACCGCTGCCGAAGCCGACATGGCGGTAGGACTGATCAAGGAAGTGACCGGCGTGAAGCGCATCGTGAAGCTGGTCGATACCTTGGCACCCGCAGCAACGCCGGCCACCCCGGCCGATACGGGCACCGCGCCGCCGGCCACGCCTGCCGGCTAGGCTCGCCCGACCGGCCGGCCTTGCGGCGAGGACCGAGGCGCGGGGCGGCCCTGCGCCCCCCGGCAGCAGCCCGCCGTGATGCCGCCGGGCAATGGCCGGTATTGCGGTTGCAACCGGGAGCCTCCATAAAAAAGGGCCGCTACACGCGGCCCTTTTTTATTCCCTGGCATAGGCTTGTCGTCACGCCCGGCACCGACCCCGCCGCTGCAGACCCCGGCCATGGCCCTCAACGACGGCCGCCGCTCACTTCACCACGCGCAGGCTGGGACGACCGCCCCCGGGACGGGGCGGCTCCGGCTCATCGCCGGCAGCATCGTCGGTACCCGCCGCCGGCCTGGCGGCCGTCTCCTCGCCGGTAGCGCTGCTCCGTACCGCGCTGAGCACCGGTGCCGCCACCACCGGCGCCGCATCCGGCGCCGCTTCGGTCGCCGCCGGATAGTCCTCCTCGTCGAAGAACATGCCTTGCCCGTTCTCGCGCGAGTAGATGGCCAGCACGGCCACCATCGGCACGTAGACCTGCATCGGCACGCCGCCGAAGCGGGCGGAGAAGGTGATGTCGTCGTTGTGCAGGAACAGGTCGCGCACGGCGCCCGGCGCCACATTCAGCACGATGCGGCCGTCCTTCACGAAGGCAGCCGGCACCTGCACCCCCGGGAGGGTGGCGTCGACCAGCACATAGGCGGTCAGGGCATTGTCGTTGAGCCATTCGTAGATGGCGCGGACGAAATAGGGGCGGCTTGGCGTCATCGCAGTCTCCTCGGGCGCCGGCGGGCGGGCGCACTCTCCCATCAAGCAAAAAGGATGGCGGCGCCATCCTTTTTGTCAGGCCGCCGGCAGGACCGGGGCCATTATTACCAGCACACGGGCTCAGGCGTTGCGCAGGTCGCGCTCGGCATCGGACAGGCTCACCGCGAAAGCTTCGCGGGTGAACATGCGCTCCATGTACTTGAGCAGGTGCTTGCACTGCTTTTCCGGCAGGTCGATCTGCATCGCCGGCAGGCGCCACAGGATCGGCGCCAGCACGCAGTCGGCCAGCGACAGCTCCGGGCCCATCACGAAGGGACGGTTGTCCTGCATGAGCGCGGCAAAGCTGAGCAGGTGATCGCGGAATTCCTTGCGCGACTTGGTCACCGCCGGTTCCTTGCTCTTCGACGACAGGATGGTGTCCACATGCGGGCACCATTCATGCTCGGCGCGGCGCACGAAGAGCCGGGTCTTGGCGCGGTCCACCGGATAGACCGGCAGCAGCGGTGGATGCGGGAAGCGCTCGTCCAGGTACTCCATCATGATCATGGTGTCCAGGTAGAGCGTGAGATCGCGGTCGACCAGCGTCGGCAGGGAATTGAACGGATTGAGGTCGGCGAGATCATCCGGACGACTGTGGATGACATCGACAGAGACGCCCTTTTCCGCCAGGACAATCCGCACGCGATGGCTGTAATGATCGGTTCCATCCGAATAGAAGGTCATCGAAGACCGGCGGGTAACCACGCCCATGCTTACACTCCCAAGACCCCCGGACCATGTGGTCGGGGCCTCTAACACGAGGGCCGCGGCGGGCCGCCGCCCCAGATAAAACGCCCGGGGGGACCCGGGCGCGTATTACTACTCAGTTCCGCTGGATTACTTGATGTCTTTCCAGTATTCGCGGTTCAGGAACCACACCGGCACCAGCAGGATGGACAGGAACAGCAGCACCCATACGCCGATGCGCTGGCTCTGGGCACGGTTCGGCTCCCCGGTATAGGCCAGGAAGTTCGTGATGTCACCCACGGCCTGACGGAACTCTTCCGGCTTCAGGTCGCGCTGCAGGTCGTCGAGCACATGCGGCATGGCGACATCCTTGAAGACCTTGTTGTTCACGCCATAGGGGCGCTTGTCATCCGGATAGAAGTTCAGCAGGTAGCTGTACACCCAGTTGGCCGAGCGCAGGCGGGTGGCCAGGGTCAGGTCGGGCGGGGGAGCCCCGAACCACTTGGCCTGGTCCTTGGCGGACACATTGTTGTTGATCTGGTCACCGATCTTGTCGCTGGTGAAGTTCAGGTATTCCTGAACCAGCGCCGGCTCGATGCCGAGGTCATTGGCCATGCGGTCGTAGCGGATGTACTTGAGCGTATGGCAACCCAGGCAATAGTTCATGTAGAGCTTGGCGCCATTCTGCAGCGACACCTTGTCCTGATGATTGACCGGCGCCACCCAGCACTTGCCCAGTTCACCGCACTCGGCGCCCGCGGAGGCCTGGGCCCCCAGCGGGGCCAGGGCCAGCATCACGAAAAGAAACAGCTTTTTCATCAGTGAGTCCCTCCGGTCACGCGCTCGGGTACCGGCTTGCACTTCTCGATGGAGGTGTAGATCGGCATGAGGATGAAGTACAGGAAGTAGGTGGCCGTCAGGATCTGCGCCAGCGTGGTGTTGCCGAGGCCGAAGGTGTGGCCGTCGGACGGCTGCACGCCCAGGTAACCCAGGATCACGAAGGACACGACGAAGATGCCCAGCCACAGCTTGCTCATCCAGCCCTTGTAACGCATGGACTTGACCGGGCTACGGTCCAGCCAGGGCATCACGAACAGGATGGCGATGGCACCGCCCATCACGACCACGCCCGGGAAAGCGGAACCGAACATGGAGGGCGTGGCGCGCAGCATCGCGTAGAACGGGGTGTAGTACCACACCGGGGCAATGTGCGACGGGGTCTTCAGCGGGTTGGCCGCCTCGAAGTTGGGACGCTCGAGGAAGTAACCGCCACCATCCGGGAAGAAGAAGATGACCACGGAGAACACCATCAGGAACACCACGATGCCGACCAGGTCGTGCACGGTGTAGTAGGGATGGAAGGGGATGCCGTCCAGCGGCTTGCCGTCCGCGCCCTTGTTCTTCTTGATCTCGATGCCGTCGGGGTTGTTGGAGCCGACGTGGTGCAGGGCGACCAGGTGCAGGAACACCAGGGCGACCAAAACCAGCGGGATGGCCACGACGTGCAGGGCGAAGAAGCGGTTCAGGGTGGCGCCGGAGATCAGGAAGTCGCCGCGCACCCATTCGACCAGGGCGCCGCCCACGAAGGGCACGGCCGCGGCCAGGTTCACGATCACCTGGGCTCCCCAGTAGGACATGTTGCCCCAGGGCAGCACGTAGCCGAAGAAGCCTTCCGCCATCAGCGCCAGGTAGATCATCATGCCGATGATCCAGATCAGCTCGCGCGGCTTGCGGTAGGAACCGTACATCAGGCCACGGAACATGTGCAGGTACACCACCACGAAGAACGCGGAGGCGCCGGTGGAGTGCATGTAGCGCAGCAGCCAGCCGTAGGGCACGTCGTACATGATGTAGCCGGCGACGGCGTCATAGGCCTGGTCGGCGCTGGGGGTGTAGAACATGGTCAGCCAGATGCCGGTGAGCAGCTGGTTGACGAGCACCACCATGGAGAGCACGCCGAAGAAGTACCAGAAGTTGAAGTTCTTCGGGGCCATGTATTCGGACATGTGGTACTTGTACGTTTCCGTCGCCGGAAAACGTGCATCGACCCAGCCCATCAGGTTGGAAAAGAGCTTGTTCATTACGCATGCTCCTTGTCGACGCCGATAACCAGGACCTTTTCAGCCTGGTAGGTATGCGGCGGCACTTCGAGATTCTTGGGAGCGGGGACGCCCTTGTAGACACGGCCTGCCAGGTCGAACTTGGAACCGTGGCAGGGACAGAAGAAGCCACCCTGCCAGTCGGCCTCGAGCTTGGCCTTTTCCGGCTCGAACAGCGGCGAGCAGCCCAGATGGGTGCAGATGCCGGTGAGCACGGCGTACTCGGCCTTGATCGAACGGGTTTCGTTCTTGGCATAGGACGGCTGCATGGAAACGTCGTCGGAGGCGGGATCCAGCAGCTTGCCTTCGACGGCCTTCAGGCCTGCCAGCATTTCCGGGGTACGTCGCACGACCCACACCGGCTTGCCGCGCCACTCGATGGTGACCTTCTGGCCAGGCTCAAGCTGGCTGATATCCGCGGTCACCGGAGCGCCGGCGGCCTTGGCCTTGGCACTGGGGGTCCAGGACTTAACAAACGGGACGGCCACAAAACCGGCGCCGACGGCACCCACCGCTGCGGTGGCTCCGATCAGCAATCGGCGGCGACCCACATTCACGCCGTCAGTACTCATCAACGTACTCTCCGAAAAAGATGCCCGACGGCGAAATAGCCCCGGACAGCCAGAAAAAAAGCCTGCGGATGATAAAGAAATCACCCACGACTTACAAGGTGGAAACGTTTCGGCTACACCCGGAAAAGCCAGTATTTACGAGGCTTTCCGCCGGATCAGGGGGCTTCCAGGGGGCAAAAAAAATCGCCCCCGGGGGTACCGGGGGCGATTTTCTGAAGTGGCTGGGGAACTAGGATTTGAACCTAGACAGACGGAGTCAGAGTCCGTAGTCCTACCGTTAGACGATTCCCCAACATTCCGACAGCCTGAAGGAGGTGCCGAAGCACCCCCGGCAGGGATCAGCGCTTGGAGTACTGCGGGCGCTTACGGGCCTTGCGGAGGCCGAGCTTCTTGCGCTCGACTTCACGGGCATCGCGGGTCACGAAGCCGGCCTTGCGCAGCGGGGAACGCAGTTCTTCGCTGTATTCGATCAGGGCACGCGTGATGCCATGACGGATGGCGCCGGCCTGGCCGCCAATGCCGCCACCGGCAACCGTGACCATGACGTCGAACTTGTCGAGCAGTTCGACGAGTTCGAGCGGCTGGCGCACGATCATGCGGGCGGTTTCACGACCGAAGTAGGTCTCGATCGCGCGGTCGTTGATGGTGATCTTGCCGTTGCCGGCGCTCAGGAAGACTCGAGCGGTGGCAGTCTTGCGGCGGCCGGTACCGTAGTTGGTTTGTGCAGTCATGGCTTCCCGACTCAAATCTTAAGTTCTTGCGGCTGCTGGGCTGCGTGGGGGTGCTCGGCACCACCGTACACCTTCAGCTTGCTCAGCATGGCGCGGCCAAGGGGACCCTTCGGCAGCATGCCCTTCACGGCGATCTCGATCGGCTTTTCGGGCTTGGCCACGATCAGCTTGTCGAACGTGATGGACTTCAGGCCACCCGGGTAACCGGTGTGGTGATAGTACTTCTTGGCCTGGGCCTTGTTGCCCGTGATCGCGATCTTGCCAGCGTTGATGACAACGAGGTAATCACCGGTATCGACGTGCGGGGTGTATTCGGGCTTGTGCTTGCCGCGCAGACGGCGGGCCAGCTCGGTGGCGAGGCGACCCAGGGTCTTGCCGCTGGCATCGATCACAAACCAGTCACGCTTCACCGTTTCCGGCTTGGCACTGAAAGTCTTCATTGCATTAACGCCTGTATACAAAGGGCTGCGGGCGGGGGTGCCGCCAAAGAGGACGCGCATCTTACCCAAGCGCCCTGCCCTATGCAACACGTAAATGACCGCAAAATTGATGTTCACGCCCCCGGCGACGACCGCCAGAGGCCCGGCACCGTTCACCGGGCGGGCCGGCATTATATAGCGGAATCCGCCCCGGGGCGCAGGGAGCCGCGGCTTTTTTTACCAGCCGCTCCCCAAGCAACACCCCAGGCCGCTCCGGTCCCGCCCAACCCGGAAAGAGCCCGGCAACCCTGACAGCCCCGCACCGACACCAGCCCGGAACCGCCCCTGGCTTGCCCTGGCTTGCCCTGGCTTGCCCTGGCTTGCCCTGGCTTGCCCTGGCTTGCCCTG
>JAZKHS010000015.1:16100-37560 GCA_040385265.1 Pseudomonadota bacterium | reverse complement strand
GCTTGGCTTGGGCCGGCCAAGGCAACGGCAAATCCGCCACCATCCGCAACCCACCCCCTGAAGCGGAGCCGACGGCCACCAGCCGAGGCTTCCGCCGGGGCCCGCGAAAAGTCTTGGGGGATGGGTGGGATGTGTTCTTGCCGGAGGCGAGGCCACGTCCCGCCCAGCACCCGAAACGACTCAGAGGTCCAGGGCAGGAGCAGCTCCCGCCCCGGCCCCGGCCATACCACTGGCCTGGCGCCTGGCTGGCCCCTGGCAGGCACCGGCCCTGGCATCAGCAAAAGCCCTGACAACCGAGCCGCCAGCCCTCTCCACCCCACCCCAGGCCTGAAGCCTGAAGCCTGAAGCCTGAGGTCCGAGGCCCCAAAACCTCAAGCCAAATGCTCACTCGCCAGATACTCATGCGACTGCATCTCCAGCAGCCGACTCCTGGTGCGCTGGATCTCGAAGTTCAGCCGCCCCCCCTCATAAAGCCCCTCGATCCCGGCCTCCGCCGAAACGATCAGCTTGACATGGCGGTCATAGAACTCGTCCACCATATTGATGAAGCGGCGCACGGCATTGTCGTTGCGGGCATCCATGACAGGAATGCCGGAGACGATCACCGTATGGTACTCCCGGGCGATCTCGATGTAGTCGATGGCGGCGCGGGCACTCTCGCATAGCTCGCTGAAGGTCGCCCAGAGCACATCCTCGGCATGATCCAGCACCTGGATGTCGCGCTCGTTGATGACGATGGCCCCCGGCCCCTTGCCCACCCCCCCGGTGAGGTCGTCGAAGCGGTGGCGCAGGGCGGCCTCCGCCTCGGGCCCGTTCGGCGTGTAGTAGAGGGAGGCCTGCTCCAGTACGCGCAGGCGATAGTCGACGCCGGCGTCGACGTTGAGGATCTCGCAGTGCTTCTTGAGCTGGGCGATGGCGGGCAGGAAACGCTCGCGCTGCAGGCCGTTCTCGTAAAGGCGGTCGGGTGGGATGTTGGAGGTCGCCACCAGGCTGACGCCGCGCGCAAACAGCTTCTCGAAGAGGCCGCCCAGCAGCATGGCATCGGTGATGTCGGTCACGAAGAATTCGTCGAAACAGATCACCACCGCCTCGGCATAGAGGCGGTCGGCGACGATGTCGAGGGGATTCTTGGTCCCGCGCAAGGAGTTCAGCTCCTTGTGCACGCGCTGCATGAAGCGGTGGAAATGGATGCGCAGCTTGCGCTCGAAGGGCAGCGACTCGAAGAACAGGTCCATCAGGTAGGTCTTGCCGCGACCGACCCCGCCCCACATATACAGGCCCTGTACCGGCTCACGCGCGCCGCGACCGAGCCGGAGGCGGGCCAGCGGCCCTTTCGCGGCCAGGTAGCGTTCGGTGAGATCATCCTTGACCCGCTGGAGATGGCGCACGGCGGTGGCCTGCGCCTCATCGTGCCGGAAGCCGGAACGACGCAAGTCGTGCTGATAACGCTCGGATGGCATGAGGGGAATCCGCTGAATTACTGACCGGGAAACAATCGCGCTGCCAATTCTGCCTTGAGCTCGCCCAAACGGCCATGGAAGAAGTGCCCCGCTTTGTCCAACCGGACCAGTTCCGGCGGGCGCTGGCGCGAGGCGGCCCAGGCCGCCACCGCAGCCGCGTCCACCACCTCGTCGTCGTCCGCCTGCGCCACCAGAGTCCCGGGCGGCGGCTGCAACGCCGCAAAGCCCGGGTAGTGCACCGGCGGCGCCACCAGCACCAGGCGTTCCAGGGCGAGGCCGGGCGACAGGCGCTCCGCAGCGACCGCCGCCACCCAGGCGCCAAAGGAGAAGCCGCCCAGCAGCAGGCGGCTGGCGCCCTGCGCGGTTACCAGCCACTCCAGCACCGCGCGCAGGTCGTCGACCTCGCCCTCGCCATGGGCATGCCGGCCGGCGCTGGCGCCCACCCCGCGAAAGTTGAAGCGCAGCACCGCCAGGCCATGGTCGCGCCAGTCCCGGTACAAGGTGGTCACGACCTTGTTGTCCATGCTGCCGCCATGCAGGGGGTGGGGATGGCAGATCACGGCGACGCGGCCGCCAGCGCCAGGAGCGGCTGTGAAGCGGGCCTCGAGGGCACCGGCGGGGCCGGACAGTTGCACGCGCTGCTCGTCGCTGACGGACATCGGGGTTTTCCTCGCAAAGGGAGTTTCTTGTAAGCGATACAAAGGCATAGACTAGCGCCGAGACATCACGACTGTCGCCGTCCCTGGCGACAAGAGGAGACGGGCATGAGCTGGCTGCTGTATCTGATCGTCCTGGGGGTCGGCGTTTTCGGGGGCTATCTGCTGGCCCGCGCCCGCAACCCGGACACCCGCGTGCGCGAACTCGAAGAGCATCTGCGCTCCCTGCAGACTCGCTTCGACACCTATCAGGATTCGGTGACGCAGCACTTCGTCAGCACCGCCCAGCTTGCCAATGCCGTCACCCAGTCCTACCGCGAACTGCACGAGCATCTCAAGCACGGCGCCGAAAGCCTGTCGGCGGAGGGCCGCCGCCACGGCAGCGCCGCGCCGGCACAGGCCTTCGAGGGCCTGGAGGCGCCGCGGGCGCTGCAGGGCGCCCTCACCGGCGACGACAGCTACAGCCTGGAGCCGCCGCGCGACTATGCCACCAAGAAGAGCCCGCTGGAGCGGGGCACCCTGGACGAGGGCTTCGGCTTTCGCGAATAAGTGGCGATGACCGCCCTCCTCCTGTATTGCCGCCCGGGCTTCGAAAAGGAAGCCGCCGCCGAGATCCAGGCCGTTGCCGGCGCCCTCGGCATCGGCGGCTTTGCCCGCACCCACGCCGACAGCGGCTGGCTCAGCTTCCACGCCTATGCGCCGGTCGACCCGGCGATCGCGGCCGAGCTGCGCCTGGACGACCTGGTCTTCGCCCGCCAGCTGGTCTGGCTGGCGACGCCGGAGCCCCTGCTGCTGGCGGCGGAGAATCGCATCACCCCGCTGCTGGCCGCCTTGCGCGAGGCCGGTGGCCCCTGGCGGGAGCTGCGCCCCGAGACCGCCGACACCAACGAGGCCAAGTCGCTGTCCGGCTTCCTGCGCAAGTTCACCCCGGCGCTGGAGTCGGCGCTGCGCAAGGATGGCCTGCTTGAGCGCCGCGCCGCCGCCACCCTGCACCTGTTCTTCCTGGACTCCACCCATGTGCTGATCGGCCAGTCCGATCCCGCCCATGCCTCGCCCTGGCCGCTCGGCATCCCGCGCCTGCGCTTCCCGGGCGCGGCGCCCAGCCGCTCCACGCTCAAGCTGGAGGAAGCCTTCCTGACCTTCCTGACGAGCGAGGAGCGCCAGTCCCTGCTGCGCCAGGGGGCGACCGGGGTGGACCTGGGCGCGGCCCCGGGAGGCTGGACCTGGCAACTGGTGAAGCACGGGCTGTCGGTCACCGCCATCGACAACGGCCCCATGGACCCCGAGCTCATGCGCTCAGGCCAGGTCGAGCACCTGCGCGTGGACGGCTTCCGCTACCGTCCGGCGCGGCCGGTGAACTGGCTGGTCTGCGACATGGTGGAACAGCCGCTGCGCATCGCCGCGCTCTGCGCGGGCTGGATCGCCGATGGCGCGGCGGAGCGGGCGATCTTCAACCTCAAGCTGCCCATGAAAAAGCGCTACGAGGAACTTCGGCTCTGCCGGCAGGCCATTGCCGACGCGCTGGGGGATCGTCCCTATGAACTGCGCCTCAAGCAGCTCTACCACGACCGGGAGGAAGTCACCGTCTACCTCCACTCAGGGGTGGGCGGGCGGCGCTAACCTGCCGCGATAACCGTCGCCGTCGGGCGTCGCCATTGCAGCGGCGCCCCCCCAACCTCCCTAAACCCTCGAAGCACCCCCGCTTTACCCCCCTCTCGTCCCCGGCGCCTCCCCGCTCCCGGCATGGCTGGTGCGGCCTCGCCAGCTACCCCCTTGATTCCCGACCGACTACCTCCATGGTTGCAGCGCGCCGGGGAAAAGGACTGACAACCGCCGCCCCTCCGCTAATGCCATTGGCTGAAATGCCATTAATAGCGGGGGTTTGCGGCTGTATCCTGACAATGCTTTTAGGTATTCTCGCGGAGCTGGCCGGAGTGCCATGCCCGTCTTGGCAACGAACAGGCATGGACGGCTGGATGCCTATGTTATCCAGCATATAAAAACAGCAGCAGCCGGCTCCGGTACTGCAAAACAACAAAGCAGGTATTAATCAATGAGCCAAGAAGGCAATACCCAGGGCCCGAAGTTTCTTGGGCGCTCCCCTACCGAATGGCTGCTCACGCTGCCTATCTTCTCGTTGCTGCTGCTGACCCTGATCATCGGCACGGGCGAGTATTTCCACGGCCAGTTGCTGCGCACGGGTGAAAACCTGTTCGGCGACCAGAAATCCGGCGTGCAGTACTTCATGATGCGCGTCGATCCCGCCAAGCCGGACTGCGACCCCAATCCCGATGTCGAGGCCTCCATTGCCGCCGAACTCACTGCCGGCGGCGCCGGCGGCGATGCCATCGACGCGCTGTTCGCCGACGAGCCCAAGGATCCCAATGCCATCAAGGCATCCATCCTGAAGGCCGCCGAACTGTGCAAGGAACGGCACACGATGTACGAGCAGGTCACTGCGCACATCACGCCGACAGTCAAAGCCTACCGCGCGGTGGAGACCTCCTTCTTCGGCATCTTCAAGTTCGGCACGGAAAACCGTCCGCTGCTGCTGCTGCTGATGGTGTTCCTGGCGTCCATCTATACCACGCTGGGCGAGCACCACATTGCGCTGCGGCCGCCGAAGACGCGCCTGGACTTCCGCATCTACTCCACCATGATGACGGCGGCCAACGCCCTGCTGACCTTCTCCAGCGTCATGTACCTGCGCATGCAGATGAACTCCGGCGTGGAGGTCGACAAGCCCTGGATCTATTACATCTGGATCGCCATGTTCGGCCTGCTCACCCTGATCAGCGCCAAGCAGATCGTGTTCATGCCGGCACGCGCCACCCCGGGCGGCTCCGTCGGCCTGGCAATGCTCTCCATCCCGCTCTATGCCTGGATGAGCCTGATCGGTGGTACTTACTTCCTGACCCAGCAGCACTGGTCGGCCCAGGCCATCTACCTGAACCAGATGGTGGAGCTGTCGGGCATCTTCCTGAATCTCGCGCTGTTCATCTGGGCCGGCATGCTGCTCAAGCAGACGCAGATGGTGGACCGCTTCCTGGACCTGCTGCGTCCCTGGAAGATGTCGCCGGAAATGCTCACCTACATCATCCTGCTCGGCGCCGCCCTGCCCACCGCCTACACCGGCGCCTCGGGCATCTTCGTGATTGCCGCCGGTGCGCTGATCTACCACGAGGTGCGCCATGCCGGCGGCCGTCGCCAGTTCGCGCTGGCCGCCGCCGCCATGTCCGGCTCGCTGGGCGTGGTGCTGCGTCCCTGCCTGCTGATCGTGCTGATCGCCGCGCTGAACAAGCAGGTCACCACCCAGGAACTCTACAGCTGGGGCGTCGCGGTGTTCTTCCTGACCTCCACGCTGTTCCTGGTGGCGGCGCAGATGTCGCGCACCAAGCGCGTCAAGATCGAGAAGCCCGGCGTGGCCATCCCCGGCACGCTCAAGGCCATCCCGCCGGTGCTGACCTATATCGCGGTGTTCATCCTCGTGGTGGTGTTCTACAAGTACGCGCTCAACACCAAGCTGGACGAGTTCACCGCGCCGGTCATCATGCCTGTCATCATGATCTTCCTGCTGATCTATGACCGGATGCGCAAGGACCGCAAGCCGGACGAAACCGAAGAGGAAGTGGGTTCGTCGGCGGCAGTGCCGGGCCGCGGCTTCAAGGCCATGGAAAACGCCATGCGCTTTGCCACCACCGAGACCATCGGCCACATCGGCGCGCTGATCCTGCTGATGGCGCTGTCGCTGTCGATGGGTGGCGTGGTGGAACGTTCCGGCATCATGGAAAGCTTCCCGCACCAGTTCGCCAACATCTGGGTCGCCATGGCCCTGTTCGTCGGCATCATGGTGTTCCTGGGCATGGTCATGGACCCCTTCGGCGCCGTGATCCTGGTGTCGGCCACGCTGGCCCCGGTCGCCTACAACAACGGCATCCACCCGGTGCACTTCTGGATGATGGTGCTGGTGGCCTTCGAGCTTGGCTACCTGACGCCACCGGTGGCGCTGAACCAGTTGCTGCTGCGCCAGGTGGTGGGCGAGGACGAAACCAACAAGGCCTGGGAAGAGGTCAAGCACCTCGGCTTCTATCGCCGCTACGAGCGCTGGATCCTGCCCGTGGCCGTGATGGCGGCCGGCCTGATCATCGTGGCCTTTGGTCCGCTGATCGCCAAGACCTGGTCGTGACCGGTCGTTGAACTGACCTTGCTGTAACAAAAAAGCCGGCTTCTGCCGGCTTTTTTGTGTCCGGGATTTGGCCAGGGTGCCGGCGCACGGGCCTTTGACCCCAAGGCGCTGGCATTGAAGCCACAGGTCAACGTACAAGGATCAAGCTGGAGCAGAGGGGGGCGGGCGGGGTCTGGCGAGTGAAGGCAGGCCTGCAGCCGCTGCGGAAAGCACAGCGCAGTACGGCCGGCCAAGGCAGCGAACTGGCCGGCGCCCCACCCCGCGCATCGCCCGGAGGAATCCGGCGGGCGCAGCGGTGCGGCGGGGTCAGACCGGATTGTCGATGTCGACGAACTCCACCGGCACGCCCAGCTTCTGCTGCAGGTATTCGCCGAGCGCGCGCGCGCCGTAGCGCTCGGTGGCGTGGTGGCCGCAGGCGAAGTAGGTGATGCCGGCCTCGCGCGCCAGGTGCACGGTGGGCTCGGAGATCTCGCCGGACAGGAAGGCATCGAGGCCGTGGGCGATGGCCTGCTCGATATAGCCCTGGGCGGCGCCGGTACACCAGCCGATGCGGCGGATCCTCTCCGGACCGCCGGGGATGACCTGCGGCGCGCGGCCCAGCATCTTTTCCAGGTGGGCGGCGAAGTCGGCAATGCGGACCGGGCTGGCCAGGGTGGCGGTGTTGCCGAGGGCCTTGGGGTTGGCGGGATCCAGGGGTCCGTCGATGACCAGGCCGAGCTCGCGCGCGAGGCCGGCGTTGTTGCCGAGCTCGGGATGGGCATCCAGCGGCAGGTGGTAGGCAATCAGGGAAATGTCGTGCGCCAGCAGCTTGTTGAGGCGGGCGCGCTTGATGCCGGTGATGCGCGGGTCCTCGCCCTTCCAGAAGTAGCCGTGGTGCACCAGCAGGGCATCGGCGCCGCGGTCGATGGCCGCGTCGATCAGGGCCGCCGAGGCGGTGACGCCGCTGACCACGCGACGGACATGGGCGCGGCCCTCCACCTGCAGGCCGTTGGGGCAGTAGTCCTGGAAGCGCCAGGGCTCCAGGGTGGCGTCGAGCAGGGACAGGATTTCACGCAGGCTGGTGGTCATTTACAGGCAGTCTCTTGAAGGACTAAAAAAGCGCCACCATATTCTCGCGAGCCCGCTGTCGAGGAAACCCCCCCATGCGTCTCAGGATTCTGCTGCCCTGGCTGCTGCTGGCCGCCGTGCTGGCCTTTGTGCTGACCCGCCCCGGCCTCTGGCCCGGCCAGGACAAGGCGCCGCCCACGCTGGCCGCGCCCCACCCGCTGCCCGCCGCGCCCGTGGCCGGCAGCGGCCCGGTGTCCTATGCCCCGGCGGTGCAGGTGGCGGCCCCGGCCGTGGTCAACATCTTCACCACCCAGAAGGTGCGCCTGACCAATCCCTTCCTGGCCGACCCCTTCCTGCGCCGCTTCTTTGGCGAGGGCATGCCCGAGGACCGCATGGAGTCCAGCCTGGGCTCGGGCGTCATCATCAGCCCGGAAGGCTATGTGCTCACCAACAACCACGTGGTGGCGCAGGCCGACGAGATCGTGGTCAAGCTGCAGGACGGCCGCGAGACCAAGGCACGGGTGATCGGCGCCGACCCCGGCACCGACCTCGCCCTGCTGCGCATCAGCCTGCAGCAACTGCCGGTGCTGCCCTTCCGCGACGCGCCCATGCAGGTCGGCGACGTCGTCCTTGCCATCGGCAATCCCTTCGGCGTGGGACAGACGGTGACCCAGGGCATCATCTCCGCCACCGGCCGCCAGGGCCTCGGCATCAATACCTACGAGGACTTCATCCAGACCGACGCCGCCATCAACCCCGGCAACTCCGGCGGCGCCCTCATCGATGTCTCCGGCAACCTGGTCGGCATCAATTCGGCCATCTTCTCGCAGAGCGGGGGCAGCATGGGCATCGGCTTCGCCATCCCGGTGACGCTGGCGCGCTCGGTGATGCAGTCGCTGATCAGCGAGGGCCGCGTGGTGCGCGGCTGGCTGGGCATCGAGGTGCGCACCCTGGACGCCGAGCTGGCGGCGCACGTCAACGCACCGGTCAAGAAGGGGGTGGCCATCGCCGGCATCATGCGCGGCGGTCCCGCCTGGAGCGGTGGCCTGGAGCCGGGCGACATCCTGGTGCGCATCGATGGCCAGGCGGTGGAGAGCGCGGCGCAGGCGATCAATCGCATTGCCGCCATCAAGCCCGGCACCGAGGTGAAGCTGGCGGTGCTGCGCGGCAAGCAGGAGATGGAGCTGCGCGTGAAGGTGGGCGAACGTCCGGCCGAGGCCCAGCGCGAGGCGCCCCGCCGCTGACCGCCGCCTCCCGGCAGGGGCCTTTGGCTGCCGCCGGGCCGGCGTGCGGCGCACACCGGCCTCAAACCGAACACCTGAGCCAAGCCCAGCACTAGCACCGAAGTCGGGCGCATGACCGCCGCCTGCCGGCCACCACCCCGGTACGCAACGGGCTTCTGCCCGGCGCTCCGCTTCTGCATAATCGGCGTCTTCTTCCGTTTTGCGCCACCGCCAGGGATGACACGATGATGGGCTGCCGCGGATTGCCCGCGCCGCTGGCGCAGGTGGCGTCCTGATGCTCGATACCAGCCAGTCCGTGCCCACCCCCGAGGGCGTCGACCTCAGCCTGGTGCCGGCAGGCCTGCTGCCGCGCGCGAGCGCCTTCGCCATCGACCTTGGCATCCGCCTGCTGCTCCTGGCCATGGTTGCCTCCCTGCTCGTCATGCTCGGCCGCTTCGGCATGGGCCTGCTGCTGCTGATCGCCTTCCTGGTCGAATGGTTCTACCCGGTCGCCTTCGAGGTGCTGGGCCAGGGCGCCACGCCCGGCAAGCGCATGCTGGGGCTGTGCGTCGTGGAAAGCGACGGCCGTCCGGTCGGCATGGCCGCCTCCGTTATCCGCAACCTGCTGCGCAGCGCCGACTTCCTGCCCTTCGGCTTCGGCTTCGGTTTGCTGTGCATGCTGTTCCATCCGCGCTTCCAGCGTCTGGGTGACCTCGCCGCCGGCACCCTGGTGGTGTGGGCGCCGGCGGCGCTGACCGCGCCGGTGCTGCCGGCGGCGGCGGCGCTGGTGCCCGGGGCCAGGCTGCGCCTGGCCGAACAGAAAGCCCTGATTGCCTTCGCCGAACGCAGCCCGCGCCTGTCGAACGGTCGCCAGGCGGAGCTGGCCGACCTGCTGGAGCCGCTGACCCATGCGCGCGGCATGACCGGGGTGGAAAAGCTACGCGGCATGGCGCGCTGGCTGGCGGGGGAACGATGAGCCCGCAGGAGTTCATGCGCCGCCACGAGCCGGACTGGGCAGCCCTGGAGCAGAGCCTGGCCCGGGACGCGTCGTCCGCCGAGGCCCAGGCCCTGCCGGCGCGTTACCGCCACGCCTGCCAGCATCTGGCGCTGGCGCGCGAGCGCCACTATCCGCCCGCCCTGGTCGAGCGCCTCAACCGCCTGGTGGTGCAGGCCCATCACCGCCTGTACCGCGCGCGCGAACCGTTGGCCGGCCAGGTCAGCCAGTTCCTGCTGCAGGACTTTCCGGCGCTGGTCCGGCGTCACGGCCGCGTCTTCGCCCTGGCGGCGCTGTGCTTCTACGGGGCTTTCGTCGCCATCGCCCTTGCCGTGCAATGGCAGCCCTCACTGGTATACAGCGTGCTCGACGCCAGCCAGGTGCGCGAGTTCGAGCAGATGTACGACCCGTCGCGGCGCAGCATCGGCCACAGCCGAGATGGCGCCAGTGACTTCCTGATGTTCGGCTACTACATCCGCAACAACATCGGCATCGGCTTCCAGACCTTTGCCGGCGGCATGCTGGCTGGCGTTGGCAGCCTCGGCATCCTGCTCTTCAACGGCATCACCATCGGCGCCGTGGCGGGCCACCTCACGCGCATCGGCTATGGCGACACCTTCTGGTCCTTCGTCAGCGGCCACGGCGCCTTCGAGCTTACCGCCATCGTGCTTTGCGGCATGGCCGGCCTGATGCTGGGCCGCGCGCTGGTGGCGCCCGGCCGCCTGCGCCGCAGCGAGGCGCTGCGCCTGGCTGCGCGCAGCGCCGTGCGCATCCTCTACGGCGCCACCCTGATGCTGGTGCTGGCCGCGGTACTCGAAGCCTTCTGGTCGTCCAGCACCGCCATTCCCGTACCGGTGAAGTTCGGGGTGGCCGCCCTGCTCTGGCTGGGCACTGCTGCCTATTTCCTGCTCGCGGGTCGCCAGGAGGTTGCGGATGCGCCTCGCTGACCTGCGCCTGGCGGTGCGACCGCGCAGCCCCTGGGAAGCCATGGATCTCGGCGTCCGCCTGGTGCAGGACGAGGCCGGCCTGGTCTGGCGTACCTGGTTTACGGTCACGCTGCCGGTGCTGCTGGGAGTGCTGGCGCTGACGCTGTGGTGGGGCGAACAGCCCTGGTACCTGCTGCTGTGGTGGCTGAAGCCCTTGTTCGACGTGGCACTGCTGCTGGTGCTGTCGCGACGCGTGTTTGGTGACCGCCTGGGCCCCGGCGCCACCTTGCGGCTGCTGGCCGGCAGCCTGCGCCAGGGCTTGGCCGGCCACCTGCTGTGGCGCCGCTTCAGCATGAGCCGAAGCTACCTGCTGCCGGTGTGGCTGCTGGAGAACCTGCCGGCCAGCGAACGCAGCGCCCGCCTCGCCCTGCTGCGCCATCGCTACACCGGCCGCGCACGCTGGCTGCAGATTGCCCTGCTGCATGTCGAGGGGCTGCTCTGCCTGACCTGCCTGAGCCTGCTGTTCTGGTTCGTCCCCGACAGCGTGGTACCCGACCTGTGGGAACTGTTCACCACCGGCAGTGACACGCCCCTCGTCCAGGCCAGCATCCTGCTTGCCTACTATGCGGCCATGAGCGTGGTCGAACCGTTCTACGTGGCGGCCGGCTTCACGCTTTATCTCAACCGCCGCACCGAGCTTGAGGCCTGGGACCTGGAGCTCGCGTTCCGCCACCTGCGCGAACGCCTGCTGGACGGAAGGGGGCTGTCATGAGCCGGCCTTCTGCCGCCGCGCTGCTGCTGATGCTGTCGATCGCGCCGGCTACCGCACTGCCACCGCCCGCCGTGGCGGCGCCGCCCGGGACTCCCGCCGCGGATGCGCCAGCGCTGCGCCCGTCCTCGCAGGCGCTCGTGAGCGACCCCGGCGCGGCGCCTGCCGCCACTGGCCCGGCTTCCGCCGCTGCGCCCGGCCCCGCCCCCGCTGCCGACGCCGACGCCGCTCCCGGAGAGGCTGTCCCGCCCTGGGCGGCGCCGCTGCGCGAGGAGGCCAAGGCAGTACTGGCGGGCGAGGACTTCCATCAGCAAAAAACATCGCGCGACCTGGTGCCACGACCCTGGCTGCGCCGGCTGCTCGACTTCGACCTGTCGCCCGACTCGCCCGCCCCGACCCTGCCCGACTTCGCCTTGCTGGCCGAGTTCATCAAGGTACTGCTGGTGGTCCTGCTGGCGCTCGGCCTGGGCTGGCTGCTCTGGCGCGGGCGCGAATGGCTGGGCCCGATGCTGCGCAGGGTGCGCCGTCCCTCAGCCCCTGCCGCCCCCGCGTCGCGCAGCCTGGCGCTGCCCGAGGCGCCGCTGCCGCCGGGGATTGGCGCCGCCGCACGCCGGGCCTGGCAGGCCGGGGATGCCGTGCTCGCGCTGAGCCTGCTCTACCGGGGCGCGGTGCGTGCCCTCGAGCAGCAATACCGCATCTCGCTGCCGGCCAGCGCCACCGAAGGAGAGTGCCTGCGCCATGCCCGCGCCAGCGGCAAGGCGGTGGTGGGCGCGGGCTTCGCCCCCATCGTGCAGGCCTGGGTTGCGCTGGCCTATGCCCGACGCGCGCCGACCGACTTCGAACGCCTGCTGACGCTTTACGCGCAGCACTTCGAAACGCCGGCGGAGCGGGAGGCAAGGTCATGATGCGCTGGCGGAGCGCCCTCATCGTGTTGGCTCTCGTGGCGCTGGTCGTGGCCGGCTTTACGATCGAGACCAACACCCGCGCCGCGGGACCGAGCCGTGAAGCCCTGTTGAACCCCTGGCTGGCCGCCGCCCGCGTGCTCGAGCGTCGCGGCCTGCAGGTGGAGTCGGTGCCCGTATACGGTGGCCTGCCGGCGCGGGCACAGGTCATGGTGCTGGCCACCCCGCTCGATTACCTGGCCCCGGACGAACAGGACGAACTGCTGGAGTGGATCCGCGGCGGCGGCCACCTGGTGACGGCCCTGCGCCCCGACCCGGATGCGGACGACACGCCCGATGCGGAAGCCGCCAGCGTGCTGGGCAAGCAACTGGATGTGCACCTCCGGACGCGCACGCTTACCGACGCCGAGCGCAAGAGCCTGGTGAAGCAGCCGCTGCGCGCCCTGCGCCTGCAGCCGGGCGGCCTGTTGCAGGCACGCCTGGATGCGCGCTATTCGCTGCGCGGCGGCCGCCTCACCCCGCGCTGGCAGGCCGCCGACAGCTTCGGCGTGCACGCGGCGCGCTTTGCGCTCGGCCAGGGCCGCGTCACCGCGCTCAGCGACCTGGACTGGCTGAATAACCGCCAACTTGGCACGGGAGATCACGCCGGCCTGCTCTGGGCCGTCGTGGATGCACCCGCCGGCACTCGGCTGTGGCTGGTGCCGGGCGTTGAACGGCCCTCCCTGCTGCAACTGCTGTGGCAACGCGCCGCCTACCTGCTGCTGGCGCTGGCGCTGTTCGTGCTGGCCTGGTTGTGGGCGGTGACGCGTCGCTTCGGGCCCTTGCAGCCAGCGCTGCCGCCCGCGCGCCGCCGTCTTGCCGAGCACCTGGAAGCCAGCGGCCGCTACCTGCTGCGCCACGGCGGCCTGCCCTCCCTTTACGATGCCAGCCGCCAGCGCCTGCTGGCGCAGGTACAACGCCGCCATCCGCAGTGGCGGGGCCTGGCGCCGGCGCAACTCGCACAGCAACTCGCGCAGCGCGCGCGCCTGGAAGGCGCCGCGGTCGAACGGGTGCTGACCGCGCCCGCACCTGATCACCTGCCGCAATTCGCAGCGGATATCCGCCTGCTCAACCGCTTGAGGAAAGCGTTATGAACGACATCCCCGTCCCGCCCGTGGCCAACGGCAACGGCAACTTTGCCAAGGCGGCGCAGATCCTGCTGCGCGTACGCGACGAGATCGCGCGCGCCGTGGTCGGCCAGCAGGAGGCGGTCGAGCTGACCCTGATCGCCCTCGTGGCCGGCGGCCATGTCCTGGTCGAGGGTGTGCCGGGCCTGGGCAAGACCCTCCTGGTACGGGCGCTGGCGAAGACCTTCGGCGGCGGCTTTGCACGCATCCAGTTCACGCCCGACCTGATGCCCTCGGACGTCACCGGCCATGCCCTCTACGAGCTCAAGAGCCAGGAATTCAAGATCCGCAAGGGGCCGGTGTTCACCCACCTGCTGCTGGCGGACGAGATCAACCGCGCGCCGGCCAAGACCCAGGCCGCGCTGCTGGAAGTCATGCAGGAAAACCAGGTCACCATCGAGGGCCAGTCCTTCCCGCTGCCGCGACCGTTCATGGTGCTGGCCACGCAGAACCCGATCGAGCAGGAAGGCACCTATCCGCTGCCCGAAGCGCAGCTCGACCGCTTCCTGCTGAAGATCGTGATCGACTATCCGGGCGAGCAGGAAGAGCGCGACTTGCTGAGCCTGGTGACGCAGGGCCGCATCGGCGACGTGCTGGAGGTGGATGCGCTGGCGACGCTGGTGAGCCCGGAGACCATGCAGGGCGTGCAGCGCCTGGCCGCCACCGTGCGCATCGAGGACCGCGTGCGCGACTACGCGGTGGCGCTGGTGCGCGCAACCCGGCAATGGCCGGGTGTGGCGATTGGCGCCGGCCCGCGCGGCGGCATCGCCCTGCTGCGCGCGGCGCGCGTGGCGGCGCTGCTGGAGGAACGCGACTTCATCACGCCCGACGACGTCAAGCGCCTGGCGATTCCGGCGCTGCGCCACCGCCTGGTGCTGTCGCCGGAGCTCGAGATGGAAGGCCTGGGCAGCGACGATGTGCTGCGCCAGATCCTGGACGCCATCGAGGCGCCGCGACTCTGATGCGATTGCCGCTGCCGCGCCTGCTGCCGGGTCCCCGCCTGCTGCCCCTGCTGGGCGGTTGGGCCCTGCTCGCCCTGCTGCCGACCCTGCTGCCGGAGGCGGCGCGGCTGTGGCTGGGCGCCGGCGCGCTGCTGGCGGTGGTGCTGGCCTGGGAGGCGCTGGCGCTGCTGCTGGCGCCGCTGCCCTCGGCGCGGCGCGAGGTGGCGGCGGTACTGCCGCTGGGCGTCTGGCGCGAGGTGACGCTGGAGCTGTCCCACGAAGGCCGGCGCGCGCTGCCGCTGCTGCTGCACGACCACCACCCGGAGAGCGCCGAGGCGGAGGCGCTGCCCCTGGCCTGCACGCTGCCCCCGCGTTCGCGCACCCGCCTCAGCTACCGGCTGCGCTGCAACCGGCGCGGCGTGCAGCGCTTCCCCGGCCTCGACCTGCGCCTGCCGGGACGCCTGGGGCTGCTCATGCGCCAGGCCTTCCTGGACCTGCCCGACGAGGTGAAGGTCTACCCCAACTTTGCGGAAGTGGCGAAATACGCCCTGCTGGCGCAGGACAACCGCTTGTCACAGCTCGGCATCCGGCTGCGCCGCCGTCGCGGCACCGGCCTCGAGTTCCACCAGCTGCGCGAATACCGCGAGGGCGACATGCTGCGCCAGATCGACTGGAAGGCCTCCTCGCGCCTGCGCAAGCTGATCGCCCGCGAATACCAGGACGAGCGCGACCAGCAGGTGCTGCTGCTGCTCGACGGCGGCTTTCGCATGCGCAGCCAGGACGACCGCCTGTCCCATTTTGATGCCGCGCTCAATGCGCTGCTGCTGCTGGCCCACGTGGTCATCCGCCAGGGCGATGCGGTGGGCCTGATGAGTTTTGCCAACGAGGAGCGCCTGCTGCCGCCCGCCAAGGGCCATGCCACGTTGGCGTGCCTGATGAATGCCGTGTTCGACCTGGAGCCGGGGGCGCAGACGCCCGACTTCCTCGCCGCGGCCACGACGCTGGGCCTGCACCTGCGCAAGCGCAGCCTGGTGGTGATCCTCACCAGCTTGCGTGACGAGGATGGCGGCGACCTGCGCGAGGCCTGCCAGTTGCTGTCGCGCCAGCACGTGGTGCTGGTGGCCAACCTGCGCGAGCAGGTGCTGGACCGGCTGGACCAGGCGGAGCCGGCGGACAGCGATGCCGCGCTCACGGTGGCCGCCACCCATCTCTACCTGCAGGCGCGCGAGCGTACGCTGAAGACGTTGCAGCATGAGGGCGTGCTGGTGCTGGACACGCTGCCGGAAAAGCTGGCGGTGGGCCTGGTGAACCGTTACCTGGAAATCAAGCGCAGCGGCCGACTGTAGCGTGGCGGAGGATGCCCTGGCGCCTGTCCAGCACCTCCGGCAGCGGGCAGCGGCGCCCTGTCAAGGTTAATGCCCATGCCGTGACAGGCTCAGGTAAAGACTAACGCCAGTCGAGCAGATGGAAGCGCGGCAGCGAGAGATGCCAGCGGATAGCCGCCAGGCGGACGGCGAGCACCGTGGCCATGGCAAGGCCGGCGGTCCACTCCGGCGCCAGCGCGCTCTCGCGCAGCAGCAGGAAGGCCACCGCTCCGGTCAGGCAGGCGGTGGCGTAGATTTCCTTCTGGAAGATGAGCGGGATCTGGTTGCAGAGCACGTCCCGCATCACGCCGCCGGCGACGCCGGTCATGATGCCCATGATCACGGCCGTGCTCGGCGGCGCGCCCTCCCCCAGCGCGATATTGGCGCCGCTGACCGTAAACACCGCCAGCCCGATGGCATCGGCGACCAGCAGGCCGTTCACGGGAATGGGTCGCGTCAGCCTTACCCAGAGCACGGTGGCGAGCGCGCCCAGAGAGGCCACGAGGATGTAGTTGTCGTCGCGGATCCAGGCCACGGGATGGCGGTCGAGGATGACGTCGCGCAGGGTGCCGCCGCCCAGTGCGGTGATGATGGCAATCACCAGCACGCCGAACAGGTCCATGGACTTGCGCCCGGCCATGAGCGCGCCGCTGGCGGCGAATACGAAGATGCCGAAGAGGTCGGCCCAATGGAGGAAGTGCTGCACCAGTATTCTCCTTTCGCCATGGCGGCGGCAGCAGGCGGCAAGACGCCTCATGGCCCATCACCCGGTCCGGCACCCCGGCTGGGCGCCCCCCGGCTGAACACGCGGTGGTTCAGCATCCCGGCAGCACGCCTCACCCAACAGCTTCTGGGCTCCTGGAATTCTGGAGCTCTGGAACTCTGGAACTCTGGGCTCCGGGAACTCTGGAATCCCGGATCACTGGAGACCTGGAGACCTGGAGATCTGGGCTCCGGGATATCTGCTAACGGATACAGACGGCCTGATGCCTGATGCCTGATGCCTGATGCCTGATGCCTGATGCCTAGGCCAGGATGGCCTTCAGCGCGTGTACCAGTGCGTCATTCTGCTCGGGCGCGCCGATGGTGATGCGCAGGAACTGCTCGATCCGCGGCTGGCGGAAATGGCGCACGATGACGCCGCGCTCGCGCAATTGCTGCGACAGCCAGCTGGCATCGGTGCCCGGCAGGGTGGCAAACACGAAGTTGGCCGCCGAGGGCAGCACCTCGAAACCCAGCGCGTCGAGTTCACCCACCAGCTTCTCGCGCTGCCCGATCACGGCGGAGCAGGTGTGCTCGAACCAGGCGCGGTCCTCGAAGGCGGCGGCGGCGCCGGCGATGGCCATGCGTCCGAGCGGATAGGAGTTGAAGCTGTTCTTGATGCGCTCCAGCGCCTCGATGAGCGCGGGGTCGCCGACCGCAAGCCCCACGCGCAGGCCGGCCAGTGAACGCGACTTGGACAGCGTCTGCGTGACCAGCAGGTTGGGGTATTGCTGCACCAGGCCGATGGCGGTCTCGGCCCCGAAGTCGACATAGGCCTCGTCCACCACCACCACCGATTCCGTGTTACGCCGGAGCAGCGCCTCGATGGCCGCCAGCGGCAGCGCCACGCCGGTGGGCGCGTTGGGATTCGGGAAGATGATGCCGCCGTTGTCGCTGCCGTACTGCTCCAGGTCGATGTCGAAGGACTCGGTCAGCGGCATCCGCGTGAACGCCACGCCGTAGAGGCCGCAGTACACCGGATAGAAGCTGTAGGTGATGTCCGGAAACAGGATGGGCTTGTCGTGCTTGAGCAGGCCATGGAAAACATGGGCCAGGACCTCGTCCGAGCCATTGCCGACGAAGACATGCGAGGCCGGCACACTGTAATAGGCGGCAATGGCCTGCTTCAGGCGATCCGAGTTGGGGTCGGGATACAGGCGCAGGCTGTCGTTGAGCTCGGCCTGCATGGCCGCGATCGCCTTCGGTGACGGGCCGAAGGGATTCTCGTTGGTGTTGAGCTTGACGAGGTTCGCGATCTTCGGCTGCTCGCCCGGCACATAGGGCACCAGGTCGTTGACGAAGCCGCTCCAGAACTTGCTCATGTCTTCCCCTGCAAAACGCCAGGTCGGGAACGCGCCCGACTCAAAACGGCAGACCGGACGCTTGCCCGATCCAAAAATACAGCCTGGGCTACAGCCCGCATGCGCCCGGGCCACTCCCGCCGCTCGCGGTGACCGGGCCCAAGGCCTCGTCGCAAGCCCGACATTCAGGGCGGGCGATTGTAAGGCTGACGCAATTCCTGCATCCCGGCCGACCCGCGAAGCGACGCACCCGCCCCCTTGCCGCGCAGCCCGGCGAACGCCCGGCCGCGCCGACCTCACTTGAGGATACGGTACTCGGCCGAGCGCGCGTGCGCTTCCAGGCCCTCACCACGCGCCAGCACCGAGGCCACCTGCGCCAGCGCGGAGGCGCCCTGCGCCGAGCAGCCGATCAGGCTGCTGCGCTTCTGGAAATCGTACACGCCCAGCGGCGAGGAAAAGCGCGCGGTGCCCGAAGTCGGCAGCACGTGGTTGGGACCGGCGCAGTAGTCGCCCAGCGCCTCGGGGGTATAGCGGCCCATGAAGATGGCGCCGGCGTGGCGGATTTCCGGCAGCAGCGCCTCGGGGTCAGCCACGGACAACTCGAGATGCTCGGGCGCGATGTGGTTGATCAGCTCAAGGGCCTCGGCGCGGTCGCGCACCTTGACCAGGGCGCCGCGACGGGCCAGCGACTTGCGCGCGATATCATGGCGGGCCAGCTGCGGCAGCAAGCGCTCCATGCTGGCGTAGACCTTCTCCAGGAAATCGATGTCCTCGGTGATGAGGATGGACTGCGCGTCCTCGTCGTGCTCGGCCTGCGAGAACAGGTCCATGGCGATCCAGTCCGGATCGGTCTGGCCGTCGCAATAGATCAGGATCTCGGAAGGCCCGGCGATCATGTCGATGCCGACGGTGCCGAACACCATGCGCTTGGCGGTGGCCACGTAAATGTTGCCGGGGCCGACGATCTTGTCCACGCGCGGCACCGTGTGGGTGCCGTAGGCCAGCGCCGCCACCGCCTGGGCGCCGCCCACGGTGAAGACGCGGTCGACTCCGGCCAGGCGCGCCGCGGCGAAGACCAGCTCGTTGACCTCGCCGCGCGGGGTCGGCACCACCATGATGATCTCGCGCACGCCGGCGACCTTGGCCGGCATCGCGTTCATCAGCACCGACGAGGGATAAGAGGCCTTGCCGCCTGGCACATAGATGCCGACGCGATCCAGCGGCGTGATCTGCTGGCCGAGCACGGTGCCGTCGGCCTCGGTGTACTGCCAGGAGTCCTGGCGCTGGCGCTCGTGGTAGGCACGCACACGGTCACGGGCGGTAGTGAGCGCCTCGCGCTCGGCCGGGGTGATGCGCGTGAGGGCCTCCTCCAGGCGAGCCTGCGAGACCTCCAGCGCGGCCACATCGGTGATGTCGAGGCCGTCAAAGCGGTTGGTGAACTCCACCAGGGCGGTGTCGCCCTCGCGGCGCACGCGGCTGACGATCTCGGTCACCGCCTGCTGCACCGCGCCGTCGCTGACGGACTCCCAGGCCAGCAACTGCTCCAGGCGCTTCTCGAAGCCGGCAACACTGGTGTCGAGGCGGGGAATGATCTCGTTGGTAGTCGTCATGGCAACCTCACAGTCCGGCAGGGCCGGCGCTGGCATTCGGGGCGGCCGCCTCAGGCAGCGGCCTGCTCGCGCTTGGCCACCGCCGCCTCGAGGGCGGCGATGATGGGCTGGATCAGCGCGTGCTTCATCTTCATGGACGCCTTGTTCACGATCAGGCGCGAGCTGACGTGCGCGATCAGCTCGGTCGGCTCCAGGCCGTTTTCCTTCAGGGTCTTGCCGGTGTCGACCACGTCGACGATGCGGTCGGCCAGGCCCATGAGGGGGGCCAGCTCCATGGAGCCGTAGAGCTTGATCAGCTCCACCTGCTCGCCCTTCTCAGCGTAGTAGCGCCGGGTGAGATTGACGAACTTGGTGGCGACGCGCAGGCGACCCTTCACCGGGCCCGGATTGACCGGCCCGGCCACCATCAGCTTGCAGCGCGCGATGCGCAGGTCCAGCGGCTCGTAGACGCCGCTGCCGCCATGCTCCATCAGCACGTCCTTGCCGGCCACGCCGATGTCGGCAGCGCCGTTCTCGACGTAGGTGGGCACATCGGTGGCGCGGATGATGACGATGCGCACGTCCGGATGCGTGGTCGGGAAGATCAGCTTGCGCGACTTTTCCGGATCGTCGAGCAGGTCGATGCCGGCCTCGCGCAGCAGCGGCAGCGTGTCGTTGAGGATGCGGCCCTTGGACAGGGCGATGATGATCTGGCTCATGCGGACTCTTTCCCGGAGACGCGGCGGATGGTGGCGCCGAGGCCCTGCAGCTTTTCCTCGATGCGCTCGTAGCCGCGGTCGATATGGTAGATGCGGTCCACCAGGGTCTCGCCCTGCGCCGCCAGCGCGGCGATCACCAGCGACATGGAGGCGCGCAGGTCGGTGGCCATCACCGGCGCCGCCTGCAGGGTGTCGACCCCGGTGACGATGGCGGTGTGGCCATCGACGGCAATCCTCGCGCCCAGGCGGTTGAGCTCGGGCACGTGCATGTAGCGGTTCTCGAAGATGGTCTCGATGATGGAACCCGTGCCCTCGGCCAGCACGTTCACGGTCATGAACTGCGCCTGCATGTCGGTCGGGAAGGCCGGGTGCGGCGCGGTGCGGAAGTTCACCGACTTCGGGCGCTGGCCCTTCATGTCGAGCTCGATCCAGTCATCGCCGGTGGTGATCTCGGCGCCGGCCTCGCGGAACTTCTGCAGCACCGCGTCCAGCAGCTTGGGATCGGTGTTCACCGTGCGCACGCGGCCACGGGTCACGGCGGCGGCAGCCAGGTAGGAACCGGTTTCGATGCGGTCGGAGATGACGCGGAAGGTGCCGCCATGCAGCGACTCGACGCCCTGCACGGTGATGGTGTCGGTGCCGGCGCCCTCGATCCTGGCGCCCATGCCGGTGAGCATCTCCGCCAGGTTGACGATCTCGGGCTCGCGCGCGGCGTTCTCGATGACCGTCGTGCCCTCAGCCAGGGTGGCGGCCATCAGCAGGTTCTCGGTGCCGCCCACGGTGACCATGTCGAAGACGAAGCGCGCGCCCTTGAGGCGGCCGTTGCGCTTGGCGTGGACGTAGCCGTTCTCGACGCGGATGTCGGCGCCCAGCGCCTCAAGCCCCTTGAGGTGCTGGTCGACCGGGCGCGAGCCGATGGCGCAGCCGCCCGGCAGCGACACGGTGGCCTCGCCGAAGCGGGCCAGCAGCGGGCCCAGCACGAAGATGGAGGCGCGCATGGTGCGCACCAGCTCATAGGGCGCCACGGCGGTGCTGAGGGTGCTGGCATCGACCAGCACCTGGGACTGGTCGCCGATCTCCACGGTCACGCCCATATTGCCCAGGATCTGCAGCAGGGTGGAGATGTCGCGCAGCTGCGGGACATTGGTCAGCGTCACCGGGGTAGTGCCCAGCAGGGCGCCGGCGAGCAGCGGCAGGGCCGCGTTCTTGGCGCCGGAAATGCGCACTTCGCCGTCGAGGCGGGCGCCGCCCGTGATCAGTAGCTTGTCCATAGTCCCACTCGGTAAAACGTCGGTTCAGAAACGAAACATCCGACGCGGGCGTCGGACGGCAGCTTGCCGGCCCCGGGGCCGGCCACTCAATGCAACAGATGTGCGTATTGTAGGTCGGGCTGCAGCCCGGCGGCGAGGGGCGCTGTCGGACGAGGCGGTGGCAGGTCGGGCGGGGCCGTCGGGC
>JAZKHS010000015.1:2142-16090 GCA_040385265.1 Pseudomonadota bacterium | reverse complement strand
GTGGTGTTCCAAACGGGAAAGAAAATCCGAGGTCTGCATGGGAAAAACTAGTTCCTTTCACCCGTCGCGCAACCGGCGTCGAGCGACGCATTCGTATTGGGGGCGGCGTTACGAGACCGAAACGAGGCGGTGGCAGGTCGGTCGGGGCCGTCGGGCTGAAGCCCGACCTACAAGGTGGCGCTGGTCGCCGGTGACCTGGTCATATTTCGTCGGGATGACACCCGACCTGCAGCGTCCGCCTGCCCGAGACCGCCGGCCTCGGCCCCGGGCACTAGCCCAGGCGTTGGCCCTGGCCGCCGACCGGCCTCAGCCGAACAGCTTCGCCTTGCGCCACTCTTCCGGCGTAAACAGGCGCATGGTCACGGCATGGATGGCGCCGGTGGCGATATGCGGGTTCAGGGGGGCGTAGACCGCCTGCTGCTTGGCCACCGGACGCATGGTTTCGAAGCGCGCGGACACCACGGTCACGGTGTACTTGGCGCCCTCGCCCTGGACCTGGACCTCGTCGGCCTCGGGAAAGGCCGCGGCCAGCAGGTCGCGGATCTCGTCATTCGTCATTGCGGGTTTCTCTCAGCTGAGTTCGGGCAGGGCGGTGGCAAGGCCACTGACCTTGAGGATGGCGCGGCACTTGTCCGGCACGTGGGACAGCTGCAGGCGGCCGCCACGGGCGGCCAGGGCGCGCGCCCAGCGTAGCAGCACGGCCACGGTGAGGGTGCTGGCCGAGGCCAGGCCGGCGAGGTCGAGGGTGACCGTGGCGGGCATGCCGGCCAGCCTGGCCAGGCCCTCGGCGCAGCAGGCGTCGGCGTTGTCGAAGTCGATGATCCCCTCCACGCGCAGGACGTCGCCGGCCACCGTCAGGGACAGGCTCACTGCGCGGCTGCCTTGCCGCCGCTGGCCTTGGGGGCATCGCCGCCCTTGGTGGCGTCGATGGCCTTGGTGTCGGGGGTCCAGCCGGCAATGGCCTTGTCCAGGCTGCCGCGGCTGGATTCGACGGCGGAGCCGAACTGGTTACGGAAGGTCAGGCCCAGGTTGATGCCGTTCAGGATCAGGTTCTGCACCTTCCAGTCGCCGGCCTTGTCGAGCTGCATCTGGAAAGTCACCGGGTAGACCTGGCCGGTGCTGCCGTGCACGTCCACGTCCACCTGCGCCTTCTTCGGGTCCTGGCCCGCCTTGTAGGGCTTGAACACGATCTTCTGCCCTTCGTAGTTCGTCAGGCCCTTGGCGTAGGTACGGATCAGGCTCTGCTTGAACACGCGGGTGAACTCGGTGCGCTGCGCCGGCGTCGCCTGGCGGTAGTACTGGCCCATCACGCGGCGGGCAATGCCCTCGATGTCCATGAAGGGCGTGATGTTCTGCTCGACCAGGGTGTACAGGGCCTGGGGATCCTTCTTCAGGACCTCCTTTTCCTTGGTGATGCGCGCCAGCAGGGTGTCGGTGGCGGACTTCAGCACTTCCTGCGGGTTGGCCGCGGCGGCCGGTGCCGCCAGGGGCAGGACCAGCAGCAGGGCGGTGGTCAGGCGTTGCCAGAACTTCATGTCTTTCTCCTGGGGCCGGGCTTATTCCGCGGCCGCGGCGGGCTCGTTTACCTTGCTGGAGAGGAACTTGCCGATCAGGTCCTCCAGCACCAGCGACGACTGGGTATCGGTGATCTCGTCGCCTTCCTTGAGGAAGGTCTCGTCGGCGCCCGGCACGATGCCGATGTATTTCTCGCCCAGGAGACCTGCCGTCAAGATAGAAGCAACGCTGTCGGTGCTGATCTCGTTGACATCGTTATGGATGGACAGGGTGACCTTGGCCTTCAGGGTGGCCGGGTCCAGGCGGATGTCGGTGACACGGCCGATGACCACGCCGGCCATGGTGACCTTGGCGCGCAGGGTCAGGCCGCCGGCGTTCTGGAAGCTGGCGCTGACCTTGTAGCTTGGCTTGTCGGTCTCGTCGGAGAGGCCGCTGACCTTGATGGCCAGGAAGAACAGGGCGCCGATGGCGGCCACGATGAACAGGCCGACTGCAATTTCAATGATACGGGTATGCATGGCTCAAAAGCCTCCGAACATGACGGCGGTGAGGACAAAATCCAGTCCCAGCACTGCCAGAGATCCATACACCACGGTGCGCGTGGTGGAACGCGAGATGCCTTCGCTGGTGGGTTCGCAGTCCCAGCCCTGGAAAACCGCAATCCAGGTCACGGCGGCGCCGAACACCACGCTCTTGATGATGCCGTTGACGACATCCTCCCGGAACTCCAGCGAATTCTGCATGTTGGACCAGAACGAGCCCTCGTAGACGCCGAGCCAGTCCACGCCCACCAGGCGGCCGCCGAGGATGCCCACGGCGGAGAAGATGAGGGCCAGCAGCGGCATGGAGATGAAGCCGGCCCAGAAGCGCGGCGCGATGATGCGGCGCAGCGGGTCGACACCGATCATCTCCATGCTGGAGAGCTGCTCGGTGGCCTTCATGAGGCCGATCTCGGCGGTCAGTGCGGAGCCGGCGCGGCCGGCAAAGAGCAGCGCCGTGACCACCGGCCCGAGTTCGCGCAGCAGGCTCATGGCCACCAGGGTGCCAAGCGCCTGCTCGGAACCGAAGTCGACCAGGGTGTTGTAGCCCTGCAGGCCCAGCACCATGCCGATGAAGAGGCCGGAGACCACGATGATGGGCAGCGACAGCACGCCCACGGCAAACAGCTGCTGCACGAGCAGACGGAAGCCGGTACGCGGATGCGGCCAGTTGCCCAGCGACAGCAGCAGGAAGACGCCGGCGGCACCGATGGTACGCAGGATCTCGAGGGTGGACTCGCCCAGGCGGCGGATGGCTTCCATCAGGCGCTCCTCCCCTGGGCAAGCTCGTCGGCAAAGGACGCCGCCGGGTAGCGGAAGCGCACCGGGCCATCGGCGCGGCCGTGCAGGAACTGCTCGATGAAGGGCGAATCGGAGGCCTGCAGCTCGGCGGGCGTGCCCTGGCCGATGACCTTGCCGCCGGCCAGCACGTAGATGTAGTCGGCGATGGACAGGGTCTCGTGGATGTCGTGGGAGACGATGATGGAGGTCAGGCCCAGGGATTCGCGCAGGGTGCGGATCAGGGTCACCAGCACGCCCATCACGATGGGGTCCTGCCCGGCAAAGGGCTCGTCGTACATGATCAGGGCCGGGTCCAGGGCAATGGCGCGGGCCAGGGCAGCGCGGCGGTTCATGCCGCCGGACAGCTCGGCCGGCATCAGGTGCTCGGCGCCGCGCAGGCCCACCGCCTCCAGCTTGAGCAGGACCAGCTCGCGGATGAGCTCTTCGGAAAGCCGGGTGTGGGCGCGCAGCGGAAAGGCCACGTTCTCGTAGACCGGCAGGTCGGTGAACAGCGCCCCGGACTGGAACAGCATGCCCATCTTGCGCCGGGTGGCGAAGAGGTCCTTGCGGTTGAGGTCGGGGACATTGCGGCCATCGACCATGACCGTGCCGCTATCGGGGCGCAACTGGCCGCCAATGAAGCGCAGCAGCGTGGTCTTGCCGCAGCCGGAGGGGCCCATGATGGCGGTGACCTTGCCACGGGCAATGTCGACGTTCACGCCATCGAAGATGGGGCGCTTGCCGCGATGGAAGACCAGGTCGCGGATCTCGACCAGGTTGTCGGCGGGCGGGAGAGAACTGTCCTGGGGCATGCGGGCGTCAATCCGGCTGCTGCCGGGGTCGCTGGAAAGGGCCGCACTATACCATCCTTGCCGTTTGGTAACGACGCCGGGCATGGGCTGTACGGATGGGTCCTGTTGGAATCCTGTAATGATCCGTCACCAGCCGGCAGTAGGAGTTTGCCGCCCCGTTGGTGGATAATGGGCGGTTTACAGGGCTCCGGCACCCCCGTGCCTGCCGTCACCCCAGGGACCCCACATGGCCGACTTTGACTTCATCCGCGCCGGCCAGCGCGTGATCCAGATCGAGCAGACAGCGCTCGAGAACCTGAAACCCCATGTCAACGGCGACTTCCGGCGCGCCTGCGAGGCCATGCTGGCCTGCCGCGGCCGCGTCGTGGTCAGCGGCATGGGCAAGTCCGGCCATATCGGCAACAAGATCGCCGCCACCCTGGCCTCCACCGGCACCCCGGCCTTCTTCGTGCACCCGGGCGAGGCCAGCCATGGCGACCTCGGCATGATCACCGCCCAGGACGTGGTCATCGCCATCTCCAATTCCGGCGAGACCGCCGAGCTGCTGACCATCGTGCCGCTGATCAAGCGCATGCACGCGCCGCTGATCGCCATCACCAACAACGGCCAGTCCACCCTGGCCCGCGCCGCCGACGTCTCGCTGGAAATCGGCAAGAGCCCGGAAGCCTGCTCGCTGGGCCTCGCTCCCACCTCCTCCACCACCGCCACCCTGGTGCTGGGCGATGCCCTCGCGGTGGCACTGCTGGAGGCGCGCGGCTTCACCCCGGAAGACTTCGCCCTGTCGCACCCGGGCGGTTCGCTCGGCCGCAAGCTGCTGCTGCGCGTGGAGGACGTCATGAACAAGGGCGAACAGGTACCGATGGTAAAGACCGGCACCCTGGTCATCGACGCCCTCATGGAAATCACCGCCAAGGGCCTTGGCATGACCACGGTGGTGGATGCCGACGGCCGCCTGGCCGGCGTCTACACCGATGGCGACCTGCGCCGCAGCCTCGACCGCAAGGTGGATGTGCACCAGACCGCCATCGAGAGCGTCATGAACCGCCACTGCACCACGGTCACGGCGCAGTTGCTGGCCGTCGAGGCGCTGGGCCAGATGCAGGACCGCAAGATCAACGGCGTGGTGGTGGTGGATGCGGAGCGGCGCCCGGTGGGCGCGCTCAACATGCACAACCTGCTGCGCGCCGGCGTGATGTAAGGAGTCTCCATGGATGACGTGATGAACCGGGCGGAAAGCATCCGCCTGCTGGCCCTGGACGTGGACGGCGTGTTGACCGATGGCCGCCTCTACTTCGCCGAGGACGGCCAGGAACTGAAGACCTTCGACACCCAGGACGGCCACGGCATCAAGATGCTGATGCAGGCCGGCGTGCAGGTCGCCATCATCACCGGCCGCAACACGCAGCTGGTGGCGCGGCGCGCGAAGAACCTGGGCATTGCGCACCTGCTGCAGGGCCGCGAGGACAAGCTGGTGGCGCTGCGCGAGCTGGCCACGGAGCTCGGCATCGCGCTCGAGCACATCGCCTATGTCGGCGACGACTGGCCCGACCTGCCCGCGCTGCGCGCGGCCGGTCTCGGCGTCGCCGTGGCCAACGCCCACCAGGAGCTGCGTAGCCACGCCGACTACACCACGCGCCTGGAAGGTGGCCGCGGCGCCGTGCGCGAGGTCTGCGACCTCATCCTCAAGGCACAGGGCCGCTATGACGCTGCCCTCGCCCCCTACCTGCACCACGCCTGAGGCCCGGCATGGACGCGCGCAACCTGCTCAGCCTGTCCGGCGTCCTGCTGGTGCTGGGCGCGGCCGGCTACTATTGGGGCATGGGCAACCAGAACCCGGTGGCGGCGGCGCCCGAGGCGGCACGCGTGCCGGACTATGTGGTGCAGGGCATCGGCAGCGTCGAGACTGACGAGCAGGGTCGCCTGCTGCGCCGCCTGTCCGCCACCGAGCTGCGCCACTACGAGCGGCCGGAAGAGGTCGCCGAGCTCGACAGCCCGGTACTGACCTTTTATGACAAGGGTCGGGAGGCCTGGCGGGTGGTGGCCGCGCGCGGCGAAAGCCGGCTGCAAAACACCGAGGTACACCTGGCGGGCGGCGTCGTCGCCGAACGCCGCGACGCTGAATTGCCGGTGACGGTCACCACGCCGTCGCTTACCGTCTTCCCCCGCGAAGAGCGGCTGCTGGCACGCGAGCACGTGACCATCAGCAGCCCCCGCGGCCAGATCGCCAGCGGCGGCCTAGAGGCCAGCATGAAGCGCAGCGAACTGCTCCTGTCCCGCAACGTCACCGGATCCTATGCACCCGCACCCCGCTAAGCGCCTTCTCGCCCTTGCCCTGGCACTGGCCACCCCCGTTGCCGGCGCCCTGCCGACCGACCGCGACCAGCCCGTGTCAGTGGCCGCCAACGCCGTGCGCTTCAATGAAAAGACCGGCATCGCCACCTACACCGGCGCCGTGGTCATCCGCCAGGGCAGCATGGAGATGCGCGCCGACGAGATCGTGCTCACCACCGACGCCAAGGGCGCCCTGCTGTCCACGGTGGCGCGCGGCGCCCCCGCCCGCTACCAGCAGCAGACCGACCCGAAGAAGGGGCCGGTCGTGGCCGAGGCCGCACGCATCGACTTCGACGCCCGCAATGAAGTCATCACGCTGACCGGCAAGGCCCGCCTGCGCCAGGACGGGTCCAGCTTCCAGGGCAGCACCATCACCTACAACGCGCAGCGCCAGCAGGTCGACGCCAAGGGCTCCGGCACCGAGCGCGTCATGCTGGTGCTGCCGCCGCAGCCGCGCGAAATCCCGGCCAAGGACAAGAAGAAGTGAGCCAGCTCATCGCCAGAGGCCTCGCCAAGAGCTACAAGAGCCGCCAGGTCGTCAAGGACGTGTCGCTGGAGGTCTCCAGTGCGCAGATCGTGGGCCTGCTCGGCCCCAACGGCGCCGGCAAGACCACCAGCTTCTACATGATCGTGGGCCTGGTCCCCATGGACGCCGGCCGCCTGCAGATCGACGGCGAGGACATCAGCCACCTGCCCATGCACGGCCGTGCCCGCCGCGGCATCGGCTACCTGCCGCAGGAAGCCTCCATCTTCCGCAAGCTCACGGTGGAGCAGAACATCCTGGCCATCCTGGAGACGCGCAAGGACCTGGACCGCAAGGGCCGCGAGGCCAAGCTGGAGGAGTTGCTGGAAGAGTTCCACATCACCCATATCCGCAAGAACCTGGGCATGAGTCTCTCGGGGGGCGAGCGCCGCCGCGTGGAAATTGCCCGCGCCCTGGCCGCGGAGCCGCAGTTCGTGCTGCTCGACGAGCCCTTTGCCGGCGTCGACCCGATCTCGGTGGCGGACATCAAGGGCATCATCACCCACCTCAAGAACCGCGGCATCGGCGTGCTCATCACCGACCACAACGTGCGCGAGACGCTGGATATCTGCGAGAAGGCCTACATCGTCAGCACCGGCTCGGTCATTGCCGAAGGGACACCGGCGGACATCCTGGCCAACGAGACCGTGCGCAAGGTCTACCTGGGCGACCAGTTCAGCCTGTAGGCCGCAACGGGACCTTGGGCAACACGCTCAGCCTGCAGGACGGCAACGGGCCTCGGGTGATGGCCGCAGCCCACTGACGTCCCCGCCCGCCCAAGGTCGTCCCCCGCCCCGACGCGAGAGCCAGGGAAGATGGCCGCTCGCGGGGGAAGACTACCTCTGCGGACATGACGACTTCCGCAGGCGACGACATCGGCGGGCCTGACGGGCCGAGGCCGGGAAGCGGCCGCTGGCTGTCCGTCGTCACGCTCAGGTCACAGTCCTTACAAATCCTCCTGCAAACAACCCCGGACAAGCCCGCGCCCGCGCACTAGCGTTGAGGGTGACGCGCCGCCCTGTGTCCTGCCCTCCCCGGCAGGCGCGGCGGCACCCCTTCAATGAACCGGGAGAGCAACCATGGACTGGCTTGCGGTCATCATCGTCGGCGGCATCATCGGCTGGCTGGCGAGCCTCATGATGAAGACCGATGCCCAGCAGGGCATTCTGCTCAACGTCATCATCGGCATCGTGGGCTCGGTACTCGGGCGCTGGTTGTTCGCGGACGTGCTGGGCATCGGCGCGGCCACCGCCTCCGGCGGCTTCAGCCTGGCCGGCCTGCTGTTCGGCATCCTCGGGGCGGTCATCCTGATCGCCATCCTCAGAGCGCTACGCATCTTTGCCTAGTCCTGCACCGGCGGGGGCCTCCTCCCCCGCCGGTGCAGTCCGCGTCCCTCCTGCCTCCCTCCCCTGCGCTTGCACTCCCCGACGCTACCGGCCGCTTGATCCCGGCTGCCCCCCGTGGCCGCCAGCATCCCCGGCTGTTCCGGCTTCAGCGGCTTCAGCGGCAATTATCCGTGCCGGCCGTCACGCTCCTGGCGGCAATCTCGCACACTTCCTAAGAGTAATTTCCTAGGCCGTACGGCCTGCTTCTTGCAGAAGCGCGGTATACTCCGCACGCTCGCCCGGCCCTCCCTGCCCGGGCGTGGAGTAGCGCCCCCAATGAAACCCACCCTGCAACTTCAGATTGGTCAGCACCTGACCATGACGCCCCAGCTGCAGCAGGCCATCCGCCTGCTTCAGCTCTCGACGCTGGAGTTGCAGGCGGAGATCCAGGAAGCCCTGGACTCCAATCCCATGCTGGAAATGGCCGACAGCGACGGCGAACCCGCCGAAAAGGTGGACGACACGCCCATCGACTACGCCGCCGCCGAGGAAGCCCTGGCCAGCGCCGGCATCGAGCCCGCCGACGAGCGCCCGCTGGACATCAACACCAGCGAATCCATGCCGGACGAACTGCCGGTGGACTCGGTCTGGGAAGACGTCTTCGCCTCCGGCTCCGGCAGCAGCGCCGGCAGTGGTGGCGATGACGATGACGGCGCCTTCGAGTCGCGCAATGCCGCCCCCGAGACCCTGGCCCAGCACCTGGCCTGGCAGCTCAACCTGACACCCTTCTCCGACCTGGACCGCGCCATCGGCATGACGATCCTGGATGCCATCGACGAGCGCGGCTACCTGACCGCGGACCTGGAAGAGATCCTGGAGGCGGTGGCCGACCCGGAAGACCCCTTCGCGGTCGAGATGGACGAAGTCGAGGCGGTGCTGCACCGCATCCAGCAGTTCGACCCGCCCGGCGTGGCCGCGCGCGACCTGCGCGAATGCCTGCTGATCCAGCTGAGGCAACTGCCCGAAAACACCCCCTGCCGTGCCGATGCCATTGCGGCCGTGCGCGATCACCTGGAACTGCTGGGCAGCCGCGACTTCGCCAGCCTCATGCGCAAGCTCAAGCTCAACGAAGCGGGCCTCAAGGCCGCCATCGGCCTGATCCAGAGCCTGAACCCCACGCCAGGCGGCCGCATCGGCAGCGGTGGCGATACCGAGTACGTCGTGCCCGACGTCATCGTGCGCCGCCTGCGCGACCGCTGGAGCGTGGAGCTGAACCCGGAGACGGCGCCGCGCCTGCGCGTGAACTCGGGCTACGCCGCCCTGGTGCGCCGTGCCGACTCCAGCGCCGACAACACCTACCTGCGCAACCACCTGCAGGAAGCACGCTGGTTCATCAAGAGCCTGCAGAGCCGAAATGACACCCTGCTCAAGGTCGCCTCCTGCATCGTCGAGCACCAGCGCGCCTTCCTGGAGCAGGGCCCGGAGGCCATGAAGCCCATGGTGCTGCGCGACATCGCCGAGGAAGTCGGCATGCACGAGTCCACCATCTCGCGCGTGACCACGCAGAAGTTCATGCACACTCCGCGCGGCGTGTTCGAGCTCAAGTATTTCTTTTCCAGCCATGTCAGCACCACCGGGGGCGGCGAAGCCTCGAGCACGGCGATCCGCGCCATGATCCGCAAGCTGGTGGCCCAGGAAGACCCGCGCAAGCCGCTCTCCGACAACAAGATCGCCGACCTGCTGCTGGCACAGGGCATCGAGGTGGCGCGGCGCACCATCGCCAAATATCGCGAATCGCTCAACATCCCGCCGTCCAACGAGCGCAAGCAGCTGGTCTGACCCTGCCCCGGGGCGCCTGGCCCGGCCCGCGCCGGCCAAGCGGCAGAGCCCTTGCCTCGCCTCAAGGCCGGGGCCATTGCCGTGGCCTTTTCCTCCCGATTCACCTGCCCTGTGCTGTAATTCTCCCCAGTGGACGCCACCATTCGGCCCCGGATAAAAGGGGCTTGCGAGGGCGGCCGCCGGTCGTGATAGAGTCGAACCAAGGTTTGACGTGAAGAGAAGCGGGCAGCTTCCAGCGCAAGGCGCTGGCTCTGCCGGAGAGTCGCCGCCCGAGTGGGGCGGCACGGCGCTGCCGGTCGGTCCACCGCTGGCAGCCCGGCACAGGGACCCTGCTCAATATCGCCAGCCGTCCGGCCACTTCGGGGGCGTCCCGCCCCGCTGCCCGCCCGACCCGCGATTTGTGCAAGGCCCACAGGTGGTCATCAACAAAAGAGGAAAGGCCTATGCAAATGCAAATCAGCGGTCACCATGTCGAAATCACTCAGGCCCTCAAGGATTATGTGAATTCCAAGCTCGAAAAGATCGAGCGACACTTTGACCACATCACCAGCATGCAAGTCATCCTGAGCGTCGACAAACTGGTGCAAAAGGCCGAGGCGACCATTCGCATCGCCGGCGCCGAGCTGTTCGCCAACGCCGAATCCCCCGACATGTACGCGGCCATCGACCTCCTGAGCGACAAGCTGGACCGACAGATCGTCCGGCACAAGGAAAAGCTGCAAGCCCGCCACTGAGCGACAGCGCAGTGTCAGAAGACCCGGCCCGGCGCCGGGTTTTTTTATGGGCGCCGGCCCCGTGACGGTCGCTGGCGCCACCCCGTCCGGGGAGGGGGCCATTGCCGGCATCGCCGGAAATCTCCTGCCAGGGTCGCGCTGACCTGTTGCAAGTTCGGCCCCCTGCCCCGACCATGGGAGCTGACCCGGCAGCCCTGCTGCCTCCTCGCGCCCCGGGACTTCGCATGCAGATCGTCATCGTCAGCGGCCGCTCCGGCTCCGGCAAGACCACCGCCCTCCACCTGCTGGAGGACATGGGCTACTACTGCGTGGACAACCTGCCGCTGGCCCTGCTGCCGCAGATGGCCGACACCCTGCAGGAACGCCCTGACGTCAGCCATCTGGCCGTCGGCGTGGATGCGCGCAACGCCCCCGCCGACCTCGCCCAGTTCGACACGGTCGTGCACAGCGTGGAGGCCCGCGCCCTGGCGGTCACCACCCTGTACCTGGACGCCCGCGACGACGTGCTGCTGGCCCGCTACAGCGCCACGCGCCGCCGCCACCCCCTGTCCAGCCGCAGCCGCTCCCTCAAGGAAGCCATCGAGACCGAACGCCAGCTGCTGGAACCGGTGGCCCGGCGCGCCCTGCTGCATATCGACACCAGCGCCCTCAACGTGCACGAGCTGCGCGACCAGCTGCGGGCCCGCCTGGAAGGCCGGGACGAGCACGGCTTCACGGTGCTGTTCCAGTCCTTCGCGTATAAACATGGCATCCCGCTGGACGCCGACCTGGTCTTCGACGTGCGCTGCCTGGCCAATCCGCACTGGCAGCCCGACCTCCGGCACCAGACCGGGCTGGATGACGGGGTACGCGCCTTCCTGGACAATGACGCCCTGGTCGGCGACCTGTTTAGCGACCTGCAGGGCTTCCTGTTAAAGTGGCTGCCCAGGTTCCGCCAGAGCGACCGCAGCTACCTCACGGTCGCCGTTGGCTGCACCGGCGGGCAGCACCGCTCGGTCTACATGGTGGAGCGCATTGCGGCCGCCTTCCGCGCCCAGCTGCCCCACGTGCAGGTCCGCCACCGCGATATCGACCGCCGGGAAAAGGCCTGAGTCCCGCCCCCTAACTGAACCAGAGCAGCCTGACGGGATATGACCGGAACACCCGAAATGATCGAGACGGAGATCGAAATCATCAACAAGCTGGGGCTGCATGCCCGGGCCGCGGCACGTCTCGTCAGTCTCACCGCGCAGTTCTCCGCGAAGATCCAGATCGGCCGTGGCGAACGCCTGATCGACGCCAAGAGCATCATGGCGCTGCTCATGCTGGGCGCCGGCAAGGGCAGCGTGCTGCGCCTGCGCTGCGAGGGCCGGGATGCCGGGCAGGCCCATGCCGCCGTCACCGCCCTGATCAACAACCGCTTCGACGAGGCCGAATAGGCCCTATCATTGGCTGGCGGCCCGCCGGCCGCCCCTAGCCCGCACAGGTTTCCCCCATGTCCCGCCATTCCGTCCACGATGACCTCGACGACGACGATCTCTACCACAGCAAGACCGAGCAGAAAAAAGCCATGGAGCGCCTGCAGGCGCTGGGCGAGCGTCTCGGCGCCCTGCCCAATGACCAGCTGCGCAAGATGCCGGTCTCGGACACGCTGATGACCGCCCTGCTCGAGCTCAAGCGCCTGAAAGCGCACGAGGCCGTGCGCCGCCACAAGCAGTACATCGGCAAGCTGATGCGGGACGAGGACGAGGAAGCCATCCTCAACATCCTCAATCCCATGACCAGCCCGACGCTGAACAAGCAGTTGGAACTGCTGATCGACCGCATCCTCAACCAGGGCGACCCGGCCATCAACGACGTGGTGCGCCGCTATCCCGCGGCCGAGCGCCACACCCTGCGCCAGCACGTGCGCGCCACGCTCAAGGAAGCGAACGAGCTGGCGGAAAAGCCCGCGGAACAGCAGGAGGCGGCCGAGCGGCCGGCGCGCCGGAAGCTGCTCATGTACCTGCGCGAGATCGCGGCGCTGGCCGACTGAGGTCGCCCGCCCCCGTCCTGCAAAAGCCCGCCTCCTGGCGGGCTTTTTTCTGCCGCCGCGGGAGCGGGGCGGCCGCCCGCATGACACGGCTGGTCCAGGTGGGCAGGCGGTGCGCTAGGGCCGGTTGCGGCCGAGCTTGTCGTGGCTGCTCACCCACTGGTCGGAGACGATGGCGGCGGACAGCGAGAGTTCGCCGCAGAGCACGGTGGCGGCGACGATCTCGGCCAGCTTGCGCACCTTGCCCTCGCCGTAGCAACCCAGCACCTCCAGGCACTCGCGCTGGGTGGGCAGGCCGGTGCCACCACCGTAGGTGGCGACCACCAGGGCGGGAATGGTGGCGGAAAAATAGTAGTCGCCGTTGGGCCGGATCTCGCCATGCACATAGCCGGCGGACGACTCGGCGACATTGGCCACGTCCTGGCCGCAGGCGATGAAGAGCGCGGTGACGCCATTGGCAAAGTGGGCACCGTTGTTCACCGACCCCGACAGCATCGCGCCCATGTTGGAGTACTGACGCTGCTTGAACAGGGCCTCGGCGCTGGTGTGCATCACCTCGGCAATGAGCCGGGCGGGCAAGGTGATTTCCGCCACCACGCGCTTGCCGCGGGTGTGCAGGGCGTTGACCTGGGAGTGCTTCTTGTCGGTATCGAAGTTGGCGGCGAGGGTGAAGTGCTCGAGGCCCTCCGGGCGCTGCGCCAGTATCCACATGCAGGCTTCGCGGGTGGCCTTGGACACCATGTTCTGGCCCGCTGCATCACCGGTCGTGTAGCAGAAGCGCAGCCAGCGCATCTTGCCCACGGCGTACTGCTCGATATGGGTCAGGCGGCCGGAACGCGTGGTGCTCTCCGCGGCGGCGCGCACGCCGGCCATATTGGCCTCCACCCATTCGCCGAAGGCCCGGGCATGGCGCGCATTCTCGAACACGAAGAGAGGCGCGCGCTGCATGCTGTCGTCGATCACGGTGGTGGTGACGCCCCCCGCTTCCCGGGTCAGGCGCATGCCGCGGCTGTAGCTGGCGACCAAGGTGCCTTCGCTGGTCGCCATGGGCACATAGAAATCGCCGTGGGCATGCTCGCCATTGACGCGCAGGGGGCCGGCGAAGCCGAGCGGCACCTGGACGACGCCACTGAAGGCCTCGATGTTGCCGGGCAGCACGGCTGGGTCGAAGGAGTAGTTACCGGTATGGGTGAGGTCGGCGCCGGTGGCGGCCGTCACCGCCTGGCGACGGGCGCTCGCCATGGCGGGGGTGTAGTCGTCCTGGGGGTCGCGGGGCAGCTTTTTCATTATTGTGTAGCCTCCTGTGCAGCCTTCTTTTTGCCTGAGCGCGGGCGCGATGGCATTGGCGCAAATGACCACGCTGGCGGCTTTGGCTTTGGCTCTGGCTTTGGCTCTGGCTTTGGCTCTGGCTTTGGCTCTGGCTTTGGCTCTGGCTCTGGCTTTGGCTTTGGCTTTGGCTTTGGCTTTGGCTTTGGCTTTGGTGCTGGTGCTGGTGCTGGTGCTGGTGCTGGTGCTGGTGCTGGTGCTGGTGCTGGTGCT
>JAZKHS010000015.1:0-2042 GCA_040385265.1 Pseudomonadota bacterium | reverse complement strand
GGCAGTTAACAGGACAGGGCAATGGGTGCGGACCGCGGAGCCGGTTACCGACTCCGTGCAGAAGCCGGGCGCCTGGCGGGATTATTTACCCTGGACGGCAACGCCGGGGGCCAGGGCCGGCCGCGCCGGCGGCCGTTCAGGCCAGGGGCGGCATGAACTCGGCGAGCTTGTCGGAAGTGGTGCGCAGGTTGGATGACAGCAGATGGGCGATGCCCTTGAGAATCTTGATGCCGATTTCCGGGTGCATGCGCAGTATCAGGTCGAAGCCCTTGCGGGTCAGCACGATCAGGTTGCTGCTGGTCTGGGCGCGCACGCTGGCGGACCGGGTGAGCTTGTCGATGAGGGCCATCTCACCGATGGAACTGCCCTTGGCCATGCGCGCGATGACCACCGGCTGGGAGTTGCCATTGACCTTGATCACCTCCAGGCTTCCAGCCGCGACGAAGCACACGTAATCGCCCTTCTCCCCCTCGCGAAAGACGTATTCGCCGGGTTCGACCTTGCTGAAGAACATGTACTTCTCGATCGCGACCAGGTCTTCCTGGGCCAGGCCCGTGAAAATGGTGACATGGGTCAGGTGATCGGACAGACGCTCGCTCATGGATACCTCTTCAGGCGTGCAACGGAAACGTTTCCGTAAAAAATGGCGAAAGTGAAGTTGTAACGTAAGAAAGCAGGTCTGTCAGTCATCCATGCAGGGAACGTAGCAATTATTGCGGGGGAATCGACACCTCGCCCCCCTGCTTGCGGGTAATCCCTCGACGGCTACGAAACTCCGCCCGGATTATCAAGGACTTGCGAGGAGTGACCTGCACCTGGAGGAGATCGCCTGCGCCCGAAAAACGGCGGGTGGTCGCGGCCGGCAGGACAAGACGCTGTGTCCGCCCGGATCAGGGCCGCGCACAGGCAGCCTCCGTCGCGAGCGGTCAGGAAAGCCTGGGGCAGGATAGTGGCGAGGAGCCTTCGTCGGGGGTGGCCTGTGCCTGCACCGGCGACAGTGGCATTGGCATTGGCATTGGCGGTATCAGAGGCGGCGGTGGCTTGCCACCGGCATGCTGCGGCGCAGGCGGGCCTGCGCCTCGGGGTCGCGGGTGGCAAGAGCCAGGGCCGGGCCCTCGCCACCACAGGAGGCCAGCACGCGGCCCCAGGGGTCGATGATCTGGCTGTGGCCCCAGGTCACGCGCGTGGGACCGTGGCGCCCGCCCTGCGCGCTGCCCAGCACATAGCACTGGTTCTCGATGGCACGGGCGCGCAACAGCGGCTCCCAGTGCGCCTCGCCCGTGACATGGGTGAAGGCAGCGGGTACCACCAGGAGCTCGGCCCCCTGCGCCTGCAACTGGCGGAACAGTTCGGGGAAGCGCAGGTCATAGCAGACCGACAAGCCGAGGCGACCGGCGGGCGTATCGACGCAGACGACTTCGCTGCCGGGCTCAAAGGTGGCGGATTCGCGATAGCGGCCCTGGGCGTCGTCGACCTCGACATCGAATAGGTGAATCTTGTCGTAGCGCGCCACCACCTCGCCATCGGAGTCGATGACGTGGCAGGCGGTGCGCACCCGCCCCCCGGGAACCGGCTCGCCGTCGGGCCGATGCGCCGCGGGCAGCGTGCCGGCGACGATCCAGAGGTCGAATTCGCGCGCGAGGGCGCCGACGCGCTGCAGCAACTCCGGCAGGCGCAGCGCCACCGTCGCGTACTGCCCGGCATCAAAAATGGCCCAGTTCTCGGGAAGTACCGCCAGGCTGGCGCCGGCGTCCGCGGCGGCCTTCAGCTGGGCGCGGGCGGAGGCGAGGTTGGCCTCAAGGTCGGCGCCGGAACAAAGCTGCACGGCGGCAAGGCGGGGATGGGTCACGGCACTTCTCCAGGGGGGCTGTCAGCGGGCGCGGCCAGCCTGGGCCGGCACCGATGGACGATTGGCAAGACGCTCCACGCGGGGATCGCTCCAGTTGCCGCTGACGTGATAGTGCAATTGCGTAACCTTGTCGATCTGCTTGTCGAAGGCCATCTGCGCGGCAGCAACCGCGCCGCCCACCACGGGGCCGGCC
>JAZKHS010000014.1:50068-183018 GCA_040385265.1 Pseudomonadota bacterium | reverse complement strand
CCCTCCCCTCGCCCGCCCGGACCGAAGCGCCAGGGCAGGCTGGCCCCACGCGGCCCTGAAATGAAAAAGCCGGCAGGCGCCGGCAATTCCGCAAGGCCCTGGAAGAGACTCAGGCCGCCAGCTGCACCTTGGCCGGATCGACCCCGAAGGAGCCGGGCAGGAGGCTGGTGATGATGCGCAGCGGCTCGCCACGGCTGTCGTGGGTCGTCGTCATCATGTCCAGGTAGCGAGGACGGGCCACCGCCTTCTTGTCGCCGTCCAGCAGCACCAGCAGCCGGGGCCGCAGGCGGCGTTCCGGGTTCTGGGCAATGACCACGCCTACCTCATGGTTGCTGAGGTGGACCAGGGTACCGGTGGGGTAAACCCCGATGGCCTGGATGAACTCCTCCACCAGCTGCGCCTGGAACTCGGTGTTACGCAGGTCGTACAGGCGGGACACGGCCTCGACCGAGGTCAAGGCGCGAGCATAGGGCCGCTCGGAGGTCATGGCATCATAGGTATCGACAAGGCCGGCGATCTTGCCCAGCGGCGAGATCGACTTGCCGGAGAGCTGGTGCGGATAGCCAGAGCCGTCGAAGCGCTCGTGATGCTCGCCCACCATCTGCAGCACCGGCGCTTCGATGCCGGGCAGCGCGGACAGGATCTCGAGGCTGTAGTCGACATGGCGGCGCAGCTCGATACGCTCACGGGGATTCAGGATGCCATTCTTGCTGAGCAATCCGTCCGGCAGCCGGGCCTTGCCCACATCCATCAGCGTCAGGCCGAGGGCAAGCTGCTCCAGAACGGGCTTCGAGATACCGAGATGGCGTCCGAACACCGTGCCCCAGATGGCGCAACGGAAGGCATGGTGGTAGCTGTAGGCGTCCTTGGAACGGACCCGGGACAGCCAGACCATGGCGTCCGGGTTGCGGATGACACTATCAACCACCTTGCCGGTGACTTCCCGGGCGGCCTCGACATCCACACCGCCTCCGCTGGACAGGCGCTGGTAGACGCTGGACACAGCCTCGGCGAAGCGGGCATGCAGCTCCCGGGAGGCATTGACCTCCTGGGGCATGGAAACAATGCTCTGATAGACCGGGCGGCGAACCTTGGCGGCCTGACTGGCTTCTGCCGCGCGCTTGAGAGGGGTGGGGTCGTGCTTGACCGGTTCGACCGCGCCGCGGCTGCGGGCCAGGTCGATGGTTACGCTGCGGCAGTGGCGGCGAAGCTGGTCGATTTCGGCCAGGTCCCGGACATAGAAGCCCTGCAGCGGGAACGGGGTCTCGATCCAGGGACGGTCCAGCTTGGACACGTACATGCCGACCTGAAGCTCGTCTACCAGTATGGTCTTGTTTTCTACGGCAGCCATTTCAGATGCTCCTGGCGTCCCCTTGGGCGCCTGACAAAGATTGTCACTAGCTATCTTTCTACCGCCTCATCAATCCAGATGAAAGCCCCACCCCCGGCTTTGTACGGAATTTACGACAGAGATCACATTTTGAGCGAGAAACGGCAGTGGCCGCTTACTTGTTGCGGTCAGCCTTCAGTTCCCGGGTCAGCTCCTGCACCATTTCGGTCAGGACATCCAGGCGCTTGTGGATCAGCTCCATGTCGCGCTGGGAGGGGATACCGAGGCGGGTCAGGGCATTGGTGATGCGCTCGTCGAAGGCACGCTCCACCCGCTCGCGGGTATCGGTGGCCTTTTCCATGACACGGCCCCGGACCTCGCCAACGGCGGTGTCGGCAATCTCACGGGTACGGTTCTCGAGGTCCTCGCCCACCTTGACCAGGTTATCAAAGAGCTTGCCGCCCTCCTCTTCCGCCCGCGAGAACGCGCCCAGGCCAGCCAGCCAGATCTGCTGGGTGTACTTGCGGAGATCCTTGGTCGGCGACAGCTTGAGCTTCTTGTCCGCGGCTTTCTTGCTAACACTCATTACTTCTACCCTCATCGCCCCGTGGCGAGGCTGTGATTCTAGCGGGACGGCCCCGGCGCAACCAGTCTTAACCGCCCGACAGGCCCTGCAACAGGCCGGCCTCGGCCAGCCCCAGGAGCAGACCCAGGCCGGCGACTGCCAGCAGCCGCCACCACAGCCCTTCGTCCAGCACGGGCTGGACCAGTGCGCGCATCTCGGCCGGAGGCAGGGACTCCAGACAGGCGCGGCAGGCCGCCTCGACCCGCTCACCCTGGCGGTCATCCAGGGGACCGGCCTCCAGCGTGCTGACGGTGAGGGCAGTCAACCGGTCGGCCACCTGCTCCTTTATATGGGCATAGGACTGGACGCCCAGCAGCAACTGAAGGGTCGTTCGCACCATCCCGGTTTCCAGCAAGGGGCGCATGTGCCGCCGGATGATCGAGCGGGCGCGGGGCGCGCGGGGGCCGGTAACCACCGCATGCAGCAAGTGTCGGGCGCTGAATACGTCACCGCAGAGGCGGCTGGCAAACACCCGCGCCAAGCCCTGCCCCGCCGGCGCTCCCAGCCAGGGAACAGGGCCGGTGCGGTACAGCAGGGCAAGGGGCAAGGTCAGCGACGCCACGGCCGAGGCCATCGCCAGCAGCACCAGGAGCCAGGGCAGCGGATAGCTGGACCAGGCCAGCGCCTGCAGGAGACCGCCCAGCAAGCCCACCGCCAGGCCGGCACGGCGCAGGAAGCGGCACTCCTCGGCCAGGGCCTCCTCCAGCAGGGCCGGCAGGAGCTCGCGGCGGGCATCCGTCACGTCCTGTAGCAACTGCCGCAGGTCGGTCAGCTCATCCATGTGCTCCCCCAGCTCCTCCACCACGTTGTCCAGCAGGGAGGGCAACTGGCGTTCGACGCGCCGGTAGACCCGCTGGCGGGCGAGCTGGGGAAGGTTGTCCCAGAGCACGGGATTACGCTCGCGCATGATGTCGTCGACATGCTCGTCCAGGCGGGCATTGACGGCCAGGGCCACTGCGGCGGCCACCTTCTCGGGCTCCATCAGGCGAAAAAGCTCGCCCGGCCGCAGGGTGCGGCCCATGCCGAGGGCAAGGCGACTGGCCACGGGACCGGCGGCAGCCACCAGTGCGGGGGGGCAGGCGTCACCAAAGGGAAGGGGGCCGAAGAGCAGGCGCTGGGCGAGCGTATTCGACAGCGCGCCCAGGAGGGCGGCCAGAAGCGGCAGCACAAAAAACAGCCATGTCTCCATTTGCACCGCGGCCGCTTCAGAAATAACCCACATGGCATACTGGAATGAATTGACGAGGGCCGAGTATAACCAGATATTCCAATTGCGGTCTTTGCGACGCGACATCCCTTTGCTGTCAGCGCCGCCAATTGGCAGGCAGCCCGGCGGATGCATAGTGCAAAGGGCACGTTGTGCTATCGGCCGCGGCCGATAGAATGAGTATCCGCCCCCACTAACGACAAGGCTGTGCACACACGCATGAAGGCGGGCTTCGATACATCCAGCGCCACCGGCGGTAGCGACCGAGAACTCGGCCGCTACCTCTGGCTGGGCGCGATCGAGACGCTGCTCAATGCCTTCATCGAGCTGGACGCCCCTACCCGCGACCAGGTACGCGCGCTGCGCGGCCTGGTCGTGCGCGTCAAGATTCTGGACCCCTACCTGCCCTTCTATCTCCTGTTCACCGAGGAAGGCATCGAGGTCAGCGAAGACGCCCCTTCCCCGGCCCAGGTCCGCGTCAATGCCCGGCTCTTCGACCTGATGCGCACCCTGCTCGGGGCCTCGCCCCTGAGCGCCTCGGGCCGGCCCCGGGTGCGCGTCTGGGGCGAAGCCGCCAGCGTGACGCAACTCGAGACCCTGCTCACCGACTACAACCTGCGTACGCGAGCCCAGCAATGGCTGCGTGAACATCTCAACCTGGACCAGCTCTGGCACAAGATCCGCAATCACGACCCGAGCTGGATGCGGGACTTCCTGCCGCTGCCGGGCATGATGCGCGAGACGCTCGCCGAAATCCGGCTAGTGAACCAGAACCTGCAATTGCAACAGCAGACGTTCGAGCAGTACCGCGACCTGGCCGCCCGGCAGCGCCGCCAGGACCTGATATTCCTGAGCGTGGCGTTCCTCGCCATGCTGGCGGCGCTCTCTGGTGACGTCTCGGCACAGCGTCTCGGCGAACTGCGCACCGACGAGATCCTGCTGTTGGTGATGGCGGCCGTACTGCTGCTGTCACGCCTTCGCAACTGAGCGCCCGCCCACGCGGCAGCGCCGCTCATGCGACTGGCCGCGCCCCCTCATCCGGCTGAGCCGTTTGACCGCTGTACGCGCACCGGCAGGGCTGACTATGCTGAAAGGGAATTAATGCGGAAGGCAGGCCATGATCACGATTGAAATCACGAATCTCGACGAGCTGGTGAAGGAACACCGCGGCGCGCTCTCGGCGCTGCTCGGCAAGCTGGTCACCGATGTCGAGGGAGAGGTCGAACGCATCGTGATGAACGAGCTTCGCGAGGAGTTCGAGAAGCGCGGCATCAAGGCCAACATGACCAGCATCAGCGGCATCAGTTTCCGTCGCCACCTCAGCGTCTGATCCCAGGCGCTTGACGCGTCCCTGCGCTCTGTCCACGGCCTGGCGACGCCAACCCCTGCTGCTGTCGCCGGTGGCCACCCCAGGCCAGGTTCAGCAGGAGCGCGAGCGACGCCAGGTCAGTGCCGCAGCCGGGGAATGAAGACCGCCAGCTCGCGAGCCAAGCCCGGCCCCGGCAGATCAGCTTCCAGCACCCGCGCCTCGCCCAGGTCGAAGGCTCGCCCCGCGTTCAGCACCCCCTCCTGCAGCCAGCCTGCCAGCGCAGCCATCAGCGGCATATGACTCACCACCACCAGCAGGGGCGCGCCCTGGCCGGCGGCCTCGATCGCGGCCAGGGCCTGCCGCGGATCCACATCCGGGGTAATGCCGGCCACTGTCAGCACCTCCAGCCCCAAGAGGGGCGCCAGGGAAGCAGCGGTTTCCTGGGCGCGCCGGTAGGGGCTCGCCAGTAAACGGGCACCCGCCGCCTCCCCCAGGGTTTCGCGCAGCCACTCGCCGGTCGCCTGCGCCTGCGCACGTCCCGAGTCCGTGAGGGCACGGGCGGCGTCATCGGCGGCATAGGGTTCCGCCTTGCCGTGCCGCACCAGCACGATCCTCACGCCTGCGATCTCGGCAGCACGAACTCCACGTCACTGCTCTGGCCGCCGTGCATCAGCCTGGCCATGACATCGGCGAGCGACTGTTCGTTGAAGAGGATTTCGTAGAGGCCGGCCACGATGGGCATGTGCACGCCGAACTCGTCGGCCTTGTGCTTGACGATCTGGACGGTGTTGATGCCTTCGGCAGTCTGCTCCAGGTCCTCGATGATGTCGTCCAGCCGCTTGCCGGTTCCCAGCGCAAAGCCGACCTGGTAGTTCCGCGACAGCGGGGAAGAGCAGGTGGCGATGAGGTCGCCGACACCGGCAAGGCCGATGAAGGTCAGCGGATTGGCGCCCATCTGGACAGCAAAGCGGCTCATCTCGGCCAGGGCACGGGTCAGCAGCATGCTGCGCGAATTCTCGCCGAGCTTGAGGGCTGCCGCCATGCCGGCAGCAATGGCATAGATATTCTTGAGGGCGCCGCCGAGCTCGACGCCGTAAACGTCGGTATTGGCAAAGACGCGAAAATAGGGTCGCGACAGTACCTGGTGCGCGCGTTCGCGCACATCGGGCTGGATGCTGGCGATGACGGTGCCTGACAGCATGCGCGCGGCAATTTCCTTGGCCAGGTTGGGCCCGGACAGCACGCCGATGCGCTTGAGGCCGGACTCTTCGCGCAGGATCTCGCTCATGAGCGCGAAGCTTTCGCGTTCGATGCCCTTGGTGGTGCTGACCAGCATCTGCTCCGGACGCAGGAAGGGCTTGGCCGCGCGAATGACGGTGCGGAATGCCTTGCTGGGAATGGAAACAAAAATGATGTCCGCATCGGCGATCGTACCGCCCAGGTCATTGCTGAACTGCAGGCCGTCAGGCAGGCGGAAGCCGGGCAGGTAGCGACTGTTCTCGCGGCTGGCATTCATGTCCGCCAGCTGCGCCTCGTCGCGCAGCCAGAGGGTGGTGGAATGACCATTTTCGGCGGCCATGCCGGCAAGCACCGTGCCGAAGCTGCCGCCACCGAGAACTGCCACACGCCATTGCGGGGAATGCGTCATCTTGACTCCTGGGATCGAAAGTTCCCGATTATAGCGACGACTCTTCCCCCGCCCGCCAGTCTGGACAGCACGACGGCGATGCGCTACCGGCGCACGCCGTCCCCGGCGCGCTGCCCTTCTCCGGCCGGCCGGGAGACGGGGGCAAGGCGGTTTGCGTCAGGTGCGGGGAGGCTGTCGCGCGGGGACGCCCTCCCTGCCTGTCAACGCAGCAACTCCAGCAACAGCGCATTGACGCGGCGCACATACGCCGCCGGGTCGGCCAGGCTGCCACCTTCGGCCAAAGTGGCCTGGTCCAGCACCAGCGCCGCCAGCGCGGCAAAGCGCTCCTCGCCGGTCTCGGCCTCAAGGCGACGAATCAGCGCATGGGCCGGATTCACCTCCAGGACCGGCTTCGCTTCCGGCAGGGCCTGGCCGGCCGCCGCCAGCAACTCGCGCAGGCCATGACCCAGGTCATGCTGGCCGCGCACCAGGCAGGCCGGCGAGTCGGTCAGGCGCTGCGTCACCTCGACGCCGCCAATGCGGTCCGCCAGCGCCTGGCGCAGGCGCTCCAGCAACGGGGCCGCGGCCTGCTGCAGGGCTTCCTGCTCGGCCTTCTCCTCGGCGCTGTCCAGCTTGCCGAGATCGAGCTCACCCTTGGCCACATGCTGCAGGGACTTGCCGCCGAACTCCGTCAGATAGCTCATCAGCCACTCATCGAGCCGATCGCAGAGCAGCAGCACCTCGACGCCCTTCTTGCGGAATATCTCCAGTTGCGGGCTCTGGCTGGCGGCGGCGTGGTTGTCCGCGGTGACATAGTAGATTTTCTCCTGCCCCTCCTTCATGCGCACCACATAGTCGGCCAGGGACACGTCCTGGGCCGGGCTGTCGCCATGGGTGGACGCAAAGCGCAGCAGGCCGGCCACACGCTCGCGGTTGGCGGGATCCTCGGCCATCCCCTCCTTGAGCACCTGGCCGCAGGCGTTCCAGAATGCCTGGTAGTCGTCCTTCTGCTCGCCGGCCAGCTTGCCCAGCATGTCGAGGGCGCGCCGGGTCAGGGCGCCGCGCATGCTGTCGATGGCCTCGCTCTTCTGCAGCAGCTCGCGCGAGACATTGAGGGGCAGGTCGCTGGAGTCCACCACGCCCTTGATGAAGCGCAGGTAAAGCGGCAGGAACTGCTCCGCATTGTCCATGATGAAAACCCGCTGCACGTAGAGCTTGAGGCCATGCACGCCCTCGCGCTGGTACAGGTCGAAAGGGGCGCGGCGCGGCAGGTAGAGCAGAGAGGTGTACTCCAGCTTGCCCTCGACTCGGTGGTGGCTCCAGGCGAGCGGATCCTCGAAGTCATGGGCGATATGCTGGTAGAAGCCCTTGTACTCGTCGTCGCTGATTTCGCTGCGCGGTCGCGTCCACAGCGCGGTGGCCTTGTTCACCACTTCCCAGTCGGGCGTGACGCCGGCTTCCCCGGCCGGCTGGCGCATGTGCACCGGCAGCGGGATGTGTTCAGCGTACTTGTGGATGATGGCGCGCAGTCGGAAAGCATCGGCGAACTCCAGCGCCGATTCGCGCAGGCGCAGCACGATCTCGGTACCTCGCGCTTCGCGCATGACCGTTTCCACGGTGAACTCGCCCTCTCCTGCCGAGGCCCAGTGCACGCCGGTGTCGGTGGCGCTGCCGGCGCGACGGGTGAAGACGTCGACGTGATCCGCCACCACGAAGGCGGAATAGAAGCCCACGCCGAACTGGCCGATGAGCTGGGTGTCCTTCTTCTGGTCACCACTCATGTTGCGGATGAACTCCGCGGTGCCGGAGCGGGCGATGGTGCCAAGATTGGAAATGACCTCGTCCCGGTCCATGCCGATGCCGTTGTCGCGGATGGTGACCGTGCGCGCCTCGGGATCCGTCTCGATCCAGATACCAGGGGCCGCGCCATCCTCCAGCAACTCCGGCCGCGCCAGCGCCTCGAAACGCAGCTTGTCGGCCGCATCGGCGGCATTGGCCACCAGCTCGCGCAGAAAGATCTCGGGATTGCTGTACAAGGAGTGGATCATGAGATGCAGGAGCCGGGAGACTTCGGTCTCGAAGCCGCGGGTTTCCTTTTGCGAAGGAGAGGTCATGGTCGGCAGGTTCCTCTGGGTCAGGGCAAGATTGTTGCTGATATTGGGACGGGCGGCTCAGGTTCAAGGCCCGGAGGCAACGAAGACCGGCTGTACAGCCGTAGGGAACCGGCTACACTCGGGTGACTGCTTGGAAGAAGCAGCTCCCCCAAGATCAAGAAGGATGCTCCATCATGATGAAGAAACTCCTCGCTGTTGCCGTCCTCTCCGCCTCCGCCAGCGTCGCCGTGGCAGACCAGGACATCGGTTGTGGCCTCGGTTCCATGATCATGGCCGGCCAGTCCGGCCCCGTCTTCAAGGTGCTGGGCGCCACCACCAACGGTACCTCCGGCAACCAGACCTTCGGTATCACCACCGGCACCCTGGGCTGCCAGACCAACGGCGCCATCACCTCGCGTGCCCGCCTGAGCATGTTCACCGGCTCCAACATCGACAGCCTGGCCCGCGACATGTCTGTCGGCCGCGGCGAAACCCTGAACGTGCTGGCCGACCTGATGGGCGTGCCGGAAGCCGACAAGGGTCACTTCTTCCAGGCCACCAAGACCAACTTCGGCAAGATCTTCGCCCCGCAGAACGAATCTGCCGGCCAGATCCTGGCCGCCCTGGAACAGGTCATGAGCCAGGACACCCTGCTGGCCGGCTACCTGCCCAAGGCCTGATCGCCCGCGTCCTCCAAGCACCCGGCCCCGGCCGGGTGTTTCGTTTCTGCCCTCCGCTCCGACGATTCCCGCATGGCTCCTACTTTCCTGCGCCGACTGCTTCTGGCTGCCGGCATCGCGCTGGCCTCTGCCCAGGCCCTGGCCACCGCCCCCGCTGCACTCCATGCCCAGGCGGACAGCGCCGGTCTTGCCCGCCAGCCCTACTGGCATCTGTTGCTGCGCTATGAAAAGGCGGGCAGCAGCGTCGAAAGCGAGGCGCAAAGTGCGCACTTCTTCCTGGGCCCCGCTGGCCGTCACGATCCTGCCAGCGAACTGCACGCGCTGCTGGACGCCCTGCATGCGCCCGAAGGAGCGCCCGATGCCGGCGCGGCCTGCCGCTTTCCCGCCCGCACCGCCTGGCTGCAGGAGCGCCTGGGCCTTGCGTCGACCGCCCCGGCCTGCCCGCAGCTTGCCGAGTGGAAGCGCCTGGTAAATCCCGGCCAGGCCACCCTGGTCTTCGCCGCGGACTACCTGAACAATCCCTCCTCGATGTTCGGCCATACCTTCCTGCGCCTGGATGCGCCAGACCAGACCGAGGACACCCGCCTGCTGGCCTATGCCGTTAATTACGCGGCCAATACCGGCCCGACCAACCCGCTGGCCTTTGCCTGGAAAGGTCTGAGCGGAGGGTATCCCGGCGTGTTCTCCCTGATGCCTTACTACGACAAGGTGCGGGAATACAGCGACATGGAAAACCGCGACCTGTGGGAGTACCAGCTTTCGCTGGATCCAGCGGAGCTCTCGCGCCTGCTGGACCACCTGTGGGAGCTGCGTGGAGTCGACTTCCCCTACTACTTCCTGACGCGCAACTGCAGCTATCAGTTGCTCAGCCTGCTGGAGGTGGCGCGCCCCGGCCTCGACCTGCGCAGCGCCTTCCCGCTGCAGGCCATTCCCACCGACACCGCCCGCCGCGTCCTGGCCGAGCCGGGACTGCTGCGCAAGCTGGTCTACCGTCCCTCCGCCGAGCGTCGCCTGCTGCAGGACGCCCGTGATAATCCGGGCAAGGTCAATCGCCTCGCCCGCGCCCTGGCCCGCGACCCCGCCCTGGCCACCGGCCTGGCGCCCACTCAGGAAGCGGCCGCCCTGGAAGTGGCCTACGACTATCTCTACCACCAGTACATGGCGCAGGATCCCGATCCGCAGATCCGCCCCCACCTCCGCGCCCTGCTGGGCCGTCGCGCGGCACTCGCCGTGCCGGAGCAGCGCAAGCCACCGGCACGGCCCGCCGTCGATCCTGCCAGCGGCCATGCCACGGCCCGCGTTGCCCTCGCCGCCGGCCAGGCCCGCGGCGCCGCCTATGGCGCCCTGCGCCTGCGACCGGCCTACCACGACCTGCTGGATACCCCGGCCGGCTATCGCGATGGCGCCCATATCGACTTCCTGGACCTGGAGTTACGCCTGGACGAAGCCCGGGAGAATCTGCGCCTGGAACGCCTGGCCCTCATCGACATCGATTCGCTGGCACCCTGGGACGATTTCTTCCGGCCGTGGTCCTGGTTTATCGGCTTTGGCTACCGCCAGGCCGCCATCGATGGCGAGGGCCGCTTTTCTGATCGCGACAGCCATGGCGTGGCCTACATCGACGGCGGCGCCGGCGCCAACCTGGCGATCGGCCCGCGCACCAGCTGCTACCTGATGGCGGCCGCCAGTGGCGAGGCCGGCCCCCGCCTCGACCGGGGCGCACGCGCCGGTGCCGGCCCCCGTGCCGGCTGCCGTGTCGACGCCGGTCGCACCCGCCTGCGGCTGCAGTCTGACAGCCGCTGGTACGACGACATCCAGGAGTGGGAAACCCGCAACGGGCTGGAAGGCCAGGTCGACCTGGGCAATCACCAGGGCCTGCGCCTGCAGGTCGGCGAACTGCGTGCCGGCGACCGGCGTGAAGGTTTTGCCGAAGCGGCCTGGCTACGCTATTTCTGACGCCCGGGGCCTGTGGCCTGCGGCCACCCCTTCGAGGGACGGGTATTTTTTGCGGCCAGCTCCGGCAACTTCCGCTATCATGTACGGCTCAATTGCCCTTTTTTTCAGGACTACATCATGCAAATCGCGAACGACGTCGTTGTCAGCATCGAGTACACGCTGACCGACGACCAGGGAAACGTCATCGATTCTTCCGTGGGCGGGGAGCCGCTGGCCTACCTGCACGGTGCCGGCAACATCATTCCCGGCCTGGAAGACGCGCTTGAGGGCAAGGTGGTCGGCGACAGCTTCAAGGTCAGCGTGACCCCCGCCGAAGGTTATGGTGAAAAGGATGAGGGCCTGCTGCAGGTGGTGCCGCGCAGCATGTTCCGCGGCGTCGACAACATCGAGCCGGGCATGCAGTTCCACGCCCAGACCGACCATGGCATGCAGGTCATCACCGTGACCAATGTCGAGGGCGACAATGTCACCGTGGACGGCAACCACCCGCTGGCCGGCCAGAACCTGAACTTCGACGTGAAGGTGCTGGAAGTGCGTGTTGCTACCGCGGAAGAGCTCGAGCACGGCCATGTGCACGGTGCCGGTGGCCATCACCACTGAGGCCGGCTCCGCCCGACCTGACGCCTCCCTCGTGGAGGCGTTTTCATTTGGGCGGGGCACCTGCCTCACCAGTCAGCTGCCGCCTCATATTGTCAGACAATCTCAGGCCTGCTCCCTCGCCCATGTGCTACTTTTTGCTCAGCTGGTGACGGCAGGCGCATTCGGTGAGGAATGCGTTTCCCTGCCTGACAACGCGCCACAGTTGCAGACCCCTTCAGGTCGTATTTGCGGGAAGCCTCCTGGGCCACTCTTGCATGTTATTGCGCTGAACCAAAGGTCGGGTCTGATGAATTCGTGGCAGTAGACGTTGTATTGATTGAACCAGCGACGCTCGCCACCCAGGCGGGCGTTTTTTTTGCCTGCGCGCCGGGCCCCGCCTTGACCTATTCGCCGCCGGGATACGAGCCCTGACCTTGGCGCTGGCTTCCGGCGGTGGACGCCGAACCACGGCACAGACAAGCCCCCAGCCATTGCGCTGGCCCGCCCCCGGCCGTCTCCGACGCTGCCCGCCCTCTCCCTTCCCGTCACTGGCGGACGGCCGGCTCCTGCCAGTCACGCAGCCGTTGCAGCAGCCAGCGTGCGTACTGGCTGATCTCCTCCACATCGCCCGGCGAGAAAGCCAGGCCGTCGTTGTACATGCGGCAGAGCCCGTGCAGGGTGCCCCACATCACCTGCGCCAGGCGCAGGGGATTGAGGTCCGGCGACAGCCAGCCCTGGGCCTGCAGGCCCATCACCATCTCGGCGTAGCCACGGAACGACGCGCGCGCCTTGGCGCGGAAGTCCTCACTCTCGGCGCCCTCCCCCTTCCAGGTCACCCTTCCGAACAGCAACTCGTAAAGTTCGGGGTGGGCCAGGGCAAAGCGCACATAGATGGTCACGAAACGCTCGAAGCGCGCCTCCAGCCCCTCCACCGCGGCGAGGCCGCGCTGGATCTCGCCCTCGAACTGGTCGATGGCGGCCTCGCCGACCGCGCACAGCAGGGCCTGCTTGTCCCGGAAATGGTGGTAGAGCGCGGTCTGGGACACGCCCACCCGCTCAGCCAGCTTGCGCAGGCTGAGGGCGGCAATGCCCTCCTGCTCCACCAGGGCAGTGGCCGCCTCGAGCATGCCGCGGCGCAGGTCACCATGATGGTAGGGGGCCTTTGTCGGCCCTGGCTGTCTTGACATTACGGCTCGTCCGGGTATCTTAACGCCGTTAAGTTTACCGTCCCCGCCGGGACTTTGCGACCCCCAGGAGTTTGCCCGTGACCGCCGCCGCCTTCCCCAACATGCTCAAGCCGCTCGACCTCGGCTTCACCCAACTCAAGAACCGCATCGTGATGGGCTCGATGCACACCGGCCTGGAAGACCGCTTCTACAATTACGGCAAGCTGGCCGCCTATTTCGCCGAGCGCGCCCGCGGTGGCACCGCCCTCATGATCACCGGCGGCATCTCGCCCAACCGCCGTGGCTGGCTGCTGCCCCTGGGCGGCACCATGAACGGCCTTGGCGATGTGGTGAACCACCGCCGCGTGACCTCCGCCGTGCATGCCGAAGGCGGCAAGATCCTGATGCAAATCCTGCATTCGGGACGCTACGGTTATCACCCCTTCGTGGTCTCGGCCTCTGACCGCAAGTCGCCGATCTCCATGTTCAAGCCGCGCACCATCAAGGAGAGCGAGATACTTTCCACCATCCGCGACTATGGTCGCTGCGCGAAGCTTTCCAGGCTCGCCGGCTACGACGGCGTCGAGATCATGGGCTCCGAGGGCTACCTGCTGAACCAGTTCATCTGCAACCGCACCAACAACCGCAAGGACAAGTGGGGCGGCAGCCTGGAAAACCGCATGCGCCTGCCGGTCGAGATCGTGAAGCGCGTGCGCAAGGAAGTGGGCAAGGATTTCATCATCTGCTATCGCCTCTCCCTGATCGACCTGGTGGAAGGCGGCAACAGCTGGCCGGAAATCGTCGCCATCGCCAAGGCGCTGGAAGCCGCGGGCATCACCATCCTCAACACCGGCATCGGCTGGCACGAGGCGCGCGTGCCCACCATCGTGACCTCGGTGCCGCGCGCCGCCTTCCGCAAGGTGACGGCCAACATCCGCAAGGAACTGAAGATTCCGGTGATGGCCTCCAATCGCATCAACACGCCGGAAGTCTGCGACGACATCATCGCCAGTGGTGATGCCGACCTCATCTCCATGGCGCGCCCGCTGCTCGCCGACCCCGCCTTCGTGAACAAGGCCGCCGCCGGCAAGCCGGAAGAAATCAACACCTGCATCGCCTGCAACCAGGGCTGCCTGGACATGACCTTCTCCGGCAAACGCTCCACCTGCCTGGTCAATCCGCAGGCCTGCGCCGAAACCGAACTGGTCTACGTGAAGACCACCCGGGCCAAGAAAATCGCCGTGGTCGGCGGCGGCATGGCCGGTCTTTCCTTCGCCACCGTCGCGACCGAACGCGGCCACGACGTGACCCTGTTCGAGGCGGCCGACGACATCGGCGGCCAGTTCACCATGGCGATGAACGTGCCGGGCAAGGAAGAATTCCGCGAAACCGTCCGCTATTTTCGCGCGATGGTGAAGAAGACCGGCGTGAAGGTGGTGCTGAACAAGCGCGTGACCGAGGCCGAGATCAAGGCCGGCGGCTTTGACGAGGTGGTGATCGCCACCGGCGTCACCCCGCGTACGCCGAAGATCCCGGGCATCGACCATCCCAAGGTGCTGTCCTATCCGGACGTTCTCAAGCACGGCAAGAAGGTCGGCCACCGCGTCGCCGTGATCGGCGCCGGCGGCATCGGCATCGACGTCAGCGAGTTCCTGCTCGCCGAGCACTCGCCGCAGCCGGTGGACGAGTGGCTGGCCGAATGGGGCGTTGACGTGAACTCGACCGAGCCAGGCGGTCTGGCCGCCCCGGTACGCCACCCGCCGCTGCGCGAGGTCTACCTGTTGCAGCGCAAGGAAGGCAAGAAGATGGGCCAGGGCCCGGGCAAGACCACCGGCTGGGTCCACCGCCTGGCGCTGCAGCACCACCAGGTGAAGATGCTGGGCGGCGTGGAGTACGTGAAGGTGGACGACCTCGGCCTGCACATCCGGGTGGGCGGAGAGGACCAGATCCTCGACGTGGACAACGTCATCCTTTGCGCCGGCCAGGAGTCGGTGAAGGACCTGCTGCCGGTGGACAGCGAAGGCAAGATCACGGACAAGCGCTTCCATGTCATCGGCGGCGCCAAACTAGCCGGCGAACTGGATGCCATGCGCGCCATCCGCGAGGGCGCCGAGCTGGCCGCGCGCCTGTAACTACGCAACCTGTCCGTCGGGACACCTGCTGCGAGAGGCGATCCGCCAAGAAAAAGGCCGCTCATGAGCGGCCTTTTTCTTGTCCCGCCCATCACCGCGAGCGTCTTCCCTGACCCGCGCTACTGTCTCCGGCCAGGAGGCCGGGCCGCGCTCCGCGCTGCCGCACTGTACCAGTATCCCGCCGGGCCTGCGCCGTCACAGGATCGCCACAGGCCTCCGCTGCGTATAGCGGTCGAACGCAACCGGAACCGGACGCAAAAAAAACGGCCGCGAATGCGGCCGTTTTCTTGAGCGTGACGGGAATTACTTCCAGCCGGTGATCTCGGCGATGGCCTGGCCCAGCAACGCCGGGTTGTCCACCGTCTTCACGCCGGCGGCCTGCAGCGCGGCGAACTTCTCGTCCGCGGTGCCCTTGCCACCGGAGATGATGGCGCCGGCATGGCCCATGCGCTTGCCCGCCGGAGCGGTGACGCCGGCGATGTAGGACACCACGGGCTTGGTCACGTTGGCCTTGATGTAGGCCGCGGCTTCTTCTTCGGCGCTGCCGCCGATCTCGCCCACCATGATGATGGCTTCGGTCTGCGGGTCGTTCTGGAACAGTTCCAGCGCATCGATGAAGGTGGTGCCCGGGATGGGGTCACCGCCGATGCCGATGCAGGTGGACTGGCCGAAACCGAGGTCGGTGGTCTGCTTCACGGCTTCATAGGTCAGGGTGCCGGAACGCGACACGATGCCGACCTTGCCGGGCAAGTGAATGTGGCCCGGCATGATGCCGATCTTGCACTCGCCCGGGGTGATGACGCCCGGGCAGTTCGGGCCGATCAGGCGCACGCCGCCCTTGCGGACGATGTATTCCTTCACGAACAGCATGTCGATGGCGGGCACGCCTTCGGTGATGCAGACCACGAGCTTGATGCCGGCGTCCACGGCTTCCAGGATGGAATCCTTGGCGAAGGCGGCGGGCACGTAGATGACGGAGGCGTCGGCGCCGGTAGCGGCCACGGCTTCGGCCACGGTATTGAACACCGGCAGGCCGAGATGGGTGGTGCCGCCCTTGCCCGGGGTCACGCCGCCCACCATGTTGGTGCCGTAGGCGATGGACTGTTCAGTGTGCAGCGTGCCTTGCGAGCCGGTGATGCCCTGGCAGATGACCTTGGTGGCCTTGTTGATCAGTACACTCATTTCTTGCGCTCCTCTCAGGCCACGGTCTTCACGACAAGATCACCCGCTTCATTGAGCGAGGTTGCCGCGATGATGTTGAGACCGCTTTCCTTCAGCTTCTGCGCACCCAGTTCGGCATTGTTGCCTTCCAGACGCACGACGACAGGCACCTTCACGCCCACATCCTTCACCGCGCCGATGATGCCTTCGGCAATCATGTCGCAGCGCACGATGCCGCCGAAGATGTTCACCAGCACGGCTTTCACGGAGTCATCGGAGAGGATGATCTTGAAGGCCTCGGTCACGCGTTCCTTGGTGGCGCCGCCGCCGACGTCGAGGAAGTTGGCGGGCTGGCCGCCCTTCAGCTTGATGATGTCCATGGTGGCCATGGCCAGGCCGGCGCCGTTCACCATGCAGCCGATATTGCCTTCGAGGGCCACGTAGTTCAGTTCCCACTCCGCGGCGCGGCGTTCGCGCTCGTCTTCCTGGGAGGGGTCGTACATCGCCTTCAGTTTGGGATGACGGAACAGGGCATTGGAGTCGATGACAATCTTGGCATCCAGGCAGTGCAGGTTGCCTTCGCTGGTGATCACCAGCGGGTTCACTTCCAGCAGCGCCAGGTCAAGGTCGACGAACATCTTGGCCAGCTGGGTGAAGATCTTGACGAACTGCTTCACCTGGTCGTGGTTGAGGCCCAGCTTGTAGCCAAGGTCACGGCCCTGGTAGGCCTGGCCGCCGATCAGCGGATCGATGGTGGCCTTGTGGATCTTCTCGGGGGTTTCGTGGGCGACTTTCTCGATTTCCACGCCGCCTTCGGTGGAAGCCATGAAGACGATGCGGCGGGTGCCGCGGTCGAGCACGGCGCCGAGATAGAGTTCCTTGGCGATGTCGGTGCAGGTTTCGACCAGGATCTTGTGGACGGGCTGGCCCTTGGCGTCGGTCTGGTAGGTGACCAGCTGGGTGCCCAGCTTGGCCCTGGCGAAAGCCTCGACCTCGTCGGGGGTGGTGACGAGCTTGACGCCACCGGCCTTGCCACGGCCGCCGGCATGGACCTGTGCCTTGACCACCCACTTGTCGCCGCCGATGCGCTCGGCCGCGGCACGCGCTTCTTCTGGCGTGCTGGCGGCAAAGCCCTTGGAAACCGGCAGGCCGTATTCCGCGAAGAGCTGCTTACCCTGGTACTCGTGAAGGTTCATTGTGTGATTACCATCGCTTTGTTGCTGATTGGCGCAGGATCACTGCGCCACCTTGTCCCGGAACCCGCGTTGGCCGCCGGGTGACTGCTGTTGCCTGCTGCAGGAGCAGCTCTCACGACGCTTTCCTGTCCTGTCGAGCTGAAGCAAGACCAGGACCGTCTCCCGTCGGACTGAACTCCCATTGCGGACCAGACTGCTGTCGGGCTGAAGCCCGACGTGCCGCCTGAGCTGCGGAGCACAGACAGGGCCGCCCCTGCTGGCAGAGCGGGGCTTGCGCCCCCGTGTTACTTCTTCTTGCGCTGGATGGCGTGGATGGCGCGGCCATCCACGGACAGCGCGGCCTCGTGCACCACTTCCGACAGCGTCGGGTGGGCAAAGGTCATGAGCTGCAGGTCTTCCACGGAAGCGCCGAACTCCAGCGAGATCATGCCCTGGTGGACGATGTCGCCGGCATTGGGGCCGATCACGTGCATGCCGAGCAGGCGGTCGCTGGCGGCATCCGCCACGAACTTGACGAAACCCTGGGCATCGTTGGCGGCCAACGCACGACCGTTCACCGCGAACGCGAACTGGCCGGTCTTGACCTCGATGCCCTCGCTCCTTGCCTGCTCCTCGGTCTTGCCGACCCAGGCGATCTCGGGATGCGTGTAGATGACGCCGATGATGGTGTCGTAGTTCACCTGGGCATGATGGCCAGCGATGACCTCGGCCACCATCATGCCCTCCTCCATCGCCTTGTGCGCCAGCATCGGGCCGCGCACGAGGTCGCCGAGGGCGTAGACGCCCGGCACCGAAGTACGGCACTGGTTGTCCACGTGCACGAAGCGGCGCTCGTCGAGCGTGATGCCGCTATCGGCGGAAAACACGCCCTCGGTATAGGGGCGACGGCCCACGGCGACGATGAGCTTGTCGAAGACTTCGCTGTGTTCGCCATCCTTGTCGGCAAACTTGACGGTGACCGACTTGCCCTTGGCTTCGGTGCCGGTGACGCGGGCGCCGAGGCGGATGTCCAGCCCCTGCTTGGTCAGGATCTTTTGCGCTTCCTTGGCCACGGCCTTGTCGCAGGCGGGCAGGAAGGCATCGACCGCCTCCAGCACCACGACTTCCGCGCCGAGACGACTCCACACCGAGCCCAGCTCGAGGCCGATGACGCCGGCGCCGATCACGCCCAGGCGCTTGGGCACGGACTGGAACTCGAGGGCGCCAGTGGAATCGACGATGAGATCGTCCACCAGGGCCGCCACGGGAATGTTCACCGGCACCGAACCGGTGGCCAGGATCACGTGCTGGGCGTCGATCACTTCAGCGGCGCCTTCCAGCGGGGTGAACTCGACCTTGCGGCCGGCCAGCAGCCTGCCGCTGCCCTGCAGCCAGGTGACGCCATTGCCCTTGAACAGCTGGGCGATGCCGCCAGTGAGGTTGCCCACCACGGTGTCCTTGCGCGCCTGCATGGCCTTGACGTCAATGCTGACCTTGCCGGTGCTGATGCCGTGCACGGCCAGTTCGTGGGCGGCGTCGTGATAGCGGTGGGTGGAGTCGAGCAGCGCCTTGGACGGAATGCAGCCCACGTTCAGGCAGGTGCCACCCAGCGAGGGCTTGCCCTTGTGGATGCGCTTCTCGATGCAGGCCACCTTGAGGCCCAGTTGCGCAGCGCGAATCGCCGCTTCGTAGCCGCCGGGGCCGCCGCCGATGACGACGACGTCAAAACTCTGTGCCATGACTCGTATCCAGTATTAGTAAGCAAAGCCGCGATGCCCGCAGGGAGCATCGCGTCCATTCACAGCGTCAGATTTCCAGCAGCAGGCGCGCCGGATCCTCGACCAGCTCCTTGATGGCGACAAGAAAGCTCACCGCTTCCTTGCCGTCGATCAGGCGATGATCGTAGGAGAGTGCCAGATACATCATCGGCAGGATCACGACCTGGCCATTCACGGCCATGGGGCGCTCCTGGATCTTGTGCATGCCGAGGATGGCGGTCTGCGGCGGGTTCAGGATGGGAGTGGACAGCAAGGAGCCGAACACGCCGCCATTGGAAATGGTGAAGGTGCCACCGGTCATGTCCTCGATGGTCAGCTTGCCGTCCTTCGCCTTCTTGCCGAAGTCGCCGATGGTCTTCTCGGTCTCGGCGAGACCCATGCGCTCGGTATTGCGCAGGATGGGCACCACGAGGCCGCGGTCGGAGGACACCGCCACGCCGACATCGTAGAAACCATGGTAGACGATGTCGTTGCCGTCGATGGAGGCGTTGACGGCCGGGAAGCGCTTGAGGGCCTCCACGGCGGCCTTGACGAAGAAGGACATGAAGCCCAGGCGCACGCCGTGCACCTTCTCGAACTTCTCGGCGTACTGCTTGCGCAGCTCCATCACCGGCTTCATGTTGACCTCGTTGAAGGTGGTCAGCATGGCAGTGTTCTGCTTGGCCTCGAGCAGGCGCTCGGCGACCTTGGCGCGCAGGCGAGTCATGGGCACGCGCTTCTCGGTACGCTCGCCCACGGCCAGGGCAATGGCCTGCGCGGCGGGTGCCGGCACGGCGGCGGCAACGGGGGCCGGGGCCGCGGGCTTCTTCAGGTGGGCCTCGACGTCTTCCTTGGTGAGGCGGCCGCCCTTGCCGGTTCCGGCAATCCTGGCCGGATCCAGGTTGTTCTCGGCGACCAGCTTGCGCACGGCAGGGCTCAGGGCATCGTCCACCGCGGCGGTCGCCGCCGGTGCGGCGGGAGCGGTTGCGGTGGCGGCCGGGGCGGCTGCAGCAGCGGCGCCTTCCTCGAAGATGGCCAGGACTTCCTGGGACAGGACGGTATCGCCCTCGTTCTTCAGGACCTTGCCGATGACGCCGTCGGCCGGGGCCACGACTTCCAGCACGACCTTGTCGGTCTCGATGTCGACGATCAGTTCGTCGCGCTTCACGGCTTCGCCGGGCTTCTTGTGCCAGGTGGCGACAGTGCCGTCAGCAACGGACTCGGGGAACACAGGTGCCTTGATTTCGATGCTCATTTCTTTGAATTCCTTGGGTCAGTTCTTGCGACCGACAACGTCGAGTCCGATACGGAAAGCCTCATCCACCAGGAAGGCCTGTTCCTTCGCATGCAGGTACACCGAGCCGCAGGCCGGCGCGGCCGCCGGGGCGCGGCCGACGAACTGGACGCGCAGCTTGTCATTCAGCTCACGCACGACGGAATGCATGTGGTGCTGGCTGCAGTACCAGGCGCCCTGGTTCATGGGCTCTTCCTGGCACCAGACGATGCAACTGGCCTTCTTGTACGGCGCCAGTGCCTCGGCCAGCTTCTTTTCCGGGAAGGGATAGAGCTGTTCGATGCGAACGATGGCGACGTTGTCATATCCCTGCTCGCGGCGCTTCTCGAGCAGGTCGTAGTAGACCTTGCCACCGCAGAGGATGACGTGGGTCACCTTCTCCGGCTTGATCGCGTCGATTTCGGGGATGACGGTCTGGAACTGGCCCTGGGCGAGATCCTCGAGCGTGCTCACCGCCAGCTTGTGGCGCAGCAGGCTCTTGGGCGACATGATGACCAGCGGCTTGCGCAGCGGGCGCACCGCCTGGCGGCGCAGCAGATGGAAGATCTGCGCCGGCGTGGTGGGCGTGCACACCTGCATGTTGTGCTCGGCGCACAACTGCAGGAAGCGCTCGAGGCGCGCCGACGAGTGCTCGGGACCCTGGCCTTCAAAGCCGTGCGGCAGCAGCAGCGTGAGGCCGCAGAGGCGCTCCCACTTGGTTTCGCCGGAGGAGATGAACTGGTCGATCACCACCTGGGCGCCGTTGGCGAAGTCACCGAACTGCGCTTCCCAGATGATCAGCGACTGCGGCGTGGTGGTGGCGTAGCCGTACTCGAAGGCCAGCACGGCCTCCTCGGACAGCAGGGAATCATAGATCTCGAAGTTCGGCTGCTGCGGATCGAGATGCTGCAGCGGGCAGTAGGGCTGGCCGTCCTTCTGGTTGTAGACGATGGCATGGCGATGCGAGAAGGTGCCGCGGCCCACGTCCTGGCCGGTCAGGCGGACCTGGATGCCCTCGTTGAGGATGCTGGCGTAGGCCAGGGTCTCGGCGGCGCCCCAGTTGAACTCGAGGTTGCCGGCCCACATGCGGCCACGATCCTCCATGACCTTCTGCACCTGCTTTTGCAGGACCAGGCCATCGGGGTACTTCTCCATCTTCCGGCCAAGATCCTGCAGGGTCTTGAGCGGCACGCCAGTGTCCCACTCGTCCACCACGGCATGGCCGAGATAGGGCGTCCAGTCCACGAACAGGGTCTTGTTGGGCTCGCGCACCAGGGCCTTCACCACGTGCTGGCCGGACTCGAGCGCCTTGCGGTACTCCTCGACCATGTCGTCGGCCTGCGGCTGCGGCAGCACGCTGGCCTTCACCAGGCGCTCGGCATAAATGCCGCGCGTGGTCGGCAGCTTGGTGATGACCTGGTACATCAGCGGCTGCGTGGACGAAGGCTCGTCCGCCTCGTTATGGCCACGGCGGCGGTAGCAGACAAGGTCGATCACCACGTCCTTCTGGTATTCCATGCGGAAATCCAGGGCGAGCTGGGTGACGAAGAACACCGCCTCGGGATCGTCGCCGTTCACATGGAAGATGGGCGCCTGCACCATCTTGGCCACGTCGGTGCAGTACTCGGTGGAGCGCGCGTCTTCCGGGCGGCTGGTGGTGAAGCCGACCTGGTTGTTAATGATGATGTGGATGGTGCCGCCGGTGCGGTAGCCGCGAGTCTGCGACATCTGGAAGGTCTCGAGCACCACGCCCTGGCCGGCGAAGGCGGCGTCGCCGTGGATGCTGATGGGCAGCACCTGGCGGCCATGGACGTCCTTGCGGCGGTCCTGGCGGGCGCGCACCGAACCTTCCACCACCGGCGAGACGATCTCGAGGTGGGAAGGGTTGAAGGCCATGGCCAGGTGGACTTCGCCGCCCGGGGTCATGACGTTCGAGGAATAGCCCTGGTGGTACTTGACGTCACCAGAGCCCTGCTTGGTGAACATCTTGCCCTCGAACTCGCCGAAGAGGTCGGCGGGATTCTTGCCGAGGATGTTGACCAGCACGTTCAGGCGGCCGCGGTGGGCCATGCCGATGACGACTTCCTTGACGCCGTAGGAGCCGGCGCGCTGGATGGTCTCGTCGATCAGCGGAATCATCGACTCGCCGCCTTCCAGGCCAAAGCGCTTGGCGCCGGCGTACTTGGTGCCCAGGTACTTTTCCAGGCCTTCGGCGGCGGTGAGTCGCTCCAGGATGTGCTTGCGCGTCTCGCCGGAAAAATTGGGATTGCCGCGCACGCTCTCGAGGCGCTGCTGGATCCAGCGCTTCTCGGCGGTGTTCACGATGTGCATGTATTCGGCACCGATGGCACCGCAGTAGATGGACTCCATGGCGTTGACCATCTCGCCAAGGGTGCACTCTTCCTTGCCGATGGCCAGGTTGCCGGTATTGAAGACCGTGTCGAGGTCGGCCGGCGTGAGACCATGGGTGGCGAGGTCGAGGTCGGGCACCTGGGCGCGCTGCATCAGGCCGAGCGGGTCGAGGCGGGCCTTCTGGTGGCCACGGTTGCGATAACCGGCGATCAGCTGCAGCACCGCGACCTGGCGACGCTCATGCTCGGTGCTGACGCGGCTGGTCGGCAGGGCCTGGGAGCGGGTGCTGTTCTTGGCGAGGAGGAGGAACTGCTCGCGGACGCCCTTGTGCGGAGTATCCTGGGCGATGCCGTTGACGCGGGGCAGTTTTTCGAAATAGCTGCGCCAGTCTTCCGGCACGGCCTGGGGAGAAACCAGGAATTGTTCGTAGAGTTCTTCGACGTAGGCGGCGTTCTCGGCGGAGAGCTGGGAGGTGCTCCACTGGCGCAGCATTTGCCCATCTTGCATTTTGAAGTTCCCGATTAGAGAAGTCCGCCGCGTGGTTCCCGTGCGGGCGGGTGCTGTTTCGCCTTCTCTTGACCTTGACCCGCGAGGCCTTGGTAAGGCATCGCGACCTGCATCCAGACCCAGTCTAACTGCTGGATGCCTACAACGGCTGTCTCCCCCGGGGTTATCGGCAGGAAAACAGGATGGCTGGGCGCCACCTCGGCACGGCATTGTACCTTGGGCCCGGCGTCGCCTCCGGGCCTTGGCCGGCATCAAGCTGCCAGCCCCTTTTCATCCTGTTCCTGTACCCCCCGGGCGACCGAACTGTGGCCGAGTCCGGGGATTTTGCCTCTACTACCTTGGTCGAGTGCCCGTCGTCAGGCGCCCTGGCTCAGCAGCATGTTGCGGATATGACCGATGGCCTTGGTCGGATTCAGGCCCTTCGGGCAGACGCTGATGCAGTTCATGATGCCGCGGCAGCGGAAGATGCTGAACGGGTCGGCCAGCTTTTCCAGGCGCTCGGCGGTCGCGGTGTCGCGGCTGTCGCCCAGGAAGCGGTAGGCCCAGATCAGGGCGGACGGGCCCAGGAACTTGTCCGGGTTCCACCAGAAGCTCGGGCAGGAGGTCGAGCAGCAGGCGCAGAGGATGCACTCGTAGAGGCCGTCCAGCGTCTCGCGCTCCTCCGGCGACTGCAGGCGCTCCTCGGCCGGTGCCGGGGTGTTGTTGATCAGGTAGGGCTGCACCTTCTCGTACTGGTTGTAGAACATGGTCATGTCCACCACCAGGTCACGGATGACCGGCAGGCCGGGCAACGGCTTGATCACGACCTTCTTCGGCAGCGTCTTCATGTTGATGAGACAGGCCAGGCCGTTCTTGCCGTTGATGTTCATGCCGTCGGAGCCGCAGATGCCCTCGCGGCAGGAGCGGCGGAAGCTCAGGGTCTCGTCCACCTGCTTGAGCTGGATCAGGACGTCCAGCAGCATGCGGCTGCCGGTGATGTCCAGCTCGTAGGTCTGCATATAAGGCGCTTCGTCCTTGTCCGGATCGTAGCGGTAGACTTCGAAAATACGCACGTCGCTCATGGTGTGCCTCATTCAATTCGGTTCAGGCGACAGGGCCGGAGCGGCCCCGCCGTCTCTGCCCCGCGGAGGCCTCCCCCGGCAGGAGGAGGCGGCGCGGGGCCGCGTTCCGTGAAATGTATTTAGAAGGTACGCGGCTTGGGCGGAACGGACTCCACCGTCAGCGGCTTCAGCTTCACCGGCTTGTAGTCCAGGCGGTTGCCGTCGCGGTACCACAGGGAGTGCTTCATCCACTCCTTGTCGTTGCGGCCCAGCGGGCAGTCCGGATCGGTCACCGGACGCTCGTAGTCAACCACGGTGTGGGCGCCACGGCATTCCTTGCGGGCCGCCGCGGACACGATGGTGGCCTTGGCCGCCTCGATGAGGTTCTCCAGCTCCAGCGCCTCGATGCGGCCGGTGTTGAAGACCTTGGACTTGTCCTTCAGGTGAATGTTGGCAATGCGCTTTTCAATGTCGAGGATCTTCTCGACGCCTTCATCCATCAGGGCCTGGGTACGGAACACGCCGGCATGGTTCTGCATGGTGCGGCGCATGTCGTTGGCCACGTCCTGGGCATACTCGCCGCCCGTGGAGTTGTCCAGGCGGGCGATGCGGGCCAGGGTCTGGTCCAGGGCATCATGGGGCAGCGACTTGTGCGTCGCCGGGGCGCGGCTGACCTGCTCGATGATGTGCTCGCCGGCGGCCTTGCCGAAGACGATGAGATCGAGCAGCGAGTTGGTGCCCAGGCGGTTGGCGCCGTGCACCGACACGCAGGAGCATTCGCCGATGGCGTAGAAGCCCGGCACCACGGTATTCGGTTCGCCGTTCTTCGGCGCCACCACCTGGCCGTGGATATTGGTCGGGATGCCACCCATCTGGTAATGGATGGTCGGGACCACGGGAATGGGCTTCTTGGTGCAGTCGACGTTGGCGAAGTTCTTGCCGATCTCGTACACGGACGGCAGGCGCTTCATGATGGTCTCGGCGCCGAGATGGGTCAGGTCCAGCTCGACATAATCGCCGTTGGGACCACAGCCACGGCCTTCCTTGATTTCCTGGTCCATGGAGCGGGACACGAAGTCACGCGGGGCCAGGTCCTTCAGGTTGGGCGCGTAGCGCTCCATGAAGCGTTCGCCGTTCTTGTTGCGCAGCAGGCCGCCTTCGCCGCGGCAGCCCTCGGTCAGCAGCACGCCCGCACCGGCCACGCCGGTCGGATGGAACTGCCAGAACTCCATGTCTTCCAGCGGGATGCCGGCGCGGGCCGCCATGCCGAGGCCGTCGCCGGTATTAATGAAGGCATTGGTGGAAGCCTGGTAGATACGGCCGGCGCCACCGGTGGCGAACAGGGTGCACTTGGCCTGGAACACGGCAATGTCGCCGGTGGCCAGGTCGATGGCGGTCACGCCCAGCACGTCGCCGTCCTGGTCGCGGATCAGGTCCAGGGCAATCCATTCCACGTAGAACTGGGTGCCCACCTTCAGGTTGTTCTGGTAGAGGGTGTGCAGCAGGGCGTGGCCGGTACGGTCGGCGGCGGCGCAGGCGCGCTGCACCGGCTTGTCGCCGTAGTTGGAGGTATGACCACCAAAGGGGCGCTGGTAAATGGTGCCGTCGGCGTTACGGTCGAAGGGCATGCCCATGTGTTCGAGCTCGTACACGACCTTGGGCGCTTCGCGGCACATATACTCGATGGCGTCCTGGTCGCCCAGCCAGTCAGAGCCCTTCACGGTGTCGTAGAAGTGGTAGTGCCAATTGTCCTCGGACATGTTGCCCAGCGAGGCGCCGATGCCGCCCTGCGCCGCCACGGTGTGGGAGCGGGTCGGGAAGACCTTGGTCAATACCGCCACCTTCAGGCCGGCCTGGGCGAGCTGAAGGGAGGCACGCATGCCGGAGCCACCACCACCGACGATCACGGCGTCGAACTGGAGGGTGGGAATGTTGCTTGCCTTGATGCTGCTGGCCATGGATCAGTTCCCCCACAAGATCTGGAAGCCCCAGATCAGGAATACAAGGTTCGCGAGCACCGTGCCGCTGATCAGCACGAGGCGCGGGAAGGTCGCGCGTTCACCCATCTGGTGGGTATTCACATAGTCGGTAAAGACCGTCCACATGCCGATCCAGGCATGGGCCACCAGGCCGACCAGGGCCACCAGGCCGAAGACCCGCATGCCCGGGCAGGTCATGAAGGAGTGCCACTGTTCATAGGTCATGCCCGGCGTACAGGCGATGTAGCCCAGGACAATGACGAAGTACAGGCCGAGGATATAGGCGCTGAGGCGCTGGAGCAGCCAGTCGCCGATGCCGGAACGGGTGAGGCCAGTTGCACTGTTTCTCATTTACATCACCATCCACACGAGAGCGGCCAGAATGGAGGCGGCGGCCAGCACCAACGCCACCGTTGCGAAGGTACGACCACCCTGCAGGGTTTCACCGATACCGAAGTCCTGCAGCAGGTGCTTGGCGCCGATGATGAGGTGGAACAGCATCGCGGCCAGGGCAATGAAGACGAGCGCGCTGCCGACGAAGCCGCCGAGGAAGCCCTGCTGCAGCTCCACGTAGGAGGTGGGGGACTCCAGGGACTGCTGCAGCACATAAAGCAGGACCGGGATCAGCAGGAACACCACCACGCCGGAAGCGCGATGAAGGATGGAAGAGATCGCCACGGGGGACTTCAGGTTGACAGCCAGGACCGTAGAAAGACTGAGATTGACAGGTCGTTTGCTTTTCACAGCGTGATTCCTGTGAGAGCCCGGAACCAGGGATCCGGGCGGGTACCAGGGGAAAGTGACGAGTATTGCGGCAAGCCTTTGAAACACTTGAGCTTTTACAAGCATTTCGGGCCGGCTGGAAACCGGGCGGGAAGTATAATGCCGCATGTTTTCAATTACAAACAGGTAACGCGGCTGGGACATACGACCAAAGTCTAGGAGGTTCGCACCAAAATTGCGCAGCCTGAGCGCTTTAGGCGCAAGCCCCTGCATTTCCTGCCCCGAAACCGTGCCCCGGCCCTGCCGACGGGCCCAAGCCTGTGTTTTTCCGGCAAAAATCCCCGCTAAACCGATCATCCATTTGATTGACAAAATATCCCTACAAATTAAGCTAGCGCGCCTTCCTACCGCTTCTTTTTTTCATCGGCAGCGCCGCCGCCAGCCTGTTCCGGCGGGGCCAGGTCAATGAACCTCTGCTCCAGGAGATTGCCATGTCCGGCAAAAACGCCACCCTCACGATCGATGGCAAGTCGATTGACCTGCCGGTTTCCTCCGGAACCATGGGCCCTGACGTCATCGACGTGAAGGATGTGCTCGCCCAGGGCTACTTCACCTACGATCCCGGCTTCATGGCCACCTCCGCCTGCGAATCCAAGATCACCTTCATCGACGGCGACAAGGGCATCCTGCTGCACCGCGGCTACCCCATCGACCAGTTGGCCGAGAAGTCCGACTACCTTGAGACCTGCTACCTGCTGCTGAACGGCGAGCTGCCGAACGCCGAGCAGAAGGCCGACTTCGTCAGCCGCGTGACCAACCACACCATGGTCCATGAGCAGTTGCAGTTCTTCTACCGCGGCTTCCGCCGCGACGCCCACCCCATGGCCGTGATGTGCGGCGTGGTCGGCGCCCTGTCCGCGTTCTATCACGACAACCTGGACATCAATAACCCGGAACACCGCCGCATTGCCGCCATCCGCCTGGTCGCCAAGATGCCGACCATTGCCGCGATGAGCTACAAGTACAACGCCGGCCAGCCTTTCGTGTACCCGCGCAACGACCTGGGCTATGCCGAGAACTTCCTGCACATGATGTTCGCCACCCCCTGCGAGGAGTACAAGGTGAACCCGGTGCTGGCCAAGGCCATGGACCGTATCTTCATCCTGCATGCCGACCACGAGCAGAACGCCTCCACCTCGACGGTGCGCCTGACCGGCTCCACCGGCGCCAATCCATACGCCTGCATCGCCGCCGGCATCGCCGCCCTCTGGGGCCCGGCCCACGGCGGCGCCAACGAAGCCGTGCTGAAGATGCTGGACGAGATCGGCTCGGTGGAGAACCTGGACAAGTTCCTGGCCAAGGCCAAGGACAAGAACGACCCGTTCAAGCTGATGGGCTTCGGCCACCGCGTGTACAAGAACTTCGACCCGCGCGCCAAGGTCATGAAGCAGACCTGCGACGAAGTGCTGGCCGCGCTCGGCATCAACGACCCGCAGCTGGAACTGGCCATGAAGCTGGAAGAGGCCGCCCGCAACGACCCGTACTTCGTGGAGCGCAAGCTCTACCCGAACGTGGACTTCTACTCGGGCATCATCCTCAAGGCCATCGGCATCCCGACCTCCATGTTCACGGTGATCTTCGCCCTGGCGCGCACTGTGGGCTGGATCTCGCACTGGATGGAAATGCACTCCGGCCCGTACAAGATCGGCCGTCCGCGCCAGCTCTACACCGGCTACACCCAGCGCGACTTCACCGAAGTCGACAAGCGCTGAGTCCCGCCCTCCGGAAAAGGCCGCCCTGTGCGGCCTTTTTCTTTGGCTCCGGTTCCGGGGGGCGACTCTGGAGTGCCGGGAGCACGGTGGCGGCCCGGGCGTGACAGGCGCCAGGGCCTCTGCTAGAACGGGGGCCATCCGCCCAACCGCAGGGATCACCATGAGCGCCAACACGCCCCTCCCTCCCGAGCCCGTCACTTCCGCCGCCGGCAGGACCGTGGGCCTCCTGCTCTGGCTGATCGTCCTGGTGGCCACCGTGCTGGTACTGATGGGCATCTGGGGTGTCGGCGATGCCCGCGACATGCTCCGCGTGGCCGCCACCGCCGGTCTGGTCGCCCTGGTCGGCAGCCTCCTGGCGATGGCGCGGCAGCGCTAGCCAGACCCCGCTTTCCGGCGAACCCTGGTGCTTGGCAGGGCAGGCCCTCCACTCCACGATTCCGGCAGATGCCATGACTCCAGTTGCTTTCATCGGCCTTGGCACCATGGGCTACCCCATGGCCGGCCACCTTGCGCGCAAGGGCTTCGCCGTCACTGTCTATAACCGCACCACTGCCAAGGCGGCCCGGTGGTGTGCCGAGCACGGCGGCGAGCAGGCCGCGTCCCCGGCGGCCGCGGCGCGAAACGCGGCCATCGTCTTTACCTGCGTCGGCAATGACCAGGACCTGGAGCAGGTCATCCTGGGCAACGAGGGCGTGGCCGAGGGCCTGGCCGCAGGCGCGGTGGTCGTGGACCACTCCACGGTGTCGGCCACCCTCTCCCGCCGCCTGGCCGTCACCCTGGCCGCGCGCGGCGCCGACTTTATCGATGCCCCGGTGTCGGGCGGCCAGCAGGGCGCGCTGAACGGCCAGCTGGCCATCATGTGCGGGGGCGAGGCGGCGAGCTACGAGCGCGTGCGCCCGGCCCTGGCCACCTACGCCCGCGCCATGACCCTGATGGGCCCGGCCGGCAGTGGCCAACTCACCAAGATGGTCAACCAGATCTGCGTGGCCGGCCTGGTGGAGGCGCTGGCCGAGGGCATGCATTTCGCGCGCAAGGCGGGGCTGGACGTACAGCAGGTCATCGATGTGATCTCCCAGGGCGCCGCCTCCAGCTGGCAGATGGTCAACCGGCACAAGACCATGATCGCCGGCGACTACGAGCATGGCTTTGCGGTGGACTGGATGCGCAAGGACCTGGCCATCTGCCTGGCGGAAGCCGCCAGCCGGGGCGTCCCCCTGCCTGTAACCGGGCAGGTGGACGCGCTCTACGCGGAGGTCCAGGATCTCGGCGGCGGTCGCTGGGACACCTCCAGCCTGCTGGCCCGGCTGGCCCGGCTGGACCGGCAGGATCCCTGAGCCCCCTCCATTCAGGGGGTAGCCAGGCGCCGGCTGTGGTGGCCGCCTGCCATCGGGGCAGCTGACGGAAGGCGGATCCGTTCTCTTCTTCTGAAATCCGGACAGGCGTAGACTCAAATGACCGGTGGCAGGAATCGCCGGACAAAAGGAAGACGAGCGAGGACACGCCATGAACAAACTACTCACCGTCGGGCTGCTCTTGCTGGTGGCCGGCACCAGCCAGGCCAAGGACCAGCGCGAGAACTGCAACCAGAAGGCCAGTAGCGCCGCCAGCGACGAACGCAGCCAGATCATCGAAGCCTGCATCCGGCGCAATGCCAGTGTCACCAACATGCCCCCCATGCTGGCCCGCATGAGCCAATGCAACCGGGAAGCCGGCGAGATGAGCGGGGAGAACCGGGTCCGCTTCGTGAATACCTGCCTGCAACGCCCCGACTGAGCGCGGCTCACGCCGCAGTACCCCTCGTATGGCGTCCGCCTGCGACGGCCGCAAAAAAAAGCCCGCTTGCGCGGGCTTTTTTCATGACAGTGCGCGACGCATCATTTTTCGATGATGGCGACCACGCCCTGGCCACCGGCGGCGCAGATGGACACCAGCACACGGCCCTTGCCGGTTTCGTTCAGCAGCTTGGCTGCGGAGGCCACGATGCGGCCACCGGTGGCCGCGAAGGGGTGGCCCGCGGCCAGCGAAGAGCCGTTCACGTTCAGCTTCTTGCGATCAATGCTGCCCAGCGGCTTGTCGCGGCCCAGCTTTTCCTTGCAGAACTTCGGATCTTCCCAGGCCTTGAGGGTGGACAGCACCTGGCCGGCGAAGGCTTCGTGGATCTCGTAGTAGTCAAAGTCCTGCAGGGTGAGGCCAGTACGTTCCAGCAGGCGCGAGACGGCATAGGCCGGCGCCATCAGCAGGCCTTCCTTCTTGTGCACGAAGTCGACCGCGGCGGTTTCCACCGTGGTCAGGTAGGCCAGCACGGGCAGCTTGCGCGCCTTGGCCCACTCTTCGGTGGCCAGCAGCACGGCGGAGGCACCGTCGGTCAGCGGCGTGGAGTTGCCGGCGGTCATGGTGCCCTTCTCGCGATCGCCGAACACCGGCTTCAGGGTCGCCAGCTTCTCGAGGGTGGAGTTGGGGCGCAGGTTATCGTCGCGCTCCAGGCCCAGGAAGGGACTGATGAGGTCGCTGAAGAATCCGCGCTCGTAGGCGGCCGCCATGTTCTTGTGCGACAGGAAGGCCAGCTCGTCCTGGGCTTCGCGGGCGATGCCCCACTCGGCGGTGGTGATGGCCTGGTGGTCACCCATGGCGAGACCGGTGCGCGGCTCGCCGTTGCGCGGGATCTCGATGCCGATCATGGAGGGACGGAACTTGCCGAGCACCTTCAGGCGGGCATTGGTGTCCTTGGCGCGGGACAGGTCGAGCAGGAAGCCACGCAGGGAATCGGACACGGCGATGGGGGCGTCGGAAGTGGTGTCGACGCCGCCGCCGATGCCGGACTCGATCTGGCCGGTGGCGATCTTGTTGGCGATGTAGTTGATCGCCTGGAGGCCGGTGCCGCAGGCCTGCTGCATGTCGCAGGCGGGGGTTTCCGGGGCAAGGCGGGTGTTGAGCACCGTCTCGCGGGTCATGTTGAAGTCACGGGCCAGCTTGAGCACGGCGCCCGCCGCCACTTCGCCCAGGCGTTCGCCATCGAGGTTGTAGCGCGCCACCAGGCCGTCCAGGGCCGCGGTCAGCATGTCGATATTGGAGGCCTTCGCGTAGGCGCCGTTGGAGCGCGCGAAGGGAATACGGTTGCCACCGATGATGGCGACGCGACGGAGGGTGGACATGGCGGTACTCCTGGGTGTTTTTACAGGGCAGCACCCTAGCATAGAAAATCAACTGTTTATTGGCAGCACAGGCGTACCCTGGCCGGCGGTGCAGCAAATACGCTGGCAGAGAGGATTTGCTAGCATGCGCCCCGTTTTCCACCAAAGCCGTCCCCTCCGGGGGCGGTCGCGGCTTTTTGGCAGCCGGGGTGAGGCGCCGTCCATCGGCGCCGGCCCTGACGAGCCCCCCTGACGGGAATCTCGTCTTTCTGCCCGGGCCTCCCACGGGAGGCATGCCTCCAACGCTCAGTGTTAAGGATGTCGTCATGAGTGACCGCTATACCCAGTTCGCCAACTCCCCCCTCGGCAAGATGCTGGTCAAGAACCTTGGCCTGCCCATGCCCATCGCGCTCGACCGCTTTACGCCCGGCGAGCCGGTCATCGCCGGCGCCGTGCTCTTCGGCGCGGCCGCCGAGGGTCCGCTGAGCAAGGCCATCTCCGGCATCCTCAAGAACATCGACGCCTCCGTTTTCGGACTCGGGGGCAAGACCGCCGCCGGCGACGACCAGAAGTACAAGGGCCTGGTGTTTGACGCCAGCGGCATCAAGGACAGCGCCGACCTGGTCAAGGTGTACCAGTTCTTCCACCCGGTGATGCGCAAGGCCGAGGCCTGCGCGCGCGTGATCGTGCTCGGCGTGCCGCCGGAAGCCTGCGAGAGCCCGCGCCAGGCCACCGCGCAGCGCGCGCTGGAAGGCTTCGTGCGCTCCATGGGCAAGGAAATCAAGAAGGGCGGCACCGCCCAGCTGGTGTATGTGGCTCCGGGCGCGGAAAACCAGCTGGAGTCCACGCTGCGCTTCTTCCTGTCGCCGCGCTCCGCCTATGTGTCCGCGCAGGTGGTGCGCGTCACGCCGAATGCCACCGCTGTCCAGCTCGACTGGAACAAGCCCCTGGCCGGCAAGGTGGCGCTTGTCACCGGCGCTTCCCGCGGCATCGGTGAAGCCATCGCCAGGGCCCTGGCGCGCGACGGCGCCCATGTGGTCGGCCTGGACATTCCGCAGCTGGCGGACGACCTCAAGGTCGTGGCCAACCTGATCGGCGGCTCCGCCCTCGCCGTCGACATCACCGCGGCCGAAGCGCCACAGAAGATCGCCGACTACCTCAAGGCCAACCATGGCGGCGTGGACATCATCGTGCACAACGCCGGCGTGACCCGTGACAAGACCCTGGCCAACATGACTGACCAGCAGTGGAACATGGTCATGAATATCAACCTGTCCAGCGAGGAGCGCATCAATGACGCCCTTCTCGCGCAGGGCGTGATCCGGGACAACGGCCGTATCGTCTGCGTCTCGTCCATTTCCGGCATCGCCGGCAACATGGGCCAGACCAATTATGCAATGAGCAAGGCCGGTGTCATCGGCATGGTGCAGTCCATGGCCAAGGTACTGGGCCCGAAGAACATCACCATCAACGCCGTGGCTCCGGGCTTCATCGAAACGGCAATGACGGCTGCCATCCCCTTCGCCATCCGCGAAGCCGGCCGCCGCATGAACTCGATGGCCCAGGGCGGCCTGCCCGTGGACGTGGCCGAGGCCATTGGCTGGTACGCGTCGCCCGCCTCCGCCGGCCTCAACGGCAATGTCGTGCGCGTCTGCGGCCAGTCGCTGATCGGCGCCTGATCTTTAGCTCGAGGCTTCAGCCCGACGGGTTCCTTGCCGTGAATTGTGGCGGGGACTTGTCGGACTAAAGTCCGACCTACGGATCTTGCAAGGGTGCTTTTGCATTCCGCAGAATTTCAAGGAGTATGGGAATGAGCGTTCGTGAACTCACGGCTCCGTCCAGCACCGCCGCGCTGTACTCGCGCGCCCTGCTCGGCAGCCTCACCGGCAAGAAGGGCAAGGAACTGCCCGACATCGAGCTGGTCATGCGCGATGTGAAGATCGACCGCGACCAGCTGGCCGCCTACAACCGCGTCTGCGGCTTCAGCCAGAAGGACACCTTGCCGCCCACCTACGGCTTCGTGCTGGCTTTCCCGCTGCAGATGGAACTCATGACCTCGCCGGAGTTTCCGTTTGCGGCAATGGGCATGGTGCATATCCGCAACACCATCACCCAGCACCGTCCCGTGCGCGCCGCCGAGCCGCTGACCGTTTCCGTACGCGCCGCCAACCTGCGACCGCACGACAAAGGCCTGCAATTCGACTTCGTCACGAGCATCCGCGCCAACGGCGAGGTGGTGTGGGAGTCGGCCAGCACGATGCTGCGCCGCGGCGGCAATGGCAGTGACGGCACGACGACGACGGCGGCGAAGGCCGCTGCTCCGGCGAGTCCGAAAGCGGTGGTGCAGTGGATCATCCCCGCCGATACCGGCCGCCGCTATGGCGCCGTTTCCGGCGATCGCAACCCTATCCACCTGTATGCCTTCACTGCAAAGCTGTTCGGTTTCCCGCGCGCCATTGCCCATGGCATGTGGACCAAGGCGCGCTGCCTGGCCGCGCTGGAGTCGAAGCTACCTGACGCCTTCACGGTGGACGTGCAGTTCAAGCTGCCGGTGCTGCTGCCGGCAAAGGTGGCCTTCGCGTCCGATGACACGGACAGCGGCATCGCCTTCGGCGTGAATGACCTCAAGTCGGGAAAGCCGCACCTGGCCGGTACACTTGTCGCCGCCTGAGCTGCCTGCCCTGCATGAAAAAGCCCGCTTGTGCGGGCTTTTTCATGCCTGTCCGTTGCCGGTCCTGATGCCTGCCCGGCGCCAGGACCGCTCCGGTCCCGCCCCCCGCAGCCCGCATTCAGGCACGCAGCCACTGCCAGAGCAGCGAGGGCAGGCTGTCGACTGCGCGAATGGCGGCAGTATTGATCTTCCACAGGCGGGTGTCGCCAAAGGGTGTGCCGACACCAGAGTTCACCACGTAGCCCACGGCAAGCCCGCGCGAGGGATCGCACCAGGCGCCGGAGCCCCCGTATCCGAAGTGGCCGAAGGCGCGGGGCGTGCGCGGCCCCAGCGTGAATACGCGGTGATAGCCCAGGCGCCAGTGCATGGGCAAGGGGATGACGGCGCCCCGCTCGCGGCTTTGCACGGTCGCAAAGCGGCGCACGGCCCCTGGCTCGAGCAGGCGCACCCCGTCGAGCTCGCCGTCGTTGCCCAGCAAGGCGTAGAGGCGCGCCAGCGAGCGCGCATCAAACATGCCCCCTGCCCCGGGAATGCAGGCTTGCCGCGTTTCCCGCGTGTTCCAGTCAAAGCGCCCCATGCCAGGCGGGACCATGGCCTCCTCGACAGAGTCGGGATCAAAGCCGGACAGGCGCAGCGCCGTAGTCACCACCTGCTGCGCCAGTGGCGGCTTGCGGGGGCGTCGTGGCGCGCCCTCGGGACGAGGCTTGCGCTCCGGCACGATCAGGTCGGCGCAACGGCCAAGCTCGCGGTCAGGCACGCCGATGAAGCAGCCGCCCAGGTTCAGCGGCTGCGTGACCTCCTCCCGCAGCACCTGCGCCAGCGGTTGGCCGGCGACCTTCTCGACCAGCCCCCCCACCAGCCAGCCAAACGTCAGCGCGTGATAGCCATTGCCGCTGCCCGGCGCATGCACGGGTTCGGCACGCTCGATGAGCTGCAGCATATGCGGCCAGTCGCGCATCTCGCCGGCATCCCGGATGAGACGGCGAATGCTGTAGAGCCCGGCCTCGTGGCAGAGCAACTGCCGTACGGTGATGCGACCCTTGCCGTTGGCGGCGAAAGCGGGCCAGTAATGCGAGACAGGCGTGTCGTAGTCAATCTCGTGGCGGCAGGCCAGGATGTGCAGCAGTGTCGCCACAATGCCCTTGGTGGTGGAAAAGGACAGCGACAGGGTATCGGCGGTCCAGGGCTCGCCCGCCTTGTTGCGGGTGCCGCCCCAGATGTCCACGACCTGCTCGCCGCGGTGATAGATGCACAGGGCGGCCCCGCCCGGGGTGTGACGCGGCAGTTGCGACAGGAAGGTCTCGGCCACCTTGCGGAAGCCGGGATGCACGTATCCGTCGGCCATGACGTTCTCCTTTCATTCAGCAGAAGGCTGGTTTAGCACGAGGGGCGCGGATAGGCTATGGCGCAATTAACCGCCTGTGTCGTCACTTCCGCCGTGTCCCCATCCCGCCCGCTGCTGCCGCTGCTCCTGCTTGCCCTGACGGGAACGCTCCTGCTCGCGCTCGCCTGGCAGTTGCCGGAGGGCCAGCTGGGCCGTGACATCCTCTGGCAACTGCGCCTGCCCCGGGTCTGCCTTGCGGCATTCACGGGCGCGGCGCTGGCGCTGGCCGGACTTTTGCTGCAGGACCTGTTCCGCAATCCGCTGGTGGAGCCGGGGCTGCTGGGGGTCTCGGCCGGGGCTGGACTCGCGGCGGTGCTGGCGATGAGTGCGGGCCTTGGCGGTCTCTGGCTGCTCCCGGCAGCAGCCTTCGCCGGGGCGCTGGGCACCCTGGCCCTGGTGCTGGCGCTGGGCCGGCGCCTGGGCCGCAGCAGCGCCACCCTCCTGCTGGTGGGCGTGGCCGTGAATGCGCTGGCCGCCGCCCTGGTCCAGTTGCTGCTGAGCGTGGGCGACAACACCCTGCTGCGCAGCGCCAGCTTCTGGCTGATGGGCAGCTTTGCCCAGGCCGACTGGCGCCTGCTGCTGCCCGCCAGCGCCCTGTTGCTGCTTGCGGCCTGGCGCAGCCGGCAGCGCGCGGGCGCCCTCGACCTCTGGCAGCTCGGCGACACCGAGGCCGCCCATCTCGGCCTGGACGTCGCACGCTTCCGGCGCGAAATGCTGTTGCTGGCCTCGCTGCTGGTGGCGCTGGCGGTGGCGCAGGCGGGAGGCATCGGCTTCATCGGCCTGCTCGCCCCGCACATGGCGCGCCGCCTGGGACTCAGCGCACACCGCCATCTGCTGCCCGCCAGCCTGCTGCTGGGCGCCCTGCTCGCCGTTACCGCCGATCTGATGGCGCGCCGCCTGATCGCCCCGCTGGAATTGCCGGTGGGCGTACTGACGGCCCTGCTCGGCGCCCCTGCCTTCCTGATCCTGTTCCTGCGGGAGCAGCGGCCATGATCCGCCTGCAGCAACTTGGACTGCGGATCGACGACCGCAATCTGCTGGAGGACATCGATCTGGCGCTGGTCACGGGCTGCGTCGCCATCATTGGCCCCAACGGCGCCGGCAAGTCCACCCTCCTGCACCTCTGCGCCGACGGCGGCCGCAGCCGGCCGGAAGCCCGCACCAGCGGCCAGGCCCTGCTGGACGGCGTGCCGCTGCGCCAGTTGCCGCCCGAGCGGCTCGCGCAGCGCCGCGCCTTCCTGCCTCAGCAGCATGCCGACGCGCTCCCCTTCCCGGTGGCGGCCATCCTGGCGCTGGCCACCTGGCCCCATGGCGGCGGCCTCCTCCCTCCCGCCCTGCGCGATGAGGCCGTGGCACGCTGGGAGCTGGGTGCCCTGCTGACGCGGCCCTATGCCGCCCTTTCCGGCGGGGAACGCCAACGCGTGCAACTGGCGCGGACCTGGCTGCAACTGCGGCTGCATCCTGTACCGGGCGAGCGCCTGTGGCTGCTGGACGAGCCGCAATCGTCCCTGGACCTGCCGCACCAGCAGGTCCTGCTGGACTGCCTGCGTGAAGAGGCGGCCGCCGGCGCCCTGGTCCTGTTCTCCACCCATGACATCAACTTTGCCTTGCGCGCGGCAGACCGTATCCTCGCCCTCAGGGCCGGCCGCCTGATGGCCGATGTCTCACCTGCCGGGCTCGCCGAGCCCGGCCTGCTCCGGGAAGTGTTCGGTGTCGGCTTCCTGCGCCTGGCACATCCGGCCGATGGCCGCCCGCTGCTGCTGCCTGAATAGATCAGCCTCCCCCCACGTATCCCTGCACCCGCGAACCGCCATGATCCTGCCCGACAGCGCGCCCCTCAGTATCGAACACCTTCAGTCCAGCCTCGAGGCAGAAGGCTACATCGCCTCCGACAGCATTGCCCTCACCCTGTTCCTGGCCCTGCAACTGGAAAAGCCCATCCTGGTGGAAGGCCCGCCCGGCGTCGGCAAGACCGAGCTGGCCAAGGCCGCCAGTGCCCTGCTGGCGCGGCCCCTGATCCGCCTGCAGTGCTATGAGGGACTGGACGAAGCCAAGGCGCTGTATGAATGGAAGTACGGCAAGCAGCTGCTTTACACACAGGTGTTGAAAGAGCAGCTGGGCGATGTGCTGCGCGGCGCCCAGGGGCTGGCGGAATCCGTGGCGCGCCTGCACGAGTTCGGCGACATTTTCTACTCCGAGGAATTCCTCGCGCCCCGCCCGCTGTTGGCGGCGCTGCGCGAGGAACATGGCGCGGTGCTGCTGATCGACGAGATCGACAAGGCCGACCAGGAATTCGAGGCCTTCCTGCTGGAGTTGCTCTCGGACTTCCAGGTGTCCGTGCCCGAACTGGGAACGGTGAAGGCCCGGCGCAAGCCCCTGGTGCTGCTGACCAGCAATAACCAGCGCGAGCTATCCGAGGCCCTCAAGCGCCGCTGCCTGCACCTCTACATCGACTATCCCGACGCGACCCTGGAGCGTCGCATCGTGGCGCGGCAGGCGCCTGGCCTCCCGGCGCGGCTGCAGGGCAACCTCGTCGCGTTCGTGCAGGAATTGCGCGAGCTCGACTTGCGCAAGGCGCCGGCCATCAGCGAAACCCTGGACTGGGCACGCACGCTGCTGCTGCTGCATGTGGAGGCGCTGGATACGGAGTGGGTCGCCAAGACACTGCCGGTGCTGCTCAAGCATGAGGACGATGTGACCCTGGTACGCGAGCGCCTCCCGGAACTGCTGAAAGCCTTGCCGGCGCAACGCTAGCGCCATGGATCGAACGCTCGGCGAATTTGTATCGATACTGCGCCACCACGGCCTGGCGGTGGCGCCGCCGGAGATGGCCGAGGCCGCGCGGGCAGTGACACTGGTCGGCTACGGCAATCGCATGCGCTTTCGCGACGCGCTGGGCGCGACGCTGGCCAAGAGCCGGCCGGACCGGCTGCTCTTCGACGCCTGCTTCGAGAATTTCTTCCGCCGCCAGGACGCGATCATCGAGCCTGTGCCAGACGAGACACGAACGCAGGCACCAGATCTGCTTTCCGGGCAGGGCCTGGCCGGCGGCAACGGCGCTGGCAGCGGCGGCGGCAGCGGGCTCGGCGTGCCGGTACCGGGCGTGACGCCCTCGTCACTGGGCCAGGATCTGCTGGCGCCCGACGACAGCGCCCTGGCGCTGCGCATGGCGAAGGCCGCCGCGGAAAGCAATCTCGCCGGCATCCGCGTGCTGACGCAGAAGGGACTGTTCGGCCGCCGCCTGCTGCTGGCGATGGGCCTGGAGGACCTGGAGCGGGAAATCGCCGCGCTGGAGGAAATCCGCTCGCCGCTGGCGGCGCACCGTGCCGCGCAACTGCGCGAGCGGCTGGCGCGCCTGCGCCAGCGCGTGCGCGAAAGGGTGGAGCGGAACTATCGCCTTCGGCGTCCGCAGGATCGTGAGGCCGCCTTGCGTGAAACCGATTTCACGCTGCTGCGCGAATCGGCGGAAGTCACCGCCGTGGTGCGCCGCATGGCGCAGAAGCTGGTCAACCGCCATCGGCGCCGCGAGCGCCTGGCGGCGCGCGGCCAGCTGGACGTGCGCGCAACCCTGCGCCGCAACCTGGCCCATGACGGCATCCTCATCGACCCGCGCTGGCGACGCATCCGCAAGGACCGTCCGCGCCTGCTCGCGGTCTGTGACGTGAGCCGATCGGTGAGCCAGCATGCCCGCTTCCTGCTACTTTTCCTGTACGGGCTGCAGGAGGTGATTCCCCGCCTGCGCACCTTTGTCTTCACGTCGACCCTGCATGAAGTGACCGGGCTTTTCGATCAGAATGCCGCCGACGCCGCGCTCGACATCGTGATGCAGCGCCACGGCCTCGGCAGCACTGACTACGGCCGCGCGCTGGCCGGGCTCGAACAGCAGGCGCTGGCCGCCATCGATCGCCGGACCACGCTGCTGTTCCTGGGGGATGCCCGCAACAATCGTGGCGACGCCCGGCTGGACTTGCTGCGCCGGTTCCAGGGGCGCGCCCGCCAGCTGCTGTGGCTGAATCCGGAGGAGCGCAATCGCTGGGGCAGCGGCGACTCTGAAATGTTGCGCTACTCCACCGCCTGCACGCATGCCTGGCCCTGCCGCAACCTCAACGAGCTTGAGCGTATTGTCGACCGCCTGCTGCGCCATTCCTGAGTGAAAAAGCCCCGCCGAAGCGGGGCCTTTGACTGATGGCAGCGAGCGTGCTTGCGCTCAGGTACCCAAGGCTTCCATCTCGACGACATTCTGCGCCGAGGGAGCGACCGCCGTCACCCGCACACGGAAGTAGCGCAGGGACTTGGCCGCGGTGAAAACGCAGCGGAGCTTGCCGGAGCCGGTTTCGTATGTGACGCAGCCCACATTGCCCGTGCTGTCGACCGAGGTAGGCTGCATCGTCGTCTTCCAGGTGCTCCCGTCCACCGACACCTCGATGTATTTCTTGGGACTGGAGGAGCTGTACGTGACGTCATTGGTGTAGACCGTGACCTCGGAGACCAGGCGCAACTGGCCAAAATCAACCGTCACGGCATCATCGGCCACGTTGCCGGTCCAGAAATTCGTGGTAGTGGTGCTGTCGCCGTCCTGTACGAAATTCGCCGTCGTACCGCCGTAAGTGGCAGACACGGAAGCGCCACTGGCCGTCAGGGCCACATTGACAGGGGTGGCGGGTTCCACGGGGGCGGCGCCAGAGGGGGCTGCGGGGGAACCGCCCCCGCCACAGGCCACGAGCAAAACGGAAAGGGTCGCGGCGAAAGGCAGGCGCAAACAGAACTTCATGCTGATCTCCATGATCTTGATAAAAACCATCCATTGGCAAGCTGGCTGTAGACGACGCCGCAAGGCGCAGACGACGACAGCGCGCGCATCCGTTACCGGATGCGGCGCGGATTCTAGTGAGTCCGCCGGGAAAAGCCAGCGCAGGAGAAGCAACTTGTGTTCGCCGCTCAGCCGGGAGGTCCGGGCAGGCACAAAAAAGCCCGCGCAAGGCGGGCTTTTTTGCAAGGGCGGTTGACGGCAATCAGGCAGTCAGGGCCAGCACCTTCTTGAACAGGTCCTTCTGCTCGGCAGAGGGACGCGCGGTCTGCAGCGCCATGAGCTTGCTCATGTCGCCCTCGACCTTGATCTGGCCGCTCATGAAGCCCTGCATGCCGGCAGCGGCATCGCCTTCCAGGAAGATCTTGCGCAGCAGGTCGGCCGGCAGGGTCAGCTTGGTGGCGGCGGACGCGGCGTGGCCCTTCTCGAAGTTGCCGCCGTTCAGGGACAGGTCGACGTTGCCCTGGGGCAGGCCGGTGGCGGTGACGTTCAGGGCGAGACCGGCCAGCACGGGCGGCACGTTGAGATTGCCGGCAGCGGCGGTGAGTTCGGCAACCTTGGCGAACCATTCATCAGACAGGAAAGCGGTCATGGGCATTCTCCGGAATCAATATCGTTTTGTAGGGCCAGTTCAGCTGGACTGACCGCTGGAGTCCCTGCTGCAGCGCGGCAACGCCTACAAGGCAGACCAACCGCCTGTGCGGTCCGGCGCTGCAAGGAGCCCTGTACCCTACAAGACCCCCCTACCCTTGGCAATAACGAAACGGACGCCGATTCCTGACATTTCCGCTCAGTCAGGACCACAGCGGGAGGACGCCGGCGAACAGGCCTAGGACAACGCCGGCGCCCGGATGCCACATCGGCAAAAGGGTCCGTCCTCCTGAGGGGGACGGGCCCTTGCCGGGGCCCAGGTCCACGCCTGAGCGCTTCGCGCAAACCCGGTTCCGGTGGATCGCAAGGCTCAGTTCAGGTCGTAGCCACGCTCGTCATGCAACACCAGGTCCAGGCCCTCGGTTTCCTGATCGGCGCTGACGCGGAGCCCGCCGGTCAGTCTTCCGGTGAGCTTGAGGAGACCCCAGGTAAGCAGGGCGGTGTATCCGGCCGTAACCAGGATACCCACCACCTGCACGCCCAGTTGCTCGCCGATGCTGTCGTTGCCGGTGCCAAAGCCGAAGCCGCTGAAGACACCCAGGCCCGGAGCGCAGAGGATACCGACCAGGAAGGTGCCGAGGATGCCGCCGACACCGTGCACCGGGAACACATCAAGGGAATCGTCGATATGCCAGCGGCGCTTGACCAGGTAGGTCATCCAGAAGCAGATGTAGCCGGCGGCCAGCCCGATGAGCAGGGCGCCGGCGGGACTCACCGAACCGGAGGCCGGGGTGATGGTGCCGAGGCCAGCCACCATGCCGGTGACGATGCCCAGTACCGAGGGTTTGCCGTGGCGCTTCCACTCCATGACCATCCACATGAGTGCGCCGGCCGAGGCGGAAATGTGCGTGGCCATCAGCGCCATGCCGGCCGAACTGTTGGCGGCCAGCGCGGAACCGGCATTGAAGCCGTACCAGCCCACCCACAGCATGCCGGCGCCAATCACCGTCATGGTCATGTTGTGCGGCGGCATCGCGGTCTTGCCGAAGCCCTTGCGCGGGCCGATGACAATAGCCGCCACCAGCGCCGCCACGCCGGCGGTGATATGCACCACGGTGCCGCCGGCAAAGTCCAGCAGGCCCATCTTCTGCAGGAAGCCGCCGCCCCAGACCCAGTGGCAGACCGGGACATAGACCAGCGCCGTCCACAGCAGGCTGAACACCAGCATGGCGGAAAACTTCATGCGCTCGGCGAAGGCGCCGATGATGAGGGCCGGCGTGATGATGGCGAAGGTCATCTGGAAGGCGGCAAAGAGCACCTCCGGGATGTCACCGGTCAGGCTGTCCTTGCCGATGCCGGCAAAAAAGGCCTTGGACAGGTCGCCGATGACGGCATTGACGGAGCCGCCGTCACCAAAGGCCAGGGAATACAGGCCCAGCAGCCACAGCAGGGAAACGCCGCCGGCGATGGCAAAGCACTGCATCAGCACGGACAGGACGTTGCGGCTGCGGACCAGGCCGCCATAGAACAGGGCCAGGCCGGGCAGCGTCATGAACAGCACCAGGGCGGTGGCGGTCAGGACCCAGGCGGTATTGCCGGGATTGGCGCCGGTTTCAGCGGCCAGGGCGGGCGTGGCAAGGACGGACAGCAGCAGGAAGCTGCCGCGAGCTGGATATCGCAACATGGAAAGTCCCCCAGACTTAGCAAACGGATTCGGGTGGTGCCGGCGCTCTTAGATGGCGTCGTCGTTGGTTTCACCGGTGCGGATGCGCACCACCTGCAGCAGGTCGCTGACGAAGATCTTGCCGTCGCCGATCTTGCCGGTGCCGGCGGCGGTGCTGATGGCCTCGATGGCGGGCTCCACCTGGTCGTCGCGCACGGCCAGCTCAAGCTTGACCTTGGGTACGAAGTCCACGACGTATTCCGCACCACGATAGAGCTCGGTATGGCCCTTCTGGCGGCCGAAGCCCTTCACTTCGGTGACGGTCATGCCGGTCACGCCCATTTCGGAAAGGGCTTCGCGGACATCATCGAGCTTGAAGGGCTTGATGACGGCGGTGATCATCTTCATTGGTAAACTCCTGATTCAGATACAAGTTCCCGAATTCCGGCAGGGTGCTGGGGGGCGTCCTGTGGGCGGGCAGGCGAAGCATAAACTGCTCCTGACGCCCGGCAAGCTCCTTTTTGGCTCGCCGCATGCCCCATGGCCGGAAAAGGCTCAAAAACAGTGCATGCACAAAGTGCACCAACCTGTACAAGGCCACAAAATGCAGACTTGCCGCGGGGCGGGAAAATCGGCATAGTGCGCGCCGCTCGGTTTTGATGCGATTTAGGACGTTCCACCGGCTTGGACGCCCCTTTTTGGTGCATTTGCAGTCGCCGATGAGACTCCCCTCCCAGCCCTCAGGGCACACTGCCGCATCGCCCCGTCTTGATATGTATCAAGCGCCCGGGCCTTCGCCGCAGATACACTTTGCATACACAGAATCAGGCCGGCGCGGGCGCCCCGGCCCCTGTATCGCTCGACACATGAGACCCGCGGCAATGAAACCCGTCACCCCTCTCCTCCCGCCCAACCGCATCGACTCTGCGGCCCGGGAAGGGGTACCGGTGTCATTCGCCACGTCTGCAGTGCCCGCCAGGCCCGTGGCCGGGCAGAACCAGGTTTCCGTTTCGTACTTTCCAGCAACCAAGCCAAAGGTAGTGTTATGACACATGCACCTGCTGCCAACGCGGTGGCCCCTGACTACGACATGGACGTAGTCAAGTGGTTCACCATCATGACAGTGGTCTGGGGGATCGTGGGCATGGCGGTGGGGGTTCTCATCGCCGCCCAGCTCGCCTGGCCCGCCCTCAACTTCGATATCCCCTGGCTGACCTATAGCCGTCTGCGACCGCTGCATACCAATGCCGTGATCTTCGCCTTCGGCGGCTGTGGCCTGTTCGCCGCCTCCTACTACGCGGTGCAGCGCACCTGTGCCACGCGCCTGTTCGCGCCCGGGCTGGCCAAGTTCACGTTCTGGGGCTGGCAGCTGGTCATCCTCCTCGCCGCCATCACCCTGCCGCTGGGCATGACCTCCGGCAAGGAATATGCGGAACTGGAATGGCCGATCGACCTGCTGATCACCGTGGTCTGGGTGTCCTACGCCATCGTGTTCTTCGGCACCATCGCCATCCGCAAGACCTCGCATATCTACGTGGCGAACTGGTTCTTCGGCGCCTTCATCCTGACCATCGCCGTGCTGCACCTGGTGAACAGCGCTGCGCTGCCGGTTTCGATGTGGAAGTCCTACTCCGCCTATGGCGGCGCCATGGATGCCATGATCCAGTGGTGGTACGGCCATAACGCCGTGGGCTTCTTCCTGACCGCCGGCTTCCTCGGGATGATGTACTACTTCATTCCCATCCAGGTCGGCCGTCCGGTGTACTCCTACCGCCTGTCCATCGTGCACTTCTGGGCGCTGATCGCCGTCTACATGTGGGCCGGCCCGCACCACCTGCACTACACCGCCCTGCCCGACTGGACCCAGTCCATCGGCATGGTGTTCTCCCTGATCCTGCTGGCGCCGTCCTGGGGCGGCATGATCAACGGCATGATGACCCTGTCCGGCGCTTGGGAAAAACTGCGTGACGACCCCATCGTGCGCTTCCTGATCGTGGCCCTGTCCTTCTACGGCATGTCCACCTTCGAAGGCCCGATGATGTCCATCAAGACGGTGAACTCGCTGTCCCACTACACCGACTGGACCATTGGCCACGTGCATTCCGGCGCCCTCGGCTGGGTCGCCATGATCACCATCGGTTCCGTGTACGTGCTGGTCCCGCGCCTCTTCGGCCGCAAGTACATGTACTCCACCCAGATGATCTACACCCACTTCTGGCTCTCCACCATCGGTACCGTGTTGTATATCGCCTCGATGTGGATTGCCGGCGTCATGCAGGGCCTGATGTGGCGCGCCGTCAACGATGACGGGACGCTCACCTACAGCTTCATCGAAGCCCTCAACGCCACCCACCCCTACTACATAGGTCGTTTCGTGGGCGGCGCCTTCTTCCTGGCCGGCATGTTCTTCATGGCATACAACGTCTACATGACGATCACCAAAGAAGAAGCCCGTGACCTTCCTGTTAACGAGGAGAAAAAGAATGTCGTCCTCGCATGAGCTTGTAGAAAAGAACGTAGGCCTGCTGGCCGTCCTGATCCTGGTCGCCATCTCCTTCGGTGGCCTGGTCGAAATCGTGCCGCTGTTCTTCCAGAAGGAAACGACGCAGCCGGTCACGGGCATGAAGCCGCTGACCGCGCTGCAGATGGAAGGCCGCGACATCTTCATCCGTGAAGGCTGCAACGTCTGCCACACGCAGATGATCCGCCCGCTGCGCGCCGAAACCGAACGCTATGGCCACTACTCCGTGGCCGGAGAATCGGTCTGGGACCACCCCTTCCTGTGGGGTTCCAAGCGTACCGGCCCGGACCTCGCCCGTGTTGGCGGACGCTACTCGGATGACTGGCACCGTGCCCACCTGATCAACCCGCGTGACGTGGTGCCCGAGTCCAACATGCCTGGCTACCCCTGGCTGGCCAAGAACCAGCTGACCGGCGAACACACCTCCGCCAAGCTCAAGGCCTTCCAGACCTTCGGCGTGCCCTACACGGATGACGACATCCGCAAGGCCCCGTACGAAGTGCAGGGCAAGACGGAGCTCGAGGCCGTCATCGCCTACCTGCAGCAGCTCGGCACCGTGATGAAGAGGAACCAGTAATGTCTTATGGCCTCATGCACAGCATCGCCACCGTGGCCGCCTTCCTCGCCTTCATGGGCGTGTGCTGGTGGGCCTACCGTCCGGCCAACCGGGCGCGCTTCGATGACATCGGGCGCTCCGCGCTGGATACCGATCCCATCCTGTCGCCTGATCACGGGCGTTCCCTGCAGGAGAAAGGCAAATGAGTAATTTCTGGAGTTTCTGGATCATCGCCATCGTGGTGCTCAACATCGCCGGCTGCGCCTGGCTGCTGATGTGGACCCGCAAGATGAACATCGCCGACATGCCCGCGGACGGTACCACCGGCCACGAGTACGACGGCATCCGCGAATACAACAACCCGCTGCCCGCCTGGTGGCTGTACCTGTTCTGGATCACCATCGTGTTTGCGGTGGTCTATCTGGTGCTGTATCCGGGCATGGGCAAGTACCAGGGCACCCTGGGCTGGAGCTCCGCCAGGGAAGTTGCCGCCGAGGAAGTCGCCTACCAGAAACAGTACGGCGCCCTTTATGCCGACTATGCCAAAGTGCCGGTGGAACAGCTGGCCAAGGACGAGCGCGCCATGAAGATCGGCGGCCGCCTCTATGCCAACAACTGCGCCGTGTGCCATGGCACTGACGCGCAGGGCGCCAAGGGCTTCCCCAACCTGACGGATGCCGACTGGCTGTACGGCGGCACTCCCGACCGCATCGTGGAAACGCTGACCCTGGGTCGCAACGCCATGATGCCGGCCTGGAAGGACAGCCTGGGCGACGACGGCATCAAGAAGGCCACGCACTACGTGATGTCCCTCGCGGGCCGCAAGCATGATGCCGCGCTGGCCAGCGCTGGCCAGGAAGTGTTCGCCACCAACTGCGCTGCCTGCCATGGCGCCGACGGCAAGGGCAACCCCATGATGGGCGCGCCCAACCTGGCGGACAACGTCTGGCTGTACGGTGGCAGCGAAGCCGCCATCACCCAGACCCTGGCAGCAGGTCGCAACGGCCAGATGCCGGCCCAGAAGGAAGCCCTCGGCGACGAGCGCATCCACCTGCTGGCGGCCTATGTATGGTCGCTTTCAAACAAGTAATACTGTAAAAACTGGCTCGCCAGTGGCGTCTTGCCCTGGCGGGCCACCTCCCCCGCGACCTGATGAAAATGAAAACAAGCACAAGCACAAGCACAAGCATTCAGAGCGTATTGAGGAGCTTCGGCGTTGCCGTGGCTGCTCAATCCACTTTGAGAGGCTCCTTCACTGGAGTAAACCTGCCCCATGACGAACCTGCCCGAGAACCGTCAGATAAAGGTCAAGGATGAATCCCCCAACCCGGTAAAGCATGTCGGCGCCGACACCCTGGACCTCTACGCCAAGCGCACGAAGATCCAGCCCCGCTCCATCAGCGGGCTCTTCCAGAACCTGCGCATCATCACCATCTGGGTCACCATGACCCTGTTCCTGGCGCTGCCCTGGGTCACCTGGGAAGGTCGTCAGGCCCTGCTCTTCGATCTGCCTGCGCGCAAGTTCTATATTTTCTGGTGGACCTTCCTGCCCCAGGACTTCTTCTTCCTGTCCTGGCTGCTGATCATGGCGGCCTTCAGCCTGTTCGCGGTGACGGTGTTCGCCGGGCGCGTCTACTGCGGCTACTTTTGCCCGCAGACCGTGTGGACCAAGATCTTCCTGATCATCGAGCACTTCACCGAGGGCGAGCGCAATGCGCGCATGCGCCTGGACAAGGCCCCGCTCAGCCTGAACAAGGTCCTCCGCCGCAGCGCCAAGCACGTGCTGTGGCTGGCGGTGAGCTTCATTACCGCCATCACCTTCGTCGCCTACTTCACGCCGGCGCGCGACCTCACCTACGAGCTGATGCACCTGCAACTCGGCTACTGGGAAATGTTCTGGATCCTGTTTTTCACCGGAGCAACCTACCTGAACGCCGGCTGGATGCGCGAGCAGGTGTGCATGTACATGTGCCCCTACGGCCGCTTCCAGAGCGTGATGTTCGACCGCGACACGCTGATCATCTCCTATGACGCCGCCCGCGGCGACCCGCGCGGCAGCCGCAAGAAGACCGCCGACCCGCAGGCCAAAGGCCTGGGCGACTGCATCGACTGCGAGCTCTGCGTCCAGGTTTGCCCTACCGGCATCGACATCCGCGACGGCCTGCAGTTCGAGTGCATCCAGTGCGCGGCCTGCATCGATGCCTGCGATTCGGTCATGGACCAGATGGGCTACCAGCGCGGACTGGTGCGCTACACCACGGAGAACATGCTGGAGAAGGGCAGCAAGTACCATTTCCTGCGCCCCCGCCTGCTGGGCTATGCCACCATGATCATCGTGATGGCCACGGTGTTCCTGGTCACCCTGGGGATGCGCGTCCCCCTCGAAGTGGAAACGCAGCGTGACCGCAACCAGCTGTTCCGCGAGAACAACGACGGCATGATCGAGAACGTCTACTTGCTCAAGGTGCTGAACAAGTCCCAGCAGGCGGATCGCTACCTGGTCACGCTGGAGGGCGACAAGCACATCCGGATGAGCAAGGAACTGAGGCTGGATGCTGCCCCGGGCGAGCTGGTCCAGGTGCCGATTACCCTGGTGGCTGACCCTGCCGAGCTCGACCACAAGAATACCGAGATCGAGTTCCAGGTCCGTTCGGTGAACGACGCCAAGGTCAACGACAGCAGCCAGAGCCGCTTCCTGGCGCCGGCCGAAGTCGAGGAGGACAGCCTTGAACACGCAGCGAACTGATCCTGCCGTGCAGAAGCCCTGGTATCGGCAGTTCTGGCCCTGGTTCATCATGGCCCTGCCCGCCACCGCGGTGGTGGCCGGCCTCACCACGGTCGTCATCGCGGTGGTGAACCAGGATTCGGTGGTGCGGGATGACTGGTACAAGGAAGGCAAGGCCATCAACCAGAACCTGGCGCGGGATACCGTCGCCACCCGGCTCGGCATGGCTGCCGACGTGAGGGTGGATGAAGTCACCGGCGAAGTCAGCGTGCGCCTGCGCCAGGCCGGCAACGCCGGCCAGCCCGACCAGCTCACGCTTTACTTCCAGCATCCGACCCAGGACCGCGCCGACCAGCACCTGCTGCTCTCGCGTCGCGCCGACGAATACCGCGGCCAGTTGCCGCATGCCCTGCAGGGCCGCTTCTACATCGAGCTGGGCACGCCGGAGTGGCGCCTGCTCGGCAACAGGGAATTCCCGCAGGCGGAATTCGCCCTGACGCATGACTAGCCCCGGGCAGCAACCCTGCTTTCACTGCGGCCTCCCGGTTCCCGCCGGTCTTGACCGCAATGCTCCCGTCCTGGGCGCACTGCGGTCGTTCTGCTGCGAAGGCTGCCGCGCCGTGGCGGAAACCATCGTCGCCGGCGGCCTCGAGGACTACTACCGCGACCGCGACCGCCGCGCGGAGGCGCCCGCCGCCCTGCCCGAGACCTTGCAGAACCTGAGGGCCTGGGATCATCCGGCGGCCCAAAAAGATTACGTCACCCTTGAGGGCGAGCGCGCCAGCGCCGAACTCACACTGGAAAACCTCAACTGCGCCGCCTGCGCCTGGCTGATCGAGAAGAAGCTCGGCCGCGAGGGTGGCGTGTTGCAGGCATCGGTCAACCTCAGCACGCACAGGCTGCACCTGGAATGGGACAGCGCCGGCACCAGCCTCGGCCAGCTCCTGACCAGCCTGGCCGGCATCGGCTACCGCGCCCACCCCTACCGCAGCGACGCCCATGCCGAGCAACTGCGGCAGGAGAGCCGCGACCTGCTCAAACGACTGGCCCTGGCCGGCTTCGGCATGATGCAGGTGATGATGTACGCCGGCTCGCTCTATGTCGGCCACTGGACCGGCATAGAGGACGAATACCGGCAGTACCTGAACTGGATCAACCTGCTCATCACCCTGCCCATCTTTTTCTACTCGGGCATGCCGTTCTACCGCTCGGCCCGGGTGGCGCTGCAAAACCGCCACCTCAACATGGACGTCCCAGTCTCGCTGGCCCTCATCGCCGGCTTTTCCGCCAGCGTCTGGTCCACCGTGCGAGGCACCGGTGACACTTACTACGACTCGGTCACCATGTTCATTTTCTTCCTGCTCTCCAGCCATTTCCTCGAGATGCGGGCGCGCCAGCGCGCGGGGGACATCGCCGCCACGCTGATGGCCATGACGCCACAGCTGGCGACACGCGTCGAGGCCGATGGCAGCCTGGCCATCATTGGCGCATCGGAACTCGTCCCCGGCGATCAAGTCCTGGTCAGGCCGGGCGACTCCATTCCTGCCGACGGCGAAGTGCTGGAGGGCCGCAGCGCTGTCAGCGAGGCGCTGCTGACCGGCGAACCGCTGCCGGTACCCAAGCAGCCCGGCGACACCGTCATCGGCGGCAGCGTCAACAGCGATGGCTCCCTGCTGCTGCGCATCACGCGCGCCGCCAGCGAGGGCACGCTGGGCGCACTCAACCGCCTGCTCAACCGCGCGCTGGCGGAAAAGCCCCGGCTCGCGCGTCGTGCCGATGCCTTTGCGCAGGCTTTCGTCGGCCTGGTGCTGGCCTTTTCGGTACTGGTGTTCATCGCCTGGTACCAGATCGACGGCTTTTCCCACGCTTTCTGGATCACCCTGGCGGTGCTGGTCGCCACCTGTCCCTGCGCACTCTCGCTGGCGACGCCGGTCGCCCTGACCAGCGCCACCAGCGCCCTGGCGGAACGCGGCTTCCTCATCAGCCGAGGCCATGTGCTGGAGACGCTGGCGCAGGCCACGCACATGGTCTTCGACAAGACCGGCACGCTCACCACGGGCACGTTGCAGTTGCAGGAGCATGCGGCCGTGCGCGGCGATGCGGAGACGGCACTGCGCGTCGTGTGCGCGCTGGAGCAACGCTCCGAGCATCCGGTGGCCCGTGCTTTCCAGGTCCTGCCGGTGATGGCGCTGCCCCTGGTCACCGACATCGAGCACGTGGCTGGCGCCGGCGTGTCCGGCTGCATCGACGGACGACGCTACCGCTTCGGTCATGCCGCCTTCGCGCTTGGCCATGACAGTGCGGCGGACCGCGACCTGCTCTGGCTGGCAGACGACGAAGGCGCCCTCGCCCGCTTCCGCCTGACCGACACGCTTCGGCCAGAAGCGGCGCAGGTCGTGCGTCAGCTCAGGCAGCGCGGCATCATTCCCTGGCTGCTCTCGGGCGATCCGTCCAGTACGCCCCTGGCCATGGCCAGGGAACTGGGCATCGACGAGGTGGCAGGCGGACTCTCCCCCGAGGCCAAGCGCGAGCGCGTGCTTGCCCTGCAGGAAAGCGGCGCGGTAGTCGTGATGGTGGGCGACGGCGTCAACGACGCGCCGGTGCTGGCCCAGGCACACCTGTCGGTGGCCATGGCCTCCGGCACCGACCTTGCCCAGGTCACCGCCGACAGCCTGCTCCTGCGCGACGACCTGCGCACGCTGGTGGCGGCCCGCGATACGGCACGGCGCAGCGGCCGCATCATCCGCCAGAACCTGGGGTGGGCACTGGCCTACAATCTGGCCGCCCTGCCCCTGGCCGCCCTCGGCCTGCTGCCGCCCTGGGCCGCCGCCCTCGGCATGTCGGCCAGCTCGCTGGTGGTGGTCGGCAACGCCCTGCGCCTGCGCCTGATGGCGCGCCCTTCCTGATCCGGTCCGGAACCCTGCATGGAAATCATTTACTTTCTCATCCCGGTCAGCCTGCTCTTCCTGGCTGGCGGCATCTGGCTCTTCTTCTGGGCGGTGAAGAGCAACCAGTTCGAGGACATGGACGGCCCTGCCCACCGCATCCTGCAGGACGACCGCGAAGAACGGAGAAAGCTTGATGACCCTCGCTGACAGCGCCCTGCTGCTCACCGCCTTCGCCACCGGCCTGCTCGGCAGCACGCATTGCGTGGGCATGTGCGGCGGTATCTCCGCCGCGCTGTCCTTTGCGCTGCCGCCGGAGGCCCGCCGGGGCTGGCGCCTGTTTGCCTTCCAGCTCGCCTACAACAGCGGCCGCATCCTCACCTACACCTTGCTCGGGGTCGCCGTGGGGGCGCTGGCGCATGGCGTGCTGGGTGGCTGGGCACAGAGCCCTTGGCCCCGCGTAGCCGCCGGCTTGTTCATGATCGCGCTGGGCCTCTACCTCGCGGGCTGGTGGCTGGGGCTGCAGAAGCTGGAGCGCGTGGGCGGCTCGCTGTGGAAAGTGCTGGAGCCCCTGCGCAAGGTGGTGTTCCCGGTGAACCGCTACTGGAAGGCGCTGCTCGCCGGCGGCCTCTGGGGCTTCCTGCCCTGCGGCCTGGTCTACAGCGCCCTCGCCCTCGCACTGGCGCGCGCGGATGCGGCGATGTCGGGCGCCGTGATGCTGGCCTTCGGCCTCGGCACCTTGCCGGTTCTGCTGCTGACGGGCGCCTTCGCGGGCCAGGTGCGCAGCCTGATGCAGAAGGCCGGCACTCGCCGCCTCGCCGGTGCACTGGTCATCCTGTTCGGCCTCTGGACTGCGGGCCAGCCCCTGCTCATGAACCATGACGGTCACGGCGGCCACAGCACTGCGGCCCCCGGAGCGCACGCCGGACATGACATGAGGGCGACCACTGCACCGATGGCAGCCCCGGCTCCTGCTGGCGAGGGCGCCACGGATCACGCGGGGATGGCGCCCCCCGCGGGCATGTCCCCGACCATGGAGGCGGGAACGCCTGCCACCGCCCCAGTCGTCCCGGATACGCACGCGGATCACCATGAACATATGCCGGCGCCTGCCGCCTCGCCGGGTGCAGCGGTTCCGGGCCCGGACACGGGCACGCCGGAACCGATGCCGGCCATGGACCACAGCCAGCACCCGCATTGAGCCGGAAAACTCAGCGTAGCGCCGGCTCCTGCAGCCGGGCGAGACCGGCATTGAAGCGGTCACGTGCGGCGAGCCCCGCCGGCGTGCGCGGAAAACACATATACAGGTCGTGCATGACCAGCACGCGAGGATCGAGCCGCAATTGCGTTGCCGAGTCCCGGAAAGCATCGCTGCGTAGCAGGTAGGCGAACACGTTGCGGTCGACCACGATGGCATCCACCTTGCCTGCGACGAGATTGCGCAGATTGTCAGCGTCGTCCAGCGCTGTCAGGGTCCGCACCTTGCGGGAGGCAACCAGACGATCGAGGGCGGGAACGCTCACATAAGACCTTACCGTGCCGATGCGATAACGCTGAAGGTCGGTAACGTCCGTCCACTGCAGACTCGTCCCCCTGCGGGCAGCGAGGCCCAGGGGGCTGCTGCCAATGGGGCGGGAAAAGTGGCAGCGGGCAGCCCGCTCTGCGGAGTAGTAGTGGGGAAAGCTGGCGGTAAATCCCTTGTCGGTGGCCAGCAGGCGGGCAATGCGGAACCAGCCGAAGAAGCCCAGCCTCACCTGGTCACCCTGACTGGCATAGGCCGCACGCACGACGGCAGCCATGCTGCCGCCCTCGGGCTCGATGATGCCGGTATAGGGGGGCCACTCGCCGGTCAGCAGCACCTGGGTGCCGGCCCTGGAGGCCACCGGCAGTGAGAGGAGGACCAGTAACAGCCATCCTTGCAGTTTGCTCCTGGGGGGCATGATCCGTCAGCCTCGCGTCAATTGCTTGCCTGACGACTGTATGCCCACACGCCCTACCTGCCTATGCTCCCCGGCGACGCTTCAGGCGGAGGCCGGCGCCGCTGGTCCCCTTCCCTGGCCGGAAGCCGCGTCCGGATGCGGGAAAAGCCGGCAAGCGCCCATGAAAAAGCCCGCTGGTGCGGGCTTTTCCGGGCAGGCATCAATCAGGCCTTGACCGGGATCTTGCCGATCTTCGCCTGCCAGATTTTCGGCGCGGTGTTGTGCACCGAGGAGCCGTTCACGTCCACGGCCACCGACACCGGCATGTCCTCCACCACGAACTCGTAGATCGCCTCCATGCCGAGGTCCTCGAAGGCCACCACGCGCGCCTTGCGGATCGCCTTGGACACGAGATAGGCGGCGCCGCCCACGGCCATCAGGTACACCGCCTGGTGCTTCCTGATCGCCTCGATGCCAACGGGGCCGCGCTCGGACTTGCCGATCATGCCGATGAGGCCGGTTTTCTCCAGCACCACGTCGGTGAACTTGTCCATGCGGGTGGCGGTGGTGGGTCCGGCCGGGCCGACCACCTCGTCGCGCACCGGATCCACCGGGCCGACGTAATAGATGAACTTGCCCTTGAGGTCGACCGGCAGCGACTCGCCGCGCGCGAACATCTCGGTCATGCGCTTGTGGGCGGCGTCGCGGCCCGTGTACATGGTGCCGGACAGCAGCAGGGTTTCGCCCGGCTGCCAGCTCTTGATGTCCTCGGCGGTCACGGTGTCGAGGTTGACACGGCGCGACTTGCTGGCGTCAAAGGTGATCTTCGGCCAGTCCTCGAGCTTCGGCACTTCCAGGTGCGCGGGACCGGAGCCGTCAAGCTCGAAGTGCACGTGGCGGGTGGCGGCGCAGTTGGGGATCATCGCCACCGGCAGGGACGCGGCGTGGGTCGGGTAGTCGCGAATCTTGATGTCGACCACGGTGGTGAGGCCGCCCAGGCCCTGGGCGCCGATGCCCAGCGCGTTGACCTTGTCGTAGAGCTCGAGGCGCAGTTCCTCGATGCGGTTGGACGGACCGCGCGCCAGCAGCTCGTGCATGTCGACCGGGTCCATCAGCGATTCCTTGGCCAGCAGCGCGGCCTTTTCCGCGGTACCGCCGATGCCGATGCCGAGCATGCCGGGCGGACACCAGCCGGCGCCCATTTCCGGCACCGTCTTGAGCACCCAGTCCACGATGGAATCGGAGGGGTTCAGCATGGCCATCTTGGACTTGTTCTCGGAGCCACCGCCCTTGGCGGCGACGGTGATGTCGACGGTATTGCCCGGCACGATGCTGTAGTGGATCACCGCCGGGGTGTTGTCCTTGGTGTTCGTGCGCTTGCCCGCCGGGTCACGCAGGATGGAAGCGCGCAGCACGTTGTCCGGGTGCAGGTAGGCACGGCGCACGCCTTCATTGATCGCGTCGTCGAGCGACAGGCCGCCCAGGTCCCAGCGCACGTCCATGCCGACCTTGACGAACACGGTGACGATGCCGGTGTCCTGGCAGATGGGGCGGTGGCCTTCCGCGCACATACGGGAGTTGATGAGGATCTGCGCCATGGCGTCCTTGGCGGCCTGGTTCTGTTCCCGTTCATAGGCGGCATTGATCGCCTGGATGAAGTCCACCGGGTGGTAATAGGAGATGTACTGCAGGGCATCGGCGACGCTCTGGATGAGGTCGTCTTTCTTGATGAGGGTCATGGGGGTGGACTCCGGGGAATGGCAACGAAGGCGGGCCTTGTGGGCCGGGTTTGAGCGGGCGGCATTATACACCCCCCACCCGCCGCTGCGGATGTCCCGCCGGCGGCGGCCTGGCGCCGGGGACGGCGAACCGCGGTGGAGCAGCGCGCGGGGAATCCGGTGGCGGTGGGGGGGCGGCGCTAACCCAGCGGACCTGCGCCCACCGGGTGCCGGCGGATCCAGTCCAGGATGAGGTCCGTGACCGCCGCCGGCGCCTCGCGATGCAGGAAATGCCCGGTGTCGGGCAGTCGCGTCACCCTCAGGCCCTTCTCGAAGTCCTGCTCGCGCATCAACGTGTCATAGAGCCGGGAATCCATGCAACCGTCATGTTCGCCGGTAAGGGCCAGCGTCGGCACATTGACCCTGGCCGTCAGCAGGCGCCAGGACTGCTGCGTCGACAGGGACAGCGGCTGCAACAGGCAGCGGTAGTACTGGGTGGCGGCATGCACCACGCCTTCGGCGCGAAAAGTGGACTTGGCTTGCTCCAGGTCTGCCGGGGAGTAGCGCCAGTCCGGCGACCACAGCTTCCACAGGGTCTCGACAAAGGCATGGTCGTCGCGCGCGACGATGTGCTCGGCGATGCGCGCAAACTGCATGAGCAGGATGTAGGACGACTTCACCAGCTGCCCCGGTACCTCGGCCACGCCCAGCAGGCTGTGTCGCAGGTGCGGAATGGCCAGGGTCGTCAGCGATGCGAATTTCCGGGGCTGCAGGGCAGCCGCCACGTAGCTGGTCAGGGCGCCCCAGTCATGCCCCACCAGGTGGCACTGCTTCGCGTCCAGCGCCTGCATCCAGGCGAAGACGTCCTCCGCCAGATGAATCAGGTGATAAAGATCGCGCGGCGACTGCGAGGACGGCTCGTAGCCGCGCAACATCGGCGCCACCACACGATAACCCGCCGCCGCGATGGGCTCGAGCTGGGCGTCAAAGCTGTGATAGTCGTCGGGAAAACCGTGCAGCAGCAGCACCAGCGGCCCCTCGCCCAGGGCACGGGCAGAAAAGTGCAGCTCACCATTGCTGAGGGTCAGGGTTTCGATGCTTGCCATCAGGCCACCTCCTCATCCGGGCCGGCAAAGAGCCGCGCCAGGGGCATATCCAGGGCAACGCCCAGCTGTCGATGGGCCACTTCCAGGGCGGGCCCCAGCCGTATCAGCCAGGGCGACTCGCCCTGGAGCCCGGCCAGGTCCGCCGGTGTCGGCAGCGGCCAGGGCAGGCCCTGGTAAAAACTGAAAAAATCCAGCGCCTCCAGGTCACGCGCCAGTACATAGCTGCCGTCATCGGTGCGGCGGATCAGGCGCTGCTGCAACAGCAACGGCGCGAACTCCAGCCATGCCGTCTCCTCCTGCTCGCCCAGTACGGCCATCACCTCCAGGTCGCTGACCGTGCCGCCCTCCCGGTGACGCTTCCAGAAAAGCTGCAGCACCTCCATCAGGGCCAGCACCGGATGGTGGTAGCGGCCGCGACGCAGGCGCTGCATGGTGAGGCCACGACTGACCTCGACCCCGAACAGGATGATGGCCCAGCTCAGGTAGATCCAGAGCAGGAAGGCCGGAAACACGGCAAAGGCACCGTAGACCAGCGTGTACGACGAGAAATGACTGATGAAGACAGCGAAGAGGTGCTTGGCGCCCTCGAACAGCATCGCCGCCACCAGGCCACCGCCCAGGGCGGCGCTCACCGGCACGCGGGTATTGGGCACCGCCACGTAGAGCAGGGTGAAGCCTGCCGCAGTGAAGAGGAAGGTCAGCAGGCGCATGGCGGGCAGGACATGATTGACCAGATCGGCGGCGGAACTCACCAGTTGCAGCGACATCATGTAGGAAGACAACGCGAAGCCGGCGCCCAGCAGCAGAGGTCCCAGGCTGAGCACGGCCCAGTAGCGCAGGAAGCTGGCCAGGCCCTTGCGTCCCTCGCGCACGCGCCAGATCTCGTTGAAGGCCTTCTCGATGGTGACCAGCATCATGAGCGCCGTGGCGAACAGCATCACGCTGCCGATGGCGGTCAGGTGCGTGGCCTGGCGCGAGAACTCCTGCAGGTGCTCCTGGATGGCGACGCCGCTGCTGGGAATGAAATGGCGGAAGATGAACTGCTGCAGGTTGTCGCTGACCGCCTGCATGGCAGGGATGGCCGACAGGATGGCGAAGGTCACCGTCATCGTCGGCACCACGGCGAACAAGGTGGTGTAGGTGAGCAGCACCGCATGCTGGTGGCTGCGGTCATGGCGGAAGTGGCGGAAGACAAAGCGGGCGATGCCCTGGCAGCGGCGCAAGTTGGCCGCCAACGAGTGACGCATGGTGGCCCCTGGTCAGGCTTTTCGTTTGCCGGCAAGTATTCCCGCCACCCCGGCCGGTGTCGAGTTCTTTGCGGGGCCCCGCTACAATCACCCCGCCCCGGAACGGGCATCCCGAGGAAGCCCGCATGATCACCATCTATCACAATCCGCGCTGTTCCAAGTCGCGCCAGGCCCTGGAGCTGCTCGAGGCCCATGGTGCCGCCCCCAACGTGGTCCGCTACCTGGAAACGCCGCCCGACGCCGCCACCCTCAAGGCACTGATCGCGGCCCTCGGCCTGCCGGCGCGCGCCCTGCTGCGCAGCGGCGAGGACGAGTATCGAGAGCTCGGACTGGATAACCCTGCCCTGGGCGAAGATACCCTGATTGCCGCGATGGCGGCGCATCCGCGCCTGATCGAGCGGCCGCTGGTGGTCAAGGGCAAGCGCGCCGTGATCGGGCGACCGCCGGAGAAGGTGCTGGAGCTGCTGGCATGAGCGCCCCCTATGTGCTGGTGCTTTACTACAGCCGCCATGGGGCCACCCGCGCCATGGCCCGCGTCATCGCCCGGGGTATCGAGGCCGAGGGCCTGGAGGCGCGCCTGCGTACCGTGCCGGCGGTATCCACGGTTTGCGAGGCCACGGAACCGGACCTCCCCGACACCGGCGACCTCTACTGCGAGCTTGACGACCTTGCCGGCTGCGTCGGCCTGGCGCTGGGCAGCCCCACCCGCTTCGGCAACATGGCCGCACCCCTCAAGTACTTCCTGGATGGCAGCAGCAGGCTCTGGGTCAACGGCGCCCTGATCGACAAGCCGGCCGCCCTCTTCACCTCCACCAGTGCACTCCATGGCGGCCAGGAGTCCACCCTGCTGTCCATGATGCTGCCGTTGCTGCACCATGGCATGCTGATCATGGGCCTGCCCTTTTCCGAACCCGGACTGTCCCGCACCACGGGCGGCGGCACCCCCTACGGCGCCAGCCACCACGCCGGCACCGACGGCAGCCGCGCCCTGGACCCCCACGAAACCGACCTCTGCCTTGCCCTGGGCCGCCGACTGGCGCGCCAGGCCCGGCTACGACCGAGCTGACCCATGCCCCTTGCCCCTGCCGAAAAACTCAACCGCGGCCGCCTGGCCTCTTTCGCGCTGCTGCTCCTGCTGCTGGCCTTCATGATCGCCGAGACCCTGCTGGAGCCCGATCGCACGCTGGCCGCCAGCGGCTTCCTGGTGGTCGTCCTCCTGATGCCGCTGGCGGTTTTCCTGCGTCCGCTCTGGCGCGGCAACCCGGGCAGTGCCCTCTGGCTCAGCCTGATGCTGATGCCCTATTTTTGCTGGGCGGCGCTCGGCGCCTTCGTGCCAGGCCTCGATGGCGTGCTGGCCCTGGTACGGGCGGTGCTGATCGGTGCCAGCTTTACCGCCCTCATGCTGCTGGTGCGCTGGCACCGCGCCGCCAACGCGTCCTGACCGGAGGGCCCTGGCGCCGGCCCTTCCGCCTTTCCCGCGTCTTCTTCAGCCTATAGACTCAGGCCATCCGTTTGAGCGCGGCACCGGAACGCTGCCCTGCCTGGCGCATCGTCCCGGTGCACCGGTGCAGCCACGCACCCGCCGCCGTTGTGCCATTTTCTCGCCTTTGTTGCAGGGGTCACCGCATGCACCGCCTTTCCCTTACCGGCCTTGCCGTCGCACTCAGCCTTGCCGGCTGCGCCTCGGGCCCCGCCCCCCTGACCCAGCAGGAACTCTCCGCCGCCCAGCAGTCCGGCAGCCTGGAAGGACTGTATGAACAGTACACCCTTCGCCTGGCTGGCCAGAAGCTCAGCACGCCCGAAGGCCAGAAGGCGGTTGCCCAGCTCAACGACATCGGCCACCAGCTGGCCCGCAAGCTCGAGCAGGACGTGCGCAGCGAGCTGAACCAGCAATCCACCGCCAGCGGCCTGGTGCCCCTGCCCATCGTGGATGCGCAACTGGCCCGTCTGCCGAAAATGCAGAAGTGGTCGCCGGAAAAGCACAGCCGCATGGTTGCCGAGCTGAATGAACTGCGCGGCCGCACCCAGGCCCGTATCACCGCACAGCAGAACCAGCTGGCCCGCTTTACCGAGAGCGAGCTGGGTCAGCGCGTGGCGGTACTGGAAGACCTGGCCAAGCTGACCGGTGACGATCGCTACAGCCGTGAAAGTGCCGACATGGTGACCACCCTTCGCAACAAGGCGGAGGCCGCCCTGAAGAACGAGCAGTACGGCGAGGCCAGGCAGGCCCTCAAGGCCCTGCAGCAGGTGGCGCCGGAGGACCAGACCATCGGTAGCCAGATCACCCTGGCCGATGCCCGCCTGTTCGAGAAGAAATTCTGGGACAGCCTGGCCGACGGCAAGCTGGACGACGCCTATACCCAGTTCATGAGCCTGTCGCAGGCGCCGGAGTTCCCCGAGATCCTGAAGCGGCTGTCCAAGTCGTCCGACGACATGGTGGCCTACTTCATCGCCCAGGCCGGCGTCGCGGTCACCGAGAACCGCCTTGCCGATGCCTACACCCTGCTCAACCAGGCGCGCGACCTGCGCAGCAAGACCAGCGGCGCCTCCAGCCCGCGCACGCCGCAGGAAGAGGCCTTCCTGAAAGCCGTCTACAGCCGCTACCAGGAGGCGGGCAAGGCCGGCCAGACCGGACTGGCGCTGGGCTACCTGAAGGTCGTGGAGCGCTTCCATCCGGACTTCCCCGGCCTGCGCGCCAGCTTGCGCACGACTCTGGAAGCCACCCTGGGCAAGGCCATGCGCAAGGTCAGCACCGCTGCCTTCTCCGACCCTCCGGGCAGCCCGGAATTCGGGGGGGCGGTTGCCGCCAAGGTGACCCAGCACCTGTTCGAGAGGATTCCCAACGACATCCGCATCATCGAGCGCGACCAGTTCCAGGCCATCCTGCGCGAGAAGGAACTGGGCGCCTCGCAAGTGAACGAGCTCGCCAGCGCCGACCTGCTGGTGCAGGGCAAGATTCTGGAGTCACGCGTCGACACCACCGAGAACCGCAGCAAGAAAACCATGCGCGTAGTGACCGACACCGGCAGCGTGAGCAATCCCGCCCATGAGCAGTGGGCCGCCCTGCCGGAGTCGCAGCGCGCCAAGCTGGCCGAACCGGCGCGTCTGTTGACGCAGGAGAAGAAGGAAGACATCACCATCAACCTGCAGATCATGCGCAAGGTCGGCATCATTTCGGCTTCCTACCGCCTGGTCGAAGCGCGTACCGGCAAAGTGCTGGCCACCGGCTCCGAAACCGCCAAGGTCGAGCACACCGACGAGGGCAACGAAGGCATCGAGCTCGGCCAGTTCCGGATGCCCTTCAAGCTCGCCAGCCTGCCTGCCGACACCGAGATCCTGCAGAAGCTCACCGAGAAAATCTCTGACGTCATCGGCAGCAAACTGGAGCAGGAACTGAAGAATCCGGAGGTCCGTTATGCCGAAGCCGCACGCCGCTACGCCGAGGAAGTCGACGCCGTGATGGCCGCGGAGAACCAGGCCTACGCCTTTGCCATCGCCAGCCTCAAGGGCCAGGACGCCACCCAGCAACGCCTGGCCCTGGAGCAGTACGCCCTCAAGGCACAGTGACACGCTGCGCCATGAAAAAGCCGCGCAATGCGCGGCTTTTTCATGCCTGCCGGAAGGTGCCCGGCTAGCGCGCGCGCGCCAGGCGCAAGCCGTCGCGCGCCTCCCGGTTGCCTGGTTCGAGCTTGATTACCTGCTCATAGCGCTGGATGGCGGTGGCGGCATCGCCGTCCTCGAGCGCCTGTCGCGCGCTGCCCAGCATGCCGCCGATGCGCAGGCGAAGCAGGGCATCGGGCGCCGCGGCAACCGGCGCAGCCGTTGCCACTGCGATAACTGCTTCCCTGCGAACCGGCTCCGCCGCGCTGACGGCGCGCACCGCCACCGCCTGCTGCGCGGCCTGCTCCGCCGCCTGTGCACTGGCGGTGCGCGCGGTCGAGGTGCGGGCCTCGCTGATGGCGCGCTGCAGGGCGGCATGGCCCGGCTCGCCGGGCTCGATCTCGCTGGCTTGCGCCAGCAGGCGAGCCGCCAGGTCGATGCGCTGCTCGCCCAGGGCGGCATAGGCCTTCGCCTGCAGGGCGTTGACCAGCTTGCGGATGCCGGCCAGCGCCTCGGCATTACCCGGATCCTGCGTCAGCACCGCGCGATAATGCGCCAGGGCATTGTCGCCATCCGGCGCCAGCAGTGCGTCACGCGCCAGGGCCGCGGCCGCGGCATCAAGCCCGACCTGCAACTTCGCTGCACGGGTATCGGCTTCGGACTGGCGCAATGCCCACCAGCCGCCTCCGCCACCCAGCACCACCATCAGGGCGACCACGGCCGCAATCCTGCCGCCTCGCCCCGTCGACTCCGGCGCTGAAACAGGGGATGGCGTAACCGCCACGGCGGCTGCCGGACGCGGGGCAGGCGCCGCAACGGGATTGAGCACGGTGGCCTCGCCGGCGGCAACGGACGCCGGTGCAGGTGCAGGTGCCGACACCGCGCTGCGCAAGGAGGGCCGCAGCATGGTCTGGCCCTCCCCCGCCGCCGGTTCGGTGGCCCCATAATCGAAGGTCTTCTCGAGCGCATCAATCTCGCGCATGACCTGGGCGCCGCTTTGCGGGCGCTGGGCCGGCTGCTTGTCGAGCAGGCGGTCGACCAGGGGCTGGAAATGGGCCAGCCGGCCCTCCAGGCGCGGCACCGGTGCATTCATGTGCATGATGCCGAGGGCGATGGGATCGGAAGCCTCGAACGGCAGGCGGCCGGTGAGCATTTCGAACATCACGACACCCAGGCTGTAGAGGTCGGAGGCGGCATCCAGCTGCTGGCCGCGCGCCTGTTCCGGGCTCATGTACTTGGGAGTCCCCGCCACCATGCCCATCTGCGTCAGGCTGGCATCGCCCTCGGTTGCCTTGGCTATGCCGAAGTCGGTCAGCACCGCGCTGCCGTCATCGCGGAACAGGATGTTGTCCGGCTTGATGTCACGATGCAGGTAGCCCTTGCTGTGCGCAAAATCGAGGGCACGTGCCATGTCGCGCGCCACCTGCAGCGCCTCGCGCACGCCCAACCCCTCGCGAAGGCGCGCCTTCAGGTCACCGCCGGGATGGAATTCCATCGCGATGTAATTGATCCCGTTGACCTCGTTGACGTCATAGACCGCCACGATATTGGGATGGGAAATTCGCGCGACGATCTTGGCCTCACGCAGGAAGCGCTCGCGGAAGCCAGCGTCCGCGGACAGCGAGGGGGCCATCACCTTGAGCGCGATATCACGCTCGAATTTTTCCTGCTCGGCGAGGTAGACCGTGGCCATGCCACCCCTGCCCAGGGTGCGCTTGATGGTATAGCCCGGGATTGCAAGCTCAGTCATAGGAAGTTATTTCGCCTGCTGGTTGATCCAGGCCTGGAAGTCGCGGCGCTCATCCTCGCTGCTGCGACCCCAGATATCCTTGAGAAGATCAAGATGGGTGACGGGCCGCGCTGCTTCGCCCTGGGCCTCGAAAGCCTTGCTCAGGGTATCAACCAGCGAGGCCTCGGCAAAGGACTGGATGGCGGTGGACTCGATGCGGGACGCCCCCGCCTGGTCAACCAGGGTGAATGTCGGCGCCTTGGCAAACGCGAGTGCCGCGTCGCGATCGCGCTGCGCCGGCACCTCCAGCCGGTAGCGGCCGCCGGCCACCGCGGTGAAACGCAGGGCGGCCTGCCGCGAACGCACCACATCGTGCTCGTCGGCTCCTAGTCGGAAGAGCTGCACGTAACGCAGGCTGAAGACATGTTCTCCGGGCAGCAGCGCCAGCTCCCGGTGGCCCCTGAGGAAGCTGGGTGGCGGCTCGCGGCCATCAATGGCCATGACCTGGATTTCCTCCGGGATAGCCACTACGGCCACCTCGGCAACAGGCCGGACCATGCCCGCATAAGCCGGCAACGGCCCCCGGGTGGCACAGCCCGGCAGCAAGGCAAGGCCGAGCGCGAGCGCCAATGGTCGGGAAATGACAGTCATGGAGATCTCCGGCTGGGCGGCAATAAATAAAAAGGCCGCATGAGCGGCCTTTTTATCAGAGCCTCAGGAATCGCCGCAAGCCGAGCAGGCCTAGCAGCAGCCCCCCCAGCAGGTCGAGGCTGCCGCCGCCGCCATGATCCGGATCCGGGGCATCGGTGTAGATCGTCACCGTGGTGGAGTTCGATCCCAGGCCTTCCGCGTCATAGACGCGATAGGTGAAGGAGTCGGTGAAGGGCGACTGGCTGTTCTTGGCCACATAGCGCAGCGGCGGGTTCAGGCAGATACGGGGAATGCTGGCGCTGCCGGGGCAAAGGCCGGAGGACGCGCCAACGACCTCCCCAAGTTGCGGAGCACGGTCGATCTCGATGGGATAGAACGGCGCCCAGGCCACTTCCGGGCCATAGGTGACGACCGGAGGATTATTGATCGGATCGACAGGATCAGGAGTCTCACGCCGCACCAGGCCATACTGGCCATCCCCCTCATCCGTGTCGTTCTCCAGCGGATTGAAGGTGATGGAGGTCGTTCCCACCGGACGCAGATAGGAGTCCTCGGTACCCAGCGGCGACAGATTGCGGAACTGCACCTTGACCGTCGCCACCGTGTCCGAGGTGGCCGGCTGGGAATCGACCACGCGATAGGTGCACACCACCGGCGTGTCCTCGGTTGTCACCACGCCATCGTTGTGCACCACCAGCATCCCGGGATAGTCAGGGTCATTGCTGGCCCTCCACTCGCAGCGCTCTTCCGCATCTTCGACCAGAATCACGGAAGGAGTGGACTGATCGCCGGGCAGGGCGGCATCGTCAGGCGCATTGGCCGCAAACGTGTAAGGCCCCAGCGTGTCATGCTCGCCGAAGGAGTCATTCGCCAGGACATCGACAATTGCCAGACGATCCGTGCGCGGCCGGCTCGACTCCTTGTCGTCGCGCGCCGTAACCACCAGACGCTCGACGGCGCCAATATCGCAGCGCATACCGCTGCGTCGATCGAGGTTGCGCTGGTCCGCCGTCAGGCAGCTGGTGAATTCTTCGCCTCTGTCGAGAATGGGAGAACCCACCGCGACCTTTGGCAGGTAGTAATCCGTCAGGCCGAAAGGCGCACCGCCGGCCACCGCGGGATAGTAGTCGACCCGTCTCTGGATGGGGACCAGGACATTCGCCAGCGACGTGCCCGGAACGATGTCCACGTTACTGCCGTCGCTCCTCAGCAGGCTGTCGCAACTGCCATCATCATCGACGGCATTGAACCGGCCCGAGGGGGAGCTGTTGGCGGACCAGGGAACGGCGGCATCAGGGTTATGACAGATGCTGGAGCGCCCCGGCGTGTTGAAGCCGGACAGCAAGGAGCCGGTCACCTGTACGTTGGCGAGGCCGTTGAGGGCCAGGACATGCCCGACCTGTTCCGCCGCCGTCACGTTGCTGATCAGGAGCTGGCCAAGATCGACATCGGCACCCTGCACATAGGTGATGGCGCCGGCGTCGGCCGCCGACGTGTTGGCGGACAGCGTGCTGGCGGTGAGCGTCATCCCCGAGTTGCCGCAGACGTCGATGGCGCCCGCCCCCAGCGTGGCGGAATTGTCCCGCAGCAGGACACGGGTAAGCGTCAGGGTATGACCGGCATACGGCGTCAGGTCAGTCTGGCACAGCATGGCAATGGCGCCGCCCTTGTTGCTGGCCTGGCTGCCTTCCAGGGTCACGTCGGTCAAGGTCAGGGTGGTGGCGGAACCACCGAGATAGATGGCGCCGCCATTGCCGGCGGCAAGGCCGGCGCCAGTGGCGCGACCACCGCTGATGATGACGTTGTCCAGGCTGAGGGACGCGCCGGAGAAAATCACGCCCCCGTTGCCGGTGATGGTCGTGGCGGAGGTTTGCTCAGGGCTGCCGCTGCCGTGCAGCACCAGGTCCTTGAGGCTGGTATTGGCCGCGGAATTGAAGATGCGGCTGCCAGGGGTGGCAACGATACGGGTGCCGGTGGCGCCAATGCCGGTGCCGCCCACGAAATCGGGGCGGACGCGACGGGGAGCCTTGCCGGTGAGCGGATCCACCTCATCCTCGCGAGCCTCTGCCTGGCTGTCCTTGCCGTAGATGATGATCTCCCCCTCAAGGAAGATCTCACCGCGGGTCAGGGCGTAGCGGACCGCCTCCAGCTGGATGACATTGTCGGTGAAGGCATCGGGAGCCGCGCAGCCGCCGTAAGGGGCCATCTGGTTGACGGTCTTGACGGCCTCACGTAGCGAGCAGGCCGCGGTGTTGGTCCCGTCCTCGTCCACGCTGGTCGTCACGTTGATCGTGGTCACCAGGCTGGCGCGGGGGGAGGCAGCGGCCAGCAGCAGCGCGGCCGCCAGCAGGGGGCGAAGTTTTTTCATGCCTTTCCTCCACGCCGCCAGCCAAGTCCCGCCAGGGCCAGCAGCATAATGCTCCACAGATCAAGCGCACCGCCCAGCTTGTCGCTGACCATGGTCGTAGCCGGCTCGACGATGACCTGGGCCTTGAGCATGCGACTGCGATCAGCCGGCAAGGCATTGAGGGCGCTCAGGCTCGTCACGGCGCGGATGTTGAAGCGGTCAAAGCCGTGGAACTCGACCGTCGGCTGGTAGCTGTAATCACCGTCGCCGGAGAAGGTCAGGCGACCGCGGGCCGGGGCCGTCTCCGCCCAGGGGCAGCCCGGCACGGTGACCAGGGTGTCCGTCGCGCTGGCGGTGTTACGCACGGCATAGGTATCAGCCACTACGCGGCTGATATCCGGGGCAAGGCTGGTCGGCGGATAGCGGAGGGCTCCCACGAAGCGCGGCGGGAACAGCTGCTCGCAGCGGGCCACGGACAGCAACACCTCGTCGCCCAGGTCATCCACGATGTTCTGGGTGTAAGTTTCGCCAAAGGAGATGACGCCCCCGCTCAGGGGAGCGGTACCACTGGCAATTGCCTGCAGCTCCACGGCACCTATGTCGCAGGAGAGGGCAGCACGGCTCTCGCCACGCTGGTCGGTGGTGCGGCACTGGGCAGCTTCGCCACCCAAGACAAGGGAGCCCTTGTTGATGATGGGCGATGCGCCCACGCCCAGCGGGCTGTCCAGGTAGCTCTCGAGCACCCGCGGCATGTGCACGAAGGTGGCACCGCCGCGGTCAGCCAGCGGGCAGAGCAGCCCCCAGAGACCGACACACTTGCCGTCGACCAGGGGTCCTGTCATCAACTGGCGTTCGGAATCGGGAAAATTGTCGATCACCCGGTTGCCGGCGCCGGGGCAGCCGCCCGCCGCCTCGGGGAACACCAGGTTATTGGCCATCTCGGCGCCGCTGCCGGGTCGGCTGGCACAGTCCTCAGCGCCGGTGTTGCCGGCCAGGATGGTGTTGTAGACGTCCGCGCCTTCGCCGCTGAAGTCGATGCCACCACCGGTATTGAGCACGATGGTGGCCAGATTCACGACGGCGCCGTTGCGCAGGAGCATCGCGCGACCGCCGTTACCGCTCAGCGTGGAATTGATGATCTCGGTGCTGTCCAGTTCGTCCGGCACCGTGGCGCTGCCCACCTCCAGCACTGCGCCGGCGGCGGTAGGCGCCAGTACCGGGACGCTGCCAGGAGCGGCCACGGCCACCATGTCATTCAGGGTGAACAGGCTGGCTTCCACGGCAATGGAGTTGGACTCGGCATAGATGGCAGCGCCGCGCACTGCCCGGTTCTCGCGGAATTCGGTGTCCTCGGCGATGAGTCCGCCATCCGCCGCCAGATAGACGGCGCCGCCCATGGTGTTGGCCTGGCCATGGCGGATCAGCACATCCGAGAGGACCAGCCGCTCATTGCTGTAGATGATGCCGCCCTTGCCCTCGGTGTTGATCAGACCATTGCTGAAGGTGAGGGCATATTCGTTGTAGCCGCTGCCCGGGGGATTGGTGAGCGTGGTGTCGTCGTTCACCGCGTTGGCGCAGTCCGCCGCCAACAGCGCCTGGCAACCGCCATTGAGGATCATCTGGCTGAGGCGCAGCGTGATGCGGGGATCCTCGCCATACAGGGCGACCTTGAGCCTGGGGCTGGCGGCCAGGAGCGTCTCGGGGCTCACCGGCTCATTGGTAGCGGTCTGCACCACTTCGGTGGTGTAGGCCAGGTGATGCACGCCACTGACCAGCAAGGTCACGCGGGCCTGCCAGTCAATCGGGGTGGCCGAGAAGGGAACCTTGGTCCGCCCGATCTCGACCGGTTCGCCGGTCTCGGGCACGCGATAAACGTGCACCACATAGCTGTGGGCCGGCAGCGGCACCGTTGACACGCCAGGCAGGGTGCCGACCACGTCCGGAAAGCCGACCGTCGTCAGGTAGTCGCCGGCGGGAGCGGAGTCCGAGGCCGGCTCGAGATCGAAGGTGGGCAGGGTCCGCACGGCCGGGGGGCTGACGACATCGGGCGAGGTGGCGCAAGTCGCCGGGGAGGCCTGGCCACAGGCCGGTGCCTTGACCTGGGGATTCTGGTTCAGGACAAAGGCGCGATGACGCCCCATGACCTGGAGCGTAGTGACCTCGTCATCCCGGCGCCCGGCGCCATTGATGGCCAGGCCGGTGCGCACGGTGATGGCGCTGCCCTGGATCACATAGGGGGCAGGGTCGGCCGGAACGGTAATCACGGCGCCGGCATCGGCGGCGGGGGGCTCGCACCCCTGGAAACCACCCTCCGGCTTGCCGCGATTGAAGAATTCGACGGCCTCGCGCAGCGAGCAAAGGGTATTGTCCTGGAAGTCGTCAGTGGTGGTATTGACGGTCAGGGTGTCAGCACAAGCCAAGGGCGCCAAAAGAGCAAAAAAGGCAAACGATAGGCTCTTTCGAGACCTGCGCATGGAGGTGATCTCCTGAATTCTTGTTTTTCTGGTGCAGATTTATTTTTCAAATAGTAACCGCAGGATTTGCCTAGCAGTTATTGCTTTTTGTTACCTGCGGAGGCGCCGTACTCTCGCATACCCCTGCCGGAGGGGCAAGGTCAGGCCATGCCGGCCGTCCCTCCTTCCCCGCCGCTCTCCAGCACCTGACGGACAAAGGGGACCGTCAGGCGGCGGCCGGCCACCAGTGACTTCCGGTCCAGATCCGCCACCAGGGCCAGCAGGCGCCCTGGCTCGCGCGGCCCCCTCCCCAGCAGGTAGCGCAGCACCTCGGGCTCCAGCACCAGCTCGTGGCGCCGGGCGGCCGCCACCAGAAGCGCCTCGCGGCTTGGGTCGTCAGGCTGAGCCAAGGTCCAGCTGGGCGCCAGGGACAGTCGCGACACCAGGTCCGGCAAGCGAAGCCCGCTGCCGGCGGCCCCCCCGGTCGCGGAAAACAGCAGTCGGCAGCCCGCCGCTCGAGCCCGGTTGAACAGGTGGAACAGGCCCTCTTCCCAGGCCGCGTCACCCGCTACCTGCTCCAGCTCGTCGCAGGCCACCAGGTCCTGGGTTTCCAGGCCTTCAAGCAGGCCGGGGCTCTCGCCACGCAACTCGCCCAGCGGCAGCAGCACGGCACTCATGCCGCGGCGCTCGGCCTCGCCGCAGAGGGCGGCCAGCAGGTGGCTGCGCCCTTGCCCGGCCTCGCCGCGCAGGTAGAGCAGGCCGCCCGGCGCCGCCAGGAAGTCGTCCACCGCTGCCAGCAGGTCCGCCCAGGCCGGGGCCTGGAAGTCCGAGAGCTGCGCGTCGGGTCGCGGTCGCAGGTTCAGCAGGAGCTGTTCAACGCCCGCCATCATCATCCCCGACCGTGCCAACGGCGCTGCTGCCGGCCGGGTCGTCGACCGGGGTCCGCCCCTGGTAGAGACGGCTCTGCTGGTAGTGGAGATGACCGTGGCGCAGTAGCACCAGGATGACTGCCGCCACCGGCAGGGCCAGCAGCATGCCCACGAAGCCGAACAGCTGGCCGCCGGCCATGATGGCGAAGATGACCGCCACCGGATGCAGCCCGATACGGTTGCCGACGAAGTAGGGCTGCAGCACCCAGCCCTCGATGCCCTGCCCTACCGCGAACACCGCCCAGACCATGAGCACGCTGTTGAAGTCGCCGAACTGGATCACGGCGGCAATGGTGGCGGCGACAATGCCGATGGCAAAGCCGAAATAGGGAATGATGCTGCCAAGCCCGGCCACCAGGCCGATGATCAGCGCCAGCTTGAGGCCAACCAGGCCGAGGCCGATGGCATAGATCAGGGCCAGCGAGATCATTACCAGCAGCTGGCCGCGCAGGAAAGCCGCCAGTACGTCGTCGCACTCCCGCGAGAGGCTCACCACGGTGGGCTCGATGTCGCGCGGCAACAGGTTGCGGAGGCGGCGCAGCAGGTCATCCCAGTCCAGCAGCAGGTAGAAGGTCACCACCGGCACCAGCGCCAGCGCGCCCAGCAGGCCGATCATGCTGAGACCGGAGGCCGCCATCTGGCTCAGCACATTGCCGGCCACGGCCCCGGCCTCGCTCCAGTACCCCGACAGCCACTCGCCGATCAGGTCCATGTCCAGGCGGGGGATATCAATGTGCAGGTGCGACTCCAGCCAGGGGGTCGCCTGCCGGTTGAACCAGCGCAGCAGGGTGGGCAGCTTGGCTTCCACATACAGGAACTGCTTCCAGAGCATGGGGGTGAGGAAGGCCAGGACCAGCACCACCGCCCCGAGCAAGGTGAAGAAGGTCAGGCTGACCGCCCAGTTGCGCGGCATGCCGCGCCGCACCAGGCGACTGACCAGTGGATTGCCGAGGTAGGCCAGCAGGGCCCCGACCGCGAAGGGCATGAGAATGGGCGTGAGCAGGTACAGCAGGACGCAGAATACAGCGGCCGGAAGCAGCCACAGCCAGGCGCGGGTATCGGACATGGTCATCCTTGGGGCAAGTCGTCAGGGAAAGGAAGGCTGGGCCACTGGCGCGGCCGGGGGCAACGTAGCCGCAGGCTGCCACTGGCGGAGCAGCAGCGGCGATACCTGGCGCAGCGCCTGCAGGGTGGCGGCCGGCTGGCCCGGAAGAGTGACGGGGACCGCCAGAGCCGGCAGGCGCGGCTCGGCCTCGAGGGCGGTGGCGACCGCGGCCGGTTCCACCGCCACGGCAAACCAGACGCGATCCGGGCGCACGCGCAGCAGCTGCGGCTGGCGCAGCCCGGGCAATGCCTGCAGGGCGGAACGTACGCCAGCAAGATCGATGATGCCCCCGACAGCCTCGACCTGGAGCACGGTGCGACCCGCTGCCGCCGGCCACTGCTGAACGCTCGCCAGCGCCTCGGCAATCACCTCGGGCAGGAGCGCGGGCTGGCCCAGACTGCCGCGCAACGCATGGGAATGGCTCCATAGTCCCCACTCCCGGCCACGCACCAGCACCAGCACGTCCACCGCCTGCGCCGCCAGGAGGCCCTCCAGGGCGGGCGGCGCGGGCTGGCCGGCTACCAGGCCCGCCAGCAACGGCGCCGCCGCCTCCTCCGGCACCGCGGCGACAAACTGGTAGCCGCGGGCCTGGGCACGCGCCGCCATCGTCGCCGGGGCCGGCAGCCAGTGTTCGGCCTCGCCGTCGCGCCGGCTCTCGAGCACCCAGGCGCGCGGGGCCACCCAGGGGCGAAAACCAGCTTCGTCCAGCAGCCGCTGCCGGCGCGGCTTGGCCGGTTCGCCCAGGAAGGGATGGGGGTCAGCCAGCGCAGCCCGCACGGCAGGCGCGGCAAAGACGGCGGCAGTGCCGGTGCCGGCCAACAGGGTGGCGACCAGGTCGCCGGCCGGCTCTGCCGCCGGCAGGGGCAGCGTCGGCAGCAGGAAAACAAGGGGAATCAGGCGGCGCAGCATGGACAGGTCCGATCGGGTCGAGCGCCTACACTACGAAAGCCGACGCGACGAGGCAACGACAAGGTGCGGGAAGCGGTTGGCTTCCCTATAATACGCGGCCTTTACAGCCAGCCTTGCGAAGCCACCTCGCCATGTCCGAACAGAAGCCCGCCTCTCCCTCCCTCAGCTACAAGGATGCCGGTGTCGATATCGACGCGGGCGACGCCCTCGTCGAACGCATCAAGGGCGTGGCGAAGAAGACCGCCCGCCGCGAGGTCCTCGGCGGCCTCGGCGGCTTCGGCGCGCTGTGCGAGATCCCCGAAGGCTACCGCCAGCCGGTACTGGTGTCCGGCACCGATGGCGTCGGCACCAAGCTCCGGCTGGCGCTGGACCTGAACAAGCATGAAAGCATCGGCATCGACCTGGTCGCCATGTGCGTGAACGACCTCGTCGTCACCGGCGCCGAGCCGCTGTTCTTCCTCGACTACTATGCCACCGGCCATCTCAACGTGGACACCGCGGCCACCGTCGTCACCGGCATTGGCGAAGGCTGCCTGCAGGCCGGCTGCTCGCTCGTCGGTGGTGAAACCGCAGAAATGCCCGGCATGTACGAGGGCGAGGACTACGATCTCGCCGGCTTTGCCGTGGGCGTGGTGGAAAAGGCCGAGATCATCGACGGCAGCAAGGTGAAGGCCGGCGACATCCTCATCGGCGTCGCCTCCAGCGGCGTGCACTCCAACGGCTACTCGCTGGTGCGCAAGATCCTCGAGGTCAGCAAGGCCGACCTCAATGCCACGCTCGACGGCCGCAAGCTCGCCGACGTACTGATGGCGCCGACCCGCATCTACATCAAGCCGCTGCTCAAGCTGATCGAGACACTGCCGGTACATGCCATGGCCCACATCACCGGCGGCGGCCTGCCCGGCAACCTGCCTCGCGTGCTGCCGGAAGGTGCCGATGCGCGCATCGACGAGTCCTCCTGGACCTGGCCGCCCGTGTTCCAGTGGCTGCAGGAAAAGGGCGGCGTGGAGCGCTTCGAGATGTACCGCACCTTCAACTGCGGCGTCGGCATGGTCGTGGTGGTGCCCGCCGACAAGGCGGACGAGGCCATTGCCCACCTCAACGCCGCCGGCGAGCAGGCCTGGCGCATCGGCGAGATCGTGCCCTCCACGCACGCCGAGCCCACCGTCGTCTTCGCCTGACCCCGGCCGGGGGCCGCGCCTGGCGCCGGCCCCTGCCCCACCCCCTCTTGCAGGCAGCGGATACACGCCCTCCATGCTCAAGATCGCCGTCCTGATTTCCGGCTCGGGCTCCAACCTGCAGGCCATCATCGACGCCATCGCGCGTGGCGGCATTTCCGGCCGCATTGCCGGCGTGCTCTCCAACCGCGCCGACGCCTATGGCCTGGTACGCGCCCGGCAGCATGGCATCGCCACTGCCGTGGTCACCCATGGGAATTTCGCCGACCGCGCCGCCTTCGACCAGGCCCTGGTGCGCCAGGTGGATGCCTGGGACGTGGACGTGGTGGTGCTGGCCGGCTTCATGCGCATCCTGACGCCAGCCTTCGTGACCCACTACGAAGGACGCCTGCTCAACATCCACCCCTCGCTGCTGCCAAAGTACAAGGGCCTGCATACCCATCGCCGCGCGCTCGAGGCGGGCGATGCCGAGCATGGCTGCTCGGTGCATTTCGTGACCGCCGAACTCGATGGCGGCCCGGTCGTGGCGCAAGCCGCCGTGCCCGTGCTGCCGGGGGACACCGAGGAGGAACTGGCCGAGCGCGTGCACCAGGCCGAGCACCGCCTTTACCCGCGCGTGCTGGCCTGGCTGTCCACGGGCGAACTGCAGTACCGTGATGGCCAGCCCTGCTTCCAGGGTCGGCCCCTGGCGGTGCCGCTGCGTTTGCCGCCTTCGGCCTGAGGCAGATATTTCGGGGCCTTGCGGTCAACCCGCCTGGCCGTTTAGCGTTTCCAGACAAACCCGCCGTTTTCCGGAGAAGCACGCATGCTGAAACAGGCCCTGGGCATCTGCCTGCTGCTCGCGAGCCCGCTGCTGCAGGCCTTCGACCTCAGCCCCTACACCGCCAGCTATCGCTTCAACCTCGACAACAAGCTGTCAGGCTCGGCCACCCGCACCCTGGAGAAACGTGGCGACAAGCTCTGGCGCTACAGCTTTTCTGCGTCCGCCTCCATCGCCACCGCGAGCGAAAACAGCGACTTCCAGTTCGATGGCCAGCAGGTGAGGCCGCTCGGCTACCAGCAGCAGCGCAACATCCTGTTCAAGAAGAAGAAGGCCGCCATCCAGTTCGACTGGAAAGCCCGCAAGGGCAATGGCACGCGCGACGACAAGCCGCCCGCCAGCTATGACCTTGTCCCCGGCGTGCTGGACTCGCTCAATATGGAAATCCAGTTGCGCCGTGACCTGGTCGATCTCGGCAAGCTGGGCGGCCCCTATGCCCTGGCCACGCCCAAGGACCTGTCGCCACTGGAGTTCGTGGTCAACGGCAAGGAAGTGCTGGTGACTCCCATGGGCAAGCTCAATACCCTGCGCGTAAGCCGCAAGCATGCCGACCCCAGCCGGCACACCACCTTCTGGCTTGCCATTGACCACCGCTACCTGCCGGCCAAGGTAGTGCAGAACGACGGCGGTACCGTCTATAGCCTGGAGATCACCAGTATCAAGTACGCCCCTGTCTCGGCACCTGTGCCTGCACCAGCCAAGTAAGCCCCACCTGCGGCAATTGGCTGATTGGCTGATTGGCTGGTGGCTGGTGGCTGGTGGCTGGTGGCTGGTGGCTGGTGGCTGGTGGCGAAGCAGCCTCTTCTTCCGGCAATAAAAAAGCGGCCCTCGGGCCGCTTCTTTTATTTCCGCACCCCCGCCGGGTCAGGCACGCGGCAGGGTGACGCCAAGCTGTCCCTGGTACTTGCCACCCCGGTCCTTGTAGGACGTCTCGCATACCTCGTCGCTTTCGAAGAACAGCATCTGCGCCACGCCCTCGTTGGCGTAGATCTTTGCCGGCAGCGTGGTGGTATTGGAGAACTCGAGGGTGACATGGCCCTCCCACTCCGGCTCCAGCGGCGTCACGTTCACGATGATGCCGCAGCGCGCGTAGGTGGACTTGCCCAGGCAGATGGTGAGCACGTTACGCGGGATGCGGAACAGCTCGACGGTGCGGGCCAGGGCAAACGAGTTGGGCGGAATGATGCAGACATCGGACTGGACGTCGATGAAGCTGCGCTCATCGAAGTTCTTGGGGTCCACCGTGGCCGAGTGCACGTTGGTGAAGACCTTGAACTCGTTGGAGCAGCGCACGTCATAGCCGTAGCTGGAGACGCCGTAGGAAATGATCTTGTTGCCATTGACCTCCCGCACCTGGCCGGGCTCGAAGGGCTCGATCATGCCGTGCTGCTCCGCCATCCGCCGTATCCACTTGTCCGCCTTGATGCTCATGCTGCCCCCTGTCCGTTCAGAAACTTCTTATTCAAAGACGATGTTGATGCGCTTGGGATCGACCTGAGCCGCCCGGGCCAGCGCGGCGCCGGTGCGGCGCGCGATCTGGCGGTACAGCGCGGCGATCTCGCCATCAGGTGCGGCCACTACCGTGGGGCGGCCGCTGTCGACTTCCTGGCGGATGCGCATGTCCAGCGGCAGGGCCCCGAGCAGCTCGGTCTGGTAGTCGCGGGCAATGCGCTCGCCGCCGCCGGCGCCAAAGATGTGCTCGATATGGCCACAGTTGCCGCAGACGTGCAGCGCCATGTTTTCCACGACGCCCAGTACGGGAATGTCGACCTTGCGGAACATCTCGACACCCTTCTTGGCGTCCAGCAGGGCGATGTCCTGCGGCGTGGTCACAATGACCGCGCCCGCCACCGGGACCTTCTGCGCCAGCGTGAGCTGGATGTCGCCGGTGCCGGGCGGCATGTCGACGACGAGGAAGTCGAGGTCATCCCAGAGCGTCTGCTGCAGCAACTGCAGCAGGGCGCCGGTGGCCTTGGGGCCGCGCCACACCACCGGGGTGTTGTCGCTGTCCAGCAGCAGGCCGATGGAGATCATCTCGATGCCATGGGCCTTGATGGGGACGAACCATTTCTCGTCCTTGACGCCAGGGCGGGTGCCGGCCGGCACGCCCAGCATCATGGGCTGGCTGGGGCCGTAGATGTCGGCGTCGAGGAGGCCGACGCGGGCACCCTCGGCCGCCAGCGCCAGCGCCAGGTTGACGGCGGTGGTGGACTTGCCGACGCCGCCCTTGCCGGAGGCGACGGCGATGATGTTCTTGACCCGGTCGAGCCCGGGCAGGCCGCCCTGGGGACGGGCGCGCGGAATGGCCGGGGCCTCGCGCAGGCCGAGCTGGGCAATGCCAGTGCCAGCCAGGGCAGCCAGCATGAGCGGACGCAGCTCCTCGGAGGCGCCGGCATAGGCAGGGGCGAGGTCGACGAGGGCGGTGGCGCCATCGACGACGACACGGTCCAGCCAGCCGAGCTCGCCCAGGGACTTGCCCATGAGGGGATCGGTGACAGCGGCAAGGGCGGATTTGACGGCAGCGGAATCAGTCACGGCAGGGTCGTGGAAAGCCTGGAAAACGGGCCAGTATCGTAGCCCGGTTTGCGACGGGGTGGGAGCGGCTTTTGGTCAATCCCGGCAAGGGGCCGCCCGGCCAGGCGTGTTCATCGCCCCGAGTACAATGCCCCGGCCCTTGCGCCTCAACGCGGGCCATTGCCCGTCGGGCGCCCTCACCACAGGGGATCCGGGTCCGCGACCCGAAGCTCAGCGCCCGGAGCCGCCACCGTGGGTGCAGCCGCCGCCCCTTCTGCCGGCGGCCGTGTCCCTGCCTGTCACTGCCGGACGCCGCCAAGCCGCCATTTCCGGCCCGGCCTTTGCCCGTTTTCCGGTATGATTGCGTCCTTTCCGCCACTCATTCCCGTGACACCATGAGCGAACGCCGCCGCATTCTCGTTACCAGCGCCCTGCCCTACGCCAACGGCCCCATCCACCTCGGCCACCTGGTGGAGTACATCCAGACTGACATCTGGGTGCGCTTCCAGAAGTCCCGGGGCCACGAGGTCCATTACGTCTGCGCCGACGATGCCCACGGCACCGCCATCATGCTCAAGGCGGAGCAGAACGGGGTGACGCCGGAGGCCCAGATTGCCGCGGTGAAGGCGGAGCACGAGAGCGACTTCGCCGGCTTCGGCATCCACTTCGACAACTACCATTCGACGCATTCCGAGGAAAACCGCGCGGACTCGTCCTATATCTACCTGAAGAACCGCGACGGCGGCCATATCGCCACCCGCCCCATCCGCCAGCTCTTCGACCCTGAAAAGCAGATGTTCCTGGCCGACCGCTTCATCAAGGGCGACTGCCCCAAGTGCGGCGCCCTCGACCAGTACGGCGACTCCTGCGAGGTCTGCGGCGCCACCTACTCGCCCACCGAACTCAAGAACCCGCGCTCCACCATCTCCGGCGCCACGCCGGTGGAGAAGGAATCGCTGCACTACTTCTTCAAGCTGCCCGACTTTGCCGGCTTCCTGCAGGACCGCTCGCGCTCCGGGCGCCTGCAGCCGGAAGTGGCCAACAAGCTGGACGAGTGGTTCGAGGCCGGCCTCACCGACTGGGACATCTCGCGTGACGCGCCCTACTTCGGCTTCGAGATTCCCGACGCGCCGGGCAAGTATTTCTACGTGTGGGTGGATGCCCCCATCGGCTACATGGCGAGCTTCCGCAACCTGTGCGCGCGCCGGCCCGAACTGCGCTTCGACGATTTCTGGGCACCGGGCGCCCCCACCGAGCTCTACCACTTCATCGGCAAGGACATCGTCTATTTTCACGCGCTGTTCTGGCCGGCCATGCTGCACGGCGCCGGCTTCCGCGCGCCCAGCGCCATCTTCGCCCACGGCTTCCTCACCGTGAACGGCCAGAAGATGTCCAAGTCGCGGGGCACCTTCATCAAGGCGCGCAGCTACCTTGATAACCTGAACCCGGAATACCTGCGCTATTACTTTGCCGCCAAGCTCTCCGGCTCGGTCGAGGACATCGACCTCAACCTCGAGGACTTCCAGTTCCGCGTCAACTCGGACCTGGTGGGCAAGGTGGTGAACATCGCCAGCCGCTGCGCCGGCTTCATCAGCAAGCGCTTCGACGGCAAGCTCAGCGCGCACTGCGCCGAGCCGGCCCTGCTCAACGACTTCATCCACGCGGGCCATGGCATTGCCCAGCACTACGAGAACCGCGATTTCGGCCGCGCCGTGCGCGAGATCATGACCCTGGCCGACCGCGCCAACCAGTACATCGACGAGAAGAAGCCCTGGGCCCTGGCCAAGGATCCCGCGCGCGAGGCGGAAGTGCAGGAAGTGTGCTCGGTGGGACTTAACCTGTTCCGCCAGCTCATCACCTACCTGGCGCCCATCCTGCCGGCCATGGCCGCCGCCAGCCGTGACTTCCTCGACGTCAGCGACCTCGACTGGAGCCGCCGCGAAACGCTGCTGCTGGGCCACGCCATCAAGCCCTTTGCCGCGCTGATGACGCGCGTGGAAAAGGAGAAGGTGGACGCCATGGTGGAGGCCTCAAAGGAAAGCCTGGCGCCGGTTGCGGAGGTCTCGGCCCTGCCCGCGACGGTCACGACCGGCAAGGCCAAGGCCGCTGCCGCGCCTGCCAAGTCCGCGGCCGGTGCCGGTGCCGGTGCCGCCGGCGACGGTCTGGCGCCGGAGATCGGCATCGAGGACTTCATGAAAGTGGACCTGCGCGTGGCGAGGATCGTCAACGCGCAGCACGTGGAGGGGGCGGACAAACTGCTGCAGCTCACGCTCGACATCGGCGAGGAGAAAACGCGCAATGTCTTCGCCGGTATCAAGAGCGCCTATCCGGAGCCGGATAAGCTGGTCGGCCGCCTCACCGTGATGGTGGCCAACCTGGCGCCGCGCAAGATGAAGTTCGGCATGTCCGAAGGCATGGTGCTGGCCGCCGGCCCAGGCGGCGCCGATATCTTCATCCTGTCACCCGACAGTGGCGCCGGCGCCGGCATGAAGGTGAAATAAACGCTGCCTCTATCGGCCAGCTACTACGGCACAAGGCCATATGAGGCCGGCCCTACCGCCCAGCCGCCCATGAAAAAGCCCGCGCAAGCGGGCTTTTTCATGTTCTTGCCGGGATGCAAACCCTGGCGAGCGGAGGCAGTTCACGCGCGGGCCGAAACCTCCCGCACCCGGGCTCAGCGGCCGGTCAGCTCGGCGCAGCTGGAGCAGACATCGGCCTGCGGCAGGGCTGCCAGGCGAGCCGGGGCAATCTGGACCCCGCAACGGATGCACTGGCCGTAGCGGCCGGCATCCAGCCGCGCCAGCGCCTCGTTCACGCGCACCAGCTCGTAGCGGGCCTCATTGCGCAGCCCTTCCAGCACCTCGTCATTCTGCCGGTGCTGGGCCTGCTCGTCCCAGTCCTGGGGCGCCGGCTGCTGCAGGTCGCGGTGGGTGGCATCGGCGCGCTTCATGAACTCTGCCTGCAGCGAGAGCAGCTTGGTGCGGGTGTCCTGGGTCATGTCGATCTCCTCAAATCCTGATGGCCTATTGTCCCTTTCCGGCACAGCCGGGCATTGATGCAGGTCAGGCCACGGCCTTGCGGTTACGCCTCGCCGGGCAGCACGGCCTTACAGCGGGCCGAGAAAGTCGGACTTGCCCACCGGCACGCCCTGCTGGCGCAGGATGTCGTAGGCGGTCGTGACGTGGAAGAAGAAGTTCGGCAGCGCCCAGGCGGTGGCGTAGCGCCGGCCGGTGAATTCGTAGGTCGCCCAAGGGAAGACCAGCTTGAGCTCCTTCGCCTCGGCGCCAGCGCACTGCGCCGGAGTCACCGAGGCGACGAAGTCCAGGGTCTTGCGGATGCGCGCACGCAACTCGTCGATCGTCTTCTCGTTGTCCTCGAACTTCGGGATGTCCTGGCCGGACAGGCGCGCCGCGCAGCCCTTGGCATGGTCGGTGGCGATCTGCACCTGGCGGATGAAGTTGAACATGTCCGGGGTCAGGCTGGCGTTCAGCAAGGTGGCGGTGTCGACATCCTTTTCCTTGGCATGGACTTCAGCCTTGTCGAGGATGCCAAGCAAGCTGGTCAGGGTCTGCTGGAAAACGGGAAGGGTGGCGTCATAGATCGTAAAGGCCATGTGCATCTCCAGGATGGGCGGCGGCGGGAAGGCCCCCGATTCTGTGCCCGCCACTGTTCAAATCCAAGCCCTGTGCGGAGGCTGGCGCCAGTGACCGCGCAGGCGGGCGCAGAAGACGGCAGGTCCGGCTTGAGCCACGCTCCTTCGCCGCAATGCCGCGCCGGCGATCATCGACGGCCAGGGTAGCGGCACAGGGAGATACACGGCACGGCATGAGGCCAGGCGCTACCGCATCCGAGGGAACCGGGAGAGATGAAAACCCGCAGCAGCCGGACTGGATCCCGGCAATGGCCGGCGGCGGGGAGTAACCGGACGGAAGAGCGGATAAAGAAAAAGGCGCCTTGCGGCGCCTTTTTCATCGACTCTCGTCAGCAGAGAGCAGTCGGGCTGAAGCCCGGCCTACTAGGTCAGTGACCGCCGCCGGAGAGGCTCTTCAGCATGTCTTCCACGACTTTCTTGGCATCGCCGAAGATCATCATGGTCTTGTCCATGTAGAAGATGTCGTTGTCGAGGCCGGCATAGCCCGGGTTCATGGAGCGCTTGATCACCATTACGGTACGGGCGCGCTGCGCTTCGAGGATGGGCATGCCGTAGATGGGCGAGGCCGGATCGTTCTTGGCGGCCGGATTGACCACGTCGTTGGCGCCGATGATGAGGACGACGTCGGTGGCGGCGAAATCGGAGTTGATCTCGTCCATTTCCTTCACGTCTTCATAGGGCACGTCGGCTTCGGCCAGCAGCACGTTCATGTGGCCGGGCATGCGGCCCGCCACCGGATGAATCGCGTAGCTGACCTTGACGCCCTTTTCCTTCAGCGCGTCGGCCAGCTCCTTGACGGCGTTCTGGGCACGGGCCTGGGCCAGGCCGTAGCCGGGCACGATCACCACGGAGTCGGCGTTGCCCATCATGAAGGCGGCATCGTCGGCGGAACCGGAGCGGTGGTTCTTTTCCTTCTTCTCGCCATCGTCGGCGCCACCGGCAGCGGCGGCACCGAAGCCACCGAACAGCACGTTGAACAGCGAACGGTTCATGGCGCGGCACATGACGTAGGAAAGGATCGCACCGGACGAGCCCACGAGGGAGCCGGCGATGATTAGCATGGAGTTGTTCAGCGTGAAGCCGATGCCGGCCGCGGCCCAACCCGAGAAGGAGTTGAGCAGGGACACCACCACGGGCATGTCGCCGCCGCCGATCGGGCCGATCCAGAGATAGCCCAGCACCAGCGCGAAGCCCGTCATCACGTAGAAGTACTCGACGGATTCGGTGACGAAGTAGAGCCCGCCGAAGACCAGCATGCCCAGCGCCAGCAGCGCCTGCACCGGCTTGACCCAGCCGCCCTTCAGCGACCTGGCCCACTTCTTCGCGGCCAGCTTGCCGTAGGCAAACACGGAGGCGGTGAAGGTGATGGCGCCGACGAAGCAGCCCACGAACAGCTCGAAGCGGTGGATGGCGTCATGCGTGGAGGAGTGGTTCAGCACCGCGGCGATGGCAATCAGCACGGCGGACAGGCCCACCAGCGAGTGCATCAGCGCCACGGTTTCCGGCATCTGCGTCATCGGCACGGTACGGGCGCGATACAGGCCGATCGCCGCGCCCAGCACCATGGCGCCGAGAATCAGGCCGTAAGCCGGCTTCAGCTCGAAACCATTGCCGCCCTTGAGGCTGGCGATCAGCACAAAGGTTGCGACCACGGCCAGGGCCATGCCGATCATGCCGTAGCGGTTGCCCATGATGGCGGACGCCGGCGAGGACAGGCCACGCAGGGCCAGGATGAAGAGGACGGCGCCAATCAGATAGGCCCAATCCGCGTATTGCGCGAGGTTTTCCATCTATAGGCTCCTTACTTCTTCTTTTTCTTGAACATGTCCAACATGCGTCCGGTCACGGCAAAGCCACCGAAGATGTTGATGCATGCCAGGAAAACGGCAACGGCGCCGAGCACGGTGGTGGCGGTGATCTGGTCAGCGCCGCCGGCTTGGGCAAAGGTCACGGTCTGCAGCATGGCGCCGACCACGATGATGCCGGACAGCGCGTTGGTCACCGCCATCAGCGGCGTGTGCAGGGCGGGGGTCACGGACCACACCACGTAGTAACCCACGAAGATCGCGAGCACGAACACGGTGAAGACGTTGACGAAGGGCACGCCAGCAGCATGCTGGGCCACTTCTGCTACCTGGACGGTAGCCTGGGCGACGGTTTCGTTCATCTCGTTCGCTCCTGTCAGGCGGGCTTCTTGTACAGCACTTGGCCACCGTCGACGATGAGCGTCGGCTTGACCATTTCGTCCTCGCGATTGAGCTTCAAGCTCTGCGATTCCTTGTCGTGCTGGGGTTGCAGGAAGTTCAGCAGGTTACGGCTGTACAGCGCGGAGGCTTCCGCCGCCACCGTGGCCGGGATGTTGCCGACGCCGATGATCTTGACGCCGTTCTCGGTCACCACGTTCTCGTTCAGCTTCGAGCCTTCGACGTTGCCGCCGGAGGACACCGCCATGTCGATGATGATGGAGCCGGGCTTCATCTTGGCGACAGTCTCGGCCTTGATCAGCACCGGAGCCTTGCGGCCGGGGATCTGCGCCGTGGTGATGACGATGTTGGCAGCAGAGGCGGCCTTGTCGACGACCGCAGCCTGGTCGCGCACGTATTCCGGGCTCGGGATCCAGGCATAGCCGCCGGTGCCCAGGGCCTTGGCCTTTTCCTCGTCGGACATGGGCACGTCCAGCCACTTGCCGCCCAGGGATTCCACCTGGTCGCGGGCCGCGGGACGCATGTCGGAGGCTTCCACCACGCCACCCAGGCGCTTGGCGGTGGCAATGGCCTGCAGGCCGGCGACGCCGACGCCCAGGATGAGCACGCGCGCCGGCTTGATGGTGCCGGCCGCCGTCATCATCATCGGGAACATGCCCTGGTACTCGCTGGCGCCCATCAGCACGGCCTTGTAGCCGGCCAGCGAGGCCTGGGAGGAGAGGATGTCGGAGCTCTGCGCGCGCGTGATACGCGGGATCAGCTCCATGGCCACGCAGGTCAGGCCGCGAGCGGCATAAGCCTCGAGGTTGTCGTTCTGGTGCGGCGCAAAGGCGGCGAGAACGATGGCGCCCTGCTTGAGCAGCGGCACTTCCTCGGCGGTCGGGGCAGCCACCTTCAGCACCAGGTCCGAATCCTTGTAGGTATCGGCAGCGGTGGCCGCAATGGTGGCGCCGGCTTCTTCATAGGCCTTGTCGATGCAGGACGACGCGATACCCGCGCCCTTCTGCACGACCAGCTTGTAGCCCAGCGCAGCGAACTTTTTCACCGTCTCCGGTGTCGCGGCAACGCGCGTTTCGCCCGCAAGGATTTCGGCTGGAATCCCAATTTGCATGGTCAACCCTCACCTTGGATTATCAGGTAGATGGAGATACCCGGGCCAGGGCGTGGAAGTCATTCCAGCCGGTCCGGACTGCACCCTCAAAGGGCACAAAGGCCGGCGATTGTAATGCAGGGGTAACCGCATTGTGAGTAGTAGCCGGGCTAATTTTTTGACTTTTTTGGCCAATCCCCGACCGAATCCGTGACTCGCCGGCCGCTTCGCCGCCCCAAGCATTCATAAGGGGCCACAGCCGGGTCCGGAACGGCTAAGATTCGCCTCCCGCCACCGGACGCCCTGCCCCATGACCCCACGCTCCGCCCTGGCTGGCATCCTGCTGGTGCTGGCCTCCGCCGTGCTGTTCTCGACCAAGTCCATCTTCATCAAGCTGGGCTACCGCGAGGCCGTGGATCCAGTCACGCTGCTTACCCTGCGCATGGTGCTGTCCCTGCCCTTCTTCCTGGCAATGGGCCTCTGGGCCAGCCGGGGCCAGTCGCGCCCGCCACTCAGTGGCCGCGACTGGGCCACCATGGCCGCCCTCGGCGTCGGTGGCTATTACGTGGCGGCCCTGCTGGATTTCCTGGGCCTGCAGTACATCAGCGCCGGCCTCGAGCGCCTCGTGCTCTTCCTTTATCCCACCTTCACCGTGCTCATCACCGCCGCCTGGCTGAAGCGGCCGGTCACCCGCCGCACCTGGCTCGCCATTGCCGTCAGCTACGTGGGCATGGCCCTGGTGGTCTGGCCCGACCTGCAACACTCTTCCAGCCGCCTGTTGCTGGGCATGGCGCTGGTGCTGGGCAGCTCGCTGACCTATGCGCTGTATCTGGTGGGCTCGGGAGAGATGATCCCCCGCCTGGGCGCCAACCGCTTTACCGGCATCGCCCTCAGCATCGCCTGCGTTACCGCAGGCCTGCAGTTCGCCATCAGCCACCCCGTCTCCGTTCTGGTGGAGCTCAGCCCGCGCGCCTGGGGACTGGGCCTCATCCTGGCGGTGGTCTGCACAGTACTGCCGGCCACGCTGCTGACCAACGGGATGCGCCATATCGGCGCCACCCGCGCCGCCCTCATCGGCGCGGTGGGGCCGGTGGCCACGCTCTACCTGGGATATGCGGTGCTGGGCGAGACCCTGGACTGGGTACAGGCGGCCGGCACCGTCTTCGTCCTGGGCGGCGTGCTGATGGTGTCGACCCAGCGCTAGCCGGGTCGCGTCACTCACTCATCCTTCAGCGCGCACTCATAGCTGGCCGGGTTGTGCTTGCAGCGGACCTTCTTCAGCAGGCCCAGCATCTTGGGATCGTAGGTCCCGTCCTGCAGCAACTGCAGGCGTGCCTCGCGCATCATCCGGAAATACTTGTCCTTGTCGGCCTCCGACAGGTCCATCCAGTACTTGGCCGGAATGTCCTTCTCCACCGAGTCGATCAGGGCGTAGGCCTGGTCCAGGTAGGTGATGGCGAAGTTGCGGATTTTTTGCAGCTTGTCATCCAGGTCGGGGATTTCCTTCAGGAACTTCTCGCGACGGAACACCACCGAGCCCGACATCATCACCAGCGGGATGCGATAGATGCCGCCCTTGTCACCCAGGCCACGGTAAAGCTCGAGCGGACGAAAGACGATGGCAGGGGCGGCGATGATGTCGACCTGGCCATTGTTGAACTTGCCGGAGAAGTTGGTGATGTCGGAGGGCACCGGTTGCGCGCCCAGCTTCTCCACCATCCGCGCCTGGGACTTGTCGAAGTCCAGCACTGCCACCTTTTTGCCGGCGGCTTTCTCGATGGAGTCGATGCGGCGGTCATTCACCATCACGAACACAGCCCCGATGGGCACGATGCCACCCACCTGGTAGGGCCCTTCGATCAGGTAGGGCGCCACCTTGGGATTGGTGTAGATCACGTTCATGGCCGTGCGCACCTGCGAATAGTCCTGCAGGGCGCCGACTGAATCGAAAGTGCCGATGAACTTGTTGAACTGCTTGGCGCGGAAGGTGGACAGCGCCACCGCGTCGCACTGGCCGGCCTTGAAGTCCTCGGCGGCGACACGCTCGTCGGTGTAGGCGCGGATATCGAGGAAGACATTCCAGCGCCGGGCCTGCAGCACCAGGTCCTTGGCGTACTGGATGGCGGGGCCGTTGTTGCCGATGGGGTCGAAAATGCAGACCTTGACGTTAAGCGGCTTGTCGAGCGGCTGGATACCCGTGGCCTGGGCGAACTCCGCCGCGCTGGGCAGGGTGATGTTGACCCCGTTGACGGTGGCCGTATTGCCACCAAAGGCCAGGGAAGCGGCGAGCAGAAGGCCGGCGGTGGTGCTGCGCTGCAGGAGTTGGCGCAGGATTCTTGTTGTTGTCATGGTGCGTCCTCGCGTGAATCGTTACGCCGGTGGCGTCAGGCCATCTTAGGGACAGGGCAGCAGGCCGGCTTGACCGCCGCGACCCGCGTACCGGGCAGTCCGGCCAGCCGGCAGCATGGCGGAACGCGCTGCGTTGGACAAGGACAGGCCGGCACGGGAAGCGACCCCCGGCGCCACGGTCGCTCCTGCAAGGCCTGTGGAGGCGCGGCGGCTCCGGACAGGGGACGGCGGCATCACCGACCGGGGCAGCGCCTCCACCCGAGCCTCTGCGCCAGACCCCGCGCTGCGCCTGGCGATGCCGGCTTGCGACGGGAGACACGGCCTCCGGAGGCGCCGGGGAAGCGGCATCCCGCGCTGCGGACCAAAATGAAAAAGGCGGCCCTGAGGCCGCCCTTGTCCACCGCTGCCGGCGCCTGGCCTCAGGCCTCCGGACGCATGTGCGGAAACAGGATCACGTCGCGGATGGAGGGCGCATTGGCGAAGAGCATCACCAGGCGGTCGATGCCGATGCCCTCGCCCGCGGTCGGCGGCAGGCCGTATTCCAGGGCGCGGATGTAGTCGGCGTCGTAGTGCATGGCCTCGTCGTCGCCGGCATCCTTTTCCTTGACCTGCTGCAGGAAGCGCTCGGCCTGGTCTTCCGGGTCGTTGAGCTCGGAGAAGCCGTTGGCGATCTCGCGGCCGCCGATGAAGAACTCGAAGCGGTCGGTAATGAAGGGGTTGTCGTCGTTGCGACGCGCCAGCGGAGAGACTTCCGCCGGGTATTCGGTGATGAAGGTCGGCTGGCGCAGCTGGGTTTCCACCGTTTCTTCAAAAATGATGGTCTGCAGCTTGCCGATGCCCCAGATGGGCTTTACCTGCATCTTCAGCTTGTCGCGGATGATGGCCGAGGCCTGCCCCACGTCCCAGAGCTGCTCGCGGGTGAGTTCCGGGTTGTACAGCAGGATGGAGTCCACCATGGAGATGCGGGCGAAAGGCGAGCCGAAGTCATAGGTTTCGCCCTGGTAGTCGACCAGGGTCTTGCCCAGCACGTCTTCCGCCAGCGTGCGCAACATGTCCTCGGTGAGGTCCATGAGATCACGGAAGTCCGCGTACGCCATGTAGAACTCGATCATGGTGAACTCGGGGTTGTGACGGGCGGAGACGCCCTCGTTGCGGAAGTTGCGGTTGACCTCGAACACGCGCTCGAAGCCGCCCACCACCAGGCGCTTGAGGTAGAGCTCGGGCGCGATGCGCAGGAACAGCGGCATGTCCAGGGCGTTGTGGTGGGTGGCGAAGGGCTTGGCGGCGGCGCCGCCCGGGATCACGTGCATCATGGGCGTTTCCACTTCCATGAAGCCGCGGCCGGACATGAAGCGGCGGATACCTTCGACCACCTGCGAGCGCACCACGAAGGCGCGGCGCGTCTCCTCGCTCATGATGAGGTCGACATAGCGCTGGCGGTACTTCATTTCCTGGTCGGCGATGCCGTGGAACTTGTCGGGCAACGGGCGCAGCGACTTGGTCAGCAGGCGCAGCTCTTCCACATGCAACGACAGCTCGCCGGTCTTGGTGCGGAACACATAGCCGCGGGCACCGAGGATGTCACCCATATCCCACTTCTTGAAGGCACTGTAGACCTCTTCGCCCACCGCATCGCGGGCGATGTAGAGCTGGATGCGGCCCGACATGTCCTGCAGGGTGGCGAAGGCGGCCTTGCCCATCACGCGCTTGAGCATCAGGCGGCCGGCGATGGCGAAGTAGTGGCGGTTCGCCTCCAGCGTCTCGTTGTCGCGCTCGCCGAAGGTCTTGTGCAGGTCGGCGGCGACGGCATCGCGGCGGAAATCGTTGGGGAAGGCGATTTTCTCGGCAACACGGAGGTCCGCCAGCTTCTGTTTGCGCTCGGCCATCAGCTTGTTGACGTCGACCGGGAGTTCCGTGTTCTGCTGTTCGCTCATCTTCGTTCTCAAAAAAAGTGTGGGATTACAGGCCCATCTTCAACGAGGCCTCGATGAACTCATCGAGGTCGCCATCCAGCACCGCATTGGGGTTGGAGCTTTCGATATTGCTGCGCAGGTCCTTCACGCGCGACTGGTCGAGCACATAGGAACGGATCTGGTTGCCCCAGCCCACGTCCGACTTGGTGTCTTCCAGGGCCTGCTTGTCGGCATTGCGCTTCAGCACTTCCAGCTCGTAGAGCTTGGCGCGCAGCAGCTTCCAGGCGCGGTCGCGGTTGGCATGTTGGGAACGCTCGTTCTGCACCGCCACCACGGTATTGGTGGGGATATGCGTCAGGCGCACCGCGGAGTCGGTCTTGTTGACGTGCTGGCCGCCGGCGCCGGAGGACCGGTACGTGTCGGTGCGGACGTCAGCCGGATTGATGTCGATCTCGATGTTGTCGTCGACTTCAGGCGAAACGAACACCGCGGTGAACGAGGTATGGCGACGGTTGCCGGAATCGAAGGGCGACTTACGCACCAGGCGATGCACGCCGGTTTCGGTGCGCAGCCAGCCGAAGGCATAGCTCCCTTCGATGCGGATGGTGGCGGACTTGAGACCGGCGACTTCACCATCGGACTCTTCCAGCACCTCGGCCTTGAAGCCATGGCGGTCGGCCCAGCGCAGGTACATGCGGAACAGCATGCTGGCCCAGTCCTGGGCCTCGGTACCGCCGGCGCCGGCCTGGATGTCGACGAAGCAGTTGGCCGGATCCATCTTGCCGGAAAACATGCGGCGGAATTCGAGATCGGCCACGGCCTTTTCGAGCGCATCGAGTTCGGTGACGACATCGGCCAGGGTGCCCTCATCGTCTTCTTCAACGGCAAGATCGAGCAGGTCCTTCGCATCCACGAGGCCGCCAGCAAGGCGATCCAGGGTCAACACCACGCCTTCCAGCTCGACACGTTCCTTGCCGATGGCCTGGGCCTTTTCGGGGGCGTTCCAGAGCGTGGGGTCTTCCAGCTCGCGCATCACCTCTTCGAGGCGTTCTTTCTTGAGGTCGTAGTCAAAGATACCCCCTGAGCGATTGCGAGCGCTCGGTGAGGTCCTTGATACGGTTCAGGCAGGGATTGATTTCCATTGGAGAAACGCGGCCTTGGGAAAAGGTCGCGTATTCTACCGGAGGCCGGGTGCGCTTGCACCCGGCCTGACAGCGGCGAAGCCTCAGGGCGCCGGGCGGGCCCCTTCCACCGGTGCTGCGACCGGGGTGGCCACCGGCGCGCTGGCCGGGGTGGTGGTGACCGGAGTGGTGACCGGAGCCACCGCCTCAGCCGCCTTGCGGGCAGCCTTTTCGCGCTGCTGGGCAGCGGCGCCCTTGGCACCCTGCTGCGCCTGAGCCGCCTTGTCAGCGGCTTCCTTCTGCGCCGCTGCAGCCTTGTCGGCCGCCTCCTTACTGGCCTTGGCCGCCTTGTCGGCTGCCTCCTTCTGCTCGCGGGCTACCTTGTCAGCGGCCTCCTTCTGCTCGCGGGCAGCCTTGGCGGCAGCGTCCTCCGGGCCCTTGGCCGCGGCGTCGGCGTGATGGCCTTCATGGGCCTTGTCCTTGGCCGACTTGCCGGCCTTCTGGGCTTTCTTTGCCGCCTTGCCGGTCTTTTTCTCGGCCTTGCGCTGCTCGTTACGCAGTTGCTTCTCGGCCCGCACTTCCTGGCCCTGCGGCACGGCCACGGCCTTGGCCTGCTCCGGCAACGTGGCCTCACGGTTAGCCTGGCCCGCGGGCTGGGCGGCAGCGCCGTCTGCCGCCAGCACCGGCAGGGACAGGGTGGAGATCAGGGCAGCCAGGGCCAGTTTCTGCATTTTCATGAAAGAGTCCATCCGTTATCGGCTCAGTTAAAAATCGGGTATCCACCTGATAGTCGCACAGTGGAAGGCCCCGAGTATCCGCCTTGCGCCAGTCTTTAAAGTTGACTCATGTCACAGGCTCAAGGTACTCGACCAGCAATTGCAGGGTACGGCTACCGCGCCATTCATTGATGTCCAGGCGATAGGCCAGTCGCACCCGTTTTGACTCGTTGGGCCAGCGCTCGCGGTCGACATTGAAGGCGATGGCATCAAAGACGCGGTTCGCGGCCGGATGACTGACGCTCATCTTCAGGTGCTTCTCCTTGAGCAGGCGCTGTTCCAGGCAAACAAACTCGCCATGGAAGAGCGGCTCCGGAAAGCCCTGGCCCCAGGGGCCGGCTTCGCGCAGCAGCTCCACAAAGGCCTCGCTGAAGCATTCCGGCGGCAGCTCGCCATCGGACAACAGCACCGGCTCGAAGTGCTCGGGCGTGGCGGCGGCTTTCACGGCCGCGTCAAAGGCCAGGCGGAAGGCGGCAAGGTGGTCGGCCGGCAAGGTCAGCCCGGCCGCCATGGCATGCCCGCCAAAGCGCGTGATCAGGCCAGGATTCAGCGCGGCCACGGTATCCAGCACATCCCGGACGTGCACCCCGGGAATGGAGCGGGCCGAGCCCTTCAGTGCCAGCGGACGACCGCCTTCGCCCTCGTTATCCGCGGGCGCGAAGGCGATCACCGGCCGGTGATAGCGCTCCTTGATGCGTCCGGCCACGATGCCGATCACGCCCTGGTGCCAGTAGCGGTCAAAGAGCACGAGGCCATGGGGCAGCCGGTCGTGCTCGAATCTGAGCTGGCGGATGGCGGCCATCGCTTCCTGCTGCATGCCGGACTCGATATTGCGCCGCTCCAGGTTCAGGCCGTCGAGCTCGCTGGCGTATTGCTGGGCCAGTTCGGCGGAGTCCGTCAGCAGGCACTCGATGCCATGCGCCATGTCGTCGAGGCGGCCGGCGGCATTGAGACGGGGACCGACCTGGAAAGCCAGGTCGGTCGCCACCACCCGCGCCGGATCCTTGTTCGCCACCGCCAGCAAGGCAGTGATGCCCGGCCGGCAGCGGCCGGCGCGGATGCGGGAGAGGCCCTGGAAGACCAGCACGCGGTTATTGGCATCCAGCGGCACCACGTCGGCCACCGTACCCAGCGCCACCAGGTCCAGGTAGTCCGCCATCACCGGCTCCGGCAGCCCCTTCTGCCCGAACCAGTCACTTTGCCTGAGCCGCGTGCGCAGGCTGGAGAGCAGGTAGAAGATCACGCCGACGCCCGCCAGGTGCTTGCTGGGGAAGCCACAATCGGGCTGGTTCGGATTGACGATGGCGTCGGCGGCAGGCAGTTCGGCGCCCGGCAGGTGATGATCGGTGATGAGCACGCGGATGCCGGCCGCCTGCGCCGCAAGCACGCCGTCCAGGCTGGAGATGCCATTGTCCACGGTGACGATGAGCTGGGGAGACTTGCTGCGCACCGCCAGCGCGACGATTTCCGGCGTCAGGCCGTAGCCGTACTCGAAACGGTTGGGCACCAGGTAGTCCACGTCGGCGCCCATGGCGCGCAGCGCCAGCACCGCCAGAGTGGTGCTGGTGGCTCCGTCGGCGTCGAAATCCCCCACCACCAGCAGGCGCAGGCCAGCGCGGACCGCCTCCTCCAGCACGTCCAGCGCCCGCTCCAGTCCCTTCAGGCCGGCCGCCGGCGCCAGTCCCTTGAGGGCGCGCTCGAGCTCCACTGACCGGGTCACGCCGCGCAGCGCATAGAGGCGCGCCAGTACCGGGTGCATGTCCGGCAGCAGCGGGGCAGTCTCGGGCAGCGTGCGGGGGCGGATGACTTTCTTCATGGCGGAGAGGCTAACCGAAACAGATCCAGGGAGGCAGCGGGGAATTGGCCGCAGGCGAGGACATCGGCCTCAGGAGACGAGGGCAAGAGGCCCGGGGCAATGGCGATGACACTGCCAGCAGCGCCGAAACGCGCGCCCACATTGCCGTTGCCGTTGCCGGCCATGGGCAGGTAAGCGCACGCCGCAATCAGGCGGCAAGGACACGCCAGCGCCCTCCCGACCGTCAGCGCCACTGGCCAAAAACAAAAGCCCGTGGCAGGCACGGGCTTTCGTCAGGCCAGGCTGGCTTACTTGGCCATGGCGCTCAGGATGGAAGCCTTGACCTGGTCCAGGTTGGCGTCGATGGTCTGCACCACCGCACTGCCGCATTGCTTGATCGCCGTATCCGGATCCTTGAGGCCATTGCCGGTCAGGGTGCACACGATCTTGGAGCCTTCGGGGATCTTGCCCGAGCGGATGTCACGCATGGCGCCGGCCAGCGAGGCCGCGGAGGCCGGCTCGCAGAACACGCCTTCACGCATGGACAGCAGACGCTGCGCATCCAGGATCTCCTGGTCGGTCAGCTCGTCGAACCAGCCGCCGGACAGCTTCTGCAGGGCCCAGGCCTTGTCCCAGGACTGCGGATTGCCGATGCGGATGGCGGTGGCCACGGTTTCCGGGTTGGCGACAGGGCCGCCGCGCATGAAGGGCGCGGAACCGGCGGCCTGGTAGCCCACCATCTTCGGCAGGTTGTTGCAGCTGCCGCGCTCCTTGTATTCCGTGTAGCCCATCCAGTGCGCGGTGATGTTCCCGGCATTGCCGACCGGCAGGCAGTGGAAGTCCGGCGCAAAGCCGAGCTCGTCGACGATCTCGAAGGCCGCGGTCTTCTGGCCCTGCAGGCGGAAAGGATTGATGGAGTTCACGATGGTCACGGGGGCGTGCTCGGCCACCTGCTTCACCAGCTCCATGCCCTCGTCGAAGTTGCCGCGGATCTGCAGCGTGATGGCGCCGTACATCATGGCCTGGGCCAGCTTGCCCATGGCGATCTTGCCTTCGGGAATCAGCACGAAGGCAGTGATGCCGGCACGCGCGGCATAGGCGGCCGCGGCGGCGGAGGTGTTACCGGTGGAGGCGCAGATGATGGCCTTGCTGCCGGCTTCCACGGCCTTGGTCACGGCCATGGTCATGCCACGGTCCTTGAAGGAGCCGGTGGGATTGAGGCCTTCATACTTCACGTAGATCTCGACATCCTTGCCGAGCAGGGCCGGGATGTTCTTCAGCTTGATCAGCGGCGTGTTGCCCTCGCCGAGGGAAATGAGGCGGGTGTCATCGGACACCGGCAGGTGGTCGCGGTACTTGTTGATCAGGCCGGTGTAGCGGTTGCCGAAGCTCATGGTATGTCTCGTCAAAAAAGTAGGTTCAGAAAAATCAGGCGTCGAGGTTTTCCAGGCGGATACGCACGACCTTGCCGATGATGTCGTCCAGGGCCTCCATGGCGGCGATGGCCTGGTTCATTTCCTTTTCCTGCACCGGCTTGGTGAGCAGGATGACCGGCACCGAGCCGGCCTCGTGCGCCGGCTTCTGCAAGATGGCCTCGATGCTGATGCCGCGTTCCGAAAGGATGCGGGTGACGTCGGCGAGCACGCCGGGACGGTCATTGGCGGTGAGGCGAAGGTAATAGGAGGTGACGACCGCGTCCATCGGCAGGATGGGGGTGTCGGCGATGGCGCTGGGCTGGAAGGCCAGGTGCGGCACGAAGGCAGTACGTTCCGCGGAAAGCTCGCGCACCACGTCGACGATGTCCGCCACCACGGCGGACGCCGTGGGGCCGGCGCCGGCGCCGGAGCCGTAGTAAAGCGTGGCGCCGACCGGGCTGGACTGCACCAGCACGGCGTTCTTCACACCGTTGACGTTGGCGATCAGGCGCTGCTGGGGAATCAGCGTGGGGTGCACGCGCAACTCGATGCCCGACTCCACGCGGCGAGCGATGCCCAGGTGCTTGATGCGGAAGCCGAGCTCTTCGGCATAGGACACGTCTTCACGGGTCAGGCGGGTGATGCCTTCCGTGTAGGCCTTGCTGAACTGCAGTGGAATGCCGAAGGCCAGCGAGGCAAGAATGGTGAGCTTGTGGGCGGCATCGATGCCTTCCACGTCGAAGGTCGGATCGGCCTCGGCATAGCCGAGCTCCTGCGCCTCCTTCAGCACGTCGTAGAAATCGCGACCCTTCTCGCGCATCTCGGTGAGGATGAAGTTGCCGGTGCCGTTGATGATGCCGGCCAGCCATTCGATGCGGTTGGCGGCAAGGCCTTCGCGCAGCACCTTGATGATGGGCACGCCGCCGGCCACGGCAGCCTCGAAGGCGACGTACACGCCCTTCTGCTCCGCGGCGGCAAAGATCTCGTTGCCGAATTCGGCCAGCAGCGCCTTGTTGGCGGTGACGACATGCTTGCCGTTGAGGATGGCCTGCATCACCACCTCGCGCGCGGTGGTGGTGCCGCCGATGACTTCGACCACGATATCCACGGCGGGGTCGTTGACCACGTCCATGATGTCACGGCTGACACGAATGCCGTCGAGCTCGTACTTGGGATTGTCGCGGCGCATGCCGACGTGGGTGACGCGGATGTCGCGACCGGTTCGGCGGGAAATCTCGGCGGCGTTGTCGCGGAGGAGATTGAGGGCGCCACCGCCCACCGTGCCAAGACCAACGATACCTACGGAAACCGGATTCACATCATCACCAGAGTCAAGTTTGGGAATGCCTGCGCGCCGGGCCGACCGAAGGTCGCCGGAGCTGCGCACCACGCCGCCGCGACCACTGCCCGGCCACGCCCGGGCGGGGTGGTCATGCCTGTCCTGCCGGCGGCAGGCGCCACGGGGCGACCAGGCCGGCAAAGGCAGCCGCACCCGTCCGCAGACAGGATTTTCGGGGGGGTCGGACGGAAGCGCGCAACATTATGACCCACCCCCGGCTTTGTCAAACCGGGAGCGGGCCAAACTGCGGGAAAATCAGCGCAGTTGCAGGGCCTTGGCGAGGTCGTCGACGGGCAGGTAGCCGCCCAGCTGCATGCCATCCTGGGCGAAGACGGCGGGGGTGCCGCGCACCCCGAGTTCAGTGCCGAGGGTGAACTGGCGACCGACCGGACTCTTGCAGAGAGGGGTGGCGGCGGCCAGGGCGACGCCGCGCTTGGCCTCGCCCATGGCGCGCTGGCGGTCCTTGGCGCACCAGACGCTGGACAGCTTGCCCGCCACCGGCGAGGCCATGCCGCCGCGGGGGAAGGCCAGGTAGCGCACCTCGATGCCGCGCTGGTTCATCTCTTCCATCTGGGCATGGAACTTGCGGCAGTAGCCGCAGTCGGGATCGGTAAAGACATACACCACTTTCTTCACTTTGCCGGCGGCAGGGAAGATGACCATTTCGTCGGACTTGACCTGGGCAAGGGCGGCAGCGCGTCCGACCGCCATCATCTGGTCGGAGACATTGCTGATGGTGCCGTTCCTGATCTCCAGCAGTTCGCCCTGGATCAGGTAGCGGCCATCCCCGGTCACCATGACCGGTTCGTAGTTGCTGCTGATGACCTGGTAGAGGCCGCTGGCAAAGCCACTGACCGGCATGGCGGTCACCGCCGTGATCTGGGCGTCCGGCAGGGTAGCCTTGAGGCGCGCCCGGATGACCTCCTCGGGACCGGCATGGGCCGGCACGGCCAGCAGGGCCGGAACGAGGAGTAGCAGGCGGGCGAGATACTTCATCATTACGGAAACTCCCAGGAAACAGCACGAAAGGATAAGGCCTTCCCCCCGCCAGCGCCGGTATCGCACGTGTAAACGGCGCCGCGGGGCGACGGGCAAGCATGCGGCCTAGCCGCGCGGGTGGTGCCGGGCATGCAGCTCCTGCAGGCGTGCATTGGCAATATGGGTATAGATCTGGGTGGTCGACAGGTCGCTGTGGCCCAGCAGCATCTGCACCACGCGCAGGTCGGCGCCATGGTTCAGGAGGTGGGTGGCAAAAGCATGCCGCAGGGTATGCGGCGACAGCGGGCGGGTAATGCCGGCGACCTGGCCCAGCAGCTTGATCCGGTACCAGAAGGCCTGGCGGGTCATGAACTCGCCCTCCCGGCTGGGAAACAGGGCCTCGCTGCCGCTGCCGGCCAGCAGTTGTGGCCGGGCCGCCCCCATATAACGCACCAGCCAGTCCATGGCGGTGTCGTTCATGGGCACCAGGCGCTCCTTGGCGCCCTTGCCGGTCACCCGCAGGAAGCCACCGCGCAGGTTGGGCTGGTCCACGCGCAACCCCACCAGCTCCGACACGCGGAGGCCGCAGGCATAGAGCAGCTCCAGCATGGCGCGGTCGCGCAGGCCCAGCGGCGTCTCCACCAGCGGCGCCGCCAGCAGGGCCTCCACCTCGGTCTCGGAAAGGTCCTTGGGCAAGGGCCGGCCCAGCTTCGGGGACTCCAGATTGAGGGTAGGGTCGGCTTGCAGGTGATGCTGCGCCAGGTGAAAGCGATAGAAGCGGCGCAGGGCCGAAAGCAGGCGAGCACGCGAGCGCGGGTGCAGGCCCTCCGCCGCCACCGCCTCCAGATAGCGCGCAAGATCACCCTGGTCCAGCGCCAGCAGCGGCCGCGGCACCGCCCACCGGGCCAGGCGCTGCAGGTCGGACAGGTAGCCCGCCACCGAATGCCGGCTCAGGCCCTCGACGGTGAGCTTGCTGCGGAACTGGCGCAGTTCCGCCGGCTCGGGCAGGGCACTGTCGTCCGCCGCGGGCCGGCCGCGCGGGCGTTTCACGAGACTGGTCATGCCCCCAGCATAACGGAGGACCGGGAACAGGAGGAGCGGACAGCGTCGCAACATTCGCCCGCGGGCGGTGCCCGAAAAAACAAAAGGCGCCCGAGGGCGCCTTTTGCAGAGCTTGCCGTTGCCGCCGGATCAACGCGGACGAGCGGTAAGCTTTTCCTTGATACGCGCGGACTTGCCCGAACGATCACGGAGGTAGTACAGCTTGGCGCGACGGACGTCACCGCGACGCTTCACTTCGATGCTGGCCACCACCGGGGAATGGGTCTGGAACACACGTTCCACGCCCACGCCGTTGGAGATCTTGCGCACCGTGAATGCGGAGTTAAGGCCGCGATTCTTGATGGCGATGACGACGCCTTCGTACGCCTGCAGACGCTCGCGATCACCTTCCTTGACCTTCACCTGCACGACGACAGTGTCACCGGGGGCGAAAGAAGGAACGTTCTGCTTGAGTTGGGACTGTTCGACGTATTGAACCAGGGGATGCTTGCCGCTCATGGCATTTCCTCAATTATGGCTGCAGAGGCTGTGGGTTCATTCCCTTGCGGAAAGGCCCGGCGCATGCCAACCGTTACACATCAGGCCCGTTGCCGGACCCATGGAGATGGGGCGGCCTACTGGCCAGCCCCACCCTCGCCGCTGTCGCGACGGATTTCTTGCAGGAGCTTCTGCTGCTCCTTGTCGAGCGTGGCCTTCGCTAGCAGCTCGGGCCGACGCTCCAGTGTTCGTTGCAGGCTCTGCCGGCGCCGCCAGCGGCGGATGGCCGCATGGTCGCCGGAGAGCAGGACCGCCGGGACTTCCTCGCCGTCGAGCACCTCGGGGCGGGTGTAGTGCGGGCAGTCCAGGAGGCCGTCGCTGAACGAATCCTCCGCCGCCGAAGCGTCGCTGCCGAGCGCGCCCGGCAGCAGCCGCGTCACCGCGTCCACCAGCACCATCGCCGGCAATTCGCCGCCCGACAGCACGTAGTCGCCCACCGACCACTCGGCGTCGACCTCGCGCCGGATCAGGCGCTCGTCAATGCCTTCGTAGCGACCGCAGAGCAGGATCAGCGCCTGCCCGGCCGCCAGCTCGCGCACGCCCGCCTGGTCCAGCACCCGGCCCTGCGGCGACAGGTAGATCACGGTCGGCACCAGGCCGCGGGCCGCGGCCGCCGCCCTCGCCGCCGCAATGGCGCGCTGCAGCGGCTCGACCAGCATTACCATGCCGGGGCCGCCCCCGTAGGGACGATCGTCAACACGGTGGTAGGCATCCTCGGTAAAATCCCGGGGATTCCAGCATTCCAGTTGCACCAGCCCGTTTTTCACCGCGCGGCCGGTAATGCCGCTCTCGGTGATCGCCCGAAACATCTCGGGGAACAGGCTGACGACCCCTATCCACATGCTCAGAAGCCGGGATCCCAGTCGACGGTGATGACCCGGCCGACCAGATCGACGTTCTTCACCACCGTCCCGGGCAGCCAGGGAACCAGGCGCTCGTTGCGGTCAAGGCTGTGCTCGTTACCCTGCACCACCAGCACGTCGTTGGAGCCGGTTTCCATCAGGCTGTGCACGGTGCCCAGCACCACGCCGGCCTCGGTGCGAACCTCGAGGTCGACCAGGTCGGACCAGTAATAGTCGCCTTCTTCCAGCTCGGGCAGGACGCTCTTGGGCACCCAGATTTCCTGGTTGCGGAGCGCCTCGGCGACATTGCGGTCGATCGAGATGTCCAGCAGGGCCACGACGCCCTTGCCCTGCTCGCGCCACTCCAGCACCTTGACCGGGCGCATGCCCTCCCGGGTCTTGAGGTACCAGGGGCGGTAGCCGAAGATATTCGTGACCGGGTCGGTCTGGGAGTGCACCCAGACCCAACCCTTGATGCCATGGGGCGTTGACACATGCCCCACGGAAATCAGGTCATCCGCGGACTGCGCGGAGGCGGCACCGGAGGCCGCCTTGCCGGAGGCCATCTCAGGCCTTGCCAGCTTCCTTCACCAGCGCGGCGACGCGCTCGGAAGGCTGCGCACCCTGGGAAACCCAGTACTGGTAGCGCTCGGAGTTGACGCGGAGGCGCTCTTCCTTGCCGGTCGCGATCGGGTTGAAGAAACCCACGCGCTCGATGAAACGGCCATCGCGGGCGTTGCGGCTGTCGGTCACCACGACCTGGTAGAAGGGACGCTTCTTGGCGCCGCCACGGGCGAGACGAATGGTTACCATGTTGTTGCACCTGCAAAATAAGGCGTAATGCCTTGAAAAAACCGGCTTGGCGGACAGCCCCTAACCCGAGGCCACCCCGAAAGGCCGCGTAGTTTACGCGAAATCCCCCGGTAATGAAACCGGGTATCCGGTATGCTTCGCCGCCTCTCCGGAGCCCCCCATGCCGCCCTCCCCCGTCCTGCGCGGCGCCGCCCTGCTGGCGCTGTCCGCCGTCCTGTTCGCCACCATGGGCGTGTTCATCCGCCTGGCCTCCCAGACCGTCGGCAACGAGATCGTGGTCTTTGCCCGCAATCTGGCGGGGCTGGCGCTGCTGCTGCCCGTCATGCTGCTGCGCCGGGAAACCGGCTTCCGCACGGCGGTGTTCGGACGCCACCTCTGGCGCACCCTGACCGGGCTGACCGCCATGTACGGCTTTTTCTACGCCATCGCCCACCTGCCGCTCTCCAGCGCCATGATCTTCACCTACTCCTCGCCGGTCTTCATCCCGCTGGTGGCCCGGGTCTTCCTCAAGGAGCCGATGACGGGGCGCGCCTGGGGGGCGGCACTGGTCGGCTTCGCCGGGGTGCTGCTGGTGTGCAAACCGGCAGGTGGCCTGTTCAACCACTTCGCGCTGATCGGCATCGGCTCCAGCATCCTGGCGGCCACAGCCTTCGTGACGGTGCGCGCACTGGGCGCGACCGAGCCGGCCACCCGCGTCGTCTTCTACTTTGCCTTCCTGTCCACCCTGGTCTCGACCGTGCCGCTGGCTTGGGCGGGCCGGGCCATCACTTCCCATGAATTCTGGCTGCTGGCCGCGGTCGGCCTCCTGGCCACCCTCAGCCAGCTCTGCCTGACCCGGGCCTATGCGCTGGCGCCGGCCAACCGCATCGGCCCAGTCACTTACCTCGCCATCGTGGTGGCAGGCGCCTGGGCCTGGGCCTTGTGGGGCGAGAAGCCGGATACGTATGCAATTGCCGGCATCGGCCTGATCTTCGCCGCCTCGCTGATCAGCCTGCGCAAGGGGTGAGGATCCACAGCTCGGCCCCCTTGCTTCCCGGCTTGCGGCGGATGCCGGCCTGGCGGCCGCCCAGAAAAAAGCCCGCTGGCGCGGGCTTCTTGTCGGGAAACGGATCCATCCCCTCTGCTCGAGGCCTCCGGCGCCGCCTTACTTCTTCTTGAAACTGTCCGGCAGCTTGAGGCCGCCTGGACCCGGCAAGCCGCCGCCCGGCATGCCCCCCGGACCGCCCATGCCGGGAGGCATGCCGCCCCCCCCTCCCATCATGCCCTGCATGCCGCGCATCATCTTCATCATGCCGCCCGGGGAGGACAGCTTCTTCATCATCTTTTCCATCTGCCCGTGCTGCTTGAGCACGCGGTTCACGTCCTGGATCTGGGTGCCGGACCCGGCGGCGATGCGGCGCTTGCGCGAGCCATTGATGAGATCGGGTTTGCGGCGCTCGGCCGGCGTCATGGACAGGATGACGGCTTCCATCTGCTGGATGGCCTTCTCCGGGGCGCCGCCAGCCATGGCCTGCTGCACCGCGGCGGCGTTCATGCCGGGCAGCTTGTCGAGCAGGCCGCCCATGCCGCCGAGGTTACGCATCTGCTGGAACTGGTCCAGCATGTCCTGCAGGTCGAAGCCCTTGCCCTTCTTCAGCTTCTTGGCAAGCTTTTCCGCCTTTTCCTTGTCGATCTTGCGCTCGACCTCTTCCACCAGCGACAGCACGTCGCCCATGCCGAGGATGCGCGAGGCAATACGCTCGGGATGGAAGGGCTCCAGGGCATCGGACTTCTCGCCGATGCCGATGAACTTGATGGGCTTGCCGGTAATGGTGCGCACTGACAGGGCGGCGCCGCCGCGGGAGTCGCCATCGGCCTTGGTCAGGATGACGCCGGTCAGAGGCAACGCCTCATTGAAGGCCTTCGCGGTGTTGGCGGCGTCCTGGCCGGTCATGGCATCCACCACGAACAGCGTCTCGATGGGGTTGATGGCCGCGTGCATGCGCTTGATCTCGTCCATCATCTCTTCGTCGATGGCGAGGCGGCCGGCGGTGTCGATAATGACGACGTCGGCGAACTTGAGCTTGCCCTCGGCGATGGCGCCGCGGGCGATATCCACCGGCGACTGGTCCGGCGTGGACGGGAAGAAGATCGCGCCGACATCGCCGGCCACGGTCTCGAGCTGGCGGATGGCGGCCGGGCGGTAAACATCCGCCGAGGCCACCAGCACTTTCTTCTTCTCGCGCTCCATCAGGAAGCGGGCTAGCTTGCCGACGGTCGTGGTCTTGCCCGCGCCTTGCAGGCCGGCCATGAGGATGACGGCGGGCGGAGCGGCATGCAGGTTCAGCGATTCGTTGGCCTCGCCCATGGTCCGCACAAGCTCGTCGTGGACGATCTTGACGAAGGCCTGGCCGGGCGACAGAGCCTTCATGACCTCCTGGCCCAGCGCCTGCTCGCGGATGCGCTCGACGAAGTCCTTGACCACGGGGAGGGCGACGTCGGCCTCCAGCAGGGCCATGCGCACTTCGCGCAGGGTGTCCTTGATGTTGTCCTCGGTCAGGCGGCCGGTGCCGGTAATGTTGCGCAGGCTGTGACTGAGGCGATCGCTAAGGTTGTCAAACATGGCTTCTCCGCCGGAAGCAAAAGACAGGCGGCCGATTATAGGAGGCCCGCCCCCCCTGTCCATGCTTTCCGGCATCCCCCTGATTCCGGGGTAAGAACCCGCCTTCGACCCGGCAGACCGGGCTGCCTGTCAGTTTTCCGGGACTACCGGCACTGGACTGGCGATAATAATGAGCCGGCAGCAACCGATAGCGTGCCGCGGAACGGACAGGACGAATCCATGGGACAGGACACGATCAGGGCAATGGGAGGGCTGTGCCTGCTGGCATTGGCCACGCTCATGCCCGCGCTGTCCCGCGCGGACGTCAGCGCCGCCGAGATCAAGGCCGCTTTTGTTTTCAACTTCGCCAAGTTCGTGGAATGGCCGGAGCGCGCCTTTCCCGATCCGCACAGCCCCATCCAGCTTTGTGTCGCCGGAGACGGCCTGGATGGCCACCTGTCGCGCCTGGACGGCAAGGAGGCACAGGGCCGTCCCGTACGGGTACGTGCACTCGATCGGTATGAGCCGACGGCCGGATGCCATATCCTGGTGCTGGCGAACGGACCCGGCGAACGTGCGCAGCGCCTGCAGTCCCTTGGCCACAGTGCGGTGCTGACCATCGCCGACAGCGGCGACTTCCCCCGCGAGGGCGGCATGATCGGCCTGTTCGTGATCGCCAATCGCGTGCAGTTCTCGGTGAACCTCGGCGCCGCGCAAGGTGCCGGGCTCAAGCTCTCCTCGCGCATGCTGCAACTGGCGTACTCCATACAGGAGGGCACGCCATGATCCTTCAGATGCGCCCACTGCAGCGCAAGTTCCTGGGCATCCTGCTGCTGACCGCGGGGCTCGCCCTGTTGCTGTCCTGGCTGGTCTTCGCCAGCAACGCCGTGTTCCGCATGGAGCAGGACGTCGACACCCGCCTCAGCACGCTTGCCCGGGCCACCGCCCTCAACAGCCAGGCGGCGCTCGCCTTCCGCGATGAGCGCGAAGCCACGCAGATCCTGCAATCGCTGCGCGCTGACAGCAGCATCGTCCATGCCTGCCTGCTCGAGCCCGGCGATCGCATCTTCGCCCACGTCGCCTTTCGCCAGGAAAACGACAAATGCCAGAGCAACGAGAAGCGCAACTTCCTGTCGCCGCTGGTGCATGTGGACGCACCGGTGGAGCTGCAGGGTGAACGGCTCGGCATCCTGCATATCGACGCCGACACCACCGCCTTGCGCCAGGGCCTGCTTGCCTACCTGGGGCTGATGGGCGCCCTCGCCACCGGCGCCCTGGCCCTGGCCACGCTGCTTGGCCTGCGCCTGATCCGGCAGGTGACCACGCCCATACTGAAGCTGGCCACCACGGCGGAAAGTGTCTCCCAGACCCGGCGCTATGACCTGCGCGCCGAGGGCGGCGGCGACGACGAGGTCGGCCTGCTGATCCGGCGCTTCAACGAGATGCTGGCCCAGATTGAAGCCCGTGATGTCGAGCTCAAGCAGCACCGCGAAGGACTCGAACAACTGGTCGCGGAGCGCACGCTGCAACTGCGCCAGGCCAAGGACTCGGCGGAGGCCGCCAACCAGGCCAAGTCGCTGTTCCTGGCCATGATGAGCCATGAAATCCGTACGCCCATGAACGGCGTGCTGGGCATGACCGAGCTGCTGCTGGACAGTCCCCTCAACCAGGACCAGCGCCATTGGGCCGAGGCCGTGCACACGTCAGGCGAGTCCTTGCTGGCCATCATCAACGACATCCTGGACTTCTCGAAGATCGAGGCCGGCAAGCTGGAACTGGAGGCCATAGAATTCGATCCTGCACGCGTCACCCGCGACGTGGTGGAGTTGCTGTCCGAGCGTGCCCGCAACAAGGACTTGACGCTGACTTGCGAGATCGCCAGCTGCGTGCCGCCCCTGGTATGCGGCGATCCCAACCGCCTGCGCCAGATCCTCATCAACCTCATGGGGAACGCCCTCAAGTTCACGGAACAAGGCGGCGTGACGGTGTGCATGTCCTGCGAGGACCGCACCGATGAGAACATGCGACTGACCTTCGAAGTCAGCGACACCGGCATCGGCATGACCGCGGAATCCCTGGCGCAGCTGTTCCAGCCCTTCGTCCAGGTGGACAGCTCCCATGCCCGCCGCTTCGGGGGAACCGGCCTCGGGCTCGCCATCGTCCGCCAGTTGGTGGAGATCATGGGCGGTCGCATCGAAGTGCACTCCACGCCCGGCCAGGGCAGCCGTTTCCGCTTCACCCTGGCGCTGGGCGCTGCCTCCGGGAAAACCGAGCCCGTGGCGCCGGTGGAAGGCCGGCAGGCCCTGCGCATCGAAGGGCTGCACGTGCTGCTGGCGGAGGACACGCCCACCAACCAGGAGGTGACCCGGGCCATGCTGCGCCAGCTGGGTTGCCTGGTCACGGTGGTCAATGACGGCCGCGCCGCGCTCGAATCCTTCCGCCAGCGCCAGCCCGACATCGTGCTCATGGACTGCCAGATGCCGGAGATGGACGGCTTCGAGGCAACCCGCGAAATCCGCGCCCTGGAACAGGCGCTCGGCCTGCCCGCCACGCCCATCATCGCCGTTACCGCGGGCATTCTCCGCGACGAGCGCGCCGCCTGTCTCGCCAGCGGCATGAACGACTTCCTGCCGAAGCCGTTCCGTCGCGCCAATCTCATCGAAGTGCTGCAGCGCTGGCGCCCGCGCACACCCGGCGCACCTGACAAAGGGAACTTGTCATGAGTCGTCGTGCGAGGATACCGCGCGCCCTGAACAGGATGCTGGCCCTCTGCCTCGCACTCGGCGGTACGCCGGCACTGGCCGAGGAGGACCTGCTCGACCTGCCCTTTGAAGAGCTGGCACGGTTGCAGGTCAGCATCGCCACCGGGACGCCGCGCCGCCTCGCTTCCGCGCCGGCCACCGCCAGCGTCATTACCGCCCGCGATCTCGAAGCCATGGGCGTGCGCGACCTCGGGGAAGCGCTGGAGACGATACCGGGGCTGCATGTCTCCAACGGCAGCGTGCAATACGCACCGCGCTACTTCATCCGGGGCATCACCTCGAGCTACAACCCGCACACCCTGGTCCTGGTCAACGGCCTGCCCCAGACCAGCCTGTTCTTTGCCGACCGGGGCGAACGTATACCGGCGCTCTACAGCCTGCCGGTGCGAGTGCTGGAGCGTATCGAGATCATCCGCGGCCCGGGATCGGCGTTATATGGCGCCGACGCCTTTGCCGGCGTCATCAACCTGATCACCCGCTCCCCGCATGACCTGGGCGGCGGCGAGTTCAGTGCCAGCACCGGCAGCTTCGGCACCCACCGCGCCACGCTGATGCAGGCCGCCCGCGGCGGCGGCGTCACCGCCCTGTTTACGGCCTCGTGGCTGGACACCCGCGGCGACCGCGGTGCGGTCATCACGCGGGATGCGCAGACCAATATCGACGATCTCGGCTTTGCCGCGCCAGCCTCGCTCGCCCCTGCGCCCGCCGCCACCGGCGCCAGCGTGGCGGACCTGCGGGCTGACCTGGCGTACCGCGACTTCCGCCTGCGCCTGGGCTGGATGGAGGCGCGCGATACCGGTGCCGGCCAGGGCCTGAACGAAGCCCTGGACCCCGCCAGCACCGCCGCGCAGCACCGCGGCCATGTCGACCTGGGATGGAGCCGCGACAACGTCGCCCCGGACTGGCTGCTGGAAGCACGCCTGAGCTATCTGTACAGCGACAACCGCAACAGTGGGGTCTATCTCTACCCTCCAGGCGCCTTCTTCGGCAATTTCCCGCAGGGGGTCTGGGCGCGCCCCAACCTGTTCGAGGAAAACGCGCGCGCCGACCTCGGCGCCACCCACACCGGACTGAAGGACCATGTCGTCCGTCTCGGTGCGGGCTTTTACTGGGGCGACCTCTTCAAGACCACCACCGCCAACAACTATGTGCTGGTGGGCGGCGTCCCGACGCCGCGTCCGGGCGGCGTTGCCGACGTCAGCGACACCCCGGCGGTGTTCCAGCCGGAGAACCAGCGCACCAGCGCCTATCTCTTCGCCCAGGACGAGTGGACGCTGACACCGGACTGGAACCTGACGTCGGGCCTGCGCTATGACCGCTATGACGAATTTGGCAGCACGGTAAACCCGCGGCTCTCGCTGGTCTGGCAGACCCTCCCGACCCTGACCAGCAAGCTGATCTACGGCGAGGCGTTCCGCGCGCCCTCATTCTTCGAGCTCTACGGCCGCAGCAATCCCGTGGCGCTCGGCAATCCGGACCTCAAGCCGGAGAAAATGCGCAGCGCGGAGCTCGGGCTGAGCTGGAGCCCACTGTCCAACCTCACCTGGGAGGGTAGCGTCTACGCCCTGCGCATCCTCGACTTCATCGACTTTGTGAATGACCCCGGCCAGCCCACCTTCACCGCACGCAACGGTGCCCGCATCCGCGGCCGCGGACTGGAGACCGAACTGCGCCAGCAGCTCGGCAGCCGGCTGGAGTGGCTGCTCAACTTCAGCACCCAGCGCACCCGTCGTGACGGCGGCGGCTCACTGGGGCTCGCGCCGCGGCAGGATGCCTACCTGCGCACCAGCTGGAAGGCCGGCCCCCGCCTGCAGGTCACGCCGCAGCTCAACTGGATAGGCGAGCGCGAGCGACAGCCGGGCGATCCGCGCACAGAACTGAAGGGGTATCTCACCGCCGACCTCGCGCTGCGCTACCTGCTCGGGAGACGCCTGGACCTGGCGCTGGTCGGGCGCAACCTGGCCGATGCCGATGTCCGAGAACCCAGCCGCGCACCTGGCCCCGGCCAGAGCGAGCCCGGCATCCGCCATGACCTGCCGCAGGCGGGACGAAGCCTGAGCCTGGAACTGACCGGACGCTGGTAGGCGCGCCGCCCTCAGCTTCAAAACCCCGGGGCCTTGTGCCACACTGCGGCCTCGCCTGTCGGCGGCCCGCGCCGCCGATCTTCAGCATCCACTTCCGGAAGTCCTGGATCATGCCCATCCTGGCCGGCCTCTCTGCCGCCTTGCTGTATGTCCTGGCCAGCGTCCTGCTCGGGCGGCAGCTCGCCCGCCAGGAAAAGCCCCAGACCACCGTTATCCTCGGCCTGGGCGCCCTCGCCCTCCCCCTGCACATGATCAGCCTGCATGCCGCCATCTACGGGGGCGGCGGCCTTGACCTCGGCCTCTTCAACGTTATCTCGCTGGTAGGGTGGCTCATCGCCACCCTTTCGCTGGCGATGAGCCTCTATCAACCCGTGATCACCCTCACGCTGGGCGCCTTCCCGCTGGCCGTGCTGGGCATCCTGCTGTCGCTGTTCGCTCGCGACTCCTACACGCCGCTGCGCGGGCTGAGCGCGGGCGTACAGAGCCACATCCTGCTGTCCATCCTGGCTTACAGCGTACTGACTATCGCCGCTGGCCATGCCGTGATCCTGGCCGTCCAGGATCGCCACCTGCGCCAGCACCGCCGCGGCCTGCTGAAGGCGCTGCCGCCCCTGGTCACCATGGAGCGCCTGCTCTTCGACCTCATCGCCATAGGGTTCGGCCTGCTCACCATCGCCATTGCGACCGGCTTCCTTACCCTCGAGAACCTGTTCGCGCAACACCTGGCGCACAAGACCGCCTTCACGGTCGCCGCCTGGGCGGTCTTCGCCGCCCTGCTGGCCGGCCGTCACTGGCTGGGCTGGCGTGGCGCCACCGCCATCCGCTTCACGCTCTGGGGCTTCGCCCTGCTCCTGCTGGGCTTCTACGGCAGCAAGGCAGTACTGGAACTCGTCCTGCTGCGCATGCCTGCCTGAGCGGGCGCGCGCGACTCCACCATGGTAGACACCCTCTCGCCGACCCTGCTGAACACGCTGCTGGTGGGCTGTCTTCTGGCATCCGCCTTCTTCTCGGCCGCCGAAACCGGGATCATGACCGCCAGCCGCTACCGCCTGCGCCACCAGGCTCGCGCCGGCCATCGCAGCGCGCAGCGCGTCATGGCACTGCTCGCCCAGCCTGACCGGTTGCTGGGCGTCATCCTGATCGGGAACACCCTCGCCAACATTTCGGCGGCAGCCCTGGCGGCGCTTATCGGCATGCGCACCGGCGGCATGGCCGGGCTATTGCTCGGCGTGGGGCTCGTCACCCTCACCCTCCTCATCTTTGGCGAAGTGGGCCCCAAGACCTTCGCCTCCCGGCATCCCGAGCGGGTGGCCCACGTGGCGGCATTCGCCTTGATGCTGCTGATGCCGTTGATGCGGCCGCTAGTGTGGGTGGTCAACATCGCCGCCAACACCCTGTTCCGCCTGGACTCGCTCGCGCGAGGCGAGCAGCGACTGGGCAGCGACGAACTCCGCGCGCTGGTGCAGGATGTGTTCATTCCGCGCCAGCATCGCAGCATGCTGCTGGGTGTGCTGGAACTGGACAACATCACCGTCAACGACATCATGGTGCCGCGCGGCGAGGTCGAGGGGATCGACATCGAGGCGGATATCGACGACATCGTGCGGCAGCTGCGCCGCACCCGGCACACCCGCCTGCCGGTTTTTCGCGGTGAGCTCAACAACTGCGTCGGCATCCTGCACGTGCGTAACAGCACCCGCTTCCTGGGCAAGCCCGACCTCACCAAGGCCGAGTTGCTGCAGTATGTGCGCGAGCCCTACTACGTTCCCGAACGCACCACCCTGCCCACCCAACTGGTGCACTTCCAGAAACTGAAGCGGCGGATGGCGCTGGTGGTGGACGAGTACGGCGACGTGCAGGGAATTGTCACCCTGGAGGCCATCCTCGAGGAGATCGTGGGTGAGTTCACCACGCGCATCGGCGACAGCCACAAGGACATGGTGCGCCAGGCCGACGGCTCCTGGCTGGTCGATGGCGGCGCCAGCCTGCGCGAACTCAATCGCCTGTTGCAGTGGCAGCTACCGGTGCAGGGCCCCAAGACCCTGAACGGCCTTATCCTGGAGACACTGGAAACCATTCCCGAGTCGGCGCTTTCCCTGCGCATCGGCGACTACTGCATCGAGGTACTGCAGATTCGCGACAATGCCGTGAAATCGGCGCGGGTCATTCCACCCGGCACGGCTCCTGCTCCATAAAAAAACCCGCCAGCTGGCGGGTTTTTTTATGGAGCAGCCCGGGAGGCGGCGACTCAGAGGTCGACGCGGATGGCGGCGACGACATTGCGCGCTTTTGCGCGTGCGGCGTCGATGCTATCGCCCAGGGCCAGGCCGACGCCCAGGCGACGGCTGCCCTGCACCTCGGGCTTGCCAAAGAGCTTGAGGTCGGTATCCGGCTGCACCAGGGCCGCACCCAGGTTGCCGTAGCGCATGTCGGCGGAATGGCCCTGCACCAGCAGCGCACAGGAGGCGGCCGGGCCCTGCTGGCGAATGACCGGCACCGGCAGACCGAGGATGGCGCGCGCATGCAGCGCGAACTCGGACAGATGCTGCGAAATCAGGGTGACCAGGCCGGTATCGTGCGGACGCGGCGACACCTCGCTGAACCAGACCTGGTCGCCCTTCACGAACAGCTCGACGCCGAAGAGGCCCCAGCCCCCCAATGCGGCGGTGACCTGGCCGGCAATGTGCTGCGCCTCGGCCAGCGCCTTCTCCGACATGGGCTGCGGCTGCCAGGACTCGCGGTAGTCGCCGTCGATCTGCAGGTGGCCGATGGGCGCGCAGAAGCTGGTGCCACCGGCATGGCGCACGGTGAGCAGGGTGATCTCGTAGTCGAAGTCGATGAAGCCCTCGACGATGACGCGCCCGGCGCCGGCGCGTCCGCCGGCCTGGGCATAGTCCCAGGCCGCCTGCAGGTCGGCGGCCGAGCGCAGTACGCTTTGGCCCTTGCCGGATGAAGACATCACCGGCTTGGTCACGCAGGGAAAGCCAACGGCGTGGGCGGCGCTCGCGAAGGCATCGAAGTCATCGGCGAAATGGTAGGGCGAGGTAGCCAGGCCCAGCTCTTCGGCGGCCAGGCGGCGGATGCCCTCGCGGTGCATGGTGAGGCGGGCGGCGCGCGCGGTCGGCACCACCTTGACGCCTTCAGCCTCCAGCTGCACCAGCGCGTCGGTGGCGATGGCCTCGATCTCCGGCACCACCAGGTGAGGACTTTCCTCGAGGATGACACGGCGCAGGGCCACCGGGTCCAGCATGTCGATGACATGGCTGCGATCCGCCACCTGCATGCCGGGCGCATGGGCGTAGCGATCCACGGCGATCACTTCGCAGCCCAGGCGCTTGAGCTCGATGATGACCTCGCGGCCAAGCTCGCCGGCGCCGCAGAACAGGATGCGGGTGGCACCGGCGGCGAAAGGGGTCCCCAGGGTCAGGGCGCTGTCACTCATTCGGAATTTCCTTTGCAGGTTGGGGGCGCGGCGCCGCCGCGTTCTTCTCGATCCAGGGCTTCATGCGCTCCATGATCACCAGCTGGGCCACCAGCGAACCCAGCTGGTCGATATAGGGCACCCGGTCGCTCAGCTTGTGCGCCATACGCAGCAGCAGGGGCGCATCCTCCCCCACTTCGTGCGCCGCGGACACCAGCATCAGGGTGCCCGGCTCGCCGGGCAGGGCATGCCATTCGGTGGCGCCGCGGACCTGGGCCAGGTCACCCGCGGTGCGCGCAAACTCCAGGCGATGCGGCGCGGCCCAGGTGTTGCGCACCTGCAGGTCCATGGAGAAGCGGATCAGCAGCACGCCGAAGTGGATGCCGAGGTCGAGGTCGACGTCGCGGCCACGGTCGCGCACCCCCACGTCCTTCAGCTCCTTGATGGCCTCCGGCAGGCGATGATACCGCGTCGCCCAGTCCTGCGCCGCCGCCGGCGCCACCCCGACCCGGGTGGCCAGGGTGACATAGCGCAGCGGCAGCGGCGTGGCGCCCGGTGCCGGCACCAGGTCGGGCTCGAGGATGGCGACATGGCCATGGCGGCTGAAACGCTCGATCACGCCGCGCAGGCTGGCCAGCGACTCCATGCCCTGCGGGGCACGGCTGGCGACACGCGGCACGCTGCGGATGAAGTTACGGTGGATGGCCTCGGCCGCCATGAGCGCGGCCAGGTAGTGGCCTGCCAGCTTGAGCTCGGGGTAAGCCTCGATGAACTTGCGCGCAAAGAAGCTCTTGAGCTCGATCCGGTCCCAGTAGGTGAAGACCACCAGCGACTGCCCGGGGTTCAGCGGCAGGAACTCCCAGCGTGCGGCCACCGGCTGGTCGGCAAGGTTGTCGGTCATGCCGCCCAGCATGGCGATCAGGGATTCCGCCGTACCGTCGATCAGCAGGGCGGAAATGCTGCCGTCTGCCTCCAGGGTCTGCTTGACGCGGAAGTCGACACTGAACGTGGCGGTGGCCGGCAGCGGTATCTCCAGGCGGTAGCGCGCCACGGCCTGGGGGCCGTCCAGGGCCATCACCTGGGACTCGGGGAGCAGGGGAAACAGGCTGCGGTAACTGCTGAAATCGGCGAGACGCCGGCGCACCGTGGCGGCCGGCAAGTCCACCACCGCGACCGCCGAAACAAAGCGCGCCTGGCGGAAGGTGCGGAGACCGCGGCTGCCCGGCAGCGCAACGTCACGCGGCGCATGCGGCAGTATCACCAGGCGGCGGCCAATGGCCAGCGCCAGCTCGCCGGCCTTGAGGCCGGTATCCGCCAGCCGCGGCGCCGGGTTCTGCCACTCCGCCAGCATCCACGGCGCCACCGGCTCGGCGGCGCTCGCCGCCGGCGTCAGCCCGAGCAGGAAGGCGAACATGCACAGCAGCAGCCCTGCCACCTGCCGGCCGCTGCGGCGCCCCGGCTCCCTGCCTCCCTGCCTCATGACTCAGTCCTCGCGGCGCAGCTCGCGCTGGTAGCGCTTGAAGTTATCGACGTAATGCAGGGCGGCGTACTCCAGCATGGCCTTTTGCGCTTCGGACACCTCGCGTACGACCTTGCCGGGACTGCCCATGACCAACGAAAAGTCCGGGATCACCTTGCCCTCGGGAATCAGCGTATTGGCGCCGATCATGCAGTACCGACCGATTCGCGCCCCATTGAGGATGACGGCGTTGATGCCGATCAGCGAGTGGTCGCCGATGCTGCAGCCATGCAGCATGACCTTGTGGCCGACGGTGACGCTGCGACCGATGGTCAGCGGCACGCCGGTATCGGCATGCAGCACGCTGCCATCCTGCACATTGCTGTTCTCGCCGACATGGATGATGTCGCAATCGCCGCGCAGTACCGCGTTGAACCAGATGCTGGCGTTGTGCTCCAGGATGACGGAGCCGATCAAGCTGGCGCTGTCGGCGATCCAGTAGTCACCACGGGTTTCAAGGCGGCGCTCGCCAAGGGAATAGCGCATGGGGAACCTGCTGTTGTCGTAAGCGCCGGGAAGGCGGCGGCCGTAGTCAGAGATTGTGATGGGTCAGGAGGCTGTTGACCGGCGTCGGCCACTCGAACTCGATCTTGTGCTCATACACCCGCTGCATCAGGTCGACGATCATGAAGGCGGTCAGGCCCCAGATCACGTAGTCGCCGAAATTGAAGCTGGGCACGAGGACGTCCTGCCCCATGAAGCGGAAGCGGTGGGTATAGACCGGCTTTTCCGTCAGGAAAAATTCGAGCGGCACATGAAAAATGCTCTCGATCTCGTCGGGATTGGGCGTCAGCGGCGTATTCGGCGGCACCAGGCCGACGATAGGCTGCACGCGCATGCCGACGCGGGAGGTGAAGGTGTCCAGACGGCCGACAATCTCGACCAGATGCTCGGGCAGGCCGATTTCCTCGCGACTCTCGCGCAAGGCCGTGGCATCGACCGAGCGGTCGCTGGCATCGCGCTTGCCGCCAGGAAAGGCCACTTCGCCCGCATGGGAATTCATGTGGCTGGCACGACGGGTAAGGATGAGTTCCGGCACCGCGGCGTCGGTGATGGCGACCAGCACGGCCGCGTCCACGCGCCCTGGATCCGGCCGGTAATGGTGCAGGCGTTCGCGCAGGCGGGGCAGGAGCAGGAGGGGGCTGTCGCTGGGCATGGGAGCTCTCGTGGGCCAGTGCCCAGTGTACCGGCTCCCGGGAGGAGGCCAAAGCCAAGTGCACCGCATTTCCGACCGCGTATCCATGGCCGCCGCCCCCAGGAATTGCAGCACATCGGTCAGCGCCGTGACCGCCCTGCCCCGGGAACGCCGGCGGACCGACGGCGAGCCCGGCAAATGCCCGGCCTGCAAGCGCTCGCGGGACGAGAACCCGGCGCCATCAATGCCCTGCCCCGTCGGGTCCGCGCGGCAACGGCAAGCCGCGTGCATGCCCCGCCGCGTACCGGGCAGGTGCGCCCCGCTGTCCGCGGGGCGCACGGGCGGCATATACTCCCCGCCTACGTCCAGCCGGGGTAAAAGGCATGAATTTCTGCAGCCAGTGCGGCCAGTCCGTCGTCCACCGGATTCCCGAAGGCGACTCCCGCCTGCGCTACATTTGCGACGCCTGCCACACCGTGCATTACGAAAATCCCAAGGTGGTCTGCGGCTGCCTGCCGGTCTGGGAGGGCAAGGTGCTGCTCTGCCGCCGCGCCATCGAACCCCGCCGCGGCTTCTGGACGCTGCCCGCCGGCTTCATGGAAAACGGCGAAACCACGGCCGAAGCCGCCGCCCGCGAAACCCTGGAAGAAGCCGACGCCCCGGTGACCATCGGCGAGCTCTACGCGCTCTTCAACATCCGCCACATCAACCAGGTCTACCTGATGTTTCGCGCCGAGCTGGTGGAGGGCGCCTTCGGCATCGGCCCGGAAAGCCTGGAGTGCCGCCTCTTTGCCGAGGACGAGATTCCCTGGGACGAGCTGGCCTTCCCCACCATCGCGCGCACGCTGCGCTATTATTTCGAGGACCGGCAATCAGGCCTCTATCCCTTCCGCATGCGTGACATCGAGCTCGACTTCCGCCGCGCGGAAACGCTCAAACCCTGATCCGGCCCAAGCCGGCGAGACCGCGCCCGCAGTCCGAAGCCATGCCTTGCTTGCCGCCAGGCATCCCCCATCCGATGCGCATCCCCCAGCGCCGCCGGCCCACCGCCCGGCTGGCGTCGCGCGAGCACTGCGTGCCGACCGCCTGGCGCCCTCCTTCCCTGACCGCGCAACCACAAAAAAGCCCGGCACTGCCGGGCTTTTTGCAGGGATTGCTGCCGCCTAGAGAATGCCGACCCCGGAAATCTCGCGTGCCAGCCCGGCGGCGTAGTTGTCGGTCATGCCGCCGATATAGTCGAGCACCTTGAGATAGGCGCAGTACAGCGACTCGCCCTCTTCCAGCGGCCGCTCCAGCAGCGCCAGCTGCGTCTTCTGGCGCGTGGTGAGGTTGCGCGCCCCGTGCAGGACGAAGGCCTGCGCATCGGGCACCAGCGCATCCAGCAGCAGGCGCAGGCAGGGATAGGCGGCGACTTCCTTCACTACCTTGCTGCGGTGCCGGTAGACGCGCTGCGACGCGAGTTCCTTGGCGTCGTTGAGCAGCTTGCTGATGGCGGGATCGACCAGCGCCACCAGGTCCTTGGCGGGAAACTCGCCGGCGAGCAGCGCGTCGTGATGGCGCATGAAGGTGTCGGCCACCGCACTGACGCAGTGTCCGATCACCATGCCCCGCAGGGCGGCGCAGCGCTGGCGGTCGTCACGGATGCCCATCGTCTTCTCGAGCTCGACGAAGGGACCGAGCAGCGCCTCGAACACGTTGACATCGAGGATGCCCATCTCCACCGCGTCCTCGAGGTCGAGGATGGCGTAGCAGATGTCGTCGGCCGCCTCCATGAGATAGGAGAGCGGATGCCGCGCCCAGCGGTGCGGGCCCTTTTCCAGCAGGCCCAGCTCGCGCGCGACCGCCTCGAAATAGGTCAGCTCCGCCTGGTAGATGTTGAACTTGCCCTTGCGCGCGCGGCCCTCGGCCACGGGCTCGCAGGCAGCGGTCCACGGATACTTGATGAGCGCGCCCAGGCTGGCCGCGGTCAGGCGCATACCACCCTCGCCGTGGTACATCTCGAGGTTGGCCACCATGCGCAGGCCGTGGGCATTACCCTCGTAGGTCTGCACGTCCAGCCTCTCGGCCTCGCTGAGGCCGGCCAGCAGGTGGGCGTGCGAGGGATCGCGGAACCAGTCGCGCAGCGCGTCCTCGCCAGTGTGGCCAAAGGGCGGATTGCCGATGTCATGTGCCAGGCAGGCCACCTGCACCACGCTGCCAATGTCGAAGGGGGTGAAGCCCTCGGGCAGGAAACCACCCGCCTTCAGCATGACGCCGACACGATTGCCGAGGCTGCGGCCGACGCTGGCGACTTCCACGGAGTGCGTCAGGCGGTTATGGGTGTGGTCGTTGACGGCGAGCGGGTGCACCTGGGTCTTGCGACCCAGGCGACGGAAGGCGGAGGAGAACACCACGCGGTCGTGGTCGATATGGAAGTCCGTGCGCAAGCCGCTTTCAATGTCGCTGCTGGCCGAGGCCTTGCCGGGGACGATGAGTCCGTCCTTGAGCTTGAAACGGCGGGTGGACAGCAATTGCTGCCACTGCATGCGCGGGGAAGTCATCGGCGCTCCACGGAAAAGGGATGTGCCGGGACAGTAGCGGATGGTCCCCCGACCGACAAGCACGGTCCTGAAACGACGCGGGAAGCGGAGCGACGGCCCGGGACCGCCAAGGGCTCAGCCCTTGGGCAGCTCCTGCAGCTCACGCGACTGCACCGGCGCTTCCGGTTCCTGCGGCTCGTCGGCGCGCCTTTCTGCCTCGGTCTTGAGATAGACCGGCAGCTCGGTGCCCTTGTCCAGGCTGGCGGCCGGCACCGGACGGGCTTCCTTGTAGAAGTCGAACGGGGCCCACTGCGGCTGCGGATCGGACAGCAGTACGCTGCCGGCGCCCATGGCGCGGGTCTGCGCGATTTCCGCCAGGCCCTGCAACTGCGGCATCTGCTGCAGCGGCCCCACCACCAGCAGCGCGGCGCCCTTGGCGGGCTTCCTGGGACCAGGCTTTTCCTCGTCGTAGCGGAAGTAGTAGCTCTTGCCGCCCTCGAAGCTGACGTCCGCCTCGAAGATGGTCGTGAGGTAGAAGAACGACAGCGGGCGCTTGGCGTTGAAGTAGTAGGTGCTGGCCGGCACCTCGAACCAGAAATAACTGCCGCTCTTGAGGCCGGACAGGTGCTGGCCGTTCAGGAAGAAGCCCGGGGCCTGCACTTCCTGGTCGCTCCAGTCGCTTTGCGGCCGGTAGACATAGACGATGGCGTTGCGCGAGTCGGTGGGAAGCACCGCCTTGAAGAACTCGCCCTTGGCGGGAAACAGGAAGCTGCCAAAAGTGATGGGCTTGAGCAGGGTCGTGTCCGCCGTGCTCTTGACCTCCTGGCGTAGCTGGGTCACCGCCGGATTGCTGAACGGATTGACCAGGAATTGCGAGTTGGAACAGGCCGTGAGGGCCATGGCCATGGCCGCCCCCACAAGGGCCTTGAGCTGGCGCATGCGCACGTACTCCGATGTTGTTGTTTTCATCGACCCTCCCTGGCGGTGCCCCGGGGTCTGGTGGCGAAGAATATACCGAAAGACCGCAGCCGGGCAGGGGTGACGAGCCCGGACCGGGCAGTCATACTCCGCCTGTATTCTCCAAGGAAGTCGTCATGCTGGAAGACCTGTTTCGTAACAATCGCTCCTGGGCCCAACGCATCAAGGCCCAGGACCCGGATTTCTTCCGCAAGCTCGCCGAGCAGCAGACGCCCGAATTCCTCTGGATCGGCTGCGCCGACTCCCGTGTCCCCGCCAACGAGATCATGGGTCTGCTGCCGGGCGAGGTCTTCGTGCACCGCAACGTGGCCAACCTGGTGATCCATACCGACATGAACTGCCTGTCGGTGCTGCAGTACGCCGTCGAGGTGCTGCGCGTGAAGCACATCCTGGTGACGGGGCACTACGGCTGCGGCGGCGTCATGGCCGCCCTGCGCGACCAGGAATTCGGCCTCATCGACAACTGGCTGCGCCATATCAAGGATGTCTACCGGGTCCACGAGGCGGCCTTTGACGGCCTCGACGAAAACCAGAGAATCGACCTTCTTTGTGAGCTTAACGTCGCCGAACAGGTTGCCAACGTCTGCCATACGACCATTATCCAGAATGCCTGGAAACGGGGCCAGCCGCTGTCTGTGCACGGCTTCATCTACAGCCTGTCCGACGGCATCCTCAAGGACCTGGGAGTGAACATCTCCGGCCCCGAGGAACTGGCGCCGATCTACCGTGTGCTGCGCAAGTCCGAGCACCTGAAGCGCCCCAATCCCTGACGCCCCCGCAGCAATGGCCCCGGCCGCGATGCCCCGCTCCCGGCGGCGGCCGCGGTTCCGCCCGGACCCGGCCCGGCACGACAGCCGCCGCGATGCCGGCGCCGCCCGCCCCCCGGCCCGGTGCGGCCGGCCCCATGGGCTAGTCTCATGAGAGGAGGTCCGGCTATGCGCATTGCCCTGCTAGGTGCCGCTTTTTCGGCCGGTGGCGCCCACCCCGGCTGCCGCCACGCCCCCGAGGTCTTCCGCGAGCGCGAGTACGCCGCCTGGCGCCGCCGCCTGGCACGCCAGCAACTGACCCTGTCCGTCATGTGGGCCGGCATCGTGCGCGAGGAAAACCCGCTGCCCTTGACCATGCACAGCGCCAGCGCGCGCCGCGAACTGCTGCGCAACAGCCAGCGCCTGATGCGCCGCACCCTGCGCCTGCGCCGCGGCGGCATGCTGCCGGTGGTCATCGGCGGTGATCACTCCTGTGCCATCGGCACCTGGACCGGGATTGCCAGCGCGCAGCGCCGGCCCCTGGGCCTGCTCTGGATCGACGCCCACCTCGATGCCCACACCCCCGAATCTTCGGACAGCAGCCGCCTGCATGGCATGCCGCTCGCGGTGCTGCTGGGGGAAGGCGACGCGCCGCTGGCCCGCATGGGCAGCCAGACGCCAGTCATCGATCCGCGCTACTGCGCCGTGATCGGGGTCCGCAGCTTCGAGGAAGAGGAGCCGCTGCGCATGGCGCGGCTGGGCGTGCGCTTCTATACCAGCGAAGAGATCGCCCGGCGCGGGCTCGCCGCCGTGGTGTCGGAAGCCTGGCGGCGGGTCGCGCAGGCGCCCGGCGGCTTCGGCGTCACCCTGGACCTGGACGTGCTGGACCCGGCGCTGGCACCCGGGGTCAGCGTGCCGGAGCCGGGAGGCCTGCACCCTGGCAAGCTGGCCGCGCTGCTGTCGCGGCAGCCGCACAAGGAGCGCCTGCGCGGTCTGGAGATCGTGGAACTGAACCCGCAGCACGACCCCCGCGGCCAGACCCTGCGCCTGCTCCCCAAGCTCATGACGGCGATGCTGATGCGGCGCTGAGCGTCGCCCGAGCCGCGCACCCCGAACCGGTGGTCCCGCCGGCAGCAGACATTCCTCGGGGCGCATGGCGCCCGGAGCCCGGCGCAATCCCGGGCCAGTGGCCGCAGATCCTGTGGCTCATGGCCCCAAGGCGCCTCCGGGCACCATGTACCCTGCTCAGCAGGGCGCCCTGGCCCCTCAATTCCAATCAGAACCCTGCCTATTGAAACAGGCTCCAAACCTGGGCATAAAAAAAGCGGGCCGAAGCCCGCTTTTTCATGCCGCCTGCCGGATCAGAGGGACGCCGGCGGGTTGATCAGCACTTCCACGCGACGGTTCTGGGAACGGCCGGCCTCGGTGGAATTGTCAGCCACGGGATGGGCCTTGCCGTAACCCAGCGCGGAGATGCGGCCGCTGGCCACGCCGCGGCTGGCCAGGTACTGGGCCACGGAAGTGGCGCGATCCTGGGACAGCTTCAGGTTGTAGTCATCACGGCCGACGTTGTCGGTGTGGCCGGACACGGAGATGGTGGTCTTGTTGTATTCCTTAAGCACGTCGGCAACAGCATCCAGCACCGGGTAGAAATCGGCGCGCACGCTGCTCTGGGCCGTCGGGAAGGTGATGTTGCCAGGCATGATCAGGGTCAGGGCGCCGGTTTCCTTGTTCTTCTGGATACCCACGCCAACACCTGCCAGGCGGTCACGCAGCTTCTTTTCCTGGTAATCCATGTAGGCGCCAATGCCACCGCCGGTCACGCCGCCGATCGCCGCACCCTTGAGGGCGGCTTCCTTGCGTTCCTTCTTGTTGTCGCCGGTGGAATAGCCGATTGCGGCGCCTGCGGCAGCGCCGATGCCGGCACCCATGGCCGCCTTGCTGACCTGGCGTTCGCCCGTGTACGGATTGGTGGTGCAGCCAGCCAGGGCAACGGCGCCGGCCAGGGCCGGGATAATCAGCTTACGCATGGTGAATCTCCTGATCAGACAAAAGGGGCAGGTGGCAGGGCGTCCCGGCCGGTACCCGAAGCTCATGGGCTTGTGCCCGGAACGCTTTGTAACAAAGGACCGGCGGGGCGGGAAGCGCCCCGTTACCAGCTTGCAACAAGATTAACGAATTAAACCCAAATCGGTTGACGCCTCAGAAGAGCCGTCCCAGGAAGCCCCAGGGGCTCTTGGTGATGGCCACGCTCATCATGAAGGCAAAGACGCCAAGGGCCAGGAAGAAGGCCAGCACCCGGCTGCCGTAGCCCTTGGCCAGGCGGAAAGCCAGTACGCCCAGGAAGATGTAGACGAAGAGCGCGGCAATCTTGACATGGACCCAGCCCGGCAGGCTGCCCAGGCTGACGACCAGGGCAATGGCCGCCAGCAGCAGCACGGTGTCGATGACATGCGGCACCACCTTGGCGAACTTGCTGTTGAGCAGGCTGGACTCCTGCATCATCCAGAGGCCGCGCAGGAGGAAGAAGCCACCGCTGGCGAGCACGGCGCCGACGTGGATCTGCTTGATCAGGGGATACAGGTCTTGCATGACAGGGTCCGGAATGGAAGGCAGGAAAGCCGGCCTTTTTCGCAGAATAAGACGTTCGGGTCAAACACTGTCGCTGCAGGACATGCGCTAGGATAGGCACTTGTGCCAGGCAGGTCTGCAATGCTGTTCGAGAAAGTCCCTACTCCCTGTATCGGTATTTGCTCCACCACCTTCGGTGACGTGGTCTGCCGCGGCTGTCGCCGCTATCTGCACGAGATCATCGACTGGAACCGGTATTCGGACGCCGAGAAACACCTGATCTGGCGGCGCCTTAACGCGCTGACCGAGCAGGTGCTCTCGGCCAGCTTCCGCATCGAGGATGCCGCCCTGCTGCAGGCGCAACTGCGCGAATATTCGGTGCCCCACCTGCCCGCCGCCACGCCCTGGCACCAGCTCGCCGCCCTGCTGCGCGCGGGGGCTCGCCGCTTGCCCGACCTCGCCGCCTTCGGGGTGACCCGGCTCGATCGCAGCGAGCTGACCCTGGTGGAGTTGCGCGAGAAGCTCAACGGCGACCTGCACGCCCTGGCGTCAGCCTATTACGAGAAGGATTTCCTGCGCGCCGGCGGCATTGCTCCGCAGCGGCCACCGCGGCAACCCTGAGCCGGGGAGCACAGCCCGACCCTGCGAGACTCCTGCCCCTCTGCGCCGGCTCGGGTCCATTCCGCCTCGCCGCCCCCTGCAAGCCCGGCGCCCCAGCAATAGCAGTGTTGCCGCGGCTGCACCCGACGGCCGGTCTTTGCTATAGTCCGCCTCCCGTGCGCCAGTGGCGAAACTGGTAGACGCGCTGGATTTAGGTTCCAGTGCCGCAAGGCGTGGAGGTTCAAGTCCTCTCTGGCGCACCAACAAATTCTATTGTCTCACTCCTCCCCGCTTCACTTCCCCAGCGCCAGGATCCGGCGGGCGCCGTCCAGCACCAGTAGTGCGATCAGCGTGCCGATCAGCAAGTCGGGCCAGGCGGCGCCGGTCCTCGCCACCAGCAAGCCCGCAAGGATGACACCCAGGTTGGCCAGCACGTCATTGGTGGAAAAGATAAAGACCTACTCCTCGAGTGAGGGCCGGCGGTAATTCACCAGGCCGAGCAGGAGGCCCAGAGCGCTGCCGGCCAGCAGGCCGGCCAGGTGCCCATGGTTGGACACCTGGATGCCGAAGATCGCATCCAGCAAGCCGCTGTAGCCGATGGCCAGCCAGGCCAGCATGAACACCACGATGCCGGTGCGCAGGCGGAACGGCGCGCCGGGGTCGGCGAAGGGATACAGCCAGAGATAGCCCAGCAGGCCGTAGACCACGGCGGAGAGGCCCCCGAACTGGTTGCCGTAGGTCAGGAACTGCACCGCGTTGCTGCTCAGGGCGATGACCAGGCTGAGTGCCAGCAGGCGCCCGGGCGACTGGGCGCGCTCGACCAGGCTGCCCAGCTCCCACCACCAGAGCAGGTTAAAGGCGATGTGCAGCAGACTGAAGTGCAGCAGGGCCGGCGTCAGCAGCCGCCACCATTCGCCGTCGATGGCCGCCACGCTGATGCCGCGGGGAAACGACAAGGCGCCGAACACGCCCTGGAAATCTATCATGAGCGCCAGGAACACCAGCAGGCAGGCCACAGCCACGCCCCGCGTGCTCCAGCCGGCACGGCGCCACCAGCCGGCGCCGTTGTCGACCGCATCGGTGTAGACCGCTTCCTGCTGCGGCTTGCCGCCCTGCCAGGACGCCTGCCAGTAGCGCGGGTCGTCGGGATCGGTCACGAAGCCCTGCGCCTCCTCCAGTGCCCGCGGGGCATCGGCGGCGTCCTCGAGCAGGATGGCAAAGCCTTCTTTGGCAGCCTCCACGCGGTTGGCGATACCCTGCACACGTAGGTAGTCACTGAAGGCCAGGGCCGGGCGCTTCTCGGTAAAAGTGATCAGGTTCATGCCAGGGAGCCTTGGGAAAAGTCAGGTCGCGGGCGGGGCCTCCCCCTCTCGCGCCAGAAGGACGCCGAGGCGACGGTGGCGCTCCGCCAGCGCCAGCCGCGACAGGTCGCGGCAGCGCGAGAGGAATCTTGCCATGTTCCCGCCCTCTTCGCGCAAGAGCGCATTCAGCGCAGGCACGAGTTCGTAGTAGGTGGCCACTGCGTTGAGGCGGGCATTGTTGAGGTCCTGGAACCAGGGATCGTAGCCGGCATAGCCGCCCCAGCTCGCCTTGAGCAAGGTGTAGTCGGCCCGCAGGTCGGCGTAGACGGCGGCCTTGCCGGCGCGCCGCGCGGCGTCATCCGGCGCCTGCGCGAAGACCGCCGCCAGGCGGTGGCGATAGTCCAGCACAAGGGCGACGAACTCGCGCTGGCGGGCCTGGGCCTGCCGCCAGGGGCGCAGATCCAGCCCTTCCCGGGCCGCATAGCGACGCAGCCCTTCCGCGGCCACGGCCACCGCCAGGCTTTCGTTGAACACGGTATCGCCGGGGACATAAAGCACCTGGTGGGTAAGCTCGTGGAAGATCAGCTCGGCCAGCTCGGGCTCCGGCAGCCCGATGAAGCTGGAGAGGACAGGATCGCGGAACCAGCCCAGGGTGGAATAGGCGCTGACGCCACTGAACCAGACATCCTCGCCCGCCCGCTCCAGCTGCCGGGCGTAGCGACGCGCGGCCGCCTCGGCAAAGAAGCCGCGATAGCTCATGCAGCCGACGAACCAGTAGCACCAGGTGCGCGGTGACAGCGACAGCGCCGGGGCCGCGGTCACCGACCACACCGGAAACGGCCGCTCCAGCTCCACGTAGCTGCCGTACTGGCGACGTGCCGGCAAGCCGAGCTCGTCGGCGGCGAAGCGGCGTATGCGCTGCACGGCCTGCAGGCGGGCGCGCAGATCGGGCGGGGTGGCGGGGTTGGCGAGCAGGCGCGGAATGGGCTGCCGGCGCAGCAACAGGGCGCCCTGCCCCTGCACCGCCTGGGCGTAGTAGGCCAGGCTCTGGCAACCGGCCAGGGTCATCGCCGCGAGTACAAGCAGCAGCCGCGGCAACCGGAGGAGGACTGCAGACATCACGTAATAAATGGTAAGGCCGGTGGCAGGAATGCTCCCGATTGGCTAAGCCCTACAGGAGACCCTTGGTCGACACCATTCCCGGGAGGCTTGCCATGCCCAGCCAATGCTTGCCACGCCTCTTCCTGCTAGCGCTGATCGCCGTCACGGCAGGCTGCCAGGACCGGTCGATCGCGGTGCAGGACTACGGAATCGCGCCTCCGGTGGCCGCCAGCTATGCCTGGAGCGGCCAGGACCGCCAGGACGGGGAGCGGCTAGTCGCCGGCGCCCGTCCCGCTGCGCTCAGGAACAGCATAGACCAGACCCTGGCGCGCAAAGGTTACCGCCAGCGCCCGGCTCCCGTGGCGGCCTGGCACCTGCACTACGACCTGCTCGTCAATCCGCGCATCGGCATGATGACCGCCGCCGAGGCCGTGCTGCAGCCACGCATGGTCTGCGGCCTGCAGGACTGCCAGATCCGGCAGGAATGGCGGGATGCCGATGCGCCCGGCTTCGAGCCCCCCCGCTACCGCTACCGGGAGGCCGTGCTTCGGCTGGTGGTAGTGGACGCCCGCACCCATCGCGTGGCCTGGCAGGCCAGCACCACCCGGGAACTGGCCCCTGCCGGCCCGCTGGACGAGCAAGCGCTGGCGGACGCCGCGGCACGTCTGGCAGAGCAACTGCCGGCGCCGCCTGTCAAGGCGACACCATGACGGGGCCGCCGTGCACGACCGCATCGCCGGGCACTGGCTGACGGCGCCACCCCGGAATGGCCGGGGAAGCCGGATGGCGAGGGCACCCTTTTCCCCGGAGGGCACGCCAAGAAAAAAGGCCGGCCATTGCGGGCCGGCCTGTGCCGATGATGTCGGGCATTGCCGGTCGCCAGACGCTGAGGCGACCCTGGCGATGACTTACATCTTATAGGCGAACTGCAACCAGGCTTTACGGGTGTCGTTCGTGAAGCCGACCACCGTGCCATCGGCATTGAACTCGGCATACTTCAGCAGCGCCGTCAGCTTTCCGGTCAGGGGCTTGCTCACCGAAAAGTCCACTTCCTGGCCGAACTTTTCGCTAGTGGCTTCCGCCTGGAAGTCATGGGCGGCGAGCACAAAGCTGAAGCCGGCGGCACTGGCCAGCAGCTTGACGTTGAGGTCCTCAAGCCCGTTGGCGGGAGTGACCATGAGACGGTCCGCCCAGCCGTTGAACGCATGCAACGTCGCCAGCGGCGTCTTGAAGCCCTTCTCCAGCACTTCCTGCTGCGCCTTCACGGTCACCGGACCGAACTTGTAGCCGATCTGTATGTCGGTGTAGCTGGCATCCGGCACCGTGGTGGACGGGCTGTCCGCGTAATCCTTCTGATCCACGAATGAGAGTTCGTAGAGGAAACTGCTGACGACACCGTCCACACGCAGGCCGGCGTGCTGCCAGGAGGTGGTGGGGGCATCTTCCTCGTCCACGCCGTAATAAAAGGCCGCCACCTTCGCTTCAGGGAATTTCGCGTAACGAACGTTGACGAGCGGCGCTTCGATGCGCCGGGTCACGCCGAAAATATTGTTGACGCGCGTCAAATAGGCCGCGTTCAGGGTCAGCCCCTCAACCCAGGTTCCGTTGCTGAAGCTGAGGCCATCGAAGGTCTGGTCGTTCTGGCGCCAGCCCACGTCGCCGATGAAGCGTGCGTTGTCGTAAATGAGCTTCTGGCGTCCGCCGCGGAAACCGTAGCCCTCCAGATAGGACTGATTGACCTGGGTCAGCGCCGGATCCGCAATCAGCCCGTACTGCGTCTGCTTGTTGCCGTAGCCGGTGGTACCGCTGTTGTACTCGCCGTTGCCAAGGGTGCTGACGTTTTCAAACTCGATGAAGGCCTTGAGGCCGTGGTAGTCACCGGTCTTGTAGCCCAGGACCGTGCGCAGGGTTTCCGCGTCGGTCTCCGGCGTGGTTTCATAATCCACATACTCGCCCCGCAAGCGGAGGTCGAGCGAGGTCTTGCCGCTGAAGATGGCTTCCTGCAGCAGGGCCACTTCCATGGGCTCGGCGTAGGCCACCGCCGCGAATGCATTTGCCGCAAGTATCGCTGACACCACAACTGACTTCTTCATGACCATGTCCCCAAAAGACCTGTGTAAAAAGCTGTCCTCACGGCTGTGCAGGAAGCAGCGTCCTCTCCATTCCCGGATTCGGGGCAAGGCTTCGCCCAGGCCATGCTCACGCATGTCCACGTTGCCTCCGGGGTGAAACGTCCTCGCCAGCCCGGCGAGGGGTGGATGACGCCGGCGGCAGTCCCTGCGCCGGCGCCATCCGTTCAACCGCCCTTGCAGCGGCTGTAGGCGAAAGGTCCCTGCCCGCCCCAAAAGCCCATGCTCAGGCGGCCTCGGGCCGCTTCTGGCCCTGGTACAGGAAGCGCAGCACCTCGGTACGGCAGTGGTGGTAGTTGCTGTCGGTGGCCAGCGCCATGCGATCGCGCGGACGCGCAAGGTCCACCTCGAGGATCTCGCCGATGGTGGCGGCCGGGCCGTTGGTCATCATCACGATGCGATCGGACAGCAGCACCGCCTCGTCGACATCGTGCGTCACCATCACCACGGTGGAGCCGGTGGCGGCGACGATCTTCATGAGCTCGTCCTGCAGGTGGGCCCGGGTCAGCGCATCCAGCGCGCCAAAGGGCTCGTCCAGCAGCAGGATGCGCGGCTCCATGGCCAGCGCGCGCGCAATGCCGACACGCTGCTTCATGCCGCCGGACACCTCATGCGGCATTTTCTTCATGGCATGGGCCAATCCGACCAGGTGCAGGGCCTTCTCGGTGCGCTCGCGCAACTGCGCCTTCTTCTCGGTGGCGCCGAAGACCCGCTCCACGGCCAGGTAGACGTTGTCGAAGCAGGACAGCCAGGGCAGCAGCGAATGGTGCTGGAACACCACCGCGCGCTCGGGGCCGGGCCCGGAAATTTCGCGGCCGTTGCAGATCAGGCCGCCGGCCGTAGGCAGGGTGAGGCCGGCAATCAGGTTCAACAGCGTGGACTTGCCGCAGCCGGAGTGGCCGATCAGGGACACAAACTCGCCCTCGGTGATGGCGAGGTTGATGTCGCGCAGCGCCGTGAACAGACCCTTCTTGGTCTTGAAGCTCATGCCGGCATTCTCGATGGAGACGATCTTCTTCATGGCGGGGCTCCTCAGTTCTGCTCGTAGGTGAAGCGGCGGGCAATCTGGATCAGCATCTGCTCCAGCAGCAGGCCGACCAGGCCGACCACGAAGATGGCGATGATGATGTGCGCCACGTTCAGGTTGTTCCACTCGTCCCAGACCCAGAAGCCGAGGCCGACGCCGCCGGTGAGCATTTCCGCGGCGACGATCACCAGCCAGGCGACGCCGATGGAGAGGCGAATGCCGGTGAGCAGGTAGGGCAGCACCGAGGGGAACAGGATTTTCGTGAACACCTTCCACTCGGAGAGATTGAGCACGCGCGCCACGTTCAGGTAGTCCTGCGGCACCTGCGACACGCCCACGGCGGTGTTGATGATGATGGGCCAGATGCTGGAGATGAAGATCACCCAGATCGAGGCCGGCTCCGCGGCCTTGAACACCAGCAGGCCGATGGGCAGCCAGGCCAGCGGCGACACCGGGCGCAGCAGCGAGATCACCGGCGCGAACATGTCGTTGAGGAAGCGGAAGCGCCCCAGCATGAAGCCGAGCGGGATGCCGATGAGCGCCGCCATGCCGAAGCCGGTGCCGACGCGACCCAGCGAGCGCAGGATGTTCCAGCCTATGCCCTGGTCGTTGGGCCCGTTCACGTAGAACGGATCGGCGAACAGCAGCGTGGCCGCCGCCCAGGTTTCCGCGGGGCCCGGCAGGTCCTTGCGATAGACGCTGAGCGCCGCCCAGAGCGCAATGAAGAGGGAGAGGCCAAGCAGGGGCGCCACGGCACGCACCACCAGCGCCCCCCAGGCCACGGCCTTGAGCCGCGCCAGCAGGCGCGCACCGGCAGACGGCAAGGCCGCCGCCTCCACTTTTTCCACATTTGTCGTCAATGCTGTCATGACTGCCTCCCGTAGTGACTGCCGCCCACCGGGCAGCAGGGGACCGCACTGCCCCGGCCGGGGCAGCGTGGATGTTGCGTGGACAGGGATTCAGGCCGGTCCGGCGCGAACGCCGTCCCGGCCGGCCATCAGGCCTTGATGGCGAAACTGGCGGCGTAGCCCTTGGGGTCTTTGCCGTCCCAGACCTTGCCGTCGAAGAAGGTGCTGGCGCGCAACGGCGAGCTCGGCAAAGGCACCTTGAGCTGGCTGGCGGCCTGTTTGTACAGGTCGACCTGGTTGATCTGCTTTGCCACGGCCAGGTAGTCGACGTCTGCCTTCAGCATGCCCCAGCGCTTGTGCTGGGTCATGAACCACATGCCGTCGGAGTAGTAGGGGAAGCTGGCGCCGTCCTGCAGGAAGCGCATGGCGTGGGCGTCCTGCCACTTCTTGCCATTGCCGTTGTCATACTGGCCGAGGAAGCGGCCGAGGATGACTTCAGGCGGCGCATTCACATAGCTCTTGCCGGAGATCAGCTTGGCCACCTGCGGCCGGTTCTTTGCCTGCTCGATGTAGCGGGCGGCATCCAGCACCGCCATCAGCAGCGCGCGCGCCGTGTTGGGATACTTCTTCACGAACTCCGCGGTGCAACCCAGCACCTTCTCCGGGTGATCCTCCCAGATCGCCTGGGTAGTGGTGACGGTAAAGCCGATGCCGTCGGCAATGGCGCGCGCGCCCCAGGGCTCGCCCACGCAGAATCCGTCCATGTTGCCGACGCGCATGTTCGCCACCATCTGCGGCGGCGGCACCACGATTGTCTTGACGTCCTTCATGGGATCGATGCCGTTGGCCGCCAGCCAGTAGTAGAGCCACATGGCGTGGGTGCCGGTGGGGAAGGTCTGCGCGAAGGTGTACTCGCGCTTGTCCGTATCGACCAGCTTCTTCAGCGAGCGGCCATCGCTGACACCCTTGTCCTTGAGCTGATTGGAGAGCGTGATGGCCTGGCCATTCTGGTTCAGGCTCATCAGGATGGACATGTCCTTGCGCGGACCGCCAATGCCGAGGTGGACGCCGTAAACCAGGCCATACAGCACATGCGCCGCATCCAGCTCGCCATTGAGAAGCTTGTCGCGCACGCCGGCCCAGGAGGCTTCCTTACTGGCGTTGATCTTGATGCCGTACTTGCGGTCGAAGCCCAGCACCGAGGCGATCACCACCGGCGCGCAGTCGGTGAGCGGAATGAAGCCGACGTTGACCTCGGGCTTTTCAGGCGCGTCGGAGCCGGCCGCCCAGGCGGTCGCGGGCATGTGCATGGACAATCCCCCCATCAGACCGGCCGCCCCCGCGGCCAGCATGGAACTTTTCAGGAACTGGCGGCGGCCGGTATCCACCTCGCCGGGCAGCGCCGCATCGGTTTCGACTTTTTTCACGTCGTCTTTGCTTTCTTCGCGTTCCGCCATTGCACACCTCGAATTGCCAGAAGCCTTTCCCGCCGGCGCCAGTGGCTACTTGCCACCCGCGCCGGCCGAGCAAAAAAAAATGGCGTCCGCGGATCACTCCGCAGGACGCCATTGTCCTTACCGGTACTGCTACCGGCTCGACATCGAAAGGGATCTTGCGATCCGCCGATGTCCACGCACGACACAGGAGATACCAGGTTCGCTCCGCCAGTGGAGCTGGTGAACCCATGCCGGATATTTTGCAATGGCCGTGCCAGCTTTCTTTCAATCTCCTTCGCTAGGTGATTTTTCCAATCCGCACAGGCAGTTGCGTGTGGAGGCCGGCATTCGCGCCGCAGCCTTGACGACGCTCCCCACAGAACCTGGCCCCCGCTCGGACAATGGCGCACCAATACAAGTCATTCCGGGTTAGCCCTGCGCGCCAAGCGGGCAGCGCCGGTCACAGGCGGCCAATAAAAACGGCGCCCTCAGGCGCCGTCGTAAACTCCGGAACTTCACTCAGGAGAGCAGCTCGTTCATGGACAACAGCTTCTCCGCCACCTCGACAATGCGGATATTGCGATCCATCGCCATCTTGCGCATGGCGTTGTAGGCGTCGGCCTCGCTCATGCCGCGCAGCTGCATCAGCATGCCCTTGGCGCGCTCCACCGTCTTGCGTTCGCTGAGCCTGCCTTCGGCCACTTTTACCTGCTCCCTCAAGGCCTGGTCGGACTCGAAGCGCGCCTGCGCCACCATCAGCACCGACTCCAGCCTGGCCACGTCTATCCCTTCCACCACATAGGCCGACACCCCCGCCTTGATGGCGGCGCGAATGGCGGCAGGCTGGCCGTCGTCGCTGACCATGACGATGGGGCGGGGCTCGTTCTGGCTCACCATCACGACCTGCTCGAGCACATCGCGGCTGGGCGATTCGGTGTCTATCATCACCAGGTCCGGCTGCAGGCTGGCCACCATGCGCGGAATCAGGATGGGATTGGAAACCTCGTCCACCACATCGAAACCGGCCGCGACCAGGGACTCCCGGAGACGACCGACCTGCTTGCGGGTATCGTTTACCAGCAGAATTTTCAGCATTGCCTTAACCTCACACATCCATGTACCTAACACGAGCAAGGGTTGTGCCAACCTCCAGCCTCCTCTTGCCAGCCCGCGGGACCGCGATGACCGACGCCCTTATTCCGCCTGAGCGTGAACGCCAGCTCATCCTCCTGCTGGCCGGCATACAGTTCTGCCACATCGTGGATTTCATGGTGATGATGCCGCTCGGGCCGCTGCTCATGCGCCAGCTCGGGGTGTCGCCCGCCCAGTTCGGCCTGCTGGTTTCCGCCTATACGCTGGCGGCCGGGCTGGCCGGCTTTGCCTGCGCCTTTGTCATCGACCGTCTTGACCGCCGCCGCCTGCTCCTGGGCATCTTCGCCGGCTTCGTGCTGGCCACCCTAGCCTGCGGGCTGGCGCGCGACTATGACGCCCTGCTGCTGGCACGGCTCCTGGCCGGCGCCTTCGGCGGCGTGCTCGGTGCCAACGTCATGGCCTACCTGGGCGACTGCGTTCCTGAATCGCGCCGTGGCGCCGCCACCGGCAAGGTCATGGCGGCCTTTTCCGTTGCGGCCGTGGCCGGGGTGCCGCTGGGGCTGCTGCTGGCGGTGCACCTGGACTGGCGCATGGCCTTCTTCCTGGTGGCAGGCGCCGGCCTGGGGCTGCTGGTGGCCGCCGTGCGCGGCCTGCCCTCGGTGCCGGCGCAGCAGCAAGGCACCTTCGACCCGCTTGGCACGCTCGGCGCCGTGTTCGGCGTGGCCAACCACTGGCGCGCCTTTGCCCTCATCGCCGCCCTGATGCTCGCCGGATTCAGCGTGATCCCCTTCATCAGCCCCTACATGGTGCACAATGTCGGGCTGACCGAGACACAACTGCCCTATATCTACCTGGTCGGCGGACTGGCCACGCTGTTTACCGCGCCCTTGATCGGGCGTCTCGCCGACCGCTTCGGCAAGGCGCGCATGGTGCAGGTGGTGTGCAGCCTTTCGCTGCTGCCGCTGTTCCTCATGACCCACCTGCCGCCGCTGGCGTTGCCGCTGGTATTGGTGGTGAGCACGCTTTTCCTGGTGCTGGTATCAGGCCGCCTGATTCCGGCCATGGCCCTGGTCACCTCGGCCAGTGCGCCGGCCCTGCGCGGCCGATTCCTCAGCATGAACGCGGCACTGCAGCAACTGGCCGCCAGTGCCGCCGCCTGGCTGCCGACCCTGGTGCTGGCGCAAGGCGCGGACGGCCAGCTGCTGCATTACGACCTGGTCGGCTATGGCGCGATGACCATGACCCTGCTGGCGCTATGGCTGGCCGGCAAGGTGCAGGTGCGCTCGTGACGAGCGCCTCCGGCAGCACAGGCATGCAAAGGCCGCCCGCAGGCGGCCCTTTTTAAGACCGGCGCCCTTGGCGCTCCAGCACCAGGCACTGGGCACTGGGCACTGGGCACTGGGCACTGGGCACTGGGCACTGGGCACTGGATACACAAGCTTGAGCCCTGGGCGAGGGGCGCGGCCGGCCGGGCCGGATCAGCCGGCCAGCCGGTCCAGTAACTGCGCGGACGGCAGGAAGAAATAGCCGCCGCCCATTGGCGTCACGAAATTGAGGAGGCGGTCGGACAGGCCGTCACCCGCGGTACCGAACATATTGGCCAGCATGCGGTCGATTATGGACAGGTCGTGCGTGTAGGCAAGGAAGAACAGGCCGCGTTCTCCGCTCGCGCTGCCATAGGGCATGCTGTGGCGCAGGATCTGCAACTCTTCCCCCTCCACCTCGATGACATTGCGCGCCACATGCGAGTTGGCCGGCATCGTGTCTTCGTCCAGCTCGACGCTATCGAGCTTGCTGCGGCCTATCACCTGCTCCTGCGCCTCGACCTTGAGACGCTGCCATTTCTCCAGATGGTGCACATAGCGCTGGGCAAAGGCATAGCTGCCGCCGGCCCACTCGCCCCCGGGAATCAGCGCCGCCGCGGCGCGGCCGTCCGGCTCATGCGGGTTCTCGGTGCCGTCGATAAAGCCGGTGAGGTCGCGATTGTCCAGGTAGCGGAAACCGGCCTGCTCCTCCAGCACCTGGACCTGGCCCTGCAGGTCGGACAGGAAGGTTTGCGCCAGCTCGAAGCAGAAATCCAGGCGCTGGCTATTGATGTGGACCAGCAAGTCGCCGCCCGTGGCAGGCATGTGGAAAGCCCCTTCCAGCGGCGCCAGTTCGCGCAGGCCGGCCGGCACGCTGCCGTTGAGCTCGCGCCAGAGCGAGGGACCGAAGCCTATGGCAGTGACCAGCGCGGCACTGACGTCCTGCGTTTGCAGCCGCCGGCGCGTCACGGCAAAGCGGCCCAGCGCCGCGCGCAGCACCTCCCGGTCGAGCCCCTCTCCCTTCAGCACGAGGAAGCGGGAATGCGCGCCCGAAGGGGCAAGAATGGCGGACTGGCTGGACATGGGGCTCTCCTGGGTTTCCGGCGCTAGAATAGCCCGTCACGTCCCCGCCCTGCACCTGCACCTGCACCTGCACCTGCACACGCCCGGAGCCCGCATGCAAGATTCCTCCGCCCTGGCCGCCGAACTGCGTCGCCTGATTGTCGTCCTGGAGGGCGCCCTGCCGCGCCCGGTCCTCGCCCCCGACTTCGATACCGGCGTCGCCTTCCGCTGGCGTACCCGCGCACAAGGCGGCGGCTATCTGGAAACCGTGCGCGACCTCAGCCCCATCGGTCTGGACGACCTCATGAACATCGAGCGGCAAAAGGCGGAAGTCACGCGCAACACCGCGCAGTTCGTCGCCGGCCTGCCCGCCAACAACGTGCTGCTCACCGGCAGCCGCGGCTCCGGCAAGTCCTCGCTGGTCAAGGCCCTGCTCAACGAGTTCGCGCCCCGCGGGCTGCGCGTGGTGGAAGTGGACAAGCATTTGCTGGGCGACCTGCCCGACATCGTGGAATTGTTGCAGGGACGCCGCGAGCGCTTCATCGTCTACTGCGACGACCTCTCCTTCAGCGAGGACGACGCCAGTTATCGCGCCCTCAAGACCACGCTGGACGGCAGCCTGCATTCCGGCGCCGCCAATGTCGTCATCTACGCCACCAGCAATCGCCGCCACCTGCTGCCCGAGACCATGGCCGAGAACCTGCAGGCGCGCCCCGCGGAAAACGGCGAACTGCATCCGGGCGAGGCCCTGGACGACAAGATCTCGTTGTCCGACCGCTTCGGCATCTGGCTCACCTTCCATCCCAACAGCCAGGACGACTACCTGGCCGCGGTGGCGCTCTGGCTCGGCAAGCACGGCCATGGCCTGGACGCGGCCACGCGCACGGCGGCCCTGCAGTGGGCCCAGGGCCGCGGCAACCGCTCCAGCCGCACCGCCTCGCAATTTGCCCGGGACTGGGCCGGCCGCCAGGGCCTCGCTCGGTACTGACCCCGTGCTCCGCCGGCGAATGCCGGAGCGCCGCCGGCCCGGCCTGCCATGAAAAAACCCGCCTAAGGGCGGGTGTTTATAAGGGCGCGGCCTCGTTGCCGGCGCATTTTGACGCACAGGGTACGTCCGCCGCGCGACTGCCGGCCGGTCTTATCAGCCGGGCCTCATACCAGGCCGTCCTTTTTGCGGTCGCGCTTGTTGGCGTACATGTTGAAGTCGGCCACGCGCAGCAGGTCCTCCAGCGAAAAGCCGTCTCCCGGATAGCAGGCAATGCCGATGCTGGTTCCCACCGACAGCAGGAGGCCCTGCACCGGCAGTGGTTCAGCGATGGCTTCGCGCAGGCGTGCGATGAGGTGGTCGAGATCCGGACCCGGCTCGGTATCGGGCAGCAGCAGCAGGAATTCGTCACCCCCGTATCGGGCCACCAGGTCATAGCCGCGGAGGCAGCTGCGCAGGCGGTTGGCGACATGCACCAGCATGGCGTCGCCAATCTCGTGACCAAGGTCATCGTTGATGTCCTTGAAGCGTTCCAGATCCAGGCTCAGCAAGGTAAAGGAATGCGCCTGCCGTGCCGCCAGCGCCAGCAAGGCATTGGCCTGCACCGTGAACTGGTTGCGGTTGGCCAGGCCGGTCAGGCCGTCCTGGCTCGCCAGCACCTGCAAATGCTGGCGACTGCGCGATGCCACCAGCACCAGCGCGCCTCCGCCGATCGACAGCAGCAGCCCCAGCAAATGCCACATCAGGTAGCGCGGTGCCAACGCCCCCGGCTCATCGCGCCACGCCGCCGCCAGCAGCCACTGCCCTCCCGGCAGCACTACCGGCATGCGCAGCGTGCCGGACTCGGCGAACAGCGCGGGCGCGCCAAAGAACACGGCGCCGCCATCGCCCTTGCCGTCCTGCCCGCGCAGGGCATAGGCAATGTCGTCGGCCCGGCTCAAGCCGACACGCTGGAGCAGGGGAGCAGGATCCATGACCACCGACACCGTCCCCCAGAAGGCGGGCTGGTCCTGCGCGTCCGGCACCAACACCGGGATCCGGTGCAGGATGCCGCTGCCGCCCTGCAGCAAGGGCACCGGGCCTGACACCAGGGGCTTCCATTCACGTCGCACCGCCAGCACGCCCTCGCGCTGTCCCGGCACCTGCTCCAGGTTCACCCCCAGCACCTTCTCGTTGCCCTGCAAGGGGTAGACATGGCGGATCACGTTGTCGGGGGCCAGCGAGATGGTGCGTACGCCCGGGTGCCAGCCCGCCAGGCTGCGCGCCAGACGCGCATAGTCACGCTCGCTGAAGTCCGGCTTGGAGGCGACCAGGGCGGCCGCGCTCAGCCCCACGGAAAATGACGCCGCCAGTTCCGACTCCAGACGGGCGCGCATGGCCCCCGCTTCCACCTGCAGATGGGTGCGCCGGACCTGGCGCTCGCGCGCTATCTCGCTACTGATCAGAAGCTCGCCAACGGCGAGCAGGAACAGCCCGGCGAGCAGCCCCTGGGCCAGTGGCCGGGACTGCCGGGATTTGTCGTGGACGTCTGCCATTACTTGGAAACACCTGTGTACTTGCATCCCTGCCAGCGGCAGCAAAAGGCCTGCCGGAAAGTGGCCGCAATCTATCAGGCGTATCTTCGCCGACACAGGCGCGCGGTGCGGCGTCCGTCGGAGAGGCGGGGGAATTTGCTGACCGGCGTCACAAACCGGAGCAAATTTCCGCCCCCGGGTCAGGCGCGCAGGCGACGTGTCTGGATGGTGCCCCAACCACTGCCCGCGACGCTGGCCAGCAGCGACCACAAGCCGGACTCACCAGGGCGCGGATCGCGGCCGCGGCCCATGCGGTGGAGCTGGCGCGAGTACCACATGACTTCCATCATGCCCATCTTGTCGACCAGCTTGATGCCGGTGCTGATGGGGCGAACCTGGTGCCGCGGCTCCTGGCCGGACAGCAAGCGCCGCGGCAGGTCGGGCTCGATGGCAATGCGGTCGCCATTATCGGCAGCGACGGCGTGCTGATGTTTGATACCAACGGCACTCCGGCTGCCGCCGAAGCGGTGTTGCGCGAGGTTCGCGCGATCACGAATCAGCCGGTGCGTTACGTGGTCAACTCGCACTGGCACTGGGACCATTGGTATGGCACGGAGGTCTACCGGCGCGCGTTCCCGGATGTCCGTGTCATCGCGCACGAGAAGACGCGGCAGATGATGATGGGCCCGGCATTGGAGTTCAACAAACCTGGCCTTGATTCCCAATTACCGGATTACATCGCCTCGC
>JAZKHS010000014.1:0-50058 GCA_040385265.1 Pseudomonadota bacterium | reverse complement strand
CCGCGGCAGGTCGGGCTCGATGGCAATGCCGCGCGCCAGGCCGACAAAGTCCACGGCGCCGCCCGTGATCGCCTCGGCCATGCCGGCCAGGGAACGGAAGCCGCCGGTGACCACCAGCGGGGTTTTCACCGCGGCGCGGGCTTTCTCGGCGAACTCGAGGAAATAGGCCTCGCGGCGCCGGCTGGATTCCTTTGCCGGAGCCTGGCGTTTGCCGGCCATGGCCGGGGCCTCGTAGGTGCCGCCGGAAATCTCGATATGGTCGATGCCCGCCTCGGACAGGGCACGAATCAGGCCCAGCGATTCCTCTTCGCTGAAGCCGCCCTTCTGGAAGTCGGCCGAATTGAGCTTGATGGCGATGGGGAAGCCGGGGCCGCAGCGACGGCGCATCTCCTGGTAGACCGCCAGCACGAAGCGGCGGCGATTTTCCGGATTGCCGCCCCACTGGTCGGTGCGCTGGTTGTGACGGCCCGAGAGGAACTGGCTGACCAGGTAGCCGTGGGCGCCGTGGATCTGCACGCCGGTGAAGCCGGCCTGCTGCGCCAGCTCGGCGCTGCGGCCGAAGCGCTGGATGAGGTCCAGTATCTCCTCCTCACCGAGCGCGCGCGGCACCGCGAAGAAGCGGGCCAGCTCGGGATTCTCGAAAGGCAGCGCCGACGGCGACACCGCTTCCTTGTTCAGCGACAGCGGCACCTGCTTGCCAGGATGGTTGAGCTGCATCCAGAGCTGGGTGCCATTGCGGGTGCCGGCGCGGGCCCAGGCCTTCAGCATGACCATGTCACGGTCATCCTCCAGCACCACGTTGCCGGGCTCGCCCAGGGCACGACGGTCAATCATGACGTTGCCGGTGATGAGCAGGCCGGTGCCGCCCTCTGCCCAGCGCTCGTAGAGTCGGACCAGCTCGGGGGTGATCCGGTTGTCGTAGGTGGCCAGCGATTCGCTCATCGCCGACTTCACGATGCGGTTCTTGATCACCGCGCCATTCGGCAGGGTAAAGGGCTGCGACAGCACCTGGGCAGGGCTCAGACTCTGGTTCATACGGAAGACTCCATGGCTTGTCCGGAATATGCAGGCAAGCTAGCCAACAATTCGATACTTGTCAAACTGTCAATCTATGTCAGAATGCCGGCATGACCAACGGCCTCGTCAGGCCAGGGGAGCCCCCGTGATCGGCAACTGCATCAACAAGGACCTGGACAAGCTGGCCCGCGCCTTCAAGGCCCTGTCCAATCCCAACCGTCTCGCCATTTACCTGGAAGTGCTGCGCCAGTACCAGGCGGAGATGAAGAGCTGCGGCCTGGCCCAGCTGATCGACCGCCTCGACATCGGCGCGCCCACCGTCTCCCACCACACCAAGGAGCTGGTGGACGCCGGCCTGATCAGCGTGCAGCGCGAGGGTCGCTTCCTGCGCTGCACGCTGGACGAAGACATGCGCGCCCGCCTCGGCGTCTTCTTCCAGCGCGGCGAATCCGCTGACCACCCGAACCGGAAGGACTGAACCATGGGCCTGCGCGTACACCACATCAATTGCGGCACCATGTGCCCCGTCTGCGCCCGCCTCATGAACGGCCGCGGCAACGGCTGGCTGGAGAGCGCCCGCATGGTCTGCCATGTCCTGCTGATCGAGACGCCGAAGGATGGCCTGATCCTGGTCGATACCGGGGTCGGCACGCTGGACGTGGAGATCCCCTCGCGCATGGGCCGCCCCTTCCTCGCCCTCACCCGTCCCCGCCTGGCCTGGAGCGAGACGGCGCTGGCGCAGGTGCAGGCGCTGGGCCACGACGTCGCGGACGTCCGCCACATCCTGCTCACCCACCTGGACCTCGACCACGCCGGCGGCCTGCCTGATTTCCCCAATGCCAGGGTCCACGTGCTGCAAGCCGAATTCGACGCCGCCATGAAGCCCGACTGGCGCAGCCAGGCGCGCTACCTGCCGGTGCAGTGGGCGCACAACCCGCGCTGGGTACTGCACCCGGGTGGCGGCGAGGACTGGTTCGGCTTCAGTGGCCTGCGCCCCCTGCCCGGCGTCAGCGAAGACATCTTCCTGGTGCCCCTGGTCGGTCACACCCGTGGTCATACCGGCGTCGCCGTGCGCACCGACAAGGGCTGGCTGCTGCACTGCGGTGACGCCTACTTCCATCATGGCCTGTTCGAGCCCACGCCGAGCATTCCAGCCGGCATGATGGCCTTCGAGCGCATCGTGCAGACCGACCGACGTGCCCGCGAGTGGAACCAGGAGCGCCTGCGCGACCTGCAGCGCCGCCACAGCGACGAGGTCACCCTTTTCTGCGCGCACGACGCGTTCGAGTTCGACCAGCTGGCGGCCCGCTGACCTGCTGATCTACAAGACTGGTGGACTGCTGATCCCTGGGCGAGCCGGCTGAGGGATAGTCCGCTGCAGGCCGCATCCTTGCGCCTCCTGGCTCAGGTCGGGAGCAAGACGCACGGGCCAGGCAGGTCGCGCCTGACCTGGCCCCCCCCCTGTCCGGCCATGCCGGTGCGTCAGGCTTCCTCCTCCCGCGCCAAGCTCGGAGCACCTGCCGCTGGCACCGTCAGCGCCGTTTCCGCCCCGCCGGGTGCCGCCGGTCGAAGCAAGCCCTTGCTCGGCTTGACTTGGTACAGAAACCCGCCCATATAAATTACTGACCCGTCAGTTAGTAAAGCCATGAACCCGACCCCTCCCCCGCCCGATGCCCCGCGCTGGCAGCGCCGCCCCGCCGCCCGCCCCGAGGAAATCCTGCGAGCCGCCCTGCAGAGCTTCGTCGAGCGCGGCTATGCCGCCACCCGGCTGGAGGACGTGGCCGCCCGCGCCGGCGTCTCCAAGGGCACGCTCTACCTCTACTTCAGCAACAAGGAAGACCTCTTCCGCAGTGCCGTGCGCGACTGCGTCGTACCCTACATCAAGAGCGGCGAGGAACACATTGCCGGCCACCAGGGCGATCCGCTGGAACTGTTGCACGAGCTCTTTGAGCGCTGGTGCGCCGTGGTGACCGACCCGCTGCTGGGCGGCCTTACCAAGCTCATGGTGACGGAGGCCGGCAACTTCCCGGAGGTGGCCGGCTTCTACATGGACGAGGTGGTAAAGCGCACGCGCGCCCTCTTCGCCCAGGTGGTGCAGCGCTGCATGGCGGCGGGCCGGCTACGGCCGGCCCCCGTCGACTTCGTGGTGCGCGACCTCACCGCCCCCATCCTCTTCGCCGCCATGTGGCGGCATTCGCTGGCCCGCCACGACGATACGCCGCTCGACGTGCCGGCCTATCTGGACTTCCACTTTTCCCTGGTTCTGCAAGGACTGCAGCCCGACGCTGGTACTTGCCCATGACTGCCCACACCCCGCTTCCCGAAACGCCCGTCGCCGCCGCGCCCGCCAACCCTCTCCGCAAGCGGCTCGTGCTGGGCGCCGTCGCCCTGGCCGGCCTGGCCTATGTCGGCCACGGCATGTGGTTCAGCGCGCACTACGTCGAGACCGACAACGCCCAGGTCGACGGCCACATCATCCCGGTCGCGCCCAAGGTGGGCGGCTTCATCACCGCGCTGCCGGTCAGGGACAACCAGGCCGTGAAGGCGGGCGACGTGCTCGCCATCATGGACGACCGCGACTACCGCTCGAAGCTGGCCCAGGCCAACGCCGAGCTCGCTCAGGCGCTGGCCGGCAGCGGCCGCGGCGCCCAGGCCGGGCAGGCCGTGGCGCAACTGGGGGCGGCGGCCGCCAGCGCCGAGGCCGCACGCGCCAACATTGCCCAGGCCATTGCCGATCATGACCGCGCCCGCCGCGAGGCCGAGCGCCTGCAGTCGCTGCTTGAGAAAAAACTGGTCAGCCCGCAGCAGTACGAGGCGGCCGAGGCCACCGAACGCGCCGCCGCCGCCCGCCTGCAGGCCGCGCGCGACGGCGCCCGCGCCGCCGAGCAGCAGGTCAGCGCCGCCGGGGCCGCCCTGCGCGGGGCCGACGCCCGCCTGGAAGCGGTGCGCGCCGCGCGCGACATTGCCGCCCACCAGCTCGCCGACACCCGCATCCTCGCCGCCGTCGACGGCCGCATCAGCCAGAAAACCGTGGAGGCGGGACAGCTGGTGCAGGTGGGCCAGCCGCTCATGAACCTGGTGCCGCAGGACAGCTGGATCACCGCCAACCTCAAGGAAACCCAGGTGCGCGACATCCACCCCGGCAGCCCGGCGAAGGTCACTCTCGACGCCTTCCCGGGACTGGAATGGAGCGGCCAGGTGGAGTCGCTCTCCCCTGCCACCGGCGCCAGGTTCACACTGCTGCCGCCGGACAACGCCACCGGCAATTTCACCCGTGTCGTACAGCGTATCCCGGTACGCGTGCGCCTGGACCCGGGCCAGCATGCCGGGTTTGAACTCCGCCCCGGCATGAACGCCGTGGTGATCCTGGAAAAGACGAAGTAGGCGCCGCATGTTTCCGCAGCGGCAATTCAGCGACGCCGAGATCCATCGCAACCGCTATGCGATCGCGATGGTGGTGACGCTCGCGGCCATGATGGAGCTGCTCGACACCTCCATCGTCAACGTCGCCATCTCGCAGATCATGGGCAACCTCGGCGCCACGCTGGAGGAAGTCACCTGGGTCTCCACCGGCTACATCGTCGCGAACGTAATCGTGCTGCCGATCTCGGGCTGGCTCTCCAACCGCTTCGGCCGCCGCAACTACTTCATGGGCTCCATCGCCCTGTTCATCGTCGCCTCGTTCTTCTGCGGCAATGCCAGCTCGCTGGGCGGCCTGGTGTTCTGGCGCATCGTGCAGGGTCTCGGCGGCGGCGGTCTCATCGCCACCGCGCAGAGCACCATCTTCGAGACCTTCCCGCCGCGCGAGATCGGCACCGGCATGGCCATCTTCGGCATGGGCATCATGATGGGACCGACCCTGGGCCCGACCGTGGGCGGCTTCATCACCTACCACGCGTCCTGGCCCTGGATCTTCTACATCAACATCCCCATCGGCATCGCCGCCCTGCTGGTCGCCAACAACATCCTGCCCGACTCGCGCTGGCAGCAGCCGGTGACGAAGGTGGACTGGACCGGCATCGGACTGCTCGCGGTCAGCATCGGCACGCTGCAGGTGATGCTGGAGCGCGGCGAGCGCCTGCAATGGTTCGACTCGGCCGAGATCCAGTTCTACGCCGCCACCTCGTTCTTCACCTTCGTTGCCTTCATCTGGCACGAGCGCCGCATCGACCATCCGGTGGTGGACCTGAACATCCTGCGCGACCGCCAGTACGCCGCCGGGCTGGTGTTCTCCTTCCTGCTCGGCATGGCCCTGTTCGCGACCGTGTTCTACCTGCCGCTCTACCTGCAAACCCTGCTCGGCTACAACGCCTGGGAAACCGGCAAGGTCATCCTGCCGGGCGCACTCGCCAACGGCTTCACCATGGCGGTGCTGGGCAAGGTGATCGAGAAGCACGACAACCTGGACCTGCGCTGGCTGGTCGTCATCGGCATCGGGATCTTCGGGCTCAGCATGTGGCAGCATGGCCAGTTCACCACGCAGAGCGGCGACCACGACTTCTTCTGGCCACTGATCCTGCGCGGCGTCGGCCTCGGCTTCCTGTTCGTGCCGCTGAACGCGCTCACGATGGCGCACATCCAGCCACGGGACGTGCCCAATGCCACCGGCATCTATACGCTGGTGCGCCAGCTGGGCGGCTCGGTGGGCATCGCCGCCGCGGCCTTTCTCTTCGTGCACTGGTCAGCGGAGTACAAGGCTGACCTGGCCTTGCACCTGGTCGAGGGCTCGCCCGGCACCCAAGCCGGCGTGTTCTGGATGGAAGGCTGGCTGCAGGCGCGCGGCACCAATGCCGCGCAACTCCAGGAGACGCTGCTGCGCCTGCTGGATGCCAAGCTGAATGCACAGTCGGCCATGATCGCCTTCGAGCAGATCTTCATGCTGTTCAGCGTGTTCCTGGCCTGTGCCCTGCCGCTGCTGTTGCTGATGCCGATGGCGCGCGGACTGCGCCGCGGCGGCACCGATCACTGAAGCCCATCCTGCCGGCCGAGGACTGCCGCTCCATCGCGCCGCCGCCGGATCAGGCCGTTTCGCGCGATCCGGAGGCTTCTTCCGCGGCCGCAACGCCATGCAGCTCGCGCAACGCCAGGGCCATCTTCGCTTCCAGCTCACGCGTCAGCGTGCGCGCATCGCGCCCCGCCACCGGCTCCAGCGGCAGCACCAGGATGTCCACTACCATGCGGTCGCCTTTCAGGATTTCCACGGCATGGGAGAGGAAAGTGTCATCGCCGACAAAGGGAGCATGCGGATGGAGTGCATCCTGCTGGTCGCGATAGCAGATCAACACCGGTTGCACCGGCATGCCGGTGGTGGTGGCGGCGCTGAAGAGCTTGTGAAAGAAACGCTTGAGCCTGACCCCGTCAGTGGTGGTGCCCTCGGGAAAGAACAGTACGTTGCGGCCCTCGCGCAGGTGGCCGGCCAGCTGCTCCGTCACCTGGCCCGCATCACCGGCGCCACGCTGGATAAATAGCGTGCCCGCCACGCGGGCCAGCCACCCCACCAGCGGCCACTTGGCAATCTCGGCCTTGGACAGGAAGTACACCGGAAACACAGAGCCCAGCACCGGAATATCCAGCCAGGAAATGTGATTCGACACCCACAGGGCATGCCCCTCCGCCGCCACTCCATGCACTCGGATATCAATGCCCAGGATCTGGCAGAAGCGCCGGTGCCACCAGCGGATCACCGGCTGCTGGAAGGGCTTGAACTGCACGAAGGCGGCGCCTGACAGCAGCGCCAGCAGGGCACCCTCCAGCAAATGGAGGCCGAGGCGCCCAAAGCGGTAGTACAGCCGAAGGCGGCGGGAGAAGGATTCTTGTTGTCGAGCTGCCACGATTGCGCGCCTGTGCTCGAGGGCGGCCCAGGCGGCCACGTCCTCCGGCGTCGCGTTGAACGGTCCCGCGGAGGGGGTCCGGGGAGCATCCACGGGCAGGGACTGCCCGGCGACAGGGCCGGAGGGCGCGGACGGCATCAGCCTGCCCTCAGGAAGCGCTGCGCATAACGCGCGGACATCGCGGCCACATCCAGCAGCACAAAGACGTCCGCACATTGGAATTCCGGGTCCCAGCAAGCTTCCCCGCCAATGCGGCAGCCCATGCGCAGATAGGCTTTCAGCAATGGCGGCAAGCTGGCCGGGGCACCCGCCGGTACCTCCTCCACCAGGACAGACCGGCGCGGGACGACGCGCAGCGCCGGTTCCACAAGATGCCGCTCACGCAGTTCGGGCATGAGCGCGGCAAAGTTGTGTCCCCCATCCCGCAGGCTGATGCTAGCGCAGCCCAGCAGGTAACTGAAATCCTGCCGGCACAGGTAATCCGAGAGCGCCGACCAGAGCACGGTGATGGCCGCGCCGGAGCGGTAGCCGGGGTGGACGCAGGTGCGGCCGATCTCCAGCACACGTCCGGGCAGCTCCTCCAGGGCCGTCATGTCGAATTCATGGGCGGAGTAAAAGCTGCCGGCAAGGCGAGACCGCTCCCGGGTGAGCAGGCGCGTGGTCGCCACCAGCATGTCGTTGGCGACATCGTAGACGTTGAGATGATCGCAAAAAGCATCAAATTCATCACGGTCGAGTCCCTCGGGGTCATCGAACACCACGCCGAATTCAGCGCCGAAGACCTCGGCGCGCAGCCCCTGGGCGGCGCGCAGGTCCGCCTCGTGGTGCACGAAGCGCGCCTCCAGCCGGGGCTTGTGCCGCACCGGGGCCACGCCCCCCTCCAGCCGCACTGCCTGGGCCTGGTGAATTCCTTTCACTGCCTGCATGTCCGCTTTCCTCATGGCTTCTTTCATGAGGCCATGCTGGCGGGGCGTCATGTAGGTGCCGTTAAGGAAAGTTGAAGCTTTTGCGACAGGGCGGCCGCCCCATTGCGCGGATGCCTGCCACCAGCACCGCCTGGCGCCAGGTCCCCGCGCTCCGCACGGCTCCCGGGAAGGGTGTCAAATCGTCCGCGCAAGAGGCCGGGGGCGGCCTCCGCCGCCCCCGCGGAGATCAGCCGGTGTTGCGCAGGCCGGCGGCAATCCCGGCAATGGTCACCATCAGCGCCTGGTCGAAGGACTTGTCCTCCTCCCCCGCCAGCCGCCGCCGTCGCATCAGCTCAGCCTGCAACATGTGCAAGGGCTCGATATAGGGCGTCCGCACATTGATCGAGCGCCGCAACACCGGACTGTTCGCCAGCAACTCACGGCCACCCAGCAGGCGGCGCAGGGCCTCGACCGTGATGCCAAGTCGCTGCCGCAGCTCCGCCCCCAGCAGGCGCAAGCCGTCGTCGCCGCCGGCCAGCTGCCTTTCGTAATGGGCCACGACCACGGCATCGGACTTGGCCAGCACCATCTCCAGCATGTCCAGCACGCCATGAAAATAGGGCCACTCCCGGTCCATCTCGCGCAGCTCGTCCTGTCGCCCGGAGTGCATCACCGCATTCAGGGCGCGGCCGGTGCCGAGCCAGGCCGGCAGCATCAGGCGCACCTGTGTCCAGGCGAAGACCCAGGGAATCGCCCGTAGCGATTCCACGCCGCCGGCCGGCTTGCGCTTGGCCGGACGCGACCCCAGCGGCAACATCTGCAATTCGGTTTCCGGCGTCACCGTGCGCAGATAGCGCACGAAATCGGGCCGTTCGCGGACGGTCTCGCGATAGACCTTGAGCGCAATGCCGGTCATCTCGTCCATCAACGCCCTCCACTCCGGTCGCGGCACCGGAGGCGGCAGCAAGGTCGCCTCCAGCGTCGCCGAGGCGTAGAGGTCCAGGTTGCGCTGGGCAATGCCCTGGATGCCGAACTTGAAGCGGATCATCTCGCCCTGCTCGGTGACACGGATGGAGCCCTGCACCGACCCCGGCGGCTGCGACAGCAGGGCCTGATGGGTAGGCGCACCGCCGCGGCTCACCGAACCGCCGCGGCCATGGAAGAGCGTGAGGCGCACGCCATGCCGCTGCGCCACCGCGGTCAACGCCTCCTGCGCCCGGTACTGGGCCCAGGAGGCCGCGAGGAAACCCGCGTCCTTGGCGGAATCGGAGTAACCGATCATCACTTCCTGGTGCCCGCCAATGGCCGTGCGATACCAGGGTATCGACAGCAGCGCATCGATGCAGGCGCCTGCGCCCTCCAGGTCGGACAGCGTCTCGAACAGCGGCACCACGCGCAGCAGGCGCGGCACCTCCGCCTTTTGCTGCAACAGCATCACTGCCAGCACGTCACTGGGCGATTCCGCCATGGAGATGACATAGGCGCCCAGCGAATCCGCCGGCTGCCGCGCCAGCTCACGAAAGGTAGCCAGGGTCTCCTGCACGTCGGGGGCCATGAGCGGCGCATCCGGCGCCAGCTGCGGATGCGCCGGCAGCAGTGGCCGCGGATTCTGCAATTCGCGCAACAGGAACGCCTGCCGCTCCTCCTCGCCCCAGGCGGCATAGGAGCCCAGCCCGAGGTATTGCGTGATGGCGTCCAGCACCCGGGAATGGCGGCCCGACTCCTGGCGGATGTCCAGGCGTACGAGCTCCAGGCCAAAACAGGCAAGGCGACGCAGGATATCCAGCAGCTCACCGTTGGCGATCTCGCCCAGGCCACAGTCATGCAGCGAGTCGAAGCACAGGCGCAGCGGCTCATAAAGCTCGCGGGTGTCGAGGTAGATGTCGGTGGCATCCGCCGCGGGATCATGCAGGGCGGCATCCGCCCACTCGCGGGTCCGCAGCAGGCGGCGCCGGACCTCGCGCAGCAGGTCGCGATAGGGCTCGCGGCTGTCCGGCTCCACGCGTGCCCGCAAGGCCTCGCTGCAGGACTGCATGGACAGCGTGGCGCGCAGGGCGTCGATATCGCGCCAGAACAGGTCGGCGGCCATCCAGCGCGCCAGCAGGATGACCTCGCGCGTGACCGCATGGGTGACATTGGGATTGCCATCGCGATCGCCCCCCATCCAGGAGGCGAAACGCAGCGGCGAACGCTCCAGCGACAGGTGCTGGCCGGTGGCTGCAAAGAGCGCGGCATCAAATTCACGCAGGTAGTCCGGCACTGCCTGCCAGAGGCTTTGCTCGATGACGGTAAAGCCCCACTTGGCCTCGTCCACCGGCGTCGGCCGCTGCCGGCGGATCTCGTCGGTGGCCCAGGCCGCCATGATGTGCCGGCGCAGCGCGTCAAGCTCGCGTGCGCGCTCCACGGGGGTCAGGCCGCCACGATCCAGGCCCTCGAGGATGTCGGCGATGGCATCGTACTTGCGGATCAGGGTGCGACGGCTCACCTCGGTCGGGTGCGCCGTCAGCACCAGCTCGACATCCAGCGCCTCGACGGCGGCCTGGATGTCGGCCGGCGCCTTGCGCATGGCAGCAAGGCGCTGGAACAGCTCGCGCACCGAGCCTGGCTGCGGCGGCGCCTCCGGTCGCCACTGGTAGGCGCGGCGCCGGCGCAGGCGATGGTGCTGCTCGGCGATGTTGGCCAGGTTCAGGAATTGGGTGAAGGCGCGCGCCACCGGCAGAAACTGGCGATCGTCGAGTCCGGACAGCAGCGCAGTCAGCTGGTCGCGCGCCTCGCCGTCGCCGTCACGGGACCGCTTGGCCAGGCGCCGGATCTGCTCGACGACTTCATAGAGGGCGTCACCTTCCTGCTCACGCAGGGTGTCGCCCAGCAGACGGCCCAGGAGACGGACGTCGTCACGCAGGGAAAGATGGGGATCGGTCGTGCTCACGGGGACTCCTTGTGGGTGGCCCGGCGCCAGGTGCGGGCAGGTAGTGCCCGGGGTGGCGTTCGAGCTCCCACTACTACCCCACAATGCGGCTCCGGACAATGCCGGGCGGGGCTGGCAGGCCGCTGGCTTTCCCTCCGCTGCCTACCCGCCCGCTTGATCTGGCGATGTCCCGTCTGCCGACGGCGCCTGGCGGCGCCCGCCTCCGCAAGGAAACGTCCTGCGCATTGCCGTCGCGGCGTCAGGCGCCTGGAGGCGTCACCGCCGCCATCGGTGCCCACTGCGCCAGCTTGTCCCCGAGCAGGCGCAAGTTGAGCGGCTTGGGAATGTGGTCATCCATCCCTGCCGCATAGCAATTGTCGATATGGTGCTGGGTGACGTGGGCGCTGATGGCCACGATGGGAGTGCGGCTGCGCCCCTCCTGCCCTTCCAGGCGACGGATCTCGCGGGTAGCGGCATAGCCGTCCATGACCGGCATCTCGCAATCCATGAACACCACGTCAAAGGTGGGGCGGGCACGACGGCAGGCAGCCAGCGCCTGCTCGCCATTCTCGACCAGCTCGGCCTGGATGCCGAAGCGGCGCAACATGCCCTGGATCACGACCTGGTTGGTGCGATTGTCCTCAGCCACCAGTACCCGCAGGCCCGGATACTGCGGCGTGGAGACACGGACCGGGGCCGCCTCGTCGGGCTGCCGGCGCAACACGGCCAGCGCGGCCTGGCGCAATTCCCGCGCCAACACCGGCCGCTCGAAGGCATGGGCCACACCGGCATGGACCAGCACACCCGGACTGGGCTGCAACTGCGGCAAGGCGAAAAGCAAGGTCTGGCAGCCGCGCAGCACCGGCTCGCGCGCGATGCGGTTGTGCAGGGTGAGGCCGTTCATGTCGGGCAGCTGCAAGGCCGTAGCCACCAGGCCAAAGGGCACGCCCGCGGCGGCGGCCTCAAGCAGCCGGGCAAAGGCAGCCTCGCCCGACTGCACGCTCTCCACACTGAAGCCGGAGATGGTGGCCTCGGCCACCATCACTTCATTGAAGCGACGGTCACCTTCCACCAGCAGCAGGCGCACCGCGGCCTGGTCGGCCGGCCAGGTGGCGCGCGGACGCGCCCCGGCTACCGGGGTCATCCGGATCTCGGCGCGGAACACCGAGCCCTGGCCAGGTTCGCTGGCCACGGTGAGGTCGCCGCCCATGAGCTGGCAGAGCTCACGGCTGATGCTGAGCCCGAGACCGGTGCCACGGTAATGCGCGCTGTCGGGAGAGGCCTGCATGAAGCTGTCGAAGATACGCGTGCGCTCCTCGTCCGGAATTCCGATGCCGGTATCACTGACGGCGAAGACCAGGCGCAAGTGGCCATCATCCCCGCTGGCGGCGCTGACGCGCACCTCGATGCCGCCACGGGAGGTAAACTTCACGGCATTGGAAAGCAGGTTGATCAGTACCTGGCGCAAACGCTGGGCATCCCCCACCAGCTCGGTCGGCACCGCGGGTGCGATCGAGCACAGCAGCGTCAGCTGCTGCTTGTAGATGCGCACCTTGAACAGGTCGAGACACTCCTCGATCAGGATATCGAGGTCCAGCGGCGCGAGCTCCAGCGCCATGCGCCCGGCCTCGATGCGGGCGTGGTCGAGCACGTCATCGATGACGTCCAGCACGGTCTGACCGGAGTTCTCCATGGTCTGCAGGATGCGGTTCTGCTCGGTATTGAGGCCCGTGGTCTTGAGCAGTTCGGCCATGCCCAGCACGCCTGTCATGGGCGTGCGCAACTCGTGGCTGACCATGGCCAGGAACTTGCTGCGCGCCTCGGTCTGCGCCTGAACGAACAGCGCCTCCTCGCGCCGGCTGGCCTCGGCCTCGCGGCGACGGCGCAGCTGCCAGCCCAGCCCCAGCAGGAGCAGCACAGCCCAGGCGACGAGTCCGGCGCGTACCACCGGCAGGTAGAAGTGGATCCAGGGCAGCACCCCCAGCGCCACCAGCACGGAAACCACGCTGCTGCCGGCAAACATGCCCCAGGCCGCCACGAAGTATTTGCCGGCGGTCCGCGCCGGCGCCAGATGGCGCAGGCCCTGCCACAGCAGCCAGCCCGACACTGCCACGCTCTGGACCAGCATGACCGCGCCCCCCAGCGCCGGCCCCAGCACGGGCAGCGCCACCAGCATCAGCAGGCAGGTGCGGAGGAGCCAGTGCGTCTGGCGCCAGCCCGGATCGGCCGGGGCAATGCGCAGGTAGAGCAGCGCGAAATGCAGGTAGGCCAGGTTGGACAGGGCAATGCCGAGGGGCAGCAGGTAGTTCTGCCAGGGGCTGGTGTCCGGCAGGAGCTGGAAGGCAAAGCCATCAAGGCTGAACAGACAGAACAGGGTGGCCAGGACCGCCACGGCATACAGGAAGAAGATCCGCTCGCGTGCGCTCACATAGAGAAAAAGGCTATAGCTCAGCAGCAGGGCCACGGCGCCGTAGAACATTCCCTGCCAGAACTGCTCCCGGCTGAGCCCGGCCCAGAATGCCTCTTCGTCCTGCAGCACCGCCGGAAAGACAATCGGAGTAGAGGACTCCACCCGCACCAGGAAGAGCGGCGTCTGCCCCGCCGGCACCTCCAGCGGAAGGGCCAGGCGGCGCACCTTCAGGGAGCGTTCCTGCCAGGACTCGTTGTCGCCCGTCTGCTGCGCACGGTAGCCGCCCCGGCCATCCGGCGAATACAGGGTGACATGGTCCAGCAAGGGAAAGTCCAGGACGAAGATGCGGTCAGCGCGGCCGGACCCCGGGTTATGCAGGCGGAAACGGAACCAGTAGGCCGCCGCGGTATCGAAGCCAAGGTTGGTGGTCGTGCTGGCGGGCCGGTAGCCTGTCGCCACGGCGGCCTGCTCCGGACGCAGCCGGCGCGTCGGGTCACGCAGCACCTCGAGCTGGCGGCCAAGGGACTGGCTGCCTTCCGCCGAGGACAACTCCAGCGGCGCGGGCTTGGCCGCACTGGTGGCGGCCATCAGCGCCAGTACCGCTGCCAGCAGCCAGCGCAGGCCGCAAGGGGTGAAGAGGGCGCGAATCTTCCGGTCCATCATAGGAGAGTTCCAAGAGTCCTTGCAGCAGGCCTGCGCCCAGGGCAGCGGTCGCCACGCCACTTTACCAGCCCTGCCCCGGACGAAGCGCGCAACATTCGCGGCACAGCCAAGTCCTTCTCATTCCGTCGGGCCGTTGCTAGGATTGGCACGCTCTGCCTGTCCGAGCCGTCCGGCCCGCCAAGCTCCCCGCGCCACCCTAAGCGCCACCATAAGAAGTACACCACGGATTGCTCATGAGTTCCCTCCTGCCCGACAACATCCAGCCCATAGCCCCCGAGCAGTTCCACCAGATGCACCTGCCGCAATGGCATCTTGTGTTGCGCATTGTCCTGGTCGCGCTCACCCTGGCGTATGCCTATTTTGTACCTGCCCGCCTCGGGCTGGTGACCTATCCTGTCTTCCTGCTTGGCATCACGCTCTACGCGGCCGCGCAATCGCTGCTGCTGCTCTCGGTGATGCTCAACCGCGCACGGCCCCTGCTCCTGCATGCCATCACCGCCACCGACATTGCCGGCGCCGTCTTCATCCTGCTGAACGACCCGGCAACGCTGCCACCCAGCCTGTTCCTGGCCGGCGGCCTGCTCGCCCTCGCCGTGGCCCTGCACCGCCAGCGGTCCTTCGTCGTGGTCTATGGCGTGGCGCTGCTGTTCACCGTGGCCGCACTGGTCCTGCGCCAGCAACTGCAGGACCGCGTCTTCGACGTACCCTACCTCGCGTTCATGCTGTTCGCGCTGGTGGCGAGCGCCGCCACACTGATCCTGACCTCGCATGCCGAAACCCTGCGCCTGCGCGCGGCCCGAGTCACCGAGACCGACCCCATGACCGGCCTTGGCAATCGCTGGACCTTCTACGAGGCGGCCAAGTACCTGCTGCCCTACCACCAGCGCAACATGACCCCCATGGTGGTCATGTTCGCCGAGATCGAGGTCGCCCCGCGCAAGGGCAAGCGCGTAACCCGCGTCATCAACCAGTACCTGCTGAAGCAGTTCGCCAGCATCGTCGACCGCCGCCTGCGTGGCTGCGACATCGCGGTGCACTACGGCGGCAACGAATTCGCCTTCCTGCTGGTGGACACCACCACCAAGGACGCCGAGAGCATCGCCTTCGACATGCAGCAGCAGTTCGATACCTGGGCCAAGCAGAAGGATCTGTCCTCCTATGTCCATATCGGCCTGTCGGTGGTGCCCAACCGCCCGGTCGCCCTGGACCAGATCCTGATGAACATCAATTCCGCCCTGTACCGTGCACGACAGTACAAGAAAGGGGTTTCCGGGGCAGTCTTCGCCGACCCGGAGCAGACCCGCTGAACTGGGGGGGGTGGCACCTTTTCCGCGGCTTCCGCCCCCCCCTTTCAAGAACTCCAAACTGTCCAACAAACATGGTGCAAAGCCCAAAACCCGATGATAATATCTGCGCCGCCGATTGGCTGGATGCTAGGTAGACCCGCGCGTCCCGGGCATGCAAGTGCCTGACGCCATGTGTTTGGCCTACTCGACTACACGCAACCCCTGAGAGAGACATCATGCAAATCAAGAAGATCGCCGTTTCTGCTGCTATCGTTGCCGCCCTGGCCCTGGCCGGCTGCTCCAAGAAGGAAGAAGCTCCCGCCGCCGAAGCCCCCGCTGCTGAAGCTGCTGCCCCCGCTGCTGAAGCCGCCCCGGCTGCCGAAGCTGCCGCCCCGGCCGCTGACGCTGTTGCCCCGGCCGCTGACGCCGTTGCTCCGGCCGCTGACGCCGCTGCTGCTGCTCCGGCTGCTCCGGCTGCCCAGTAATCAGTTCCTAACCGGACTGATGAAAAAAGGGTGCTTCGGCACCCTTTTTTATTGCCTGTTTCCCGCTTTCTAGCTGCGAGCCACTCCCATGACCCTGTGTCCCTGCGGATCCGGACTGGATCACGCCGCCTGCTGCGCCCCCATCCTGGACGGCAGCGTCAAGGCGCCTACCGCCCTGGCCCTGATGCGCGCCCGCTACAGCGCCTACACCACCCACAACATCGACTTCGTCATGGCGTCCACCCTCCCCGCCAGCCGCCACGACAGCGACCCCGAGGCCATGCGCGCCTGGGCCGAGCAGGCGGAATGGAGTGGCCTGGAGGTCGTTTCCACCCACGCCGGCGCCGAGGGCGACAGCCAGGGCGAGGTCGAGTTCATTGCCCGCTTCAAGCTGCAGGGTTTAGCCCAGCACCACCATGAGCACTCCCTGTTCGTGAAACAGGACGGCGAGTGGTTCTTCAAGGACGGCAAGGTGCTCTACAGCGGCGCCAGCGAGAAGCCCGTCCCGGTCGTCAATGACAACAAGACCGGCCGCAACGACCCCTGCCCCTGCGGCAGCGGCAAGAAATTCAAGAAGTGCTGCGGCGCGTGAACACACGGTCGGGCGCCGGGTTGGGACTATCGTCCGACTCCCGTATACTTGCTGCCCGCCTCGCGCGCCCTCTTCAGCCGAACAGAGAGACCTGTCATGAGCATTGATCACGTCGTCATCGTCAACGGCGCCCGTACCCCGATGGGCGGCTTCCAGGGTGCCCTCGGCGCCGTCTCCGCCACCGAACTCGGCGCCGTCGCCATCCGCGAGGCCATTGCCCGCGCCGGCATCCGTGCCGACGACGTGCAGGAAGTCATCATGGGCTGCGTGCTGCCCGCCGGCCTCAAGCAGGGTCCGGCCCGCCAGGCCGCCCGCGACGCCGGCATCCCCGATGGCGCCGGCGCCACCACCATCAACAAGCTCTGCGGCTCGGGCATGAAGGCCACCATGCTGGCCCATGACCTGATCAAGGCCGGCACCAATGCCGTCATGGTCTGCGGCGGCATGGAATCCATGACCAACGCCCCCTACATCCTGCCCAAGGCCCGCGGCGGCTACCGCATGGGCCACGGCGAGATCAAGGACCACATGTTCCTGGACGGCCTGGAAGACGCCAAGACCGGCCGCCTGATGGGCTCCTTTGCCCAGGACATGGCCAACACCCTGGGCATGACCCGCGCCGACATGGACGCCTTCGCCATGGAGTCACTGAAGCGCGCCCAGGCCGCAATCGCCAACGGCCACTTCAAGGCCGAGATCGTCGGTGTGCCGGTGCAGACCCGCAAGGGCGAAGTCCTGGTCGATACCGACGAGCAGCCGGGCAACGCCATGCCCGAGAAGATCCCGACCCTGAAGCCGGCATTCGCGAAGGACGGCACCATCACCGCCGCCAACTCCAGCTCCATCTCCGACGGCGCCTCCGCCCTGGTGCTGATGCTGGAGTCCGAGGCGAAGGCCCGCGGCCTGTCGCCCCTGGCCCGCATCGTCGCCCACTCCACCCAGTCCCAGCACCCGAGCGAGTTCACCGTCGCTCCCGTCGGCGCCCTCGACAAGTTGTTCGCCAAGACAGGCTGGAGCGCGGCGGACGTCGACCTCTACGAGCTCAACGAAGCCTTCGCCATGGTGACCATGGCCGCCATGCAGAAGCACAACCTGCCGCACGAGAAGGTCAACGTGTACGGCGGCGCCTGCGCCCTCGGCCACCCCGTCGGCTCCACCGGTTCGCGCATCATCCTCACCCTGATCCACGCGCTGAAACAGCGCGGCGGCAAGAAGGGCGTGGCGGCGCTGTGCATCGGCGGCGGCGAAGCCACCGCGGTCGCCCTCGAGCTGATCTGACCCGGGCGACGTCGGCCCCCTCCCCGGGGCCTGCGCCCCGAGAACAAGGCCGCTAACGCGGCCTTTTTCTTTACTGCCCGCCGGGGCCGTTACGCCCTGGCCCCTGTCCCGACCGTCATCCGCTGCCGCTCTCCCGGCCAGGCACCCTTCTCCGGGCCCCTGCGCAAGTCTTACGCCACTATCCGGCATCCCGTGATGAACCCCTGCCCCACCCTCCGGCACCCGGCGCTAGCCGAAAGTCGACTGGCGCTCCTTCGCCGCAGCCATTAGGATGACCAACCGGTCATACTGGCATCTCCCCCAAGGGGTGGGCCCTAACAGGAGGTTCCGTGTCACGCCTGCCCGTCATCGTCGGATTCGGAGGCATCAATGCTGCCGGCCGCTCGTCATTCCACCAGGGCTACCGCCGCCTGGTCATCGATACCCTCGACACCGCCACCCGGGCGCGCACCCTGGCCGCGCTCGCACGCCTGATGCGCCTGCCTGACAACGGCAACTCCGAGGCGACCGTGCTGGCCCACACCCTGGTGCGCCGCCTGGAGCCGCAGTATTTCGACGTCGACGCCGTACCCTTGCACCTGAACCTGCAACTGCAGCCGGACCGGGAGCCCGTCAGCTTCCGCCTGCGCCGCCGCGACCTGCCCCGGTGCCCTCCGGCCAACTGGTGCATGTCCCCGGTCAGCGACGAAGAGGTCCTGGTCACCGTTTCCGGCACACTGGAGGCCCTCGTGCCGGATACCCGGCCCTTCCCGGTCAGCAGTGCCGGCCAGTTGCCGACCGGCTTCGACCCTGCCGCGCACTATCCCTCGCGCCAGCATCCGCGCGCGCTGCAGCTCACCGTCTTCGGCGCCAGCGATGCGCTGGAGTCACTGGGAGTGGAGTGGGCAGACCTGCGCTCACGCATTGCCCCCGACCGCATTGCCGTCTATGCCGCATCCGCGCACGGCCAGATCGACGACGAAGGCTTCGGCGGCATGCTCAAGGCGCCGTGGCAGGGAAAGCGCACGTCGGCCCGGCAATGCCCGCTGGGCTTTGCCGACATGCCGGCCGACTTCATCAACGCCTACCTGCTGGGCAGCGTGGGCCGAACCGGCGCCACGCTGGGCGCCTGCGCCACCTTCCTCTACAACCTGGAACGGGCCGTGGCCGATATCCGCGATGGCCATGTCGACCTTGCCGTGGTGGGTGCCGCCGAGGCGCCCATCCTGCCCGAAGTGATGGAGGGCTACCGCGCCATGGGCGCCCTCGGTGAGGACAGCCGCCTGCTGCAACTGGACCAGCACAAGGGCGCAACGGTCGTGGACAACCGCCGCGCCACCCGCCCCTTCGGCTATAACGCCGGCTTCACCATTGCCGAATCAGCGCAGTTCGTGGTGCTGACCAGCGACGACCTGGCGCTGCGCGAGGGCTTGCCGGTCCATGCTGCCGTCCCGGGGGTCTTCATCCATGCCGACGGCTTCAAGAAGTCGATTTCCGCGCCCGGTGTCGGCAACTACCTTACCTTCGGCAAGGCCACCGGCCTGGCGCGCGAACTGCTGGGCGAGGATCGCCTGCGCCGTGAAACCTATATCCAGGCCCATGGCACCGGCACCCCTCAGAACCGGGTCACCGAATCCCATGTCTTTGACAGCATTGCCGGCGCCTTCGGCATCGACGACTGGCTGGTGACCTCGGTGAAGTGCTATCTCGGCCACTCTCTGGGGGCGGCAGCCGGCGATCAGGTCATGGCCACCCTGGGCGCCTTCGCCGAAGGCTGGGTACCCGGCATCTTTACCCTGGACGAGGTCGCCGAGGATGTGCACCGCCGCCACCTGCGCTTCTCGCAGCACCACGTGGAGTGCGGGCGCAACGGCATGGCCGCCACCCTGGTCAATGCCAAGGGCTTCGGTGGCAACAACGCCACCGCCCTGCTGCTGTCCCCTGCCGAAACCCTGTCCCTGCTGCAGCACCGGCACGGCGCCCGGGCCCTGCAGGCGTGGGAGGGCCGCCTGGAGGCCACCCGGCCCGGCCGCGAGCGCGCCGAAGCCCGCGCCGACCGGGGCGAGCCGCGTGTCAGCTACCGTTTCGGCGAAGGCGTGCTGGGCGGAGAAGACCTGGCCCTGACAGCGGAGGGGCTACGCCTGCCGGAGCAGGCCCTTGCCGCCGATTTTACTGCCGCGGACGCGTTCTCCGCTTATCGGGCAGCTCAACCAGCGAAGGGACGAGAGTGAACTGCCAACTGGTCGCCCCTATAGGACTGTGTTATTTACACTGTGAACGTACGAAACAGGATAACTAGAACATGCGCAAGCTACTCATGGCGCTGGCAATTTCCGTGTCTGCAGTGGGCGTCCTGACCGCCAGCGTCTCCGCAGCAGCTCCCGCGGCGGCCGCGAGTACCTCCACGGCCTCGATCAAGTCCCTGCAGCAACTGGAAACCACCACGTACCAGACTGCTACGTCATTCTTCCTGTACAGCGTGCTGAATCGCGACCCGCAGCACCTGAAGAAGTCCCAGGCCTACATGGCGGTCGGTGACGGCCTGGTCGCCAGCATTGGCCATGCCGGCATCAGCGCCAAGTGGGCAGCCTTCAGGCAAGCGATCAACTCGACCCGGTTCACCTCCGAAGGCATGGCTGAAAGTGACAGCCTCAGCGCCATCAACGGCACCCTTACGGCACTGACTCAGGCCATGCGCTCGCAGCGCATGGAGCAGCGTGCCGCCGCCAATGTCGCCACCGACAAGATGGCGGACATGCTCTATGACCAGCACGTGCTCATGCAGGTCATGACCACAGCCTATCTGCACAAGTCCGCCGACTACTTTGGCGGGGCCATCGTGCAGAGCAACGCCCCCCAGGTGGACATCGACAAGCTGGCCGCCAAGTTCCAGGGCCAGCTCGACCAGCTCAACCGCCACTACGCGAAGAACAAGGCGGTGGCGCCGGCGCTGCGCGAAGTCACGACCAAGTGGACCTTCATCCGCAACTCCTTCATCAACTACAACGAAAACAACGTGGCCTTCATCGTCGGTCGCTATAACGAGCAGATCAACGAACGGTTGCTGCTGGCCTACGACAAGCTGCAGTAACCTGCCGCGTCATGCCATGAAAAAGGCGGCCTCAGGGCCGCCTTTTTGCTGCGCGCACCGCCGGCCTCGTCATGGCCGGCGACAGCGCCAGATGGCCCAGCCAGAGCCCGACACCACCTAGCACCAGCACCACGGCGAGCGCCCCCTGCTGTGCTGCCTGCAACGTCTCCCGACTCCAGCCCTGGCTCAGTACCGAAGCCGGCAGCAGCAGCTGCGCCATGGCCACCAGCAAGCTGCCGCCAATGGCCACTGCCAGCGCCAGCCAGCCGCTGCGCGCCGGTCCCGCCGCCACCGGCAGCAGGGCGCCCACCGCCGACCGGCTGGCCGAGGTCCAGATCCACATCAGGATCCCTGTCGCCACGATGAATGCTGCCACGCTGGTCTCTCCTTGCCCCGGGCCCTGCCCGCCGGCGGTAATTCCTGTAGATTGAAGGTTGCCCCGGCCCTGCCGCACACTCAGGCCACCAGCCGCAGCACCGCCAGGCTCTCGCGCCGCGTCACCGCGGCCACCTGCTCCGGCGTGACGCCCTTCAGCGCCGCCAGCGCCTGCGCCACCGCCGGCAGGAACTCCGGCGAATTGCGCGTGCGCCCGGGGCCGGGCAAGCGGCAAGGCTGCGGCGTCATGTCCGGCGCATCCGTCTCCAGCACCAGCGACTCCAGCGGCATCGCCACCACCACCTCGCGCAGGCGCCGCGACTGGTCATACGTCAGGGGACCGCCAATGCCGAGGCGGAAACCCAGCCGGGCATAGTGCCGCGCCTCCTCGATGCCGCCCGACCACGCATGCACGATACCGCCCTCGCGGAAGCGCGTCTCGCGCAGCAGGCGCAGCACGTCGGCATGGGCCTTGCGCACATGCAGCAGCACCGGCTTGCCCGCCTGCGCCGCAATCTGCAGCTGCGCCCGGAAAAACGCCTGCTGCCGGTCCCGCACTGCCGGATCCTTCAGCGCCGGCAGGAAGTAGTCCAGCCCGATCTCGCCCACCGCCACCACTTCCGGATGCACCGCCAGCAGCCGATCGAGCTCAGCCAGATGGGCTTCCTCATGACCGGCGATATAGCAGGGATGCAAGCCCGGTACCGGCAGCAGGCGCGGGGCGCCATAGCGCGCGCAGACCTCGAACAGCCGCGGCCAGTGCGCGGCCACGTAGCCCGGCACCACCACCGTGTCGACCCCCGCCGCCAGTGTCCGTGCTGCCACCGCGTCGCGGTCGGTGTCGAACTCCTCGACATCAAAGTGGCAGTGGGTATCGATCAGCATGGCGGCCTCCTGGCGCACGGGCATGGCTCGCGCGCGTCGCCCCGGTCAGTGTTCGCGTGTCTCCCGGAACTGGATATCCGGATAGCGCTCCTTCATGAGCTGCAGGTTGACGCGGCTGGGCGCCAGGTAGGTCAGGTAGCCGCCGCCGTCCAGCGAAAGCTGGTCATGCGCCTTTTTCTTGAATTCGGCAAACTTCTTCTCATCGTCGCAGTACACCCAGCGCACCGTGGCCACCGTGACCGGCTCGTAGACGCACTCGACCTTGTATTCCTCGGCCAGGCGGAAGGCGACCACATCGAACTGCAGCACGCCCACCGCGCCCAGGATAAGGTCGTTGCTGATCTGCGGCATGAAGACCTGGGTCGCGCCCTCCTCGGAGAGTTCCTTGAGGCCCTTCTGCAGCTGCTTGCTCTTGAGCGGGTCGCGCAGGCGCACGCGGCGGAACATTTCCGGCGCGAAGTGCGGGATGCCGAGGTAGTGCAGGTCCTCGCCCTCGGTAAAGGTATCGCCGATCTGGATGGTGCCGTGGTTGTGCAGGCCGATGATGTCGCCCGACCAGGCCTCTTCCAGGTGCGCGCGCTCGCCGGCGAGGAAGGTCAGGGCATCGGCGATGCGGACCTCCTTGCCCAGGCGCACATGCTTCAGCTTGAGGCCTTTTTCATACTTGCCGGAGCAGATGCGCAGGAAGGCGATGCGGTCGCGATGCCGGGGATCCATGTTCGCCTGGATCTTGAACACGAAACCCGAGAATTTTTCTTCCGTGGCGGGCACCACGCGCTCGGCGGCCTGGCGCTCGCCCGGACAAGGGGCCCAGTCGACAAAGCCGTTGAGGATATGGTTCACGCCGAAGTTGCCGAGCGCGGTGCCGAAGAACACCGGGGTCAGCTTGCCCGACAGGAACTCCTCCATATTGAACTCGTGACTGGCGCCCCGCACCAGCTCCAGCCCCTCGCGCAGCGCGGCGGCGTCATCGCCGAGGACAGCGTCGAGCGCGGGATTGTCGAGGCCGTCGATGATCTTGTCCTCGATGAGCTCGGCGCCATGGCCCTGCTGGTACAGGTAGATGCGATCCTCGGTCAGGTGGTACACGCCCTTGAAGGCGCGGCCCATGCCGATGGGCCAGGTCACCGGCGCGCACTTGATCTTGAGCACGGACTCGATTTCGTCGAGCAGGTCGATGGGCTCGCGGATTTCGCGGTCCATCTTGTTGACGAAGGAGATGATGGGCGTATCGCGCATGCGGCACACATCCATGAGCTTGATGGTGCGGTCTTCCACGCCCTTGGCGCCATCGATGACCATGAGGGCGGCATCCACCGCAGTCAGGGTGCGGTAGGTGTCTTCCGAGAAGTCTTCGTGGCCCGGGGTGTCCAGCAGGTTGATGGTGCAGTCCTTGTAGGGGAACTGCATCACCGAGGTGGTGATGGAGATGCCGCGCTGCTTTTCCATCTCCATCCAGTCGGAGGTGGCGTGGCGGTCGGACTTGCGCGACTTCACGGTGCCGGCGATCTGGATGGCGCGGCCCCAGAGCAGCAGCTTCTCGGTGATGGTGGTCTTGCCGGCGTCGGGGTGGGAGATGATGGCGAAGGTGCGGCGCGATGCCACCTCGGCAGCCAGTTGTTCGGTCAGGCTCATGACGTTCCGCGGAATGAGAATCGAGGGGCGATTATACGGGCAGGAACGCCTGCTGTCAGAAAGGGCAGGCGCCGGCGCGCTCCAGGCAGCAGGAATTGCGCCTGGGCTAGAAGGCCAGCGCCATCAGCAGCGCATCCTCACGCCCGCCGCCCACGGCCGGATAGTAGTGGCGGCGCAGGCCGATCTCGTTGAAACCGGCGGCCTGGTAGAGCGCGATGGCGCGCCGGTTGGAGGGGCGCACTTCCAGAAAGAGGGTGTCGGTCTTCTGCGCGGCGTAGTCCAGCAGGTGCTGCAGCAGGGTTCGGCCAAGGCCTCGGCCATGCAGGTCCGGGTCGACGGTGATATTGAGCAGGTGGCCCTCGTCCAGGATGACCTGGACGATGCCATAACCAATAAGGCGGCCGCCCTCCTCCATGACCACCATGTAGTAGCCGCTGGCATGGGCATCGCCGAAGTTGCCCTGGGACCAGGGAAAGGCATGCGCGCGCTTCTCCAGTGCAAGCGCGGCGGGCAGGTCGGCCAGGTCCAGCGACCGGATCAGCGGCTCAGCCATTCAGGTCCTGCCAGAGCTGGCGCTTGGCGGCGGGATCCGCCAGCAGTTCGCCCAGCGAGGGAGCGATCACGAGGTGCCGGTCCGGCAAGGCCGCCTGCAGGTGATCCGCCAGGGCGCGGCCAAAGGCCACGCAACGGCCGGCCGGCAGCCGCAGGGCATGGGCCAGCCAGGCCTGCATGGCCTCGGGACCATGGTCCAGGGCGGGGTTGCGATTCAGTGGCCAGCGCAGCAGGTTGCCCAGCGCCTGCGGCGGCTCGGGCGCGTCCAGCGCCTGGGCAATGGCGGCCAGCAGGCGATGTTCGGCGGCCGACAGGTCGGGGGCGTCATCCAGCGCGACGGCGGCACACAGGCCGGGCGCCAGCGCCCACACCCGGCAGGCCAGGCGGGGAAGGCGGGGATCCTGGGGGGGAGCAACACGAGGCGAGGCTGCCGGCGCGGACTCCTGCACACGGGGTGCAGCAGCCGACACCTGGCGCACCGGAGCAACCGGCGGCACCGGCGTGCCTGCTGGCGCCGGCGCAGCGTCGGCAGTCGCAGCCACGGCGATATTGCCGGCGCCCGAGGCAGCCGCGGCCGGCCGGACGCCGGCAGCCGACGCATCGGCCAGGCCGGGCTCCGCGTCGACCACGAACGGCACAAACTCAAGGTGGGCCGCAGGCAGCGCCCCCGGCAGGTCGACGCGGGTGCTCCAGAGCGGAATGCCGAGCGCAGCCAGGTAGGCCTGGCGGCGCCCTTCGTCCCCGGGGCTCACATCCATCGTCTCAGACCCCTTCGCTGACGCCCTGCGGATTGACGCGCTCGATGCCGGCACGCATCAGGTTGAGCGCGTTCAGGTAGGCCTTGGCGCTGGCCACCACGATGTCGGTGTCGGCGCCGTGGCCATTGATGATGCGGCCGCCCTGGTTCAGGCGCACGGTCACCTCGCCCTGGGAGTCAGTGCCCGAAGTGATGGCATTCACCGAGTACAGCTCGAGCGTGGTGCCGGAGTTGGCGACCGCCTCGATGGCGCGGAACGTGGCATCGACCGGCCCGGACCCGGTGGCTGTCACCGGCTTGTCCTGGCCATCGACGCTGACGGTGAGGCGAGCCTCGGGACGGGTGCCGGTCTTGGAAGTGACTTCCAGCGCCACCAGCTTGTAGGTTTCCACCACGGACTGCTCGGAATCGCTGACCAGGGCATGGAGGTCCTCGTCGAAGATATCGTGCTTCTTGTCCGCCAGTTCCTTGAAGCGCATGAAGAGCTGGTTCAGGGCGTTGTCGGAGTCGACCGGGATGCCGAGCTGCTCCAGGCGGGCACGGAAGGCGGCGCGGCCGGAGTGCTTGCCGAGGACCATGCGGTTGGCATTCCAGCCCACGTCCTCCGCTTTCATGATCTCGTAGGTTTCGCGGTGCTTGAGCACGCCGTCCTGGTGGATGCCGGACTCGTGCGCGAAGGCGTTGGCGCCGACGATGGCCTTGTTCGGCTGCACCGGGAAACCGGTGACGCTGGAGACCAGGCGCGAGGTCGGCACGATCTCCACGGTATTGATGCGGGTTTCCACCGGGAACAGGTCGGCGCGGGTGCGCACCGCCATCACAACTTCTTCCAGCGAGGCATTGCCGGCGCGTTCGCCGAGGCCGTTGATGGTGCATTCCACCTGGCGCGCGCCGTTGAGAACGGCGGCCAGCGAATTGGACACGGCGAGGCCGAGGTCATTGTGGCAGTGCACCGAGAAGACGGCCTTGCCGGCGTTGGGGATGCGGGTGATGAGCTGGCCGATCATCTCGCCGAACTGGCCGGGGATGGCATAGCCCACGGTATCGGGAATGTTGATGGTGCGCGCACCGGCATCGATGGCGGCCTCGATGATGCGGCAGAGGAAGTCGACCTCGGAGCGGCCGGCATCCTCGCAGGAGAACTCGACGTCATCTACCAGGTTGCGCGCGTACTTCACGGCGCGCACGGCATTTTCCACCACCGCATCCGGCTCCAGGCGCAGCTTGTACTTCATGTGGATGGGGCTGGTGGCGATGAAGGTGTGGATGCGCGCGGCATTGGCGCCCTTCAGTGCCTCGGCGGCGCGGTCGATATCCTCGGCGCGGGCGCGTGACAGCGAGCAGATGCGGGAATCCTTCACCGCCTCGGCCACGGCACGCACCGACTCGAAGTCGCCCTGGGAGGCAATGGCGAAGCCGGCCTCGATCACATCGACGCGCATGCGCTCCAGCGCCTTGCCGATGCGCACCTTCTCCTCCAGGGTCATGGAGGCCCCGGGGCTTTGCTCGCCGTCGCGCATGGTGGTGTCGAAAATGATGAGTTGCTGCTTGCTCATGGCAAATACTCTCGAAAGTTCAGGGGGCGCCTCGCGTGCGCTGCTGCCGGCAAGTCGGTCGGAAAGGATGGAAAGGCGACAGGGTGCCCGTCAGGGCAGCGGGAGCAGCGATACACCACGCACGGCCGGGCATGCATGGCCGCCGGCGCCAGCTCGGCTGCGCGGGGCGCGCTGGCTCAGGCGTCGGGCGTCGGGCCGTTCCCGGCACTATAGCCAGTGCCCCCACCCTTGTGAAGCCGCTGGCGGGCCAGTGCCCAGAGGCCGAACACGGTACCGGTAAGGGCGCCGAAAAGGTGGGCATCGGGCATTACCCGGCCGTGGATGACTCCGCGCAGGTAGTCCGGATCATACCCTGCCGTCTGCTCCCAGACCTGGCGCCCCACCAGCAGCACCAGAACCGTCACTGCCAGGGCGGGAGCCGCCGGCAGCAGGCGCAGCACGCCGTAGTAGAGAAGACCGTGCAGCACGCCGGAATATCCCACGTAGCTGACAAGGCCAGGCTGCTTGAGCCAGAGCCCCAGGGAAATCACGAAGGGCGCCACCAGGGTGAGGCGCCACCAGTCGCGGGCCCCCACTTCCTGGCGCAGGACCAGCGCCATCAGGATCGCGCCGCTGCTGTTGAGCAAGGCATGGGAAAAGCTGAGATGGACAAAGTGTCCGCTGATCACGCGCCACCATTCGCCACCGGCGATGGCATCGCGCTGGTAGCACAGCAGCTCTGCCGCTCCCGGCACCAGTGCCAGGAGCAGGAACAGGGCCGCCAGGCCGACGGCCGTGGGCAGCGGAGAGGCGGTCAGGGGATTATTCGGCATCCTGCAGGACGGGAGCCGCGCGCGGACGGAGGGCCTCGACGGTGGGGCCACCGCCTGAGGGGGAAGTGCTGCCCCGGGCCTCAGTGGACGTGGCGCTGATCTTTTCACGCAGGATGACATTGATGCAGGTCTTGAGCTCATCGAGCTCGCCCAGGGTCATGTGGAAGCGGCCGGCCCCGGCGAATTGCATGGACAGGTCCGCGCAGGAGTCGGCCTGCGCCACCGGAATGGAAAGCAGGCTGCCCAGCAACGGGAGCAGAAAGCGGATTGGACGCATGGTCCCCTCGATATTGTTGTTTTGTCTTCCCTGGCGGGCGGCACGGCCTGCCCAGCCGGGTTATCCCGGCAGCGGTATTCTGCACCCGCGAGTGCTCCCGCCTCAAGGGAGGGGACGGCCACCTGCCCCCGCCAGGGGAGGGGTTTCCGACGACCATCCGCATCTCCGCCCCCGTCCGCCCCGTTCAGCCCAAAAAAAAGGCCCCTTGCGGGGCCTTTTTCTGCTGCCTGGGCGGGCGCGGCTTACATCATGCCGCCCATGCCACCCATGCCGCCCATGTCCGGCATGCCGCCGCCGGCCGGCTTGTCGTCCGGGGCGTCGGTGATCATGGCTTCGGTGGTCAGCATCAGGCCGGCCACGGAGGCGGCGTTCTGCAGCGCGGTGAAGGTCACCTTGGCCGGATCCAGGATGCCGAGGGCAATCATGTCGCCGTATTCGCCGTTGGCGGCGTTGTAGCCGTAGTTGCCGCTGCCGCTCTTGACGGCGTTGACCACGACCGAGGCTTCGGCGCCGGCGTTGGTCACGATCTGGCGCAGCGGGGATTCCATGGCGCGGCGCAGGATGTTGATGCCGGCCACCTGGTCGGCATTGTCACCCTTCACGGCGTCCAGGGCGGCGATGGCGCGCACCAGGGCGGTACCGCCACCGGCGACCACGCCCGCTTCCACGGCGGCACGGGTGGCGTGCAGGGCATCGTCCACGCGATCCTTCTTTTCCTTCATCTCGACTTCGGTGGCGGCACCGATCTTGATGACGGCCACGCCGCCGGCCAGCTTGGCCACACGTTCCTGCAGCTTTTCCTTGTCGTAGTCGCTGGTGGCGTTCTCGATCTCGGTGCGGATCTGGCCCACGCGCGCCTCGATGTCGGCCTTGTTGCCGGCGCCATCGATGATGGTGGTGTTTTCCTTGGACACGATGATCTTCTTGGCGGTGCCGAGGTCCTGCAGGCTGGCGCCTTCCAGGTTCAGGCCGACTTCCTCGGAGATCACGGTGGCGCCGGTGAGGATGGCGATGTCCTGCAGCATGGCCTTGCGACGGTCGCCGAAGCCCGGGGCCTTGACGGCGCAGACCTTGACGATGCCGCGCATGCTGTTGACCACCAGGGTGGCCAGGGCTTCGCCTTCGACGTCCTCGGAGACCAGCAGCAGGGCCTTGCCGGACTTGGCCACGCCTTCCAGCACCGGGATCATCTCGCGGATGTTGGAGATCTTCTTGTCGACGAGCAGGATGAACGGGCTGTCGAGCTCGGCCGTCATGGAGTCCTGCTTGTTGATGAAATAGGGGCTGATGTAGCCGCGGTCGAACTGCATGCCTTCCACGACGTCCAGGGTGTCGTCGAAGCCGGAGCCTTCTTCCACGGTGATCACGCCTTCCTTGCCGACCTTTTCCATCGCCTGGGCGATCAGGTCGCCGATGCGGGTGTCGGAGTTGGCGGAAATGGAGCCGACCTGGGCGATTTCCTTGGTGTTCTTGCAGGGCACGGCCACGGCCTTGATGGCGTCAACAGCAGCGTTGGTGGCCTTGTCGATGCCGCGCTTCAGGTCCATGGGGTTCATGCCGGCGGCGACGGCCTTGAGGCCTTCGTTCAGGATGGACTGGGCCAGCACGGTGGCGGTGGTGGTGCCGTCACCGGCGACGTCGGCGGTCTTGGAAGCGACTTCCTTGACCAGTTGGGCGCCCATGTTCTCGAACTTGTCCTTCAGCTCGATTTCCTTGGCAACGGTCACGCCGTCCTTGGTGATCAGCGGAGCGCCGAAGGACTTGTCGATGACGACGTTACGGCCCTTGGGGCCCAGGGTGACCTTGACCGCGTCGGCCAGGACATTGACGCCGGCAATCATGCGGGCACGGGCGGAATCACCGAATTTTACGTCTTTAGCAGCCATGTTCTTTCAACCTCTCTCAATTCTGGGGGCAACGAATGCGGTGGGCAGGGAGCCTCAGGCTTCCAGCACGGCGAAGATTTCGGATTCCTTCATGATCAGGAATTCCTCGCCATTCACCTTCACGGTAGAGCCGGAGTACTGGCCGAACAGGACCTTGTCGCCGGCCTTGACGTCCAGGGCGCGTACGGCGCCGTTCTCGCCGATGGTGCCGTTGCCCACGGCAATGACTTCGCCCTGCGAGGGCTTCTCGGCGGCAGAGCCGGGCAGCAGGATGCCGCCAGCGGTCTTGGTTTCTTCTTCCACGCGGCGGATGACAACGCGGTCATGCAAAGGACGAAGTTTCATCGGGATTCTCCTTGGTGATCGGTACCGGCGGTCCCGGCAAGGGAGCCGCCACTGAAGGTTGAGGGCGCCGTTTTTAGCACTCCCGGGGAGAGAGTGCCAGCCCGGAGGCGCACTACCCCGTCACGCGGGACGGGTTCCGGACCTTGCCGGCCACAAGATGTGCCGGCGCTGGCCCTTAGATGGGGCTGGCAGGGCGGGGTTCAAGGGTAAAAGCCCCTTTTTTTGCAAGGACCTTACTTCCCGTGCCCGACTGGCCTCCCCTGCCTGACCGGTCCCTTGGGGCCTGGGCTGTCGCCCGGACCCGGGTCGCGGCCAGGGGCGCCAGCGCCCCCTGGGGAGCCAGTCAGCCGCCGGTTCACCGCCCGGCCCGTGCCATCGTCACCAATGCCGCGCGCGCCTGGCCCGGGGTCGCCACCGGTGCCGGGAAGGAAATACGGACAATGCGGGCGCCCAGGCGCAGGTGGACGCCCTCGGCATCGATGCCGGCCATGGCCAGCGGACGCTCGCCGGGCTCGAGGCCGGCCTGGCGGCAATAGTGCGACAGGGCATCGGCATGGTCGGCGTTCATGTGAACCACGATGTCGGTTTCCAGTTCCCCGGCAAAGGGATTGGCGAGCAGAACGGCGGCCGGATCCGCCCAGTGAATGCGGCCAAAGCCTCCGATGTAGCGGCAGCGCAAGGGCTCGAGGCGGAAGAAGCGGAAATCGTGAATAAGGTGAAAATCCGTCGAATCCGGAAAATAGCGGTAGTAGCGGCTGGCGGCGGCCGCAATCTCCGCCGCCTCGACCAGGGCACGGCACTCCCCCACCAGGGTGAGGCGGGCAGTGGCCTGGAGGTCTTCGCCAGGGGCGACCACGATGAAGGAGCAGCGTGGGTCCGCGCGCAGGTTCTTCGTGTGCTGGGCCAGCTCGGAGATCAGCAGCAGGGGGCGTCCTGTGGCGTCCAGGCAAAACGGCGCCACCGAGCCGAAGGGGAAGCCCGGCATCTCCCTGGAGTTCGTGGAGACGACGCCCTGGTAGGCCTCCAGCAGCAGTGCCCGCACCTCCGCGCCCGCTTCCACTTTCATGTATAACTCTCCTGCCCGGGGCGGCTGCCGCCGGCTGCATTCCTGTCCAGGCATCGCGCCCGTGCCAGCCATCCACTGCCGATGGCCAGAGTGTAAGGATATCCCGTGGGAGAAAAACAGCAGGCCATCGTTGCCGCCCTGAACGCCATCCCGCCCGGCCACGTCACCAGCTACGGGGAAGTGGCCAGGCGCGCCGGACTGCCCGGCTATGCGCGCCTGGTCTGCCGCGTGCTGCGCGAACTGCCGGACCGTGCCGCCACGCCGTGGTGGCGGGTAGTGCGCGCCGACGGCCGCTCCGCCATGGCCGCGGACTCCACCGCCGGCGCCGAGCAACGCCGCCGCCTGAAGGCCGAGGGCATAGCGTTCCGCGGTGAAAAAATTGTCGGCCCCTGGTGGTGAGCCTTTCGCCTCCGCCGCGTTTCCCCTAACGTAGTCTTTTGCCCGCAGCCCCTGCCCATGTCCAAGACTCCCTACTCTCCGCCAGGCCCTGATCCCGTCGAGGCCGCCGAGCAAGCCGCGGATGGCGCCCCCGCCGCGCGTCCCCGCACCCCTACGCTACGCGAGGCCTTCGCACAGCCCGCCGCACTCACCCTGTTCTTCTTCGGCTTCACCTCCGGCCTGCCCTTCCTGCTGGTGGGCGGCACCGTGTCGGCCTGGCTCAAGGAGGGCGGCGTCACGCTCGAGACCATCGGTCTCATCAGCTACGCCACCCTCACCTACTCGCTCAAGTTCCTGTGGTCGCCAGCGGTAGACCGCCTGCGCCTGCCGCTGCTCGGGCGCCTGGGACAGCGCCGTGGCTGGTTGCTGGGCGCGCAGCTGCTGTTGCTGGCCAGCCTGCTGGGCATGGCCACCCTGACCCCCGCACAGCTCCCGCTCTTTATCGCCTGCATCTTCCTTGCTGCCTTCGCGGGGGCCACCCAGGACGTGGTGGTGGATGCCTACCGCATCGAGATCGCGCCCCTCGAGACCCAGGGTGCGCTGGCGGCCACCTACACGCTGGGCTACCGCCTGGCCCTGCTCGCCTCGGGTGCGCTGGCGCTGATCCTGGCCGACCACATCAGCTGGACCGTGGTCTACCAGCTGATGGCGCTGCTGCTGCTGGCGGTGATGCTGGCGACGCTGCTGTCGCGCGAGCCGGTGCACAAGGAAACCCTGCCCCCCACGCTCGCGGCCGCCCTCGAGGATGGCGTGATCGGCCCGTTCCGGGACTTCTTCCAGCGCTACCGCGGAGGCATCGGCATCGCGCTGCTGCTGTTCATCGGCCTGTTCAAGATCTCTGACCAGATGCTGGGCGTGATGGCGATGCCCTTCTACCTGGACTCCGGCTTCACCAAGTCCGAAATCGGCGCGGTCTCCAAGATCTTCGGGGTGTGGATAGGCATCGCCGGCGCCTTCCTGGGCGGCGCCACCGTGGTCCGCTTCGGTATCGAGCGCACGCTGCTGGCCGGCATTGTGGTCGGCGGCGCCAGCAACCTGCTCTACCTGTTACTGGCCCTCAAACCGGGCGACCTCACGCTGTTTACCCTGGTCATCAGCGGCGAGAACTTCGCCGGCGGCTTCCTCGGCACCGCCGCCGTGGCCTGGCTGTCGGCGCTGGTGAACCGGCGCTACACCGCCACCCAGTACGCCCTGTTCAGCTCGCTGGTGACGCTGCCGGGCAAGGTCATCGGCGGCCTCTCCGGCTTCATGGTGGCCGGCATGGGCTACAGCGGCTTCTTCATCTTTTCCACACTGGCGGTGCTGCCCGCGCTCCTGTTGTTCTTCTGGCTGCGCCCGCGGGTGCAGCTGGCCGGCGCCACCGCCACGGCCGTCCCCGATGGACACGGCTGACGCCCGGGCGCGGCGCCTGCTGCTGCTGCGCGCCAGCATCAAGCTGCTGCTGGCGGTGGGCCTGGCGTTTCTGCTCGTGCCCTTCCTGGGCAGCATTCCCTGGCCGAGTTCGGCGCTGCCCGCCGATGCCACCTTGCTGGATGCGGGCTCCTTCAGGCCGGGCAGTACCCGCACCGTGTCCCTGCGCGATGGCAGCGCGGTGCTGGTCACCCGTAGCGCGCCGGAGCTGGCGGAACAGCTGCGCGACACCCCGGCCACGCGACTGTGGTTCCCCTCCGCGCCGGGCCTCGCCGACCAGGACTGGTTCGTGCTGCGCGCCCAGACTGCCCTCGACGAACCCGTGCAGCCACTGCCGGCCGCGGGCGCCTGGCCGGGCGGGTTCGGGGCCGCCAGCGGCGCCGCCTGGGATGTGGCCGGGCGTGCGCTAAAGCCCTGGCCCGGCCACCCCACTGGCGCCCGCCTCAAGGTGCAGAACCTGCCCCCGATGCCCTGGCGCGAGGTGGATGGCCAACTGGTGCTGACACCGCTGCCGGCGCCACCGCCGCCGCCCTGACCAGGACCCCACCCGCAAGGCGGGCGCGGTGTGTGGCCCCGTGCGCGGAAGATGGGCCGAAAGTTCTACCATCCATCCCTGCCAACTTGACGCTGTGCAGGGCATTCGTTAGTACCGAAGACAGCCGCGTCGGCCCACAAGAACAACGATCATGCCCAATATCGATACTTCCATCCTGGTGGTGGACGACACCAAGTTTTCCAGCGCCATGGTCAATCGCGTCATTGCCCGCGCCGGTTATACCGATGTCCGTCACGCCCACTCTGCCGCCACCGCCCTGCAGATGCTGGAGGAACGCGCCGCCCGCATCATCATTGCCGACTGGCTGATGCCGGAGATGGACGGACTGGAGCTGACCCAGCGCGTGCGCCAGCTCGACGAGGCTGGCAACCACTTCACCTACGTCATGTTGCTGACGGCCAAGGAGGGGGTGGAAGCCCTGTCCGAAGCCTTCGAACAAGGCGTCGACGACTTCCTGAACAAGACCCACATGCAGGAACAGCTGCTGCCGCGGCTGCTGTCCGCCGAGCGCATCACCTCCCTGCAGAACCGCCTGCTGGCCGAGAACCAGAACCTCATCGAGGCCAACGCCAAGCTCAAGAAGCTCTCGCCTTTCGACGGCCTGACCGGCCTCGGCAACCGTGAATATGCCCATCGCCGCCTGGACGAGGCCCTCAAGCATGTCGGGTCGCGCGGCGGCGCTGCCTGCTACAAGCTGCTCACCATCGGCAATTTCGACGCCCTGCGCAAACAGTACCCGCCCGCCATCCTGAGCCAGCTGCTGCTGGCGCTGGCGCGCCGTCTGCGCCAGCTGGTGCGCCCGCTGGACGTGGTGACCCGCATCAGCCCGAACCAGTTCGCGATCATCACCACGCAGCCCTCCCTGGCGCACTGTGCCGGCAACAACTATCGCCGGCTCTACGACGGCCTCAACCTCAAGGCGTTCAAGACATCCGCCGGGTTCTTGTCCGTGAAGATGCTGATGACCATCTCCGCCTGCGACAATGACAACCTCGCGCCCACGCCGGAGGCGATGATCACGCTCGCGCAGCAGCAGATTCCGCTCGCCGCCGACACCTCCGAGATCGTGTCCGTGACCTATAGCGGTGCTACGCTCCCGGCGTGAGCACCCTTCCCTCCCCCATTTCGTCCGCAACCTGGCATGTCCTGGGTGTGGGCGCCATCGGCGGCCTCTGGGCCCTGCGCCTGGCCGGGCGCCGCCTCCCCGTGGTGCTGCTGGGACGCTCGCCGGCGCCGTTCCGTCAACTGGTTCTGGAAGATGGCGGCACGCGCTCCAGCGAGATCTTTGACCAGGCCACCGCCACGGCCTGCGGCACGATCCGGCACCTGCTGCTGGCCACCAAGGCCCATGTCACCGCGACCGCCCTGGCGCCGTTCCTGCCTGCCCTCGCCGCGGGCGCGGTCGTGGTCCTGCTGCAAAATGGCATGGGCGCCGAAGACCTGCTCCGCGCCATGCGCCCCGACCTTCGCCTGCTGGTCGCCGTCACCACCGATGGCGTCTTCCGCCCCGCGCCCGACCGGCTGGTACTCGCCGGCCGCGGTGACACCTGGCTCGGCGCCCTCAACCCGGAAGACGATGCCCTTGCCCGCGCTACCGCAGAGGCCCTCGGCATGGGGCATGCGCCAGATATCCAGGCGCGCCGCTGGCTCAAGCTCGCCATGAACTGCGCCATCAATCCTCTCACCGCCCTGCTGCACTGCCGCAACGGCGAACTGCTCGAACGCCCCGACGCCCTGGCCACCATGCGCGAAACCTGCGCCGAGGTCGCCGCCGTGATGCGCGCAGAAGGCCTTGCCGCCACCGCGGACGAGCTCTTCCAGCAGGCCTGCGACACCGCGCGCCGGACCGGTGGCAATACCTCCTCCATGCATGCCGACGTCATGGCCGGACGCGGTACCGAAATCGGCTTCCTCAACGGCTTCGTGGCGGCACGCGCCGCCGCGCATGGAATTCCCGCTCCCGCCAATACCCGCCTGAGTGCGGCCGTTACCGCGCTGTCCTGAAACAAAAGCATGGCCTTTGCCTGGCCCAGCTCCTAGAATCGCGCTGTTTTCAGGTGTCCTGCCGCAAGGCTTGCAGTATCCGTGGTCCCGGCTCAGTGCCGGCCCCCGCTGCAAGCCGCCCGGTGGGTCCGGCCCTGGCGCAAACAGGGCCTGACGGGAATCTGGTGCAATCCCAGAGCTGCCCCCGCAACGGTAAGTCGTGAAGCGCCCTCCACAGGCCACTGTCGCAAGACGGGAAGGCGGAGGGTACGGAGCTTGCTCCAGCGACGAGTCCGGAGACCGGCCTGCAAACTCACGGTCAGTGCGGCGGGCACGGGGCTGGACGTTGTCGCCCGTTTATCGCGCCAAGCCGTCCCGCTCTCCCTCCATGCTGACCCCGAATCCTGTTTGCGGGGTACCAGACAGCTGGAGAAGCAATGAAGCACCGTTTACTGCCGCTTGCCGCGGCCCTCCTCGGCACTATTCCCTCCCTCGCGGCGGCCGCCGAACCCGACATGGTCATCTCGGCCACGCGCCTGCCCGCCACCCCGGGCATCAACAGCAGCCATATCCAGACCATTGATGCCGACATGATCCGTCGTGCCGGCACACGCGACGTCACCACTCTGCTGCGGCAGGTCGCCAGCATCCAGCTCGTCGACACGGTCGGCGACGGCAGCGGCGGCAGCCTCAGCATGCGTGGCTTCGGCGAGAACGGCGGCCAGAACGTCCTCCTGCTGCTGGACGGCCGCCGCCTGAACAACGACAGCGACCTGGCCCCGCCCGAGCTGCGCAACCTCAGCATCGACGATATCGACCACATCGAGATCATCAACGGCAGCGCCGGCGCCCTCTACGGTTCCGGCGCGGTGGGCGGCATCGTCAACATCGTGACCCGGGGCGTGACACGGCAGCTGCGCGTCGGCGTTTCTCGCGGCAGCCATGACTACGAGTCCTACCGCCTGCGCGCGGGCGAACGGCAGCAGGAAATGGGCGTGCAACTGGTCGCGGAGAAGGCCAGCGCCGACAATTTCCGCCGGCGCAACGAGATGGACCGAGGCTTCGTCCAGGGCCGGGTCACCTTCGACCTTGAGCGCTTCGGCTTCTTCGCCGAGGCCAGCCGCTTCAACCTGGACCAGAACCTGGCCGGCTCGCTGAGCGCCGCGCAGCTGCAGCAGGACCGGCGCCAGCCGCAGTACCCGCAGGATGCCACCCGTACCCGCAGCGACCGCTACAGTGCCGGCACCCGCCTCGAGCTGGCGCCGGACTGGCGCCTCACGGTAGATGGCAGCATCCGTCAGGACGGCGCCACCGGCACCCTCACCGGGCTGGATATCGTGCAGGCCCGTGACCAGCGCTCGGTGAGTCCGCGCATCAATGGCCTGCTGCATGTCGGAGCGCAGGAACTGCGCGTGGTGGCGGGTTTCGACCGCGACGACATCGACTATCGCTTCCGCTCCCCCTTCGGGCCCATCGCCACCGACATGACGGTCAGCGGCCACTACCTGCAGCTCGGCTGGGCACCCACGACGTCGGTGGAGCTGGTGCTGGCCGGCCGTCATGCCGAGCTGGACAGCGAGGTCCGGGACGGCTTTACCTATCCTGCCGGCAAGGACATCGACGACAACGTCGACATCGCCTCCCTCGCGCTCTACCTGCAGCCTTCGCCCGGCCTGAGCACCTGGCTGCGCGCCGACCAGAACTTCCGCTTCGCCACCGCCGACGAGCAGACCCTGCGTCCCTTCCTGGTCTTTACGCCGCTGGAAACCCAGACCGGGCTTTCGCTCGAGGCCGGCCTGCGCCTGCAGGCGCCGCGCTGGCAGGCTGGCCTGCAGGCCTATCAGCTGCAACTGGAAAACGAGATCAGCTACGATCCGCTTCAATACGCCAACATCAACCTGGACGATACGCGACGCAATGGCGCCACCACCCAGCTCGAGCTGCGCTTTACCGACTCGCTGCGCCTCGGCGCGCAGGTGGCGCTGGTCGATGCCAAGTTCACGAGCGGGCCTAACAATGGCAAGCGCATTCCCTTCGTGGCCCGCGATACCGAGACCCTCGACCTCACCTGGACCACGCCCTGGCAGATTGACGCCAGCCTGGAGCAGCAGCGCCTGGGCCGGCGCTATCCCAGCGGGGACTATATGAATGCCGCCGCACAGCAGCCCTCGCTCTACCTGGGCAATCTCGCGCTGTCCTGGCGTGGAAAAGGACTGCAGGCCGCGGTGCGCGTCAATAATCTCTTCGACAAGCGCTATAACACCTACAGTACGCAGACCTGGAGCGGAACCGCCTACGTACCGGCGGCGGAACGCCACCTGCTGGTCTCTGTCGACTACCTGATCCCCTGAGGACGCCCCATGGGTAACCGCCTTTCGAAGATCTACACGCGCACCGGCGACGATGGCAGCACCGGCCTCGGCGATGGCTCCCGCGTCGCCAAGGACCATGTGCGCGTTGAAGCCTACGGCACCGTGGACGAACTCAATGCCGGCATCGGCATGTTGCGCGCCCAGATGAAACCGGACCACGCCGAGCAGCTACTGCTCGGCGACATCCAGCACGATCTCTTCGACCTGGGCGGTGAGCTGTGCATCCCGGGTTACACGCTGCTGCGGGAGGGCCAGGTGGAGTTGCTGGAGGCGGCGATCGACCACCTCAACGAAAGCCTGCCCATGCTCAAGGAGTTCATCCTGCCCGGCGGCAACCGGGCCGCGGCGGCGGCGCACTTGGCACGGACGGTCTGCCGCCGAGCCGAGCGCCGCACCTACGCCCTGGCCCATGCCGAAGACTCGGTGCGCCTGCTGCCCCTGCAGTACCTGAACCGCCTCTCCGACTACCTGTTTGTGCTGGCCCGTACACTCGCGCGCGAGCACGGGGACGGCGAGGTGCTCTGGAACCGCCAGCGCTGATCCGGCGCTTAACCTCGCAAGAAAAAGGACAGTGAAGGACATACAACAGGCTTCTGGCACCGGCAATACGTGAAGGCAGCGAAGCTGCCCCCTGCAAGGGAGCATGAAAAAGCCCGCGATAGCGGGCTTTTTCATGCTCGGGCCACCTCCGTCAGAGCAACAGCTCGCGGATATCGCCCAAACGCTGCGCCAGCGCCGTCGTGAAGCGCGCCGCCTCGGCCCCGTCGATCACGCGGTGATCATAGGACAGTGACAGCGGCAGCATCAGGCGCGGGCGGAACTCACGGCCGTCCCACACCGGCTGCAACGACGAGCGCGACACACCGAGGATAGCCACCTCCGGCCAGTTCACGATGGGCGTGAAGGCCGTGCCACCGATGCCGCCCAGCGACGAAATGCTGAAGCAGGCGCCCTGCATTTCTGCCGGCGACAGCTTCCTGTCGCGCGCCTTGGCCGACAGCTCTCCCAGGTCGCGCGCGATGTCGCGCACGCTCTTGCGGTCGGCATCGCGAATCACCGGCACCACCAGGCCGTTGGGCGTGTCGACGGCCACGCCGACATGCACATACTGTTTCAGCACCAGCGTCTCGCCATCGACCTCCAGTGAACTGTTGAAGCGCGGGAACTGCTTCAGCACATGCGCCACCGTCTTCACCAAAAAGCTGAGCAAGGTAAGCGACAGGCCCTCGGCCTTGAACGCATCCTTGTGCGCGACGCGGAAGGCCTCGAGCTCGGTGATGTCGGCCGCATCGAACTGCGTGACATGGGGAATGATGGTCCAGGCCCGGTGCAGGTTCTGCGCCGACACCTTCTGGATCTTCGTCAGTGGCTGGCGCTCGACCGGTCCCCACTTGGCAAAGTCGATCACCGGCAGCTTTGCCGTCGTTCCCGGCGCTGGCAGACCCACGGCCAACTGCTGCAGGGACTGCTTCACGAAGGCATGCACATCCTCCTTGAGAATGCGCTCCTTGGGACCGCTGCCCCTGACCTTGCCGAGATCCACCCCGAGCTCGCGGGCCAGGCGGCGCACCGCCGGGCCGGCATGCACGGACGCGGCCGGCGAAGGGGCCTCGACCAGCGCCCGCAGCGCAGTATTGTGCAAGCCCGTACCGGACGGTACCGGGGCCGCAGGCGGAGCGGCCGCAGCCGTCCCGGTGCCCGCGTTCGCGGCGGCGACTGACGACCCGGTGGCTCCCTGCGCATCAGCGTCCACAGGGGCAGGCGCGCTCCCTCCCGCCGGCATTTGCAACAGCACCTCCAGCAGCGGCGTGTTCTCCACCACCTTGTCACCCACCTTCACCAGCACCTTCTGCACCACGCCCACCAAGGGGCTCGGCACCTCCATGCTGGCCTTGGCGGACTCGAGCACCACGATGGGCTGCTCCAGCACAATGGCCTGACCCCGCGCCACCAGGATCTCGATGACGTCCGCTTCGTCGGCGCCGATGTCCGGCACCCGCACCAGCTGCGTCAGTCCGCCTGCCGTAAGTGGCGGCGGGACGGCTACAGGCGTCGCTGCCGGCGGCGCCGCCGCCGGTGCGCCACTGCCCAGGATGTCGCTGACCGCGTTGAGTTCCCGGCCGATGCTGGCCACCGGCAGTCCCATGGTCGCTGCAGCGCTGCGGGCGGCGGCCATGACCTCGCCCTCCTTCGCCGTCACGGCATCCAGCTGCAGCAGCAGGTCGCCCGGCTTTACCCGCTGGCCGACCTTGACGGCGATGTCCGCCACCCGGCCCGCCTGCGGGCAGGGTACTTCCATGCTGGCCTTGTCCGACTCCAGCACCACGATGGCCTGCTCCGCCACGACGGACTCCCCTGGCTTGACCAGGATCTCGATGACATCAGCATGTTCCGCGCCAATGTCGGGAACGAGAATGGATTGCTTGCTCATGCGCTCTCTCCTTTCTCGTTCAGACACTGGGGGGATAGGGCTTTTCGGGATCGATACCGAAGCGCTTGATGGCATCCTCCACCACGCTACGGCCGATTTCGCCGTCATCGGCCAGCGCCGTCAGCGCGGCAATGACGATGAAGTAGCGGTTCACCTCGAAAAAGTGGCGCAGCTGCTCGCGCGAGTCGGAACGGCCGAAGCCGTCGGTGCCCAGCGTGTAGTAGGTGCGACCCGGCAGGAAGGCACGGATCTGCTCGCTGTGGATCTTCATGTAGTCCGTGGCGGCCACGATCGGCCCCCTGGTGCCGCGCAGTTGTTGCGTCACCCAGGGCAACCTCGGCGCCTCGAGCGGATGCAGCAGGTTCCAGTGCTGCGCCGCCAGGGCGTCCTTGCGCAGCTCGTTAAGCGAAGTCGCGCTCCATACGTCGGCACTGACGCCGAAGCCGTCGCGCAGGATTTCCGCCGCCGCCTCGACCTCGCGCAGGATTGCGCCGGAGCCGATCAGCTGCACGGTCTTGCCGCCGGCCAGCGGCGCCTCCTTGAGGCGATAGAGGCCGCGCAAAATGCCTTCCTCGCTGCCAGGAACGAGGGCCGGCTGTGCATAGTTCTCATTGAGCGTGGTGATGTAATAGAACACGCTCTCGTTCTCGCCATACATGCGGCGCAGGCCATCCTGGATGATGACGGCAAGCTCGTGGCCGTAGGCGGGGTCATAGGCGACGCAGTTCGGCACCGTGCTCGCCAGCACCTGAGAATGACCGTCCTCGTGCTGCAGGCCCTCACCGTTGAGCGTGGTGCGGCCCGAGGTGGCGCCGATCAGGAAGCCCTTGGCGCGGCTGTCGCCGGCGGCCCAAATCAGGTCGCCCACGCGCTGGAAGCCGAACATCGAGTAGAAGATGAAGAAGGGGATCATGGGCTGGTCGTGCATGCTGTATGCCGTGCCCGCCGCGATCCAGGCGCTCATGGCGCCGGCCTCGTTGATGCCCTCCTCCAGGATCTGCCCCTTCACGTCCTCGCGGTAGTACATGATCTGCTCGCGGTCTTCCGGCGTGTAGAGCTGGCCCACGTTGGAGTAGATGCCGAGCTGGCGGAACATGCCCTCCATGCCGAAGGTGCGCGCCTCGTCGGGAACGATGGGCACAAGGCGCTCGCCCAGTTCCGGCTGCTTCACCAGCGTGTTGAGGATGCGCACGAAGGCCATGGTGGTGGAAATCGGCTTGTCCGATCCCTCCAGCACACTGGCAAAGGCGGACAGCGCCGGGACCGGCAGCGGCTTGCTCTCGCGGCGACGCGCCGGCAGGTAGCCGCCCAGCGAATCGCGGCGCTCGCGCAGGTAGCGCAGCTCCGGCGAATTGTCGTCCGGGCGGTAGAAGGGCAGCTTGTCCAGTTCGTCATCGGCAAAAGGCACGTTGAACTTGTCGCGGAAGGCGCGCAGCTCGGACGGATCCAGCTTCTTGAGCTGGTGCGCCTTGTTGGCCGCCTCGCCCGCGCCGGTGCCATAGCCCTTGATGGTCTTGGCCAGGATCACGGTGGGCTGGCCCTTGTGGTTCATGGCCGCCTCATAGGCGGCATACACCTTGAAGGGGTCGTGGCCGCCGCGGTTGAGCTCGTAGATCTCCTCGTCGGAGAGGTGCTCCACCAGCTTCAGCAGCTCGGGATACTTGCCGAAGAATTTCTCGCGGGTATAGGCACCGCCATGGTTCTTGAAGGCCTGGTACTCGCCATCGACGCACTCGTCCATGCGCTTGCGCAGCAGGCCGGTTTCGTCGCGCGCCAGCAGCGGATCCCACTTGCGGCCCCAGACCACCTTGATCACGTTCCAGCCCGCGCCGCGGAAGATGGACTCCAGCTCCTGGATGATCTTGCCGTTGCCGCGCACCGGGCCGTCCAGGCGCTGCAGGTTGCAGTTGATGACGTAGACCAGGTTATCGAGCTTCTCGCGGCCGGCCAGGCCGATGGCCCCCAGCGACTCCGGCTCGTCCATCTCGCCGTCGCCGAGGAAGGCCCAGACCTTTCTTCCTTGGTCCTCGATGAAGCCGCGGTTGATCAGGTACTTCATGAAGTGGGCCTGGTAGATCGACATGATGGGCCCGAGACCCATCGACACCGTCGGGAACTGCCAGTAGTCCGGCATCAGCCAGGGATGGGGATAGCTGGGCAGGCCCTTGCCGCCAACCTCGCGGCGGAAATTCTCGAGCTGCTGCTCGCTGATGCGACCTTCCAGGAAGGAGCGCGCGTAGATGCCGGGCGCGGAATGTCCCTGGTAGTAAATGAGGTCGCCGCCGAAGCTGTCGTTCGGCGCGCGGAAAAAATGGTTGAAGCCGACGTCATAGAGCGTGGCGCTGGAGGCGAAGGTGGCGATATGGCCGCCCAGGTCGTCCTCGGTGGCATTGGCACGCATCACCATGGCCAGCGCATTCCAGCGGATCAGCGAGCGCAGGCGCCGCTCCATGAACAGGTCGCCGGGCAGCGGGGCCTCGTCACGAGTGGCGATGGTATTGAGATAGGGGGTATTGAGGCGCGAGAGGTTCACGCCGGACTGGCGCGCCGTCTCCGAGAGTTTTTCGAGCAGGAAGCGGGCACGGTCCGCGCCTTCGCGCTCGACCACGGAAGCAAAGGCCTCCAGCCACTCGCGGGTTTCCTCGGGATCGAGGTCGTCGTAGAAGCGTTCAACTGCCATGGGATGTCCTTGGCTCCTTGTAGGGTGGTTTTCCAGCCTGGGCCATTCGGGGATCACCCGGTCGGCCCCTTGCCGTGCCGCGGGATAGGCGGCCTGCGTCCCTTCCGTGCCGGCGCGGGGTCGGCGGGCGAAGACGCATCGGAGTCTAGACTAACGCGAATTGGCGGGGCGCTGTTTGCGCCAGGTCGAAATTTGGCTACAGGCGGGCTCCGCGGCTGACAGCATGCCAGGGCCGGGACGGGTCAGCCGGCGGTCGTCCACACCCAGCAAATGCTGGTCGCGAACGGCCGCCAGGGATGGAAACCGGCCCCACCATGCATGACTGGCGGCGAGGTCCCCTGCGGCCACGACGAGGACATCGGGATTGGCCTTGAGCACGAACTCGGGACTGACCAGGGGCGCTGCCACCGGCCCGGCCGGGATGATGTTGTCCGCGCCGCACAATGCCAGCACCTGGCTCAACAGGTGGCCGGCATGAATGCTGTACATCGGCTGGCGCCAGGCCTGGTAGAAGAAGCGCAGCCTGGGCACACCCTGCCCCAACGCGCGCAGGCGGGCCAGCTGCGCGCGCAGGCTGGCGACCTGCCCGGCGGCGGCGGTCTGGCGGCCGGTCGCCTGCCCCAGCATCTGCACCTCCCCGGCCAGCTCCTCCAGGGTCGGCGCCTCCAGCACCAGCACCGGCAGGCCGAGTTGGCGCAGGCGCTCGATCCAGGCGCGCGGGGTTCCACTCCCCCACGCCAGGATCAGGTCGGGCCGCAGGCCCAGTACCACCTCGTAGTTGAGACCGGCGGCGTCCCCCACCAGCGCCAGGCCGTCGGAGCGCCGCGCCCCGCCAGTGCGCTGCTCCCGGTCATCAATGACACCCGCCAGCTGCGCACGCGCTCCCAGCGCCAGCAGCGTATCGGTCAGGTGCGGCGCCAGCGAGACAATCCGTTGCGCCGGCACGCTTAGCGTTACCGTCGCGCCATCCGCGCCGGACAGGCGCAGGGGCGCGCCGGCCGCAGGCGCAGCCAGGCAAAGGAGCAACAGGAAGGACAGGATGCCGTGCGGCATCAGGGCCAGAGGGTGTGCAGTGCCAGCAGCACGATCCAGATCACCAGCGCGCGCTGCGCAAGCGCGGCCACGGCGGCGAGACCGGCAATCAGCTGGCTGCCGGGCAGCTCACCCGCATTCATGCGCACGGCGACGGGCTGCGCCGCCTGCGCGCTTTCGTCGACAAACTCGGTGGCGTCGGCATCGGCCTCCAGCACGCGCTCGCGCCAGTGCTGCCAGGTCGCCACGAAGTCACCCGCCAGCGCAAAGCTGAGGCCCAGCACCCGTGCCACCGGCCAATCCGCAAAGTGCAGCAGGCGCGCGGCGAGAGCCGGCGTCGCGGACACCCTGCCTTCCGCGCAAAGTCGCAGCAGGTAGTAAAACAAGGCGGCGACAGGACCGAGCAACAGGAACCAGAACAGGGGCGCGAACAGCTGCCGCATCTGCTCGCCGAGCAGGCCTCGGCGGGCACGGGCAAGCTCGGCGTTGGCGGCTTCCTCGACCAGGGCGGGATCGGCCTGCGCGATCAGCTCGCCACTCTCCTCGTCGGCGCGCGACCAGGCCTCCCGCTCCCGCGCCAGCGCCTCCGGCACGGCGCGGTCCAGCAGCACCACCAGCATCACCACCAGCCCGATCAGGCCGATAAAGAGATTCGGGTGCGGCACTTCCTGCAGGGCGACGACCACCGCCAGCAGCAGCAGCGCCGGCAGCATCACCAGGCCGAGGCCAAGCGCCCCCTGCCAGTTGTCGCGGGCTGCACGCTCGAGCCAGGCGTCGCGCCAGCGCCGGGCCTGGCTGGAGATGGCCAGGGTCAGGTCCCGGCCAGGGTCAGTCTGGCGCATGCCCAGCACGAGAAGGAGCACGAGCAACTTCATTCGTTGTCCTCTTCTGTCCTCAGGAGGCCGCGCAGGCGGCCCCATTCAAAACCGGGCCCCGGATCCGTCTTGCGGCCGGGGGCGATGTCGCTATGACCGGCCAGGTGACCGACGGTGGCAGGATAGCGGCTGTTGAGTACGCGTATCACCCGGGCCAGCACATGATACTGGACTTCGGCATAGGGCTGCTCGTCGGTTCCTTCCAGCTCGATACCAATGGAGAAGTCATTGCAGTTCTCCTCGCCCTGGTAGCAGGAGCGCCCGGCATGCCAGGCACGCAGGTCGAAAGGGACATACTGGACGATCTCGCCATCACGCCGGATCAACAGGTGTGAGGACACGGCAAGGCCGGCGATTTCCGCAAAATACGGATGCCGGGCGGAGTCCAGGCTGTTGGTGAAGAGGTGGTCGATCCAGGGCCCGCCGAACTCGCCGGGGGGCAGGCTGATGCCGTGTACGACGACCAGCCGCGGCGGAACGGGTCCGGGACGCGCATTGCAGTTGGGCGACGGGCAATGCCGCGCCGGCCGTAACCAGTGATCCGCGCCGATTTCCAGGGCGGTCGGCTCCTTCAAACAGAGACTCCTTTCGTGGCCGCACTCTTGCTGCCGATATCCCGCAGGCTGCCTATCATCGACTCGAGGGCGCGGTCGATGAACTGCGCCTCCTCGACGATGCGGGCACGCCCCAGGCTGATGTCCAGCGCCAGCTTCATGCCGGCCAGTTCCGCCACCTTGACGCCACGGCGGTTGGCGAAGATGAGCTTGTCCACCGACCGGATTCGGGCCACCAGCTTGTGGCGCTCCACCTTGTCGCCATCCATGAATTCTATCCAGCAACCCACATTGAGCCGGTTGACCTGCGACACGAATTCGCTGTCTTCGGGCAGCGCATCCTGCACCGGCTGCGCCTCGGCCTCGGGGAGGACCACCGCGGACACATCCTTGCCGGCGCCCTGGGCGATAGCCTCCACCCCAACCTGGCCAGCCACCTGTTGCGAAATCTCGCGGGGGTCGACCACGCTGATGCGGTGGGTGGCGAGTCCCTTGAGGAAGCCGGCGTGAATCCCGGCAAGCTCGCGCAGCAGGTTCTCGGTCGCCAGTGAATCATAGTGCACACCGGAAAGACCCTTCTTGAGACTGTTGCCGAGCTTCGGCGCCAAGGCCTGCAGGCGCGTGGTCCAATCCTCACCCGGCTGCGGCAGCACGCTCCAGATCACCGCGTCCACGACCTTGACCGCCTGCTTCCAGCTTTCCGACTCGGTGCCTTCCTTCAGGCAATTGATGTAAAGCACGTTGCGCCAGGCTTCCTGCAGCAGGCGTACCACCACCGGCGGCAGCTGCTTCCCGGCCATGCGCCGGTTCAGCGTCTGCTGCACCATGGCGCGGGCAAGCTCGGCACGGGCGCGCCCTTCCTCGGTTTCGCGGGTACGCTTGTCCACCACCTCGTCGCGGCGCTGCTGCTGCTCACTGAAGGCATTGAAGTCTTGCAGCAACTCGTCGAAAAGCGAAAGATCGTCGCTGAAGTCGGTGAGGATGCGGATAACCACGCCCTCGATGCGCTGGTAAAGCACATCCCCGCCCGGGTCGCGGCTGCTCCAGCCGATGCCGGCCTTGGCGATGGCATTGAGCAGGCGGCGCGCCGGGTGCGTCTCGGCATTGAAAAAGCTGCGATCGATGATGGCCACCTTGAGCAGGGGAATCTGCAGGCGGCCAATCAGGGCCTTCATCGCCGTAGGCAGGTCGTCGTCATCCAGAATGAAGTCGAAGAGCATCGAGATGAGGTTGATGACGTCCTCATCATTGCGCTTGATAGCCTCGACCGTTTCATCGTCGGAGCGGAGGTTGTCGCGGATGCTGGTGCGAACCTCCTGCACGGAAGGCGACTGGGAATCCTCCGCCAGCGGCGCCTTCGGCTGGAACTGCTGGATTTGCGACAGCTTGCTGACCAGGTCAGGGGTCGTCACCGAGGACACGGTCGCGGTGGGCGAGATGTGCAGCGGCGCGATGGGCACGGCGGCGACACTACCGCCCACTGCCGACGCCGGCAGGGCGCCAATGCCGCCGCCGCCCACGAACTGGCCTCCGTGGTACTGGGCCCCGGCGATCGGGCCGCCGCCGCCACCACCCTGCCCGGCCAGCCCCTGCAGGAAGGCGAAGATCTCCTCGGGATTGGCAGACTTGATCTCGGGTTTGTCTGCCGCCTTGGCTGCAGCAGGCTTGGGCTTCTTGCCCTCGGACGGCGTCGCGGCGACCTTGAGGTCGGGCAACACGTTGGCGGCAATAAAGGTCTCGTTGGCTTCGTCGAGCATGCCGCCCAGGAAGTCCAGCACCATCTGCTGGAAAGCCCGCAGCAGGATGATCTTCTCCTGCACGTCGATGTCGAGCGGCTCCACCACCTCCTTGAAAGCCCCGGCGATGACACCAGGGTCCAGAGGCATGTTGCGCTCGCTCACTTCGATCTTCGGGAGCACATAGGCATAGCGACGCCGCAGAAGGCCCAGCGGCGCCGCGTATTTGAGACGGGCGCGCGCCACCATGGAGTCCATGGTCACGGTCAGGTCCATGTCCTCGTGGCGAACCAGGCTAAGGCTGCTGAAGTCGACGCCGGCGGCCCCGGCCTTGGCATCCGCCCGGGGCAGGAGGGCATCGAAGGCCCGGGCAATGCCCTTGCCGAAGCCCGCCTCCAGGCTCTCGCGCTGGCGGCGCGCCGTCATGGCAAGGTCAAGAAATGGCTTCTGCTCGGCATCGCCAAGGCCATCGGCCCATTCGTAGACGATATCCTTGAGGCGGTCGAAGAGCCCCTTGAGCAAGCCCTCGAGCTGGGGCTGGCAACGCAGCCGGAGCGAGGAAACCACCCCTGCCTGCAGGGGCGTCAGGGAGGCGGGCGCCGGGGCTGCTGGCGTTGGGCTGTCCGTCATGGAAATTCTGCCTGGCTACACAAGGAATTATTGGAGTAGTTAGGGTAGCGACGGTAGATTACCCCAACTCAACCGGGGGGAGAACGTGATCGCCGCCCGCCCGGCCTTAATGTGAACCCGTTCACGCCCCGCCGCCCAGCCCGACAGGAGAAATCCATGATCCCCGCCGAGATGCTCGATGCCGCCATCATGGCCAATGCCCGTGCCGCGCTGGAGGAGGATATCGGCAGCGGGGACATCACCGCCGGCCTGATCCCGGCCGACAACATGGCCCGGGCGCGCATCATCACCCGCGAGGACATGGTGCTGGCCGGCTCTCCCTGGGCCGATGCCGTATTCCGCCTGGTCGACCCGCGCATCCACCCCCAGTGGATGGTCGAGGAAGGCGCGCCGGCGACCGCGAACACCACGCTCCTGGTCCTGGAGGGCCCTGCGCGCAGCCTGCTCACGGCCGAGCGCAGCGCCCTCAACTTCCTGCAGTTGCTGTCCGGCACCGCCACCGCGGTGGCCCGGCTGCTGCCATTGCTGGCAGGTACACAGGCCCGCCTGCTCGACACCCGCAAGACGCTACCGGGACTGCGCGTCGCGCAGAAGTATGCGGTGGAGGTAGGCGGCGGCAAGAACCATCGCCTGGGCCTCTTTGATGCCTTCCTGATCAAGGAGAACCATATCATCGCCGCCGGCGGGATTGGCGCCGCCGTGAGCACGGCGCGGCAGCTCGCCCCCGGCAAGGCGGTCGAGGTGGAGGTGGAGACGATGGAGGAGTTGGACCAGGCCCTCACCGCCGGCGCCGACATCATCATGCTCGACGACTTCAGCCTGGAGGACATGGCACGCGCCGTCGGGCACACCGCCGGCCGCGCGCGGCTCGAGGCCTCCGGTGGCATGAACGCGGAGCGGCTGCGGCAGGTCGCCGCGACGGGCGTCGACTATATCTCGATGGGCGCACTCACCAAGGATGTACGGGCCATCGACCTCTCGATGCGCTTCATCGACTGAGCACGGTGGCCGTGCCGGGCACCAGGTCCGGCACGGGCTGATCCCCCAGCGGCAGGTAACCGAGCAAGGCACCAGCCGGACTGAACACCAGTAGCGCCCCTCCAAATCGCCCCTCGAAAAAGGCCAGGCGATAATCCTCCGGCAGTTGCGCCTCACGGCCGCTAGACCAGGCCTGCCAGGCGACACCGAGTTCCCGAAGAGCAAATGCCTGCATCTCCGCCTGGCGCTGGAATACCAGCGCCCGGTTGGGGACCATGGGCTGGAACAGCCAGGCCTGCGACTCCGGATGATAGCCATAGCGCATCAGCATGAGCACAAGGCGGGCCGACTCCTCCCGCGTCTGTGGCTCGCGCCGGTATATGAAGGGCGGCGCCCCATCCGGGAAGCGCGCCAGCGTAGCTGCCGTTTCCTGCTGGCGCCGCATGATGTCGGGCGCCACCGAGATGAAGCGGTTGTTGCCGTACACGACTGCCAGCGGGCGCTGACTCCATATCTGCAAAGTACCCCAGCCCATTGCCCCCAACTGCAGCAGGCTGATCACCACGATGTCGAAGACCAGCTTGCGCCGGCTCTTTTCCGGATGGAAGAACACCAGGGCGAGCACCGGCCCCAGCACGAAGTCCACGGCAAGCACGATGCGCAGACCCTGCAGGCCTCCATCCAGCGTGAAAAGATAGCCCGGATACCAGAGAAACCGTGCCAGGAGGCCGACCACAAGGGCAAAGACCGAGAAGACAGCGAGAGCGACCAGAAAGGCGCGGAACTTGTAGGCCAGCACGTGGCGCGGAATGACCATGACGGCTCCCCGGAAAATATTATTGGTTGGGTCAGGCGGGACCGACATAAACGAAGCGGGGCCGCTGCCTGCCCTCAACCTCGACTGCCTCGACAAACATGGCGTAGGGGCGCACCCACCACTCTCCCGCACCGTAAAGCGGTCGATACACTACCAGCACCTCCTCGGTTTCCGAGTGGCGCGCCAGGAATACCACCTCGTAATCCTTTTCCTTGTAGTGCCGGTATCGCCCGGGTGTCAGCACGGGCAGGGGTGGCAGCAGGCTCACGAGAACAAGTCCATCACGCCGAGCGGCCCGGAGCCATCGCGCCAATAGATCTGCCCCCCCTCTTCCATGAAGCGCTCGAGAGCCTGGCGGATGAGACCGAAGGCCAGATTGATGCACTGGAAGGAGTCGACGCCAGGAACCTTCGGTGTGCCCGGATAGAGCCCGGCCAGTGCGACATCGCAGGACCAGCGTCCGGGGTCGTTGTCCACCGGTAGCGGCAGGCCGATCTGCAGGCGCACGGCGCGCATCTCGCCGCTCTTGAGGCGGCAGATAATGAAACGCTCGGCAATTACATGCTCAATCTTGCTCTCGGGAACGAGAGTGGTATCGGACGTCGTCATCATTACCATCGCTAGTCAGGGGGCGGCGCGAAGCCGCGCCGGCAAGCCCCAATGCTGCCATCGTTGCCGCGGTCCGGCCACTGGTGCAAGCGGCAAAATCAGCCCCCCCTCCCCTTGGGGCGGCTGTTGCTTACTGTGGCCGGGCGTCGAGCGAGGCCTGCCTCACGCCGGGCACACGGTGAAGATGGTCTCCTCCCTCTGCTAGGAGAGCGCCACCACCACGGCCCGGGGCAAGACCGGGGCGTCCACAAGCACCCCTGCGACAGGAGTTCAGCGATCTCCTGCGGCAGCCGAGACCAGCACCCCTCGCCCGGCAAGGGTGGCCGGAGTCGCCGCAGGCGCTGGGCGCGCGGGGGGCGGGCCGCA
>JAZKHS010000013.1:7778-54252 GCA_040385265.1 Pseudomonadota bacterium | reverse complement strand
GCCACGCGCAAGGCCATGGGCCAGATCACCGGCGCCATCATCGGCATTACGCTGGTGCTCATCGCCGTGTTCATTCCCATGGCCTTCTTCGCCGGCTCGGTGGGCAATATCTACCGTCAGTTCTCGCTGTCGCTGGTGGCCTCGATGGTGTTCTCGGCCATCCTGGCGCTGTCGCTGACGCCGGCGCTGTGCGCCACGCTGCTGAAGCCTATCAAGCCCGGCGAGCACCAGGAGAAGCGCGGCTTCTTCGGCTGGTTCAACCGCGGCTTTGCGCGCACCACCAGCGGCTACAAGGGCGTGGTGGCGAACATTATCAACCGTTCCGGACGCTACATGGTGGTCTACGGCCTGATCGTGGTGGTGGCGGGCCTGCTGTTCGCGCGTCTGCCGTCTTCCTTCCTGCCTGACGAGGACCAGGGCTACTTCCTCAACGTCATCATGCTGCCGGCGGGCGCCACCCAGGAGCGCACGCTCAATGTGATGGACCAGCTCGAGGACTACTACGGGCAGGACAAGAACGTGCATCAGGTGGTCACGGTCGCCGGTTTCAGCTTCTTCGGCCGCGGCCAGAACGGTGGCATCGCCTTCGCCACGCTCGATCCCTGGGACGAGCGCAAAACCGAGGACAGCTCGGTGGGCGCGGTGGTCGGTCGTGCGTTCGGCTACTTCATGGGGACCGTCAAGGATGCCATGGTGATCCCGCTCAATCCCCCGCCCATTCCCGAGCTCGGCAACTCCTCCGGCTTTGATTTCCGGCTGCAGGATCGCAGCGGCCAGGGCCACGCCAAGCTCATCGAGGCGCGCGACATGCTCATGGGCCTGGCGTCCAAGAGCCAGGTCATCACCGGCCTGCGCCCGGAAGGCCAGGAGGATTCGCCGCAGCTGCAGGTGGACGTGGACCGCGAGAAAGCACGCGCCCTCGGCATTGCCATCGCCGACCTCAACAGCACGCTGGGCATCGCCTTCGGCTCCGCCTATGTGAATGACTTTGTGCGCGAGGGTCGTGTGCAGAGGGTCATCGTGCAGGCCGGCGCTACGGATCGCATGCTGCCCGAGGACATCATGCAACTGCGCGTGCGCAACGCCAGCGGCACCATGGTGCCGTTCTCCACCATCGCTACTTCCAAGTGGGTGATGGGGTCGCCGCGCCTGGAGCGCTACAACGGTTTCCCCTCCGTCAAGCTGGCGGGGGCCACTGTGCCCGGCAAGAGCACCGGCGAGGCCATGGCCGAGATGGAGGCGCTGTTCACGCAGCTGCCGCCGGGCTTCGGCTACGAGTGGTCGGGGCAGTCCTACGAGGAGCGCCTCTCCGGTTCGCAGGCGCCCATGCTGTATGCGCTGTCCATCCTCACCGTGTTCCTGGTGCTGGCCGCGCTCTATGAGTCGTGGGCGATTCCCTTCGCGGTGATCCTGGTGGTGCCGCTTGGCATCCTGGGCGCCGTCCTGGGCGTGACCCTGCGCGGCATGCCGGACGACGTTTACTTCAAGGTCGGCCTGATCGCCATCGTCGGCCTGTCGTCCAAGAACGCCATCCTGATCATCGAGTTCGCCAAGGACCTGCAGGCCCAGGGCCGCAGCCTCAAGGACGCCATCCTGGAGGCGGTGCAGCTGCGCTTCCGTCCCATCCTGATGACCTCGCTGGCCTTCATCCTGGGCGTGGTGCCGCTGGCCTTCGCCTCCGGCGCCGGCTCTGCCAGCCAGCGTGCCATCGGTACCGGCGTGATGGGGGGCATGATCACGGCAACGGTGCTGGCGGTCTTCCTGGTGCCGGTGTTCTACGTGATCGTGCGTCGTTTCTTCCCCGGCAGCGAGCGCCAGCGCAAGCTGTATGCGAATGAGCTGGAGCAGGAAGACGCCGACGGCGGCAGCGAAGCCAAGCGCTGATCGCGGCGTCGTGGAAAAGCCCGGCCTTGTGCCGGGCTTTTTTCATGGCGGGCGCCGGCGCTTTCCGCGGCGTCGCCGGTCGCCCGGCATCGGCGGCGCTGGTGTGGCCTACGCAGTGTGACGGGTTGCTCCAACGCAGCCGGCATGACAGCGTTCGATCATTGCTTTCCGGGGTGGCGCCATGAGCCTGATTCCCTCTCCCTTGCGCACTCCCGCCCTTGCGCGCGGGGCTCGTTACGCCCTGGTCATGCTGCTGCTTGCCGGCCTGGGACTGCCGGGGCCGGCCCTGGCGCGCAGCAGTTGTCCGCATCGCGTCGACGCCGTGCGCCCGGTGCCGGTGGCGGCGGCCGGGCAGGTAACCGTGGCCACGCAGAACCTGCACCGCCTGTTCGACGCGGTCGATGACGGCGGCGGGCCGGTGGTGGCGGCGGCCGACTACCGGCGCCAGCTACAGCAGCTGGCGCGGCAGCTCGACGAGGTGCTGCGCCGGCCGGTGGTGATCGCGGTGCAGGAGGCCGAGCACGAAAAGGCGCTGGCCGACCTCGCCGCCGAGTTGCGCCGGCGCACCGGCGTGGCGTGGACGCCAGTCCTGCGCGAGGGGGCGGACCCCGGCGGCATTGACGTCGGCTTCCTGGTGCGCAGCGACTGGCGCGTGCTGGCGGTCGAGCCCCTGCTGGTCCGGGAGAAGCTCGGTCGTCTCCCGCTGTTTGACCGGCCGCCCCTGCGCCTCGCGCTGCGCGCGCCAGACGGCCGCGAGCTGGAACTGGTCAACGTGCACCTCAAGTCCCTGTTGGGCAGCGACGGGCCGAAGGCGGCGCGGGTCGCCCGCAAGCGCCAGCGCCAGGCCGAGGCGCTGGCGGGCTGGGTGCGGCAGCTCCTGGCAGCCAGACCCGGGCGGCGCCTGCTGGTGCTGGGCGACTTCAATGCCACGCCGGATGCGCGGGGCGGCGTCGACGTGCTGGGCATCCTCGCCGCCGTCGGCCTGCACAACCTGCAGTCGCGCCTGCCCGAGACCGAGCGCTACACCTACCTGTTTCGCTGCACGCCCGAGGCGCTGGACCATATCCTGGTGGCGCCGGCCCTGCTGCCGGCGGTAGCAGGCCTCGCCGTGAGCCGCGGCAACGCCGGCGCCGCTGCGGGCCGCCCGATCCCGGCGGACAGCCCGCTCGGCAGCTCCGATCACGATGGCCTCGTGCTTTACCTCCGCCCTTGACCGCGCGTTACGTCGGCGCGGGCGGGACGACCGTTGGCTTTGGCGCCGGGTCTGCTATGGTCGGCAGCGGGCGCGCGTGGTTTCTGCTACCCCTGCTCTGACCTGGCGAGTGTTCATGAAAAAGTTTTCTTCCGACCTGGGCATCCTGACGCCGTTTCTGGCCGCCCTCTGCATTCTGTCCGGCAGTGCCTTGCTGCATGTCCAGGAGATGCGCCGGCTCGAGACCGCGCTGGCCGAGCACGAGCGCCTGCTGGATGTCCGTACCGAGCTGCAGGCGGTGCGGCGTGCCCTGCTGGAAACTGGCGCCGCGCCGCCGGATTGGGCGGGCGCGACACCGCATCTGCGTGCGCTGGCCGATCTTCACGCCGGCGAGGCGGGGGCCCGCGACAGCGTTCAGGCGCTGCTGCGGGAGCGCCCGCCGGCCGCGCCCACGGCCGCCCGCCTCGATGCCCTGCTGGAGGGCGCGGCTGGCGCCGAGGCGCGCGCTGCCGATGCCCTGGCGCAGTCGCAATCCTCGCTCTGGCAGCGCGTGTGGCTAATGGTCGGCCTGGGCGGCCTGGCCATGGCCTATGCCGGCAGCATGATGGTGGGCGCCCTGCGTTCGCGTACCCGCCTGGATAGTCGCCTGCGCTACGAGACCAGTCACGACAGCCTGACCGCGCTGCCGAATCGCCGCTTCTTCATGCAGTGGGCCGAGCGTGCCCTGGCCCAGGCGCGGCGCGAGCGCACGCAGGTGGCCTTGCTGTACGTTGATCTCGACGGCTTTCGCCACGTCAACGACCAGGAGGGCCAGGAGGTCGGCGACCGCCTCCTGCGGGTGGCGGCGGGCCGCTTCCGCGAGCGCGTGCGCGAGTCCGACGTCCTGGCCCGCATCGGCAGCGACGAGTACGTCATCCTGACGCCGGTGACGCAGGAGCCGGAATCGGTGGCGCCCCTGGCGGCGCGCCTGATCGCGGCCCTGGAGGCGCCCCTGCTGCCGCAGTTCGGCGACCGCTATCCGGTCGGTGCCAGCATCGGCATTGCCATTTATCCGCGCGATGGGCTCAGCGCCGACGAGCTTATCCACGCGGCCGAAGCCGCCATGCGCGAGGCAAAGGCGGCAGGTGGCAACCATTACCGGTTTGCGGGGGCCGCCGCCGCCGGCCCGGCCGTGACCTGAGGCGGGGCCATGAGCAAGGAAAAACGGCGGCAACATGAGCCACAGTTGCGCGAGGAGGGTGGCCGCGACCGGCTGCTGTCTCGCCCCGGCCGCGTGCATTCCGTCTCTGACCATTGCGATGGCCAGCGCTTCTTCAACACGCAACATCCCGAGCGTCCGCTAACGCAGGTACTCACCTGGCTGCGCACGCGCAAGCCGGCGCGCTGGCCTGGCTGGGTCGATAATGCCGCTTTCGCGCCGCCACCCGCCTGCCACTCGACGCAGATCCGCGACTGGCGCGCGACCTTCATCAACCACGCCACGGTGCTGCTGCAGCTCGGCCCCTGGAACCTGCTCACCGATCCGGTGTGGTCGGAGCGGGTGAGTCCCTTCCGCGACCTCGGTCCGCGACGGGTGCGCGCCGCCGGGGTGGCGCTCAAGGACTTGCCGCGCATTGACGCCGTGTTGCTCTCCCACAACCACTACGACCACCTCGACCTGGCCACGCTCAAGTTCCTCGCGAAGCGCGACAACCCGCTGGTGGTGACCGGCCTGGGCAATGCCCCGCTGCTGGCCGCCAACGGCATCCGCCACGTCACCGAGCTGGACTGGTGGGAGCATGTGGCCCTGCAGGACCTGCGCATTCATTTCACGCCGGCACAGCATTTTTCCGGGCGCGGCATCCGCGACCGGGACATGTCGCTGTGGGGCGGGCTCTGGGTGGAGACCGCGGCGGGGGGCTGCTTCTTTGGCGGGGATACCGGCTACGGCCCGCATTTCCGGCAGATCCGCGAACGCCTGGGAACGCCGCGCCTGGCCCTGCTGCCCATTGGCGCCTACGAGCCCTACTGGTTCATGGGCCCGGTCCACATGAACCCCGACGATGCGGTGCGCGCCCACCTCGATCTGGGGGCGCAGCATTCGCTGGCCATCCACTTCAATACCTTCCAGCTGACCGACGAGCCTATCGGCCAGCCGGTGGCCGACCTCGGCGCCGCCCTGGAGCGCCATGGCGTGGCGCCGGAGGGCTTCCTGGTACTGCAGGAAGGCGAGGGCAGGGGGGTCTGAGCGGCGCCGGTCGGGGGGCTGGCCGAAGGCGTTCGGGCAATAGGCGCGGCTGCCCCTCTTTCCTTTGAACAGCAGGCATGGAAGCCTCGCGCCCCTCATCGATCCTCCGGAGGCCCCATGTCCGCCACGCTCTTTTCGCCGCTTACCGTCGGTGCCCTGACCCTGCCCAATCGCGTCATCATGGCGCCGTTGACGCGCATGCGCGCCACCTTCCCCTCCGACGTGCCCAACGCCCTGATGGCGGCCTACTACGTGCAGCGCGCCAGCGCCGGCCTCGTCATCAGCGAGGCGACGCAGGTATCGCCGCAGGGCAAGGGTTATATGGACACCCCGGGCATCTACAGCGCGGCCCAGGTGTCGGGCTGGCAGCAGGTGACGGCGGCCGTGCACGACGCCGGCGGCCGCATCTGCGCGCAGCTCTGGCATGTGGGCCGCGTCTCGCATCCGTCGCTGCAGGCGGACGGGGGGCTGCCGGTGTCCGCCTCGGCCCTGCCTTACCGCAACCGTACCAGCGTGCGCGGAGAGGACGGCAAGCCGCAGCGCGCCGACTGCCCGACGCCGCGTGCGCTCGAGCTCGCGGAAATTCCCGGTCTGCTCGAGGACTATCGCCGGGCCACGGCCAATGCCCGCGCCGCCGGCTTCGACATGGTGGAAGTGCATGCCGCGCATGGCTACCTGCTGCACCAGTTCCAGTCCGCCGAGAGCAATCATCGCCAGGATAGCTACGGTGGCTCCCTGGAAAACCGCGCGCGGCTGACGCTGGAGGCGCTGGACGCCGTCATCGCCGCCTGGGATGCGGCCCATGTCGGCATCCGAATTTCCCCGTTGGGCACCTTCAACGGGCTGGACGACAGCGCCGGCCTGGAAATGGGGCTCTATCTCGCGGAACAGTTTGCCCGCCGCGGCATCGCCTACCTGCACCTGTCCGAGCCGGACTGGGCAGGCGGTCCTGCCCTGACGCCGGAGTTTCGCCGCGCGCTGCGTGCGAAGTTCCCGGGAGTCATCATTGCCGCCGGCAGCTATACGAAGGACAAGGCCGATGCCTTGCTGGCGGAAGGCCTGATCGACGCGGCCGCCTTCGGCCGTCCCTTCATTGCCAACCCCGACCTGCCGAAGCGACTGCTGTCCGGCGCCGCACTGAACGCGTCCGACGTGGCTACGTTCTACGGCGGTGGTGCCGAAGGCTATACCGACTATCCTGCCCTCGCCTGAGGCGGGTGAACCCGGCTGGCGCGGCGACGGCAGCGTAGCTTCCGTGGCAGGCGTGGTGATCACTCCCGGAAAAAGCCCCGTATCGGGGCTTTTTTGTGCCCCGAAATCGCCGGGCAAGTTACTGGGGCTTCATTGCGTCCTGCTGCCTGGCGCCAGGCGATGCAGCGCGCTGGGCGCCGGCCGTGCATCGGAGCGGGAGGGATGCGGGAGCGCGTGAGGCATCAGGCCCGGCCGCCAGCGTGGCGCACCAGCCGGCTCAGGCGTCGCCGGTGGCCAGCCAGTGGCGGACCTGCGCGATGACCCAGTCGGGATCGTCCAGGGTGAGGTCGTGGCCGGCGGCGGGATGGGAGGCCAGTGGCCAGCGCCAGCGGTCGGCGATGCGCGTGCTGCACACCGGATCCACCACATGGTCGCCCAGGCTCTGCAGCAGCAGCGCATGTTCGTGCGGGCGCGTCACCGGCGGGCGCCAGGTGGTGGCGGCAAAGAGCTGGCGCAGCGCATTCATGCGCGAGGTGGGCTGCGCCTCGGCATAGGCGGCCCAGCGTGCGGCCAGGGCATCCTTGTCGGGGTAGAGGTTGGCGGTCAGCTCCACGAACAGGCGCTCGCGCTCCAGTTGCGGCATGAACAACAGGCTGCGCAGGATGGAGGGCCAGGCCTCGCGGCGCAGGCGTTCGCTGAGCCGGCTGAGGCCCGGCATGGAGGTATTGATCAGCACGGCGCGCTCGATGTCCTCGGGATGCAGGCGCATCCATTCGATGCCGACCATGGCGCCCATGGAGACCGCCAGCAGCCGCACCGGGCCATGCAGGCCCCGGCCCTGCAGGTCGTCGCGCACCGCCTCGACCATCTCGGCGATGGAGCTGCGGCTTTCATGCTCGTGCAGGTCGCCGTTGCCGGGAAAATCGGGCAGCAGCAGCGTCGCCTCGGGAAAGGCGGCCTGGAAGCGGTCGGGGAAATCCTCCCAGTGGCGATGCTGGCGCACGATGCCACGCAGGAACACCCAGGGGGTCTTGCTCATTCAGGAATCCTTTGCCGGCCGCGCAGCAGGCGGGCGGCCACGTCACCTCACTTGGTCGTATAGGTATATACACCATCCCAGTCGGCCGGGGGCGGGTTGGTGCGGAAGTGTGCGACGCGTTCCGCATACAGCGCGAAAAGCTTGCTGTCGTCCGTCTGGCGCAGCCCGGACAGCAGGCGTTCCGCCTCGTCCCAGTGCTGTGCGTAGTAGGCGGCCAGCACGGCCTCCCATTGCATCAACTGGTGCCGGACAGCGATATCGAGGCCGTTGTCCGGGCCGATGGGCTCGTAGATGCGCACCGGCTCCAGCTTGCCCTTCACGCGGACGCGGTCGAGGCCGCGATAGGCGAAGTCCGGCACCGCGTCCCGCGTGCTCTCGCTGACCACGACGGTGACGCCGTAGTTCTTGGACAGGCCTTCCAGGCGCGAGCCCAGGTTCACGGCATCGCCCATCACGGTGTAGGCCATGCGGAACTCGGAACCCATGTTGCCCACGCTCATCACGCCGGTATTGAGGCCGATGCCGATGTGCAATGCCGGCCAGCCGCGGGCGCGGAATTCCTCGCCCAGGCGCCACAGGTCGTCCTTCATGTCGAGGGCGGTGAGCAGGGCATGGCGGGCATGGTCGGCCTCGGGCACCGGCGCGCCCCAGAATGCCATGATCGCGTCCCCCATGTATTTGTCGATGGTGCCTCTGTGCTTGTGGATGAGCCGGGTCATCGCGGTCAGGTAGGCATTCATCAGCGCCGACAGCTCGGCGGCCGGCAGGCCTTCGGAAATCGAAGTGAAGTCGCGCACATCGGAGAACAGCACGGTGAGCTCGCGTGACTCACCCTCGATGGTGATGGTCTCCGGGTGCTTGGCCATCTCGTCGACCAGGTCGGGGGGCACGTACTGGCCGAACAGGCGCGTGATGGAGCGCTTGCCGCGCGCCTCCACGAAGTAGCCCCAGGACATGATGAAGGTGAACAGCACCGCCAGCAGCAGCAGCGAGGAGGCCAGCGGCAGCACCAGCCCGCGGTTCCAGGCAAACAGGTTAAAGCCGATCAGGACGAGGGCGAGGCCGCCGCTGACCAGCACCTGGCCGGCGGGGACGAGGCGGGCGGCCACCAGCAGCGTGACGAGGCCGGTGAGCAGCAGCATCACCGCCTCCACGCCCAGCACCCAGGCGGGCTGCTGCCGCACCTGGTCATCGAGGATGCCGGAGATGATGTTGGCGTGGACCTCGACCCCGGGGTAGGAGCGCTCCAGCGGCGTCGAGCGCAGGTCGAGCAGGCCGGGGGCGGTGGTGCCGACCAGGATGATGGTGTCCTTGAGGAGGGCGGGGTTCACCTTCTTCTCGAGGATGTCGATGATGGAGACGTAGCGGAAGGCCTCGCCGTAGCGGCCGCGCCAGGGCACCAGCACGTTCGAGTGCGCGTCGGTGGGAATGAACACGTCGTTGCCGAGCTGCACGCCCTCGAGCGCGGCGTAGTCGCCGGACTGCGCCGTCACCGGACGCAGCGGCGGGCCGCCCAGCGCCATGTGCGCGGTGGCCAGCGCCAGCGACGGGAACAGGTGGTTGTCGTAAATCTGCAGTAGCGGCACGCGCCGGAAAATGCCGTCGGCATCCAGGTGCGGGTTGTCAAAGAAGCCGGTGACGCGGGCATTGCGGCTGAGCGCGTCCAGGTTGGCGGTATGACTGCGCGGGTGCGGCAGCAGGTCCAGGCCCGGCACGCCCTCGGGCGGCAGCTCGCCATACGACTCTGGTGCGGCATTGATGGCGTCGCCGGGGTTGGGGCTGAACACCATGCCGAGCACCACATTGCGTCCCGCCAGTGCTTTCGCGAGGGCTTGGTCGTGATCGAGGCCGGGGGCGCGCGCGGCGAACTCGCGCTGGAAGTCAGGGTCGGCCTTGAGCGGGCCCTGCGCCAGCGCCTGCATCAGGCCGAGGCCGTCGCCGTTGCCGGCTTCGGCGAAGACCACGTCGAAGCCGACCACGCGCACGCCATAGTGCTCGAACAGGGTGTCCACGGTGCGCGCGACCACGTCGCGGTTCCATGGCCAGCGGCCCAGCGCCTTCAGGCTTTTCTCGTCGATGTCGGCGATGACGATACGCGGGTCCAGCGTGCCCGGCACGGTGCTGCGCACGCGCAGGTCATAGGCCTTGCGCTCGAGGCCGTCGAAAAGGCCGAGCCCGAGCGAGGTGCAGGCGATGAAGGACAGCGTGATCAGCAGTCCGGTGAGCAGTCGCGGTTCGCCGCGAAGGCGCTGAAGCAATCCCTGCATTTGGGGGTCTCGGCTGGTAGCGGGTCAACGGAATGCCCGCGGCGGAACGCCGCAGGCCGTGCCGGCGCAGGGGCTAGTAGCCGCGGCGCGGCGTGTCATAGCCGCCGGCGCCGGAGAAGGGCGGCGTGCGGCCCACCAGGGCTTCCACCAGCAGCAGTTCCTCGTCGGTGTGGTTCTTCATCGGGGCCGGCAGGATGAGCTTGCCGCCCTCGGGATTGGCGACGATGTAGCGCGGCGAATCATGGTGCGTGGTCACCACGTTCTCGAACACGGCAGGATCGGTGTTGGAGTTGATCTCGGTGTGGCCGTAGCAGGTGCAGATGTAGCTGGAGTCGGGATGCGACTCGCTGTACACACCGGTGCCGCGGATACCGATGGTGGCAGTGGTGGTGCGGATGGCGAGTTTGCTGCCGCCGCTGCGCTTGCCGAACACGGACAGCACCTTGCCGGTGATCAGGCGCATGGCGTCGGCGATGTCGTCGACGCCGTCCAGTTGCAGGCGGGTGTTCTCGCGCAGGATGTGCGCATCCTGGCCCACTGCGAAGATCACGTAGCTGTTGCTGCTGGTCTGCACGATGGAGTTGGCGCGGACGCGCGTACTGCCGGAGGCGGGCTTGCCGTCGACCAGCACCTTGCCGCGCATGTCGTAGATGGACTGGCCGGGCGGCAGCTGCCGGGGCACCTTGCCGAAGGCGTGGACCAGCGGCGCCAGCAGGCTGCCGGTGACCGCGACGCCGCTGGTGGCCAGCAACTGGCGCAGGAAGCGGCGGCGGGATTCTAGGGGGTCGTCTCGATCCATGATGGGGATCTCCTGTGGCGGGCAGCGTCGGACGGGAGCGGAGCCTCCGGGCCCCTACTAACGGCTGAGTTATACCATGGCCCCGTGGTGGCCCCGCCAGTGCCCGGGGGCGGAGCGGGCGTCCGCGGCAGGCAGGCGGCGGAGCGCCTCCGCAGGACGGCAGCAGGCTACAACGCGGGAGGTAGTCTATCCGCCTGTCCCTCGACCGGTCGCACTGGGCGCGGAGGCCAGTCATCCTTATGATTGCGGCAAATCAAAAAACAGGGGCCGGGATGCGGCCCTGGCTGGCTGTTTGCATGATCCAGGGCAGCCTTCGGGAGTTTCAGGGGAGGAAACGCATGTTTTCCCGTCTTATCGCAGGGATCGCCCTGTCTTGCATCGCGGGGGTTGCCCCCGCCACGGTGACCTATGATGGCACCGAGGGCGTGGCTGCCCAGTTCTTTGACCTGAATGGCTGCACGGGCTGCCATGTCGCGCCTGCCGACCCGATCTACGCCAGCATCGTCCTCGACAACTACACCGACGCCGCCCTTAACGCCGTGAAGGCCCGGCAGGCCGCGGACTGGGACGACGGCGTCTATGACGGCACCGTGGCCGGGAACTGGCGCATGCCCTATGGCGCCGGCGCCCAGATCGCCGAGGCGGACCTCACCTTCCTCCAGCAGTGGATCTCCGCCAGCACACCGCGCAACGCGACGCCGGGTGTCTCCGGATTGTCGGGCGGAACCCCGACCAAGTACGCCGCTACCCTGTCCGCCAACGTCACCGACAACGGCGCCGACGCGACTTATATCCTGGAGTGGCGCACCAGCGCCGGCAGCTATAGCGTCGCCAACTCCGCCACCTATTACACGACCGATACCGGCGCCGGCACCAGCAGCACCGGCTCCGCGCTCTGGACCGGCGGGGGCAGCGCCACCCAGGCCATCAGCCGTGCGGTGTCCGGGCTGGCCTGCGGCACCGGCCACGTCTTCCGCATCCGCGGCACCAACAGCGCCGGCACCACCACCACGGCCGAGACCGGCTTCACCACCACCACCTGCCCCAGCATCACCAGCACCACCGGCAGCCTGAGCCGCACCGAGGACCAGGACTTCAGCGTGACGCTGAATACGGCGGGTGGCGTCACCACCTACCAGCTGATCGGGGCACCCACTGGCCTGACCCGCAACAGCAACAGTCTTTCCTGGCTGGCCGAAGACACCCCCGATTCGCCCACGGCCAGCACCGGCTACGCCTTTACGGTGCGCGTTGGCGACGGCACCAGCACCACCGACTATCCGCTCTCCCTCACGGTGACGCCGGTCAACGATGCCCCCACCCTCGGCAGCGTGGCCCCGACCACGGCCACCGAGGCCGTCCAGTACGTCTACAACGTCAGCGCCAGTGACGCAGAGGGCGATGCCCTGGGCTACGCCTTCGTCACCACGCCGCCCACCGGCATGGTCTTCGGCGGCGGCGCCAACCCGGCCAACCGCATCACCTGGACGCCCGCCAACGGCGTCAGCAGCAGCGGCCTCGTCACCATCCGCGTCAGTGACGGCAACGGCGGCACGGTCGACCAGTCCTTCACCATCGCGGTGACGGCCGTCAACGATCCGCCTGTCATCGCGACCTATCCCAGCGCGGCCGCGACCGAGGACGTGCAGTACGTGTTCGATGTGAGCGCCAGCGATCCCGACGCCGGCACCACTCTCAGCTACAGCCTGACCAACGCCCCCGCCGGGGCAGGCAGCCTGGCCGCCAACGCCATGAAGATCAACTCGGCCAGCGGCCAGATCACCTGGACCCCGGGCGAGGGCCAGACCGGCAGCGGCACCGTCACCCTGACGGTGAGCGATGGCGCGCTCAGCGATACCCAGGACTTCAGCATCAGCGTCACCGCGGTGAACGACGCGCCGGTGGTGACCGCCATCAGCGCCCAGAACCTGACGGCCGGCAGCCTCCTGCTGCAGGCCGACTCCACCGACCCGGACAACAGCGACGACCAGATCACCTGGATGCTGTCGAGCAGCCCCCAGTCTCCCACCACGGCCACCCTCACCGGCATGGCCATCAATGCCGGCGGCAGCCGCGGCCTCATCGGCTGGACCGGCACCGGCAGCAGCGTCCCCGGCACCTGGACGGTGACAGTGACGGCCACGGATCCCGGCAGCCTTGCCGGCACTGGCAGCTTTGACTTCACCATCGTCGATACCGACAGCGACGGCGTCCCCGACTTCCGCGACAACTGCCCGTCCAACGCACCGGCCAGCCAGCTCGACACCAACAACGACGGCCAGGGCAATGTCTGTGACGACGACGACGACGGGGACAGCCTGCCCGACTCGGTCGAGCTGGCCAACGGCCTCAACCCGCTGGATGCCACCGATGCCGCGCAGGACCTCAATGGCGACGGCCAGAGCAACCTGGCCACCTACCTCGCCTGCGGCGGCTCGTCGACCTGCTACGCCATCAGCAATCCCCGTATCGTCACCAATGGCAACATGGTGGTGGATGCGACCGGCTATTTCACCCCCGTGACGCTGACCGCCACCGCGATCGGCGCCGGCGGCGCACTCACCGTGACGGCCGATACCACCGGCCCCTTCCGCCCTGGCCGCCACGTCATTACCTGGAGCGCGGACTGGACATCGGCAGACCTCGTGCCGCAGACCGCAACCACGACCCAGTCCGTTGACGTGCGCCCCCTGGTCTCCCTCGGTGGGAGCCAGGTGCTGGCGGCCGGCAGCGCCGTGCTGGTGCCGGTGCGCCTGAATGGCGCGGCGCCGGCCTGGCCGATGACGGTGACGGTGGCCGGCAGCGGCGCCAGCGCGGGTGTCGACTATGTGCTGGGCAGCAGCACGCTCACCTTTGCCGGTCCCCAGACCGTGGAATACCTCAGCGTGCAGGCCCCGGAAAATGGCGTCGCAGCCGATATCGACCTCGTGCTGACCCTGACCGGCGTGACCGGCGAGGCGGCCCTGGCCGACGTCAGCCAGCGCAGCCATACGGTCCGCATCACCACGCAGCCGGCGCCGCCCGAGGTGCAACTGGTGGTATCGCAAGGCGGCGAGCAGCGCCAGGTCGTCTATGCCGGCGACGGTCCGGTGACGGTCACCGCCCTGGTGCGCGACCCCAACGGTCAGGGCACCACCTACTGCGGTATTTGGCAGCCCGCCGCGCTCGGCCTGAGCGGCATTGATCCCTGCGTCGGCGTGTTCGACCCGTCCGCGGTGGTGCCGGGCCTGTACTCCATCAGCCTGGCGGTGAGCGATTACCGCTTCAGCGTCAATCCGGCGGTGAGCGTGTACCTCGCGGCCGGCAGCGCCCCCGTGCTGTCCTCCATCGACAGCGATGGCGACGGCCTCGCCAATAGCCTGGAGGGCGCGGTCGACGAGAACGGCAATGGCCTGCTCGACTACCTGGACGTCACCGGCACCAGCGCGCCGGAATCGATTCCCCTGAGCCTGCTCGGCGCCAGCCTGCCGCTCATGGCCGTGGCCGACAGTGGCCTGCACCTGGTGGCCGGCCGCTTTGCCGTCGCCGCGCAATCCCCCCTGCAGTCCGGCATCCAGGTCTTCGAGTCCCAGATTGCCGAGGGCGCCGTACCGATCATCGATACCGACCATGCCGCCATTGGCGCCATCGTCGATTTCGAGCTGCGCGGCCTCACTGCGGTCAACCGCACCGCGCATGTCGTGCTGCCCTTGCCGGCGCTGCTGCTGCCGCACGTGGAGTGGCGGCAACTGGCCGTCAACGGCAGCTGGGCGGGCTTCATCGCCGGCACCGGCGACGCCCTGGCGTCGGCCCCGCGCAGCGCGGACGGCCAGTGCCCACCGCCGCAGAGCGCCAGCTATGCACCGGGCCTGATCGCCGGCAACTCCTGCGTGCAGCTGACGCTGACCGATGGCGGCCCCAATGACGCCGACGGTGTCGTGGACGGCAACGTGCGCGTGACCGCCGCCCCCACCGTGGCACGCGATGACGAGGCGCTGCTGGCGCCTACCGAGAGCCCCTCCGGCGGCGCCCCCGACCTGCTGCTGTTGCTGCTGGTCTTGCTGCTGCCCTACCTTCGCCGCAAGGAGCCGACGCGATGATCCAGGCAATGAAAGGGATGCGCGCTTGCGCGTTGGGGGGGCTGCTGGCACTGGCGGTCACGCCCGCACAGGCCGAAGAGGAACGCTGGGTCCTCGACGGCGAGTTCACCGCCACCCACGACAGCAACGTCAGCCGTGCCGAGCGCGAGCGCGACACCGTCGCTGACCAGAGCTTGCTGGGGAGCATCGGCCTGGTGCTGCTCACCGAGCCCACCTTCAATAGTGCGGTCAATCTTCGCGCCTTTGTCGAAGGCGAGGGCTGGGCCACGCTGGACGCCCTCAATCGCGCCAGCGCCGGCGGCCAGGCCACCGCGCGCTGGGCGCCGCTGCAGGGCTACCGCGCGCCGTTGTTCCAGTTGGTACTGACTGGCCAGCTGGACGACTACGGCGTGCGCCAGCGCGACAGCCGCGTCTTCACCGCGCAGATGTCGGTGTCCCAGCGTCTCACCGACCGCCTCCGCCTGAGCTATGGCCTGGAAGGCATGCAGCGCCATTCCGACGGCACCGTATTCGACACCGTCCAAGGGCGCGCTTTCGTGAATGCCGACCTCGCGATCGGTCATCGGTGGAGCGCCTACTCCGCCTACAGCCATCTGCGCGGCGACACCTTCTCGACGGCGCAGGTCTCGTTCTGCAACGGCCTGCCTGCCAATGACATCTTCGGACTCATCAGCGCCAGCGAGGCGCTGGAGCCGGACCTGGCGTTCAACGAGTCCTTCTGCGGCAGCTGGCTGGCCTACCGCCTCAAGGCGCAGACCCATGCCCTCACGCTGGGCGTGAACCGCGGCTTCGGCCATCACCTCTCCGCCGACGTCTCGGTGCAGGGCGTGCAGGTGTACGGGCAGGGCGACAATGACTACCAGCGCGTCCTCGTGCGCGCCGGCTTGCTGGCGAGGTTCTGAGCATGCGTAGCACACTGGTTTTGGCGCTGGCCCTGGCGCTGGCGGGCTGCATGGGCGATGAAGACACCGCGGTGGTGCCGGCGACGCTACCGGCCAACTCGCCCAATGCTTTCCTGACCTATCCCAATACCCAGGCGCCGCTGGCGGCGGGTACCTACACGGTCGAGGTCAGCGCCGCGGGCGCGCCGGTGGCCGACACTTTCCAACTGGTCGTGACCTTCGACGACGGCACCGTCCAGTCCTACGATGGCAGCTTCGGCGCCGGCGCCACCGGCACCCTGCCGGGCGGTATCACCCTGGCGCGCGCCGGCGGCCTCAAGGTGGCCGCCAGCTCCGGCAGTGGCGCGCCGCTGACGCTGCTGCTGCGCCGTGGCGATCACGTCGTGGCCCGGGCCACCGGCCTGCTCGATCTGCCACTGACGCCGATCAGCTCCGCAAGCTATGCCCAGGCCTACTATGACGCCGTCGACCCCGAGGAAGAGCGCGAAACCCTGGAGGGCTGGAAGACCCGCAACGGCTTTTATGCCAACGATCCGGCCAACACCATTACCCATGTGGTCTTCCGCGACGCCCTCGACCTTGGCTACGGCCGCGACATGTACGTGCTGCGCAACAGCAATACCGGGCGGACGGCCTTCTTCGTGAACAACTACATCGTGGCATTGCAGCCGGGCGCCGCCACCAATTACGGCCCGCTCAACGTCGACGCCGCCATCGCCCAGGACCTGCGCTACTTCAAGGGCAGCAACGCCATCGAATTCAGCCCGGCCGACGAGGACAATCCGGGTGATACCAACGGCAGCATGAAGATCACCAAGTTCTTTACCTATGACGTGGCCGGCAAGCGACTCACCTCGGCCGACCTGGACGGTCGTGGCGTCAAGCACATGCCGGGCATGTGCTGGGCCTGCCACGGCGGCCAGACGCTGCCGCTGACGCCTGACAACAAGTTTCAGCCGCAATCGCTGCGTTCGGCCAAGCTCAACATACTGGGCGTCGCCGACCTCGAGTTCTCGCTGCAGGACGGCTTCCACCGCGACCAGCTCGAGGATCGCCTGCGCCTCATGAACAGCTACGTGAAAGACAGCTACGAGACCATGGCGGCACGCGACATCAACGCCAGCGTCACCGCGCGTGGCAAGTGGGGCGCCGACTATGCCCTGGAGCTCGTCAACGGGCGCTACGGCGGCGACTTCGCCAGCGGCAGCTACCGCGACGACTTCGTGCCGGCCGGCTGGCAGAACGGGCCCGGCCAGGAAAACGCCAAGCTGCTGTACCAGCGCGTGGTAGGCCCGCATTGCACCAGCTGCCATTCGCTGCAGGGGCGTGCCGCCAGCGGTGTCGGCAACCCCGACAACGCCGTCAACTTCTCCACCTACAGCAAGTTCATGGCCTATCGCAGCCGCATCATCGACTACGTGTACAAGCGCGGCATCATGCCCTTGTCACTGCGCAATTATGAGCGCTTCTGGAAAGACCCCGATGGTGCGCCTTCCATCCTGGCCGCGGCACTGGACGAGCCCACGCTGTTCGATGCCGTGACGCACAAGGTGATCCCGCCCGGCTTGCCGGTGGCGCGCGCCGGCGCCGACCGCCGCCTGCCCGGCCCGGTCGTGCAGCTGGACGGCAACGCCAGCTCCTTTGCCGACAGCTACCAGTGGCGCATCGTGAGCGGGCCGGGGGGCGCCAGCCTCGACAATGCCGGCAGTGCCCGCGCCGTGCTCAATGCCCCGGCCGATGGCAGCTATGTGCTCGAACTGGCCGTCAGCAATGCCCGCGGCAGCCACGCCGACCAGGTCAGCCTGACGGTCAATGCCGTGACGGCCGCGCCCGCGGCCCTGACCTTTGCCACCGACATCCGCGCCATCATCGCCAGCAACGGCTGCACCTCCTGTCATGCCGACGGCGCCACCGCCGGCATTCCCGTGTACTGGGACAACACTGTCGACAGCGACGGGATCTCGCTCTACGAGCGGGTACGCATGCGCGTGAACCTGGCGGATCCGGAGGACAGCCGGTTGCTGCTGAAGCCGACCTCGCTGCTGCATGGCGGCGGCATCGTCATCGACACCACGACGGTCCAGGGCCAGTCCGACTACAACACCCTGCTGAACTGGATCCGCGCCGGCGCTCCCTGCGGCAGCAATGCCGAGGCCGGCAGCGACATCGGCTGCCCGGAGTAGGGCGGCACCATGAAAAAAGGCCGCGAAAGCGGCCTTTTTTCATGGGAGGGCGGGGCCATCAGAAGATGAGGCCGAGACCCGCCTGGAAGTTGTCGAAGCGACGGTCGTCGTTGTATTCCTCCGCCGCAAAGGTGAAGGTGATGCGGGTGCCGAAGCTCTGGTTGTAGCGGTTGCGCGGGCGGTCGCCGAAGAAGTCGATCATGCGCGAGATGTTGATGTCGGTACGGACGCGCTTGACGTTGCCCTGGTTGCCACTCCCCACCTGGAGCTGCAGCAGCCCGGAGATGCCGACGCCGACATAGGCGTTGGCCACGTTGTCGTCGAAGTCCTTGTAGGAGACGCCGCCGTTCAGGAAGGGGGCGATGTAGTTGGCGTCGGCAAACAGCGCGGTACCAAAGCCGGTCTCGTCGTCACGGCTGTGGGCCTGGCCGGCGCCCAGTACCAGGCCGGACAGCATGTCGGGGTCCATCGCCGCGTGGGCGGAGGGGGTGGCGCACGCCAGTGCGAGCAGCAGGGCCCCAAGGGCCGGTCCCTGAAAGCGCATGAATGACCTCTTGTAGTGTTATTTCCCTGTAGCGCCGACTGCAGCCGGTCGCGGCAGGATTATGCCCCGTTTGCCCCGGGCCGGCCACGCCATCCGCCGGGCGGGGTATGCTAGGCTTACCCCCGCCGTGCCCAGGGTTTTCCATGGAATCGCTGTCCTTCGCCTTCTTCCTCGTCTTCGCCGGGGCCGCCGTGCTGGCAACCCTTGCCCTCTACAGCCGTCAGCCCCTGCTGATGGCGTACATCGTCCTCGGCATGCTGATCGGGCCCTACGGCTTCGCCCTCGTCACCGACGTCGATGCCCTCCAGCAGATGGCCTCGGTGGGGATCATGTTCCTGCTCTTCCTGCTCGGCCTGGACATGCAGCCCTCGGCCCTGGCGGCCGTGCTGCGCCAGGCCTCCTGGGCCACCCTGCTGTCCAGTGCGGTGTTCTTTGCCATGGGCTACGGCGTGGCCTGGGCCTTCGGCTTTACCGGCACCGAATGCCTGGTGGTCGGCTTCGCCATCATCAACTCCTCCACCATCATCGGCCTCAAGCTGCTGCCCACCACGGTGCTGCACCACAAGCACATGGGCGAGCTCATGATCGGCCTGTTGCTGCTGCAGGACTTCATCGCCCTGTTCATCCTGGTGGCCCTGGCGGCAATGGCGGAGGGCGGCGCCAGCGGCGCCACCGTGCTCAAGATCCTCGCCGGCCTGCCGCTCCTGGTGGGCCTCGCCTGGCTGTTCGTGAGGCAGGTGCTGGTGAAGCTGTACGCCCGCTTCGACCGCTTCCAGGAATATCTTTTCCTGATGACCATCGGCTGGTGCCTGGGCGTCGCCGAGCTGGCCCACCTGATGGGGCTGTCCCGCGAAACCGGCGCCTTCATTGCCGGCATCACCCTGGCCAGCCATCCGGTCTCGCAGTACCTGGCCCTGCAGCTGCGCCCGCTGCGCGATTTCTTCCTGATCCTGTTCTTCTTCGCCCTGGGCGCCAGCTTCGACACCGGGCTGCTGCGGGAGATCTGGCAGCCGGCCCTGCTGATGACGGCGCTGGTGGTGGCGGTAAAGCCGCTGGTGTTCCGGCTGCTGCTCGGCCGCCTCTCGGAAACGCCGGCGCTGGCCTGGGATGTCGGCTTCCGCCTCGGCCAGATCAGCGAGTTCTCGCTGCTGATCGCCTTCCTGGCAGTGTCCCTCAAGCTGATCGGCAAGGAGGCGGCGCACCTGATCGAGGCCACCGCCATCCTGACCTTCGTGATCTCGTCCTATATCGTGGTGTTCAACTATCCCAGCCCGATCGCCGTGTCCGAGCACCTGCGCCGCGACTGACAACGGGGCGTCACCGGCGCTCCCGGCCGCGCGTCCATCAAGCGCCCATGAAAAAGCCGGCGAACGCCGGCTTCTTGCGCAGCTACCGGTCGCCGCCGGTCAGAGCCACTTCTTCTTGCGGAACCACAGGTAGGGCGCCACCGCCGAGGCCAGCATCAGGCCCAGCGCCCAGGGGTAGCCCAGGTGCCACTGCAGCTCCGGCATGTAGCTGAAGTTCATGCCGTAGACGCTGGCGATCATGGTCGGCGGCAGGAACACCACGGACGCCACCGAGAAGATCTTGATGATCTTGTTCTGGTTGACGTTGATGAAGCCGAGCGTGGTGTCGAGCAGGAACTTGATCTTGTCGAAGAGGAAGGCGGTGCTGGCGATCAGCGACTCGGAGTCGCGGATGATGTCGCGCAGGCGGTCGCTCTGCTCGGCATTCAGGATGCCGGAGCGCAGCAACAGGTAAAGCATGCGCTGCAAGTCGACCATGGACACGCGCACCTTGCCGTTGATGTCTTCCTGCTGGGCGAGGTCGGTCAGCACCGCCTCGTTGTCATCGTGCTCGGCATTGCCCAGCACCTGGCGGCTGGTCTTTTCCAGGTCAGCGGCGATGCGCTCGACGATGTCGGCCAGGTTTTCCACCTTGGTCTCGAACAGCCCGAGCATGATGGACTTGGAGTTGGTCAGCGTGACCAGGCCCTTGCGCGCGCGCAGGCGGAACAGGCGGAAGGCGGCCAGCTCCTCCTCGCGCAGCGTGAACAGGCGATCGCCGTTGAAGACAAAGGCGGCGGAGATGTTCTCGGAATTCTCGTCGGCGTAGTTCAGGAAGTACGAGCAGATGTGCAGGCCGTTGTCGTTCTCGTAGAAACGCGAGGTGGCCTCGATCTCGTAGATGTCGTCAATGGAAGGCAGTTCCTGGCCATAGGCTTCCTGCAGCCACAGGCGCTCTTCCTCGGTGGGGGCAATGGCATCCACCCAGATCACCCCGGACACGAGGTCGGAAGCGGCATTGATGGCGACTTGCTCGAGAAGTCCTTTGTTCAGGGTGAAAGCCATCAGCATGGGGCAAAACTCTCAAGACGGGCGGCCTTCACCGGGAAGACAGCGGGATATCTGGGTCGATAGGCAGGGGTCCGGCTCGCTACGAGCAAAGGCTGAAAGCGCGGGCATTCTAGCAACCGGAAGGGCCGGGCGGCCAGCCGCAAAGGGCGGGAATGTCAGCCTCGATGCCGGGTTTATCCTGCCCCTGCCGCCCTCCCTGGCCACTGGCCACGGTCACCACCCGGGTCGGCTTCGGCGCCGGTGCATTGCCCGGCCCCTTGCCGGTTGCCGCCGCCGCCTCACGGGGTGCGGGCCACCACCCAGTACTCCACCTCCGCCACCCCGGCCGCCAGCAGCACGCGGGCCATCTCGCCCAGCGTCGCGCCCGTGGTCATGACGTCATCCACCAGCGCCACCCGCAGGCCGGGCCCCAACGCCGCCAGCCGTGCCGGATCGACCCGGAAGGCATCGACGGGATTGCCGGCGCGGGCCTCGCGGTCCAGGGTCATCTGCACCGCGGTGGGCCGGTGCCGCCGCAGCAGCCGGGTTTCCAGCGGCAGTTCCAGTCGCCGCGCCAGTGGCCGGGCAATTTCCAGGGCCTGGTTGTAGCCGCGCTCCGCCAGGCGCCGGTGGTGCAGCGGAACCGGCAGCAGCAGCGAGGGCGGGGGGCCGGGGTGGGCGTCCACCGCGGCCAGCAGCATCTCTCCCAGCACCGGCGCATGCAGCAGGCGTCCGCTGTATTTCAGCCGTGATACCAGGTAGCTGACCGGGAATTCGTAGCGCAGGGCGGCAACGGCCCGTGTCTGCGGTGGCGGGGCCTGCGCGCAGGCCGGGCATAGCGCCAGGCCTTCCGGCAGGGGCAGCGCGCAGCGGGTGCAGGCGTCGCGGTTCCAGGGCAGGTCGGCCAGGCAGGGCTCGCAGAGGCTCCAGGCGTCGGCCGGACCTTCGCAGAGCAGGCAGGTGCCGGGCAAGCGGGCCAGCAGGCGCCGGCCGGCGGCGAGAGCGCGGTAAACCATGTCGACCTTTGGATGGTTGACGGTGGGGAGGGCTGGGGTAGACTGCCGTAAACCCGGGCTCAGCCCTTCCGGTTGACGGCAGTCGCCTGCCAGTGTCCCCGGAGCCGCTTCCCGCCGCCATCCGCCAACCGGCCTGTTCGGCCCCTGGATTACTCCATGACGCTGCGCCACGACTGGTCCCGCAACGAAATCCGTGCCCTCTTCGACCTGCCCTTCATGGACCTGCTGTTCCGGGCCCAGACCCTGCACCGCCAGTACTTCGAGCCCAACACCGTGCAGGTGTCCACGCTGCTTTCCATCAAGACCGGCGCCTGTCCCGAGGACTGCAAGTACTGCTCCCAGTCCGGCCACTACGACACCGGCCTCGACAAGGAAAAGCTGCTCGCCATCCAGAAGGTGGTGGAAGAGGCCGTGAATGCGAAGGAAAAGGGCGCGTCCCGCTTTTGCATGGGCGCCGCCTGGCGCAGCCCGCGCGACAAGGACATGCCCTATGTCCTGGAGATGGTGAAACAGGTGAAGGGGCTGGGCATGGAGACCTGCATGACGCTGGGCATGCTTTCCGCCGACCAGGCCGTGGCGCTCAAGGACGCCGGCCTCGACTACTACAACCACAATCTCGATACCTCGCCCGAGCATTACGGCAAGATCATCACCACGCGCACCTATGACGACCGCCTGAACACCCTGGCGCATGTGCGCGAGGCCGGCATCAAGGTCTGCTGCGGCGGCATCGTCGGCCTCGGCGAGGCGCGCGAGGATCGCGTCGGCCTGCTCATGCAGCTGGCCAACCTGCCGGCGCACCCGGAATCGGTGCCCATCAACATGCTGGTGAAGATCGAGGGCACCCCCCTCGGTGACGTCGACGACCTCGATTCCTTCGAGTTCATCCGCACCATCGCGGTGGCGCGACTGCTGATGCCGGAAAGCCATGTCCGCCTCTCTGCCGGCCGCGAGACCATGAACGACGAGATGCAGGCCCTGTGCTTCATGGCCGGCGCCAACTCCATTTTCTACGGCGAGAAGCTGCTGACCACGGCGAACCCGGAAGCGGCCCATGACCGCCAGCTGTTCCAGCGCCTCGGCATCAACTCGCAGCAGACCCAGGATGTCTCCGATGAGTCGCGCGCCGAGGCCATCGCGCAGTCGCTGCGCCGGCAGCAGCTTGCCGCGCTGAGTCGCGACGCCATGCCCGCGACCGCCGACACCCCCTGACCCCTGCCTGGCGAGAGCGACGTCAGCAGCCAGGTTTTTTCACCGCCGGCGGTCGCGGCCAGACGCCCCGGCGGAAGTCCCGCCCACGAGACGCCGCGCGGCTGATGCTGCAGGCACCGCATCCCGGAGACCTGCCCCATGGGTTTTGACCTGGAAGACGCCCTGGCGCGGAAGAGGGCCGCCGGCCTCTACCGGCGCCGCCGCCTCATCGGCTCCGCGCAGTGCTCGCGCCTGGTCGTCGATGGCCGCGAGCTGCTGAACTTCTGCAGCAACGATTATCTCGGCCTGGCCTCGGACCCGCGCCTCACGGCCGCCTTCACCCGGGCCGCGGAACGCTGGGGCGTGGGCAGCGGGGCGTCGCACCTGGTCTGCGGGCACACCCTGGAGCATCACGCGCTGGAAGACGAGCTGGCCGCCTTTACCGGCCGCGAGCGCGTACTGCTGTTCTCCACCGGCTACATGGCCAACACCGGCATCATCCAGGCCCTGCTGGGCAAGCAGGACGCCGTGTTCGAGGACGAGCTCAACCATGCCTCCCTGATCGACGGCGGCCGCCTGGCGCGCTGCGAGTACCAGCGCTACGGCCACAATGATGTCGCCGACCTCGGGCACAAGCTCAAGGCCTCTTCGGCAGGGCGCAAGCTCGTGGTCAGCGACGGCGTGTTCAGCATGGATGGCGATGTCGCGCCCCTGCAGGCGCTGGCGCGCGTGGCGCAGCAGAACGAGGCCTGGCTGATGGTCGATGACGCCCACGGCTTCGGCGCGCTGGGCGCCACCGGTGGCGGCCTCGCCGAATCCCTGGGCCTCGGACAGCGGGAGCTGCCGGTACTGGTGGGCACCCTGGGCAAGGCCTTCGGCACCTTCGGCGCCTTCGTCGCCGGCAGCGAGGCCCTGGTGGAATACCTGATCAACTCCGCCCGCTCGTACATCTTCACCACGGCGCTGCCCCCCGCCGTGGCGGCCGCCAGCCGGGAAAGCCTCCGCCTCATCCGCGAAGGCGACGAGCTGCGCGCGCGCCTGCACGGCCATATCGCGCATTTCCGGCACGAGGCGGGCAACCTCGGGCTCGACCTCCTGCCCAGCGACACGCCCATCCAGCCCCTGATCCTCGGCGGCAACGAGCGCGCGCTGGCCTGGAGCGCCGCCCTGCAGGAGCGCGGCCTGCTGGTGGGCGCGATCCGTCCGCCCACCGTTCCGGCGGGCACGGCGCGCCTGCGCGTCACCCTGACGGCCGGCCATGCCCGTGCCGACGTCGACCGCCTGCTGGAAGCGCTGGCGAGCTGCCGGCGTGATATCGGCTGACCTCCCGGAAGCCCTGCCCATGAAAAAATTCTTTGTGACCGGCACCGACACCGGCGTCGGCAAGACCACGGCAAGCTGCGCCCTGCTGGCCGCGGCCGCTGCCTGCGGCTTGCGCACCCTGGCGGTCAAGCCGGTGGCCGCGGGCTGCGACGAGACCCCGGAAGGCCTGCGCAACGACGACGCGCTGGCGCTGATGGCGGCGATGACCGAGGTGATGGCCTATGAGGAAGTGAACCCGGTGGCGTTGAAGGAGCCGCTCTCGCCGCATCTGGCGGCGCTGCATGCCGGGCGCCGCCTGACTATCGCCCAGGTCAGCGGCCTGGTGCGCGGCGCCCTGTCGCGCCGCGTCGACTTTGCCGTCGTTGAAGGCGCGGGGGGCTGGCGCGTGCCCATTTCCGACCGCGAGATCATGTCCGACCTGCCGCGCGCCCTTGGGCTGCCGGTGATCCTGGTGGTGGGCATCCGCCTCGGCTGCCTTAACCATGCCATCCTCACCACCGAGGCCATGGCGCGCGACGGCGTGCGCATGGCGGGCTGGATCGGCAGCGTGCTGGACCCGGCGCTGGCGGCGCTGGACGGCAATATCGGCACGCTCAAGACCATCCTGCCCATGCCCTGCCTGGGCGTGTTGCCGTGGGCGCCTGGCGCGACGCCGGCACAGATGGCGGCGCATCTCGACCTTCAGGAGTTGCTCGGCGACGTGCCGGCCGGGTAGGTGCAGGCCGGGCTTCACTCACACCGCAGTGCCAGGTCGGCAGGTCGGCATCCGTCACGGCCTATTGCGATGCTGTCGCATTGAAGCCCGACGTGCCGCGGCCTGTCGCCCGATCCTTGCTCATGGCCCCCGCCACCTCACTGCAGGTAGTCGCGACCTGCGGGTCGCGCACCCACCCCTGTCCGCGCCACGAATGCGGAGGAAAAAGCGCCTCTCCACCCACTTTGTTGTGAAGACCAATCGGTCATTTGCCTGAAACAGTGTTCGTATTAGACAGACCTGTCGGTCATCTATCTTTGTAGCAGCGTTTTCCCTTGCCGCCCGGCATAGATTTCTTTCGAAAGCCGCGCCAGCACTGGCTCTGCCGTGAACTATCGGTCAGCAAAAAATGTGTGTTCAGGCAGGGTTCTGCTTCATACTTCCGCGGCTTTTGCACCCGTCAAGGCTATTTTCGTCTGATGATTGCGGGTGCATCCGGTCTTAGTCGGCCCTCCGTGGCCAGGTTTAGCGAGGTTCTTATCATGGCTCAGCAGTACAAGGCTCCGATTCGTGACATGCAGTTCGTGCTGCATGAAATGCTGGAAGTGGAAAAGCACTACCAGTCCATCCCGGCCTTTGCCGACACCAACCGCGAGCTGGTAGACAGCGTGCTGGAAGCCGTGGCCCAGTTCGCCGAGGGCGAGCTGTCCCCGGTCAACCAGTCCGGTGACGAGGAAGGCTGCACCTGGAACGACGGCGAAGTGACCACGCCCAAGGGCTTCAAGGAAGCCTACGCCAAGTTCGTGGAACTCGGCTTCGGCGCGCTGGCCGCCCCGGTGGCCTACGGCGGCCAGGGCCTGCCGCCCTCGCTCGGCATTGCCGTCTCGGAAATGACCGGCACCGCCAACTGGTCCTGGAGCATGTACCCGGGCCTGTCCCACGGCGCCATCAACACCCTGGAAGCCCACGGCACCGAAGAGCAGAAGCAGGTCTACCTGACCAAGCTTATCGAAGGCAGCTGGACCGGCACCATGTGCCTGACCGAGTCCCACGCCGGCTCCGACCTCGGCATCATCCGCACCAAGGCGGAACCGAAGGCCGACGGCTCCTATGCCGTCACCGGCACCAAGATCTTCATCTCCGCCGGCGAACACGACATGGCCGAGAACATCGTCCACATCGTGCTGGCGCGCCTGCCGGACGCCCCCAAGGGCACCAAGGGCATCTCCCTGTTCATCGTTCCCAAGTTCCTGCCGAACGGCGAGCGCAACGGCGTCAAGTGCGGTTCCATCGAGCACAAGATGGGCATCAAGGCCTCGGCCACCTGCGTCATGAACTTCGACGGCGCCACCGGCTTCCTGATCGGCCCGCCCAACAAGGGCCTGAACTGCATGTTCACCTTCATGAACACCGCCCGCGTGGGTACCGCGCTGCAGGGTGTGTGCGCTGCCGAAGGCTCCTTCCAGGGCGCCCTGGCCTATGCCAAGGATCGCCTGGCCATGCGTTCCTTGTCCGGCCCCAAGGCGCCGGAAAAGGAAGCCGACCCGATCATCGTGCACCCGGCCGTGCGCAACATGCTGATGACCCAGAAGGCCTTCGCCGAAGCCGGCCGCGCCATGGTGTACTGGCTCTCCACGCAGACCGACATCGTGCACAGCGCCGAATCCGAAGAAGCGCGCAAGACTGCTGACGACCTGATGAGCTTCCTGACCCCGATCGCCAAGGCCTTCCTGACCGAAGCCGGTCTTGAAGCCGCCAACCACGGCGTTCAGGTCTACGGTGGCCACGGCTTCATCCGCGAGTGGGGCATGGAGCAGATCGTGCGCGACACGCGCATTGCCTGCCTCTACGAAGGCACCACCGAAATCCAGTCCCTCGACCTGCTCGGCCGCAAGGTGCTGCAGACCCAGGGCGCGATGCTGCGCGGCTTCACCAAGTACATCCACAAGTTCTGCCAGGCCAATGAAGGCAACGCCGCCATGGCCGAGTTCACCGGTCCGCTGACCGCGCTGAACAAGGAGTGGGGCGACCTGACCATGCGTATCGGCATGAAGGCCATGCAGAACCCGGATGAAGCCGGCGCAGCCGCTGTGGACTACATGTACTACTCCGGCTACGTCACCATGGGTTACCTCTGGGCGTGGATGGCCAAGGTTGCCCAGGACAAGCTGGCGGCGGGCACCACGGAAGAGGCTTTTTACCAGGCCAAGATCAAGACCGCGCAGTTCTACTTCAAGAAAATCCTGCCGCGCACCAAGTCCCACGTCGATGTCATCGACACCGGCCTGGAAACGCTGATGGCCGTGGACGCGGAACACTTCGCCTTCTGAGGCGATTGCGTTTGCAGCACAGCAAAAGGCCCGCAGTAGCGGGCCTTTTGCTGGATAATGCGCCGCCCCGTTCCTGATCCCCGTCAACCGGGCAGGACCGGGTCCCCGGTACAATGCCTTTTTTCCGTTTTCGTCCTCCCCGCCCGCGGGGCCGACGGGAAACAACGCTGGAGTGAACGATCATGGCCGTCTACAAGGCTCCCCTGCGCGACATGCGCTTTGTCCTGGATGAAGTGTTCAAGGCCACGGAGTTCTGGCAGGCCCTGCCGGCGCTGGCAGATGTCGACCGCGACATCGTCGATGCCGTGCTGGAAGAGTCGGCCAAGCTCAACGAGAACGTGCTGTTCCCGCTGAACCGCAGCGGCGACGAGGAAGGCGCCCAGTTCAATGCCGGCGTCGTCACCACGCCCAAGGGTTTCAAGGAAGCCTTCACCCAGTACGCCGAAGGCGGCTGGATCGGCCTCGGCGCCGATCCGCGCTGGGGCGGCCAGGGCATGCCCAAGACGGTCACCGTCATGACCGACGAGATCCTCTTCGGCGTGAATCCGTCCTTCGCGCTCTACCCGCTGCTCGGCATCGGCGCCGCGCTGGCCATGAGCCAGCACGCCAGCGACGAGATCAACGACTTCTACCTGCCGCGCATCTACTCCGGCGAGTGGGCCGGCACCATGTGCCTGACCGAACCGCATGCCGGCACCGACCTCGGCATCATCAAGACCCGCGCCGTGCCCAACGCCGACGGCTCCTATGCCATCACCGGTACCAAGATCTTCATCACCGGCGGCGAGCACGACCTGGCCTCCAACATCGTGCACCTGGTGCTGGCCAAGCTGCCCGACGCGCCGGCCGGCTCCAAGGGCATCTCGCTCTTCCTGGTGCCCAAGTTCATGCCCAATGCCGATGGTTCCCTGGGCGCGCGCAACGGCGTCGCCGCCGGCAACATCGAGCACAAGATGGGCATCAAGGCCTCCGCCACCTGCGTCATGAACTTCGATGGCGCCACCGGCTGGCTCATCGGCAAGCCCAACGAGGGCCTGGCGGCCATGTTCGTGATGATGAACTACGAGCGCCTGTCCATGGGCATCCAGGGCCTCGGCGCCTCGGAAGTCGCCTACCAGAACGCTGCGGCCTATTCCCGCGACCGCCTGCAGGGCCGCTCCGCCACCGGCGTGAAGAGCCCGGAAAAGCCCGCCGACTCCCTGCTGGTGCATCCGGACGTGCGTCGCATGCTGCTCACCACCCGCGCCTTCAACGAGGCTGGCCGCTGCTTCGCCATGTACACCGCCAAGTACCTCGACCTGTCCAAGTACGCCGAGGGCGAGCAGGCCCGCGCCGCTGCCGACCGTGTCGCGCTGCTGACGCCGGTGGCCAAGGCCTTCATGTCCGACCGTGGCCTGCAGGGCACGATGGAGGCGCAGATGTGCTTTGGCGGCCACGGCTACATCCGCGAATGGGGCATGGAGCAGTACGTGCGCGACACCCGCATCGCGCAGATCTACGAAGGCACCAACGGCATCCAGGCCAACGACCTCATGGGCCGCAAGGTGGTGAAGAACAATGCCGCCTACGTCGCCACCTATGTCGCGGAGATGCGCGAAGCGGCCAGCCGCCTGCAGGGCCAGGAGGCGCTGAAGGCCGACTTCCTCAAGGCAGTGGATACCCTGGAGAAGCTGACGCAGGCCGTGATCGCCAGAGCCGCGGGAGCGCCCGACGAGATCAACGCCGCCGCCGTGGATTACCTGCAGGCCTTCGGCCTCGTCACCTACGCCTACATGTTCGTGCTGATGGCGGCGGAAGCCGGGCCGAAGCGGGACGAGGACAGCTTTTACGCCAACAAGCTGGCGCTGGCCGACTTCTACTTCGCGCGCCTGCTGCCCGAGCTCGAGGGGCGTGCCCGTTCGGTGGAGGCAGGCGCCCGGTCCATCATGCAGTTCGCCGAGGGCTATTTCTGAGCGGTGTCCTGTTGCGTTGACAAAAAAGCCCGCGACCGCGGGCTTTTTTCTGCCTGCGCCGCGCGGGGCGGAAGAAAATCCGGAGTTGCGAACCCGGGGGGCAGAAATCGACGGCTGCCACCCGCTACACTCGGACGAGCGGTTGACCGGGAAGGCAGTCAGGTGTTGCGAGCAGGCCGAGGGTTCAGGGCAGGGGAGGGGAAGCCGGAGCGGCTTCTGTGCGGGCTTGCGCTCGCCACCCTGCTGGCGGCGCCCCTGGCCGCGTCGGCCGTGGAGGAGGGGAGGGGACCGGTACCGGCCGACTCGCCGGCGGCGTTCGACCCCGTGATCGTGGAGGCCCAGGCACTGACCACGCCGCCGCCGGCGGAGGCCGACCCCGCCCTGCCAGTCGAGTCAGAGGCCGAGCACCTGCTCTTTCCCGAGCCGGCGCCCGCGCCGCCCATGCCGACCGGGCCCAATGCCCCGCCCCGCCTGCTCTGGCGCCATACGCCTCCCGATCCGCGCGGCTACCCCTTGGTGCGTGCACCAACGCTCGCCACCCGCGAGCCCATTCCGCGGCGCGGAGCGGGCAACTGCGTGCGCCGGGACGAACGCGGCCGCTTCATGGGCTGGATGGATCACCAGCAGTGCGTGTTTTCCGGCCGTGCCCTGGTGACGGCGCGCTGGGTCGACGACTTCTTCGGGGATTGGCACGACGACGAGGCCAGCATGATGGCGCGCCTGGTCTTCCACACGGGTCTTACCGAGTCGGAGGGCCTGGAAAGCAAGGTCACGCTGCGCGCCAGCGCCTCCCTGCCGAATGCCAACCGGCGCCTGCGCCTGATCATCACCGACGAAACCGACGAGCCCCAGGTCGGCCAGGACCAGCGTCGCCAGCTCGGCCAGGAGGACAGTCGTGTCTCCGCCGCCCTGCGCTGGCTCGCCTATGACCGCGCCGGCCTGGATTCCAGCTTTGACATCGGCGTGCGCGGCGTCGCACCGCCCGACCTGTTCGCCCGCTACCGCCTGCGCAAGACCTGGAGCCTCACGGATGATTCCATCGCGCGCCTGAGCCAGACCGTGCGCTATGGCTCCGACAGCAAGGAGCGCTATACGCCGGTGCTGGATTTCGAGCGCGCGCTGGACGACCGCACCGTGCTCCGCTTCAGCAACTTCTATGACTATCGCCACGAAAGTCGTGACGAGGGCTTCAACTGGACGCACGGCGTGTCATTGTCACGGGCGCTCGCCGGCTCGCGCTCCTTCAGCTATGGCTACTCCGTCAGGGGCCTTACCCGACCCGAATGGCGCGGCGAGAATCACGGGCCCTGGATCATCTATCGCCGCCCCTTCCTGCGCCCCTGGCTCTACTACGAGATCGAGCCGCACTACACCTGGTACCGCGATCGTGACTGGGAGGGGCTGGCGTCCATCCTGCTGCGCGTGGAGATGCAGTTCGGCAGCAAGGAATGAAAAAGCCGGGCACAGGCCCGGCTTGTCGTGGAGAGGCGCCAGGCGCCGGCGGCTCCCCGCCTCAGCTGCGTCCCGCCGCGGCCGGTCGCGCCCAGCGCAGCAGCGCTTCCTGCAGTTCGGACAGCTCGATGGGCTTGGACAGGTGCTCGTTCATGCCGGCCTCGCGGCTCTTCTCGCGGTGGTCATCAAGGATGTGCGCGGTCAGGGCCAGGATGGGAATGGCGCGGCGACCGGTGTACCTCTCCCATTCGCGAATGGCCTGGGTGGCGGCATAGCCGTCCATGAAGGGCATGTCGCAATCCATCAGCACCATGTCGTAATCGTTGCGGCTGACTTCCTCCACTACCTCGCGGCCGTTGGCCACCACCGTGGTCGTGCTCACGCCGAGCTTGCCCAGCATGCCGCGGATCACCTTCTGGCTCAGGTGGTTGTCCTCGGCGATGAGGACGCGCAGGCGGCCCAGCAGGTCGCTGTCCGCGCTGCTCGGTTCCGTCATGGCGCGCTGGATGCGCTGGATATGGCCCATTTCCTCGGCGATGGCGGTCTTGAGCTGGCGCTCGGTGACCGGTTTGGTGAGTACGCGACGGATGCCGACATTGCGCGTCATGGTGCTGGAGGGCGCAATGTTCACGCCGGTCAGCATCATCACGATCACATCGTTGCGGATGATGGGGTCTTCCTTGATCCGGGCCGCCAGTTGCAGGCCACTCATGCCCGGCATGTTGTGGTCGAGCAGGATGATGTCAAACGGCTCGCCCAGGTTGGCGGCGTTGCGCGCCAGGGCCAGGGCCTCGGCGCCATTGTCGGCGGCGCGCACTTTCATGCCCCAGTGTCCGGCCTGTTCCTGGATAACGCGGGTGACGGTGTGGTTATCGTCTACCACCAACAGGCGCAAGCCGCGCAGCCAGGGTTCCTCGGGGGCGCGGGCGTAGCCTTCCTGGGCCTTGAGCGGCAACTCGAACCAGAAGCGGGAGCCTTCTCGCGGCTTGCTCTCGACGCCGATCTCGCCGCCCATCAGCTCGACCAGCTGGCGACAGATGGACAGGCCGAGGCCGGTGCCGGCGGCAATTTGCGCGGCACTGCGCGGCTGGTGTGGCTGGAACACGGACGCCAGTTGCTCGGCCGAGATGCCGGTGCCGGTGTCGCGCACTTCGGCGCGCAAGCCGAGCTTGCCGGGACGCAGGCTGATCTCGATTTCCCCGCTTTGCGTGTACTTGATGGCATTGCGCAGCAGGTTGCTGATGACCTGGCGCAGGCGCGTGGGATCGCCCACCACCTGCAGCGGCAGGTCCGGATCGATGGTGGCGATCAGCTCCAGGTTCTTTTCCTCGGCGGAGACGCGGAACAGGCCGAGGCATTCCGCGAGCAGCTCGCCGAGGTCGAAAGGTTCTTCCACGATGGAGAGCTTGCCGGCCTCCATCTTGGCGTGGTCGAGGATGTCGTTGAGCACGCGCAACAGGGAATTGCTGGAGGCATGGATGGTGTTGGCGTACTCGCGCTGGTTGGGGGTGAGCGCCGTGTCCAGCAGCAGCTCGGTCATGCCGAGGATGCCGCTCATGGGGGTGCGGATCTCATGGCTCATCTGTGACAGGAACTCGCCCTTGGCGCGGACGCCGGCCTCGCTCACCAGCACGTCCTCGCGCACGCGCAGCGCTTCGGTGCGCAGCAGGTCCATGCGCGCCGAAAGGCCAAGGGCGATGACCACCGAGATGAAGGCAGCCAGCGCCATGACCACTGTGCCCAGGCTGGCGGGCAGCGGCAGCAGCTCATAGAAATCGAGTACGACCAGCACTACCACGGCCACGGTGGCGGTCTGCACGACAAGGAAGTGGCGGGCAGGGCCGTAGCCGGCGCGCAGGCCGGCCCAGGCCAGGGTCGGAACCACGCAGGCATTGAACAGGGTGGCTGCCAGGATGGCATGCGCCGCCATCGCCAGCGGCAGGCTGAGGATGACCAGCGCGACCGGCACCATGGCAAGGGCGTAGCCCTGCAGCAGTGACTGGAGACGCGCGGGCAGGGCCGGGCGCAGGTAGCTGCCGAGCAGGAAGAGGCCGGCGACCTGGGTCAGCAACAAGGACAGCAGCAGGAAGAAGTTCTGGCGGTGGGGGCCCGGTAGCCACTGCACCCCGAGTACGCCGCGCTCGGCCAGCAGGAAGTAGGCCAGGCTCAGCATGTAGAGAGCATAGAGCAGAGCGGTGCGGTCGCGGTTGCCATCGCGGCGCAGCACGACATGGAAAAGGGCGAGCCCCAGCAGCAGGCCGAGGCCGAGGCCGAACGCCACGCTTTCACTGCCATGCGCCGCCGCCATGGCGGCAGGTGTTCCCAGGGTAATGCCGGAGATCAGGCCGAGGTCGGTCTCGACGCGCAGGTAGAACACCTCGGTCTGGGTGGGCGGCAGCTCGACGCGGAACCAGTACGCGGGCACCGGCATGTCGGCCTGGACCCGGGAGGTGCGCGTCCCGGCCTGGCGCTCGCGCCAGCGATTGCCGGGCAGCGGTTCGAACAGGCGGATGTCGCCGAGGCTGGCATTGGACAGGGACAGCACTAGTTCGCGCGGGGTGGCCTGGGGGTTGTGAAGGGCGACCCGGAACCACCAGGCAGAGCGGCTCAGTCCCATCTGCAGGCGATCGCGCGGCGAGGGGGTGAAGCGATCCTGGTAGGCGGGGCCCAGCACCTCGGCGAGGGACAGCGTGCGCTCGGGGTCTTCCAGGAATTCCACCTGGCGGCCGATATCCTGCAGCCGGAAATCCTCGGCCACGATGACGACCGGCGCCGCGCCGGCCGGCACGGCCGCCAGGGCGCAGCCCAGGAGCACCAGCAGGCTGCCAATCCACCGCCATGCCTGGCGATACTTCTCCATCTCCATCCTCCTGCCCATGCAGCCGACAATTTACGCGATGCGCCGGTAGGATGACCAGCGACGACAGCGCCGGCGGAAGGATTTAATGCCCGGGAGACGGCTTGGCGGTGACCAGGTCCGGCGGGGACGGGACGGGTCGATGCCTATGGGCCGCCCTCCCGGTCAAGTGCCGGTGCCAGGGCGCGCCGGCTGCCGGCCACAGCACCTGGCGCTGGCCCGGCTTCAGTTGTCCGTGGGAGAGCGGCGGACCGCATCCACCGCCTGATCGTCACCGGGTTCGCCCGGCACCAGGGTGCGCGTCCGCTGCTGGCGCAAGGCCGCCGGCGTCTGCCCTTGCGACCACTCCCGGAAGGCACGGGTAAAGGCCGCCTGGTCGCTGTAGCCGACATAGCCGGCGATGCGCTCGATGCTGATGCTGGTGGTGGTCAGGTAGCGCGATGCCACCTGCATGCGCACATCCAGCCGCACTTTGTTGAAGGAGATGCCGAATTCGGAAAGGCGCCGGCGCAGCGTGCGCACGCTCATGCCGAGTGCGGAGGCGATGGCGCCGGAGCTGTCCTCACCCCTCAGGTGGCTGAACAGCTCGTTGCGCAGTTGCACCAGGAAGCCCGGCTCCTCGAAGGGGTCGGCGGCCGCCGGCGCCTTCGCCAGGGAGGTCGGAAGGCCTTCCCCGAGGGGCGCGCGGGCGTAGAAGCGCAGCTCGGTCGTGTCGTGGTCGGTGTGGAGCTCGGTCTTGAGCAACTGGCGCGCGGCCGCGGGGTCGGCGAACAGGTCCGGGCGGCAATGGATGACGATATTGTTGGTCAGTCCGATGCAAAGGGCGTGGAAGGTCCCCAGGGCCGTCTGCAGCAGGAAGGCCTGCGCCACGGGGTGGCCGCCCTTGACCGCAATGCGGATCCCGAAGTGGTCGGAGCCGTCACGGACCTCCATGTCGAGCATGGGCAGGCGCACCCGCATGTAGGCGACGATGGTCTCGATCAGTTGGCGGAAGCTGCCACGCCAGCTATAGACGTGACCCAGCAGGCCGTGTGTGATCAGGTCCAGGCGCTGGCCGAACTGCAGGCCGGGCAGGGCATGGGACGAAAGTCCCATATAGAGGGTGGCGATGCTCTGGATTTGCCGCAACGTGAGCAGGCAGTCGGGGCGGCGCAAGAGGTTGGGGTTGATGCCGGCTTCGCGCAGGACGCCGTCCGCATCGAGGCCTTCCTCCGTCATCAATTCGGCAAGCCGGTGGATGTAGGCCACGGGCATCAGGGGAATGTCTTCCATAAAGTACGTTCGTACTAGTTATTGTTATTTTTGTGCGCTAAATGGGTGCAGAGGCCAATAATATCGTCATTCAGCGGATGAGTGACACGGTTTTACAGATAAGTAACATTGACCACCGTTTGTAGCTTGGCCGCTTTTGCAAAGGAACTGGCCGCTTTCCAGCGTGACAGTCCGGGCGTCCGCTCGCAAGATTGGCTTCCCAAAAAAACAAAAAAATGGGAAACGCCATGAACAACAAAACCAAGGGCGGTGAGCTGAAGGCTGCGTATTTTCCGGTCAGCCGCATCGACGTCCATGTCATCCGCCAGATGTACCAGGTCTTCTCCCAATACTACGAGAACACGAGCTGGGACACCTTCCTGCTTGACCTCAGCAAGAAGACCGGCGCCTTCATCATGCGCAACAAGGCTGGCCGCGTAGTGGGCTTCTCCACCCTCATGCGTTGCACCATCAACGTCGGCGGCCGCACCGTGCGCGGCCTGTTCAGCGGCGATACCGTCATCGAGCGGGACTACTGGGGCTCGCGCGCCCTGCAGCTCGAGTTCTACAAGTTCGTCATCGCCGAGAAATTCCGCTATCCGCTCGACGCCATCCACTGGTTCCTCATCTCCAAGGGCTACAAGACCTACCTGTTGCTGGCCAACAACTTCTTCACCTTCTACCCGCGCCATGACGGCAACCAGGAATTCCTCGGCGACATCGTCGATGCCTACTGCGAGGAGATGTTCCCGGCCTACTACAACCGTGAGCGTCGCATCCTGGACTTCGGCCATGACTACGCCCCGCTCAAGGGCGACGTGGCCGAGATCACTCCGCAGATGCGCGAGGACAACCCCGCCATCCGCTACTTCGAGGACCTGAACCCGGAGTGGCGCCGCGGGACCGAGCTGCCCTGCATCGGCGTAGTCGACTGGAGCACCCTCTTCAAGTGTGCGCTGCGCTTCGCCACCAAGCCGGTCAGCAAGGGTCGTCTGGAGGCGCTGACCAAGCCGGTGCCCGCGCCCGTGGCCGTCCCGGTGGCCCAGGACAGCGATGGCGTTGTCGTCCCGTTCCGCTCTGTCGGGAACTGAGGCCATGCTGGGGCGCCTGACCCACCAGGCCCTGCGCCTGGCCTGCCTGCGTGGCGACCGCCGCTTTGCCGGCCAGCGCCACCAGCTCGAGAAGGTGCAGCGCGAGAAGCTGGCGCAGATCCTGCGCCAGGTGCCGCTGGACGGCCGCCCCGCCATTGCCTCCTGGGAGGATTTCCGCGAGCGCTTCCCGCTGACGCGCTATGCCGACTGGCGCGACCGCATCGACGCCCAGCGCGCCAAGGGTCCCAGCATCACCAGCAGCCCGCTGGTGCGCTACCAGCCCACCAGCGGCTCCTCCGAACGCCTCAAGCTGATTCCCTACACCCAGGACTTCCTGGGCGAGCTCGATGCCGCCATCGCGCCCTGGGTGGCCAGCATGTACCGCCAGAATCCGGGGCTGCGGACCGGCGTGCATTACTGGTCCGTGTCCTGGCTGCCGGAGAGCCAGCGCCACCTGCTCGACGGCAACTTCAACGACGACAGCGAGCTGCTGGGCGGCGTCAAGCGCCTGCTGGCGGCGCAGTCGCAGGCGGTGCCGGCGGGCGTGGCCTTCGCCGGCGCCCCCGAGGACGCGCTCTTCGCCACCCTGGCCTACCTGCTCGCGCGCGACGACGTCAGCCTGCTGTCGGTGTGGAGCCCCACCTTCATGCTGCAGATGCTGGATGCGGTGCAGCAGCATGGCGAGGCGCTGGCCGATGTGCTGGCGACCGGCAAGTGGGGTCGCCGCGCCGAATCCCTGCGCAACCTGGCGGCGCCCCATGCGCCCCGCCGCGCCCGCCTGGTGGCGGCGGCCCTGGCCGCCCCTCCCGCCGAGCTCGGCCAGCGCCTGTGGCCTGGCCTCGCGCTGGTCTCCGCCTGGGATACCGCCGATGCCGCGCCCTGGGCCGCCCAGCTGCGCCTGCGCTTCCCCCAGGCCGCCTTCGAGGGCAAGGGCCTGTGGGCCACCGAGGGCGTGGTCACCATTCCCTATGACGGCCGCTATCCGCTGTCCTACCAGAGCCACGCCTACGAGTTCGAGCGCCTGTCCGACGGCGTCATCCTGGCGCCCTGGGAACTCAAGGAAGGCGACGAGGTCAGCCCCATCCTTACCGGCGGCAACGGCCTGCTGCGCTACCGCATGGACGACAGCATCGCCGTCACCGGTTTCTATGGCCAGGTGCCCTGCTTCCAGTTCCAGGGCCGCCGCTTCGGCGTCGACCTGGTGGGCGAGAAGATGTCGCCGGAGGCGGCGCGCCAGGTACTCGCCGAGGTCGCCCTCGGCTTCGACCTGGAACCGGTCAGCCTGCTCGCGGTGGACGCCGCCGGCGCCGGCCGCTCGGGCTACGTGGCGCTGTTCGGCCAGGCGCTTGATGCCGGCCGCCAGCCCGACCTGGCGGCGCTGGGCGCCGCCGTCGAACAGGGCCTGGGCAAGCATTTCCACTACGAGCTGGCGCGCAACCTCGGCCAGCTCGAGCCGGCCACCGCCGTGGTGGTGCCCGATGGCTGGGCCGCCTACCAGCAGCTGGCCGTGGGCGGCGGCATGATCGCCGGCAACATCAAGCCGGAGCCGGTGCGCCGGATACCGCTGACGGTGCTGACGCAGGCACTGCCGCAGGCCGCCGCGGCCATGGCGCCGCGCGCCACCGTGCAGGGCTGACGCCATGAGCGCCTATGCCCTGCGCGAGGCGGTCCCTGACGATAACGCAGGCATCCTGGCCCTGGTCGGCGCGCCGCAGCCCTCGACCGGGCTCACCCTCGGCTTCGAGCGCGCGCCCAGCTATTTCCTGTCGGCGCAGGTCTCGCACGAGGCGCCCGAGGTGGTGGTGGCCGCCGACCGCGACGCCACCGTCGTGGGCGTCTTCAATATCGGCAGCCGCCAGGTCTTCGTGAACGGCCAGCGCCAGCGCGTGGCCTATGTCGGCGACATGCGCCTGGCGCCCGAACACCAGGGCGGTCGCCTGCTGCTCTATTTCAACCGCGTCCTGCGCGAGCGCCTGGGGGCGGGCGGCTGGTACCAGACCGTGATCCTGCAGGAGAACAGCCGCTCGCAGAACACCTTCGCCCAGGGCGGTCGCGCCGGCCTGCCGGTCTACCATCCCCAGGGCCAGGTGGTGACCAGCACCTTGACCGCCTGCCGCCTGGCCGCGTCTGCGGGCGTTGCGGCGCGCACCGCTACCGCGGCCGACGTGCCGGCCATGACCGCGTTCGTGGAACGCATGGCGGCGCATTACCAGTTCCTGCCCGCCTATGACTTTGCCGGCCTGCTGCGCGGCGACGCCTATTTCCAGGGCCTCGCCATCGGCGATTTCCAGTTGGTGTTCCGCGGCGAAGAGATGGTCGCGCTCGGCGGCCTGTGGTCGCAGAAGGCCTTCAAGCAGACGCGAGTGCTGGCCTACCAGCCTGCGTTGGCCTGGCTGCGGCCGTTCTGGAACCTGTGGGCGGGCTGGCGGGGCGGACTGCGCCTGCCGGCTGTCGGCGGTCTGCTCGACTACATGCTGGCGCATTCGCCGCTGTCGGCGCCGGCCGACCTGCCGGCCTTCCAGGCGCTGCTGGTCGCCCTGTGGCGCCAGCTGCGCGCGCGCGGCGGGCATGCGCTTTGCCTCAGCCTGGCGGATAATGATCCGCGACGCGCTGTTTTGAGCGCCTGCAGCCAGCACGCCATCACCGGCCAACACTATCTTGCCTGCTACGACGCGGCGGCCCTGCCGGCCTGCGACGACGGGCGTATCCCTTTTTACGAATGCGGGAGGTTGTAATCATGATGGACTCGCTGCGGACGAGCGTTGCCGCACTGCCCCGGCGCATGCGCTGGGCGGCAGCCGGCGCCGGCGCCAGTAGCCTGGTGCTGCTGGTATTGCTGTGGCCGCGCGCTTCGGTCAGTTCCATGCCGGCCGCGCTGCAGGGCCTTGAGCTCATGCCGGAAGATGTGGCCACGGTGCGTTTCGCGCCGCTGGCGGGGCAACTGGATTTCAGCGGGACGCTGACGCCGGTGCGCCAGATGCTGCTCAACGCCCGCGTCGCGGGCGAGGTCACCGAAGTGCCGGTGCGGGAAGGCGAGAGCGTGGGCGCGGGTGCGGTCCTGATTCGCCAGGACAACCGTGACATGCGCGCCCGCCTGGCCCAGGCCGAGGCCGCGGTGCAGTCGGTGCAGGCGGAATACGAGAACTCGCGCGAGGAGGTGGCCAAGTACCGCCAGCTCAGCCAGAACAACTATTTCTCGCGCAGCGACCTCAACAAGGCCTCCACCCAGTCCGAAGTGCTGGGCTCGCAGTTGCGCGCCAACCAGGCGCAGGTGGCAGTGGCACGCAAGGAAGTGGAAAACGCCCTGCTGCGCGCGCCCTTTGCCGGCACCGTGGCCGAGCGCATGGTGGAGCCCGGCCAGCTGGTGCTGCCCAACACGCCGCTGCTGCGCCTGGTCGACCTGAGCGAGCTCGAGCTTGCCATCCAGCTGCCGGCCGTGGAGCTGGCCCGCGTCAAGAAGGGGCAGCAGGTGACCTTCCGCGCCGAGGCTTTCGGCGACACCGAGTTCACCGGCACCATCGTGCGCATGAATCCGCTGGCCAAGGCCAGCAACCGCAAGATCACCGTCTACGCCGTGGTCCGGAACACCGACCTGCGCCTGCGCGGCGGCCTCTTCGTGCACGGCCGCCTGCAGGACAGCAACGCCGTGGCCGGCCTCGTGATTCCCGGCTCCGCCGTGCAAAACCACCAGGGCAAGACCGGAGTGATGGTGGTGCGCCAGCAGCGCCTGGCCTGGCAGCCGGTGACGGTCGGGGAGCGCGACGAGCGCAGTGGCCAGGTGCTGGTCGCTGCCGGCCTAAAGGAAGGCGATACCGTGCTCGCCACCCGCGTGCCGGTGGAACGCGCCGGCTCCCAGGTGCGCTTTGCCAATGGCGGCGCCGCCGCCCCCAGCGGGAGTTAACCCATGTTCCTGACCCGGCTCTGTATCCGCTATCCGGTGTTCGCCATCATCCTCATGGTGGCGCTCATGGTGCTGGGTCTGTTTTCCTGGCGTGCCCTCAGCGTCGAGGAATACCCCGACATCGAGTTCCCCTACGTGGTGGTCACCACCGACTATGCCGGCGCTTCGCCGGAGGTCGTGGAGAACGATGTCACCCGCCGTCTGGAAGAGGCGATCAACACGGTGCCGGGCATCAAGCGCGTTCTCTCGACGAGCTACGAGGGACGTTCCCGCATCGTCGTCGAGTTCGTGCTGGGCGTGCCCATCAGCACTGCCGTGCAGGACGTGCGTGACAAGGTGGCCGTGGTCAAGACCCGCTTTCGCGACGAGGTCAGCGAACCGTTGGTGGAGCGCTTCCGGCCCGACCAGGCGCCGGTGTTCTCGCTGGCCTTCATGGCCAAGGACCTGACGCCGCGCGAGCTCAGCACGCTGGTGCAGCAGCAGGTAATGCGCCGCCTGCAGAACGTGCCCGGCGTCGGCCGCGTCGACCTCGTCGGTGCCGTGCCCCGCGAGATCCGCGTCGAGCTGGATCCGCCGCGCATGGAGGCGCTCGGCATCGGCGTCGAGCAGATCATGGTCGCGCTCAAGCGTGACAACGCCGGCCTGCCGGCCGGCAGCGTGTCGCTGGGCGGGCAGGAGCGGGTGGTGGAAATCGCCGGGCGCCTGGAAGACCCGGTGGATTTCCGTTCCCTGGTCGTCGCCATGCGCGGCAGCTCCGCCATCACCCTGGACCAGGTCGCTACCGTTCTCGACGGCGAGCAGGAGTCGCAGTCGCTGGCGCTGCTGAACGGCCAGCGCGCGGTCAGCGTCGACGTCATCAAGATGTCGGGCGCCAATACCATCGAAGTGGTGGACGCCCTGCGCCGGCAGATGACCACCTTGCGCGACCTGCTGCCGGTGGACGTGCAGATGGTGGCGGTGGCCGACAGCTCGCAGAGCATGCGCGCCTCCCTGGCCGACGTGCAGAAGACCCTGGTCGAGGGCGCGATCCTGGCCGTGCTCATCGTCTTCGTCTTCCTGGCTTCCTGGCGCTCCACTGTCATCACCGGCCTGACCCTGCCCATCGCGCTGCTCGGCACCTTGTTCTTCCTCTACCTGTTCGGCCTGACCCTCAACACCATGACGCTGATGGCGCTGTCGCTGTCCATCGGCCTGCTCATCGACGATGCCATCGTGGTGCGCGAGAACATCGTGCGCCACGCCGCCATGGGCAAGAGCCATGAACAGGCGGCGCTGGACGGCACCAAGGAAATCGGCCTGGCCGTGCTCGCCACCACCCTGACCATCGTCGCGGTGTTCCTGCCGGTGGCTTTCATGGGCGGCATCATAGGCCGCTTCTTCTACCAGTTCGGCATTGCCGTCTCCTGTGCGGTGCTGCTGTCCATGCTGGTCAGCTTCACGCTGGACCCGATGCTGTCCAGCCGCTGGCACGATCCCGACGCCCATGGCCCGCGCGGCGATGGCCGCATGGCGCGCTTCCTGCGCCGCTTCGACGGTGCCCTGGAACGCCTGGGCGACCGCTACGAAACGGCCATCCGCTGGGCCCTGGCCAACCGCGCCCGCACCCTGGGCTACGCCGTGCTCTCGCTGCTGGTGGCGGTGCTCGGCGCGGGTCTCGTCGGCAAGGAGTTCGTGCCCGAGCCCGACCTGGGCGAGATCAGCGTGAAATTCTCGACGCCGGCCGGCTCCACCCTCGAGCATTCCGAACGCAAGGCGCAACAGGTGGCGCGCGCGCTGCGCGAGTACCCGGGCGTGGTGGACATCTACACCACCATCAACACCGGCATGGAGATCGGCAAGAACCGGGTCGCGCTGCGCGTCCTGCTGAAGCCGAAGGACCAGCGCCAGCTGTCGCAGAAAGAGCTGGTGGCGGCCTTCCGTGCCCGCCTGCGTGACGTCGCCGGCATCGAGGTGACCTCCATTGCCGCGGCGCGCGAGGCGCTGGGCAGCATGAAGCCGCTGATGATCTCGCTGCAGGGCACGGACTTGCGCGTGCTGCAGCGCATCGCCGACGAATTCGGCGCCAAGATGGCCAAGGTGCCGGGCGTGATCGACCTCGAGAGCTCGCTCAAGGAACCGCGGCCGACGTTGTCGCTGCAGGTGGACCGCGAGCGCGCCGCCGACCTCGGCCTGTCGGTGGGCCAGATTGCCGCCGGCCTGCGCCCGCTGCTGGCCGGTGAGGCCGTGACCAGCTGGCAGGCGAAGGACGGCGAGAACTACGACGTACGCGTGCAACTTGCGGCCAGCGGCCGCGAGAGCGGCGCCGACGTCGCCGCACTGCCGCTGGCGTCCAACCTGGTGAATCCGATGACTGGGCAGCCGGAGATGGTGGCGGTGGGGCAGGTGGCCACGGTCGTCGAATCCACCGGCACCACCCAGATCAACCGTCGCAACCTCTATCGCGAAGTGCTGTTCATGGCCAACGCCTCCGGCCGCCCGGCCGGCGACATCGGCGCCGATCTCGAGAAGATCGCCGACGCCATGCAATTGCCGCTGGGCTATCGCATCGTCACGCAGGGCGCCAACAACGACATGAAGGAGTCGGTGGGTCACGCCACCACGGCGCTGGTGCTGGGCGCGCTGTTCATCTACATGCTGCTGGCGGTGCAGTTCAACAGCTTCCTGCACCCGCTCACCATCATGACCTCGCTGCCGCTGGCGCTGGTGGGCGTGTTTGGCGGCCTGTTGATCTGGGGCAGCACGCTGAACATGTTCTCGCTGATCGGCCTGCTCATGCTGATGGGGCTCGTCACCAAGAACGCCATCCTGCTGGTGGACTTCATCCAGAAGGCCGTGGCGGGGGGCATGGAGCGGGGCGAAGCCATCCTGCAGGCCGGCCGCACCCGCCTGCGCCCCATCCTCATGACCACGGCGGCCATGGTGGCGGGCATGGTGCCGCTCGCGCTGGGCCTGGGCGAGGGCGCCGAACAGCGCGCGCCCATGGCACATGCCCTCATCGGCGGTTTGCTCACCTCCACCGTGTTGACGCTGATCGTGGTGCCGGTGGTCTACACCCTGCTGGATGACCTGCCGGCCGTGCTGCAGCGCCTGCGCCGCGCGCCGGACCTGCTGGATCTGCCCGAAGGCAAGCGGCCGTCCTCCCTTGGCCGCGGGCATGGCGAATGAGTCCGGACCTCCTGGAAGCAGGCCGGCTTGTCCGTCGGCGTCTGCCGGCTGCGCCACTTTTCCGATTGCCTCCGAGCAGGATTACGCTGCTAATGAACAGCTTGGCCAAGGCCCCGCTAGCTGCAGGGCGGCTATGTCCCCCTTCTTCTCGCGAGGATCTGCAAGATGAGCACTTCACTGGGCAGGATGCCTACCTTGTTTGGTGATGAGGCACAGGCGCCCGAGCCGGCGCTGTCCTCGCGCCGGATCTACGACCCGGTCGGCATGTGGTATGCCGCGCGTTTGCGCCATGGCATTGATGACCGCATGTGGTACGGCTTCTATGACAGCAGCGTGCTGGCCCCGCGCTGGCACACCTGTTCCCATCGTTATGGCGATGGTCTCGGAGCCCTGCCGCTGCTGTTGGCTGAGCGCGGCTTTCCCAGTTCGCCGCCGCCGCAGGGGCGCTGCGCGCCCAGGCCGGACTGGCGCACGCTCTGGCGCAGCCGTGGCCAGGACAACCTGCCGCGAATCGACCTGCGCTGGCATCACTGTGACGCGTCGCTGGAAAGCTGCCCTCCCCATGACCCCGTGGCCGTGCTGCTCTCTCCCGAGCAGACCAGCGCCATCGACGCCGCGGCGGCGGCCGCCGGTGTCAGCTCCACGTTCTGGCTGCAGTGGACCGCTGATCGCGCCCTGCGTGCCAGCCTGGTGGCGCCCGGCAGTGTTTCCGCCTGGATATTCCCCGTGAACCTGCGCGGCGCCGTGCGCTCGACGGACGAGTATGCCAATCATTGCAGTGGCGTCACCTTGCGTCTGGAAGAGGGCACTACGCCGCTCGCCGTGCGCGAGCAGGTCATCGCACGCATGGGCCGGCACGAGCATTGGCGGCAATGGCTGCTGCTCAACCTCGGGCGAGTGGTCGGGCAGGTCGGGGTCAACCTGTTGTATCGCCTGAGTCGCGCCGCGCCAGGCGCCTTTGCGGGTTCCTATTCCAATATCGGGGAATGCAATGTCCCGGGCCTTGCCGGTCTTGGCGCATCCGGACCGGGCAGCCCCGGCTATCCGGTAGCGGTGGGCACTGCGCTTTGCAACGGCCGGCGTTCGCTCTCCTGCCGCCTGCACCCGGTGATCGGCGGCAATGCCCAGCGTGCCATCGAGTTCGTCAAGCTGTGGCGCCAGCTCAGCATGCAGGGCGCGCCCGTCGCTGACGTTGCCGAGGCATCCGCGCAGTCACAGCCGGCCTGAGCTTGCCCGGGAGACTGAAGGCCCGCACCGGTTATCCGGCGCGGGCCTTTTTCATGGCGGGCGCGGTCTCGCTTTCGCTCAGCCGCCTTTGCGCACCGACTTCGGCGTCTGCCCTGTCCAGCGCTTGAAGGCGCGGTTGAAGGCACTCTGCTCGGAGTAGCCCAGCAACAGCGCAATGTCCGACAGGGTCAGGTTGCCCTCCAGCAAATAGCCGCGCGCCAGCTCTGCGCGCGTGCGGTCCAGCAGGTGCTGGAAGCTCAGTTCCAGTTCGGCGAGGCGTCGCTGCAGCGTGCGCGGCGACATGGCCAGGCGCTGCGCCACGTGCTCCAGCGTGGGCGCGCCTTCATGCAGGCTGCGCGCCAGCGCCGCCTTCAACTGGATCTGGAAACCCTGGTTGCCGGGCAGCGCGCGCAGCAGTGCCTCGGCCTGGTTCTCCAGCAGGGTGCGTAGCCCGGGGTCGCTGTGCGCGATGGGCAGCATCAGGTAGCGGGTGGGGAAGGTCACGCAGGTCAGGGTGCCACCAAAGGAGACCGGGCAACCGAAAAAGTCTTCATACGCGGCGGCGTCCGCGGGCGGCGGGTTGACGAAATTGATCATCGTCGGGGTCAGCTTCTGGTTGACCAGCCGGCGCACGATGGTGGCAAAGGCCGCAATCGCGGTCTCGTCGGCCAACTGGCCGGGCAGGCCATGCTCGATACCCCAGCTCAGCGACACGACGTCGCCGTGGATGGACATCGCCGCAGGATTGCCGTCGTAGACCAGGCGATGGAAGCGCTCGAAGCGCATGAAGGCTTCCCCCAGCGAATCACAGGACAGGCCGATGTAGCCCATGATGCCGGCATGGCGTGGCTGGATATGCTCGCCGATGTAGAGGCCGAGCGCCGGGCGCGGATCCTCGTCGGCTATCGCGCGCAGCAGGAGGATCCACTCCGCCAGCGGAATGCGCGCGTCTTCGGGCCAGGCACCGAGTCGTGCCCGGCAGGCGGGCGCGGGGATGCCGCGGCTGTCCAGGTAATCGCGCAGCATGCCGGTGAGGGCGCCGCTGACATACATGCCACCGAACATGCAGGCTCTCCGCAGGCAGATTCCCGTGGGGGAGGGGAGGGCGTGTTGCCGTGGCCACCGGGCCGCTGCATCGCTCATCTCGGGTATGGCGCGGATTGTCAAAAATTCAGGCTGCACCGGTCAAGCCTGAAGGGCGGGCGCCGCGAGGAATGGAGCATTCCTCCGCTGTTCGGGCCAGGTGCCTCCTGCCTTGGCGCGAAAAGTCAAAAATAAGGCCGGCTTTGGTCAATCGTCGCCTGCTTGTGCCGGGCAGAGTCGAGAGGCTGGGCCGGGCGTTCCGGCCTGCCTACCCTCGGGTTGGCCTCTGCCCGGCTCCCTCGCTACCAGACTCTGTTCAGGAGCCCTCATGATCGGCTTTCCCATCGCCCTGCTGGTTGCCAACGGCTTCGAGTGGTACGCGCACAAGTACCTGCTGCACGGGGTGCCCCGCAAGGGCCAGGCCCGCTACAGCCCTCTGCCCTCCACCATGACGAGCCACTGGGCCCACCACAAGATGGTCCGCCAGCAGGGCTATTACGATGAGGCCTATGTGGAGGGCCTCTCGCACTGGCGCACCCGCGACGAGGTAAAGCGCTTGCTGCAGGTCACCGCGGTGACCACCCTGGCCTTTCCGGTGGCGCCCTTCTTCGTGCTCGGCACCTACTATGCGGCGGGCAAGTACTTCTATACGCACCGGCGCTCGCACATTGATCCGGAGTGGGGGCGCCAGGCCATCCCCTGGCACTTCGACCACCACATGAACACCAACCAGGACGCCAACTGGTGCGTAACCAAGCCCTGGTTCGACTACATAATGGGCACCCGCGTGATTGCCGATCCGGCCCATGCCGAAACCAATCCGCTCGGCATCAAGCTGCCGGCTTTCGTGGAGAAGCGCGTCAATGCCGCGGCCCGCAAGTTGCTGCCGCACGCCTTCGCGCGGCTGGAGGAGAACCGCCAGCTTGAGCAGAGCAACCGCCACCAGGGCGTCGACCTGCCCATTCCCGAATTTGCTGAACGTGCTGCCTGAGGCCCATCGGCATCCTGCGCGCGTGGCCATTGCCGCCCTCGTAGCGCCCATGCCTTGCCCTGGCCGGTAGATGTGCCGCGGGGCGACCGGCGCCTCCGCAGGAGGCCTTCCGGGCGCGCAGCAGAGGGCCTTTTTTACAGCGCGATCCCGGCTGGAAAATAATTTCCCGCGGCAGCTGTCCCCCTTTTTTGCGGCTCCTATACTCAGTGCCCTCGTCCTGTCGCAGCACCCGTGCCTTCGCCGCCGGTGGGAGGTTTCCACCATGCCACAGCTCTCCCGGGTCCTCGGGCAGGCGCCTCGCGGCGCC
>JAZKHS010000013.1:0-7768 GCA_040385265.1 Pseudomonadota bacterium | reverse complement strand
GTCGTCCGGCCTGGCCCGGCGCTTCCAGGCGTTGGCGCCGGCGACTCCACGGCTGGCGATGGAGGCTCCCCGTCGCTCCGACACGACGCTCTTGCTGTGTGGCGACGTCATGACCGGGCAGGGCATCGATCCGCTGCGTCCCCCCGACCCCGAGCACCTGAACGCGCGCAGCATGGTGTCCGCCCTCGACTATGTGCACCGCGCCGATGCCACGGGCTCCGCGCCTGCCGGCGCCGAGCCGTTGCCACGGCCGGTCTGCTTCGCCTATCCCTGGGGGGATGCCCTGACGCTGCTACGGCGCGAGCAGCCCGACCTGCGCCTGGTGAACCTCGAGGCCTCGATTACCGCGCGTGGCACGCCCTCGGCCATGCCCGTGCAGCCGCGCATGCCACCGCAACAGCTGCCGGCCCTGGCGGCCCTGGGTGTCGATGGCGTCGTCCTGGCCAATCACCATGTCCTGGAGTGGGGGCAGGAAGGCCTCGACGACACTCTGCAGTGCTTGCGCCAGGCTGGCATTGCCGGTGTCGGCGCCGGGCACGACCTGGCCGAGGCCGAGCAGGAAGGCCAGTGGCTGCTGCCCGGCAAGGCACGGGTGCGCCTGTTTGCCTTTGCCCATCCTTCCAGCGGCGTGGCGCCGGACTGGGCCGCGGGCAAGGGCCGTGCCGGCATCAGCTGGCTGCAGGCGCTGGATGAGCAAGCCATCACCCGCCTGGCTGGGCGCACACGTGAGGGGCGACGGGAGGGCGACATCGTGGTGGTGTCGCTGCACTGGGGCAGTCACTGGGGCTACGAAGTGAGCGCGGAGCAGCGCCGCTTTGCGCATGCCCTGATCGACGAGGCCGGGGTGGACCTGGTCTGGGGGCATGCTTCACGGCATCCGCGACCCATCGAGGTCTATCGTGGCCGTCTCATCCTCTATGGGGTCGGCTCCTTCCTCAAGGATGCGGGAGGCGCGACGGGGCACGAGGCGTTGCGTCCGGAACTGGCCGCGCTCTACCTGCCGCGCCTGGCCGCCGATGGCGCACTGGCGGGCTTGCGGCTCTGGCCTCTGCGCGTGCACCTGTTCCGGCTCAAGCGCGCCTGCGCCAGCGATAGCCAGTGGCTGGCGGCGGCCCTGGGCCGCGCCTGCCGGGGGCATGGCTGCAACCTGCAGCCCCAGCCTGACGGCAGCCTCCGCCTGGTGTGGCGCTAACGACCAGCGGCGGCGGCAGCGAACCGCGACTCGCCTGCAGGCTCGTCGCTTTTCCCTGATGCCGACTGCTGCCCTCAAGCAGACTTTCGCCTACCATCCGGCCTTCAGTCCAATGACCGGAAGCCCATGCCCTCGTCCCTCGTCCTCGCCGCCGGCCGCCGCGCCTATCTCCGCCTCCAGGAGCAGGGTCTGAAACCGGCACAGGTGCACAGCATGCTGGCCGCCTCCGGTGGTCCCAAGGGCCTCATGCTGCTGGCGCTGGACCGCTACCTGCTGACCGAATTCCTGCCGCAGAGCCAGCAGCCCGTCGACCTGCTGGGCACCTCCATCGGGGCCTGGCGCCTGATGAACTATTGCCAGGCCAACCCGGTTGCCGCGCTGGACCGCTTCGAGCACTACTATTTCAGCCAGCACTATGCCGCCAAGCCAACGCGCGAGGACATCACCGCCGAGGTCACCCGCGTGCTGCTCGGCATGCTGGGGCCACATGGTGCGCGCGAGATTGCAGAACATCCGCGCTTCCGCTTCCACACCATCGCCGCGCGCGGCAAGGGCGGCGCCGCCAGTGACGACAAGGTCCGGCTGCTCACGACCATGGCCCTGCTGGCTGCGGGCAACGTGCTGAGCAGCAGCGCGCCGTTCTGGTTTTTCGAGCGCGTGATGTTCCGGCACAAGGACGGCCGCTTTCCCTGGCATGTGGACCTGCCGCTGGCCGCCACGCCCGAACTCACCCCCGACAATGTGGTGCCGGCGCTGCTGGCCACCGGCGCCATCCCGCTGGTGGTCGACGGCATCCAGGACATTCCCGGTGCACCCGCGGGCCTGTATCGCGATGGCGGCCTCACCGATTACCACCTGAGCGTGCCGCTCACGGAAAAGGAAGGCATCGTGCTCTATCCGCACTTCTTTCCCCGGGTGGTGCCGGGCTGGTTCGACAAGGCCCTGCGCTGGCGCTGGCCGGACGCCGCGCACTTTGACGACGTGCTGCTGGTGACGCCCTCGGCAAGCTTCATCGCCAGCCTGCCTGGCGGCCGCGTGCCCGACCGCAATGATTTCGCGCGCCTCAGCACCGAGGAGCGCGTGCGCTACTGGCGGCAGGTGATGAACGCCACCCTGCGCATGGTGGACGAGTTCCACGAACTGGTGAGCACGGAAAAGTGGCGGGACGCGTTGCAGCCAATCCGCTTCGGCTGGGGCGGGAGCCTGGAACACTGAGCCTGCTTGCGGCGCCCGCGGCGGCGGCCGCCCTCTTGAGTGAAAATGAACAGATGAGTGATTTTGTCGAGCTGCACCTGAAGGCTGAAACCCTCGCCGAACTCGGCCTCCCCGATATCGGCTATCCCGTTCCCCGCGAAGATTTCGACTTCGAAACCGGCCGCCTGCACCTCGCGACCCTGCTCTATGGGCTGCAGTGGAAAAGCGTGCAGCCCGGCTGCGACTGGCAGGCCCTGGAGCCGGCCATGGAACGCCTCGCCCTGCTGATGACGCCGGATGACGAGGATGACGTGGTGACCGCCGAGGGTGACGAGTGGGAGCTGGCCATCGGTGGCGTCAACCTCGACGGTGAAGACCTGAACCGGCGCGTGGTCACCCTCCAGCGCGGCAAGCACCTGATCGCGGCCATTCGCCCGCTGCCCTCGGGCCAGTTGCGCGTGTCGGCCTACCGGCCGCTGGATGCCCGCAGCGCAGCCCTCCTGGTCGCCCTGGCACAACGGCCGCACGCCGATTACGGCGTGAACATGCACAAGAACAACTGGGAGTTCGCCATGGCCCAGGCGGCGGACAGCGGCAATCCGCATGCGGCTGAGCGTGGCGAGCCCTGCCTCGCGTTCTGGGAGAAGGGACTCGGCCTCGGCAACGATGGCGCGACGCTGCCCGAGTGGCGGGCGCAGAAGGACCTCGCGCCGCGCCGGGCGCCCTCGGTGGCGGCCGAGATTGGCGCCTGGTACACCCTCTCTGACGCTAGCTGAGCAGGGCGATGCCTGCCGGAGGCTGCCCCGGAGGAAAGCAGGGGGCGGGGAGGGCGCGACACGCTTGTCCGAGCTTCCCCGGAGACCATGACTCTGGCCGTCGAGGCCGCGTCAAGAATGTCCCCCGCGCGCCAACTGCTGTAGCCTTTCCGGCCATTTAGCGGACTGCGCTTCCGGCAGCCGCGCCCTGCCTACTGGAGCTCCCCATGATTCCCGCCGCCCTCCTCGAGCTCGACCTCAACGCTCCCTTGCAGGACGACGAGCTCGCCACGCTCGACGACCTCCTGCTTGACCTGGGCGACCGCACTGACGGCGTCCGTGGCGACCAGGCCGACGTCATCCGTGACGTCGCCGAGCTCGATGGTTTCCTGCTTGCCGTGGCCAGCAGCCCGCTGCCGCTGGAGCCTGAACTGTGGCTGCCCGCGGTCTGGGGTGGCCAGATGCCGGCTTTCCTCTCCGAGGAGGAGGCCGCCGAGGTCATCGCCCTGCTACTGCGTCACCACAACGCCATGGTGCGGCTGCTGGCGCGCATGCCCGATGCCTATGAGCCACTCTTCGCCTACGATGCGGATGAAGAGGGCAATGAATTCGAGAGCGTGGAGGAGTGGTGCGTGGGCTTCCTGCGCGGCATGGAGCTGGCTTGGGAAGGCTGGCTGCCGGCCATGGAACGTGAAGCCGATCCCTTCGCCATCCTGCAGCTCTTCGGTACCAACGAGGGCTGGGAAGAGCAGGAGTCCTACCCCGAGGCCGAGCTGGCCGAATTGCAGGAAAGCCTGCCGGAAGTCGCCCGCCTGCTGGTCGCCCTCGGCCTTGAGCAGCGCGCCGCCACGCCCACCTTCCGCCGCGAGGAGCCCAAGGTCGGCCGCAATGATGCCTGCCCCTGCGGCTCCGGCAAGAAGTTCAAGCAGTGCTGCGGCGCCTGAACCGCCGCCACACCTACCCCTGCCGCATGGGGAGGGCAGACAGGACCGGCCGCCGGTCTTGACCCCGGGCGGGGCCTGTTCCACCTTAAACGCCTGTAGAGTTCAGCGCCCAACCTGCCGGCGGTATGGTCAGGCCGGAATAGCCCCGCTGTCTTGCCGTCTCAAAGGACCCTGCCTTGCCCACGCTGCCGCACTCCCTGTCCGCCCGCCTCGGGCTTGTCGCCATTGTTGCGCTGGGTCTCTTCCTGCTGGCGCGCGGCGGCCGGGCTCCCGAGCTGCCCGGCTACACGGTGGAGCAGAGACCGTTGCTGCAGCGCGTGGTGGCCAGTGGCCAGGTCCGCTCGCAGTCGCTGGCCCGTGTCGGCAGCGAGATCACTGCGGTGGTGAAAAGCCGGCACGTGCGCGAAGGCGACAGCGTAAAACCGGGCGACCTGCTTATCGAGTTACAGGATGACGAGCCGCTGGCGCGCGTGCGTGAGGCCGAGGCCGCGCTGAAGCAACTGGGTGCCGCACGCCGACCGCAAGCCGAGGCCGCGCTCCGGCAGGCGGACAGTGCCCTTGCCCTGGCGGGCGCCGAGCGCATCCGCCGCGATGAACTGTTCAGCCGCCAACTGCTCTCGGCCGAACAGCGCGAGCAGGCCCGCAATGCCGAGGTGGCGGCCCGCGCTGCGCGCGACCAGGCGCGCCTGGCCCTGTCCTCGCTGCAGGGCGGCGGCGCCGAGGAGCAGGTGTTGCGCGAGCGCCTGGCCCAGGCGCATGCCGCGCTGGCGAAGACGAAGCTCTACGCCCGCGTGGCCGGCACCGTGCAGACGCGCAACGTCGAGCCGGGCGACCTGGTGCAGCCGGGCCGCACGCTGCTGGAGATCGCCCGTGCCGACAGCCGCGAGATCGTTGTCGCCCTTGACGAAAAATCCCTGGCGCCGCTGCGCCTGGGACAGGTTGCACAAGTGGTGGCGGATGCCTATCCGGCGGCGCCGGTGCCGGCCCGGGTCACCTTCATCGCCCCTGCGGTCGACGCCAGCCGCGGCACTGTCGATATCCATCTCGACCTGACCGCCGACGCGCCTTTCCTGCGCCAGGGCATGACGGTCTCCGTCAACATCGAAACCGCGCGCCTGGCCCGGGCCCTGGTGCTGCCCAATGATGCCCTGCACGACCTCCAGGGCAATCGCGCCGTGGTGTTTCGCGTCGTTGCCGGCAGGGTCGAGAAGGCCCCGGTGACGCTGGGACTGCGCAGCGGCACACAAAGCGAGATCAGGGCGGGCCTGACGGCCGGTGATGCCGTACTCGCCACCGACGCCGAGCCCGGCAGCCGCGTTCGCGTGCAGGCACAGTCCATGGCCGCGGCCAATGCCGAGCGCGTGGATCCGTCCGCCATGCCCATGACCGGGAACTAGCCCGACCATGTCTTCCTCATCGCCGCTCCCCGACTCGCCGGCCACCAGGCGCCTGCCGCCGGCAGAGGGTTGCCCGGTCCCGCGGCCCGGGAGCATTCCCGCCAAGGGCCGGAGCTAGCCATGCGCGCCCTGGATTCGCTCTGGATCGAGTGGAAGATCGCGTTGCGCTTCCTGGCGGACAACCGCCTGCAGACGCTCATGATCAGCCTCGGCATCGCCGTGGGGTCGGCCGTGATCGTGTTCATCACCGCCCTCATCTCCGGCCTCCAGGCCAACATCATCGAGCGCACCCTTGGCACCCAGGCCCATATCCGCGTCCTTGCGCCTGACGAGGCCAATGCGGCATTGCCCGTGCCGGGCAATGCCGCGCTGTTCCTGCTGGAGACGCCTCGTGCCCAGCGCCTGCGCTCCATCACCAACTGGCAGGACGTGCTGGTGGCGCTGGATGCCGCGCCCGACGTCAAGGCCGCCTCGCCGCTGATCAGCGGGCCCGCGCTTGCCGTGCGCGGCAGTGCGCGCAACTCGGTGGCGCTGATGGGGGTCGAGCCCGAGCGCTACCAGCGCATCATTCCGATGCGCGAGAACATGGTGGCGGGGCGCTTCGAGGTTGGCGGCGGCCGCGCCGTCATCGGGGGCAAGCTGTCCGAAGACCTTGGCCTTGGTGTCGGCGACAAGCTGCGCCTGGATGCGGGGGAGGGCCGCACCGCCATCATGGACATCGTGGGTGTGTTTTCGCTGGGCGTGCGCGAGCTCGACAACCGTTACGTCTACACCGATCTCAAGCAGGCGCAGACCCTGCTGGACCTGCCGGGCGGAATCACCGTGCTCGATGTCACCGTGCGCCAGATCTTCCAGGCCGAGTCGATTGCCCGGCGCCTGGCGCGTCTCAGCGGCCTCAAGGCGGAAAGCTGGATGGAAACCAACGGCCAGCTCCTCAATGCCCTGGCGTCGCAGACCATGACCACGCAGATGATCCGCCTCTTCGTCGGCATCTCGGTGGCCTTCGGCATCGCCAGCGTGCTGGCGGTGAGCGTGGTGCAGCGCACCCGCGAGATTGGCATCCTGCGCGCCATGGGGGCGCCGCGCGGACAGATGCTGCGCGTCTTCCTGTGGCAGGGCGGCCTGCTGGGCTTCATCGGCGCCGCCGCGGGCGGCCTGGTCGGTTGGCTGTTGGTCCAATTCTTCAACATATTCGGCCCCAAGCTTTTCAGTATTCCGATCGATGCGGCCCTGGTGCCCGTGGTCATGGCCGGCGCCACCCTGGTCGGCGTCATGGCGGCGGCGGTGCCCGCGCGTCGTGCCGCGCTGCTCGACCCCGCCGTGGCCATCCGCTATGTCTGAGCGCAGGCACGCCTTCCTTTTCCTGATGGCGGCCGCCGGCCTGGCGCTGCGGGTTGCCGTTGGCGCCTCCCGGAGTCGTCATGGCTGACGCCGTCCTGCGCCTCAGTGGCGTGCGCAAGTCCTACAATCCCGGCACCGAGCTCGAGACCGAGGTCCTGCACGGCATCGACTTCACGCTGTCGCGCGGCGAGCTCACGGCGCTGATCGGACCCTCCGGCTCCGGTAAGAGCACCTTGCTCAACCTCATCGGTCTGCTCGACACCGCCAGCGGCGGCGAGCTCACCCTGATGGGGCAGCCCACCGCGGCCATGGATGATGATGGCCGTACCCGCTTGCGCAACGAGGCAATCGGCTTCGTCTTCCAGTTTCACCACCTCATCAATGCCTTCACCGTGCTCGACAATGTCCTGATGCCGCTGATGGTGCGCCGGGGTGCGCCGACAACGGCGGACCGGGAGCTGGCGCTGTCCCTGCTGCGCGAGGTGGGCCTCGAGGCGTTTGCGCAAAAGAAGCCGTCGCAGCTTTCCGGGGGGCAGCAGCAGCGCGTGGCCATCGCCCGCGCCCTGGTCAGCCGGCCCGCCCTGCTGCTGGCCGACGAGCCCACCGGCAATCTCGACACCCATACCGCCGACAGCGTCTTCGAACTCTTCGGGCGACTCAATCGTGATTACGGTTGCGCCGTGCTGGTGGTGACCCACGATCCCCGACTGGCCGCACGCTGCAGCCGCACCCTGACCCTGGTCGACGGCAACCTGGTCAGCGACCAGCCGAACCCCACGCCTGACAGCTGATTCAGCCTCCGGCACCAGTACCCATGCGGATACCACCTTGTAGGTCGGGCTTCAGTCCGGCGCGGCGGTCGCTGTCGGGCTGAGCCCCGACCTACAGCCGGCACAGGCACAGGCACAGGCACAGGCACAGGCACAGGCACAGGCACAGGCACAG
>JAZKHS010000012.1:0-59893 GCA_040385265.1 Pseudomonadota bacterium | reverse complement strand
GCTCTGGCTCTGGCTCTGGCTCTGGGGGCGGGGGCGGGGGCGGGGGCGGGGGCGGGGGCGGGGGCGGGCCAAAAAAAAGGGGATGGCCAGCGAAGGCCATCCCCAAGAGGGTTCTACAGAAAATTCAGCGCAGCGTAAGGTGCTCAGGCAGCCTTGCGCTTTTCACCCACGGCAACCAGTTCATCGAACAGGCGCTGGGACTCTTCCTTCAGGTTCAGGCCGGTCAGGCGCTGCTTCAGGCTCTCGACCTGCTGCTTCAGGCCATCGCCCTTCAGCTTCTCGGCTTCGGTCTTCAGCTTTTCAGCTTCGGCCTTCAGCACTTCCACGAGGCCGGCAGCCGCCAGGGCAGCCTTGCTGGCTTCGGCGCCGCGCACTTCGGAGCCCTTGGCAATGACCTTGTCGTACTGCTTCTTGCCTTCCTCTTCGACCTTGGTGGCCAGGCCGAGGTTGGCCAGGTAGATCTGCTGGCCGAGGGCCTTCACGCGCTCCACCAGGGTCTGCTGCTGTTCGGAAATCTGCTTGAGTTCGCCCATGACACACATCCTTGAAAAATGAATCAAACGATTCGAAAAAAAGGGACCCTGGCGGCCGTCAACGGCACGGGTCTGCGTCGCGGATTATAGGAATCAGGTGCGGGGAGCTGGATGAAATTGTCCGACATCAGGACAATTTATTAGAAGGCCGATGACCCGTCGGTTCGTCATCGAACAGGGCCAGCAACTGGCTACGCAGGAGCTGGCGCACGGCTGGCTGGGCGGCAGGGGCCGGTCGCTCGTTGAGCGTGACGCCCTCTCGCAGGGCACGTAGCAACGGCGCGGTAGCTACAGGGGAGAAGGACCCGTTCATGCTGGCGCTCCCTGGCAAGGATAACCCGGTGGCGGGGGCGACCCGCTACCGCCTGGCACTCCCCGGGGGCCCGGCGTGAGGCTTGGACCTCCCCGGCGCCGGCCCGGCGGACGCCGGCAGCGCTCATTCTAGGGCAGCAAAAGGCCCGCAACTGCGGGCCTTTTGTATAGCGGCGGAGCAGCTTACTTCTTTGCCGCCTCGATCGCCTTGAGCACGTCGGCACGGGCGGCTTCGGCGCCTTCCCAGCCGGTCAGCTTGACCCACTTGCCCGGCTCCAGAGCCTTGTACTGCTCGAAGAAATGCTTGATCTGGGCGAGCAGCAGCTCGGGCAAGTCGGTGTATTCCTTCACGTTCTTGTACAACGGGGTCAGCTTGTCATGGGGCACGGCGATGAGCTTGGTGTCCACGCCGGCTTCGTCTTCCATGTTCAGCTTGCCCACCACGCGGGAGCGGATCACCGAGCCCGGCTGCACCGGGAAGGGCGTCACCACCAGCACGTCCAGGGGGTCGCCGTCTTCGGACAAGGTGTGCGGGATATAGCCGTAGTTGACCGGGTAGGACATGCCGGTGCCGATGAAGCGGTCCACGAACAGGGCGTCGGAATCCTTGTCGATCTCGTACTTGATGGGGGCGGCGTTGGCCGGGATTTCGATGATCACGTAGATATCGTTCGGCACATCCTTGCCGATCGGGACGTTCTTGTAGCTCATGGCGCGCTCTCTGGCATGTGATAGGAAAAACGGGGCGCATTATAGCGCCCCGCCCGGGCCAGCCAAGCTGGCGATTGGTCGCATTTTTACCCGTGGCAGACGGCCGCCGCCAGGCTGGACCCCGGACCTAGGCGGCCACCACGAACAGCCCGACGATGCAGGCGACGCCGCCGGCCCAGACCAGCGAGCGCAAGGAGGCCTGGTCCTTGATATAGAGCACCCCGTAGGCCAGGCGCAGGACGATGTAGGCCACGGCCAGGGCGTCGACCGGCCCCTGCGGCGCCTGGACCTGGTGGGCGATGATGACCGCCGCCATGAAGCCCGGGATAGACTCGAAGGTATTCAGCTGCGCCCAGTGGGCGCGCTTGGCCGGCCCCTCCAGCCTGTCCAGGTAGTCACGGGGATTGCGGTTGTCCCGCGGGCGGAAGCCGGAGGTGAACTTGGCCAACCCCGTCCAGATATAGGGCATCAGGATGGCGCCCAGCACGCACCAGTAGGCAAGGGTCACTGCACGTTCTCCTGTTCGCTGAACATGCCCTCGAACAGGGCCGTGGAAAGGTAGCGCTCGCCGGAGTCCGGCAGCACCACCACGATCAGCTTGCCGGCATTCTCCGGCCGCTCCGCCACGCGGGCGGCGGCAACCACCGCGGCGCCGCAGGAGATACCGCAAAGAATGCCTTCCTCGCGCATCAGGCGGCGCGCCATCTCGATGGCCTCCTCGTTGCCCACCGCCTCGACAGCGTCGACCAGCGACAGGTCCAGGTTCTTCGGCACGAAGTTGGCGCCGATACCCTGGATCTTGTGCGGCGCCGGCTTGAGCTCCTGGCCGGCCAGGGCCTGGGCGATCAGGGGCGAGGCCGAGGGCTCCACCGCGATGGTGCGGATGGCGCGACCCTGGGTGTTCTTGATGTAGCGGGAGACGCCGGTCAGGGTGCCGCCGGTGCCGACGCCGGCCACGAAGATGTCGACCTTGCCGTCGGTATCGCGCCAGATCTCCGGACCGGTGGTCTTCTCGTGGATATCCGGGTTGGCCGGGTTCTCGAACTGCTGCGGCAGGAAATAGCGGGCCGGGTCGGCGGACTGGATCTCGGCGGCCTTGTCGATGGCCCCCTTCATGCCCTTGGCAGGATCGGTCAGCACCAGCGTGGCACCCAGGGCCTTCAGCACCTTGCGCCGCTCCAGGCTCATGGAGGCAGGCATGGTCAGGGTGATGCCATAGCCACGCGCGGCTGCCACGAACGCCAGCGCGATGCCGGTGTTGCCGGAGGTAGGCTCGACGATATCCATGCCGGGCTTGAGCAGGCCGCGCTGCTCGGCGTCCCAGACCATGGCGGCGCCGATACGGCACTTGACCGAATAGGCCGGATTGCGCCCCTCGATCTTGGCGTAGACGCGGGCATTGCTGCCGGCCACACGGTTCAGGCGCACCAACGGCGTATTGCCGATGGAGAGGGAGTTGTCTTCGTAAAGCTGTGCCATGGCGAGGCCTCCATGTGGTAAAACATCAATGATGCCTTAACGTCCGGGCGGGCTTGATGACAGGCGCATGACGCCTTGCTGAATGCCGTCCGGAAACCAGAGTCGAGCGCCACTATCCGTTCTTTGCCGGGTGGTTGCAACCGGGACCCCGCGGATGGATTTGCTGCAAATCGTAGCTGTTTTCCTTGGCGCCACGCTGATCATGGTGCCCTTGCTCAAGCGTCTCGGCCTCGCCTCCGTCATCGGCTACCTTGCCACCGGCGTCCTGCTCGGCCCTCATTTGCTGGACCTGCTCAACGACCCCCACGTCCTGCTCCGGTTCTCCGAGTACGGCATCGTGCTCCTGCTCTTCCTGATCGGCATCGAGCTGGAGCCCTCCCGGCTATGGCTGCTGCGCCGCTCGGTATTCGGCCTGGGTGCCCTGCAGGTCATCCTGACCGGCCTGGTCTTTACCGGCCTGTTGCTGGCCCTGGACTTCACGCCCGCGGTCAGCGTCATCCTCGGCTTCGGCTTCGCCCTCTCCTCCACCGCTTTCGCCCTGCAGTTGCTGAGCGAGAAGAAGCAGCTCAATACCCGCCACGGGCGCAGCGCCTTTGCCGTACTGCTGTTCCAGGACATCGCGGTGATCCCCCTGCTCGCCCTCATTCCCCTGCTGAGCGGCAAGGGCACCGGCTACGACTGGGACTACCTCGGGAAAGCCCTGCTCGTGGGCGGCATGTTCCTGCTCTCCAGCCGCGTGCTGGTGCGCCCCGCCCTGCGCTTCGTGGCCAGCGCCGGCACTCCCGAGGTCTTTACCGCCGCCGCCCTCTTCCTGGTCTGCGGTGCCGGCCTCCTCACCGAGTTCCTGGGCATGTCCATGTCGCTCGGCGCCTTTGCCGCCGGAGTGCTGCTGGCCGACAGTGAGTACCGCCACGAGATCGAGGCCAGCCTGCTGCCCATCAAGGGATTACTGCTCGGCCTGTTCTTCATCGCGGTGGGCATGACCGCGGACATTGCGCTGCTGCGCACCGAGGCCGGCCTGATCCTGGGTTCGGTGCTGGCCATGATGCTCCTCAAGACGCTGATCATGGTGGTCATCGGACGCCTCAGCGGCCTCAACCTGCATACCAGCGTGCAACTGGGCGTGCCTCTTGCGCAGGGCGGCGAATTTGCCTTCGTGCTGTTCTCGGCCGCGACCGCCGAAGCGCTGTTCTCCGAATCCTTCGCCCAGCGCCTGATCCTGATCGTGACCCTGTCCATGGCCCTGACCCCCTTCGCCTTCATGCTGCTGGAAAAAGTGATCGAGCCGCGCCTGCGCCCGCGCGAGCAGCAGCGCGCCTACGACGAAGTGCCGGCAGACCAGGCCAGCCCGGTGGTCATCGCCGGCTTCGGCCGCTTCGGCCAGATTGTGGCCCGCGTGCTGCGCATGCACCGCATCGGCTTTACCGCGCTGGAATCGGATGTGCGCCAGGTCGACTTCGTGCGCCGTTTCGGCAACAAGGTGTTCTATGGCAACCCCGCCAACATCGATCTGCTGCGCTCGGCGGGCGTGGGCAAGGCCCGGGTTTTCGTGCTGGCCATGGACGACGTGCAGGACTCGCTCAAGACGGCCGACGCCCTGCACCGGCATTTCCCCAAGGTCGTGATCTACGCGCGCGCCCATGACCGCGCCCACGCCTACCAGCTCATGGACCTGGGCGTGCACGTCATCAATCGCGAAACCTACCTGTCCAGCCTCGACCTGGCGCAGAAGATCCTGGTGGCGCTCGGCCACGATCCGGACCGTGCCGACGCCAATATCCGTCGCTTTCGCGACTATGACGAAGAGCTGATGAAGCGCCAGCATGCCATCCACCAGGACGAGGCCAAGCTCATCGAGAGCGTGAAGGCATCCCTGCTGGAGCTGGAAGAGCTGCTGGAGAACGACGACATCGAGGCCGTCGAGGAAGAGAAGGTCGAGGAAAAAGCCGAGGCCAAGGCCACACCTGCAGCCTGACTGTGAAGCGATTCCAGCAGGTCGCCCCGGCCCCTCGATTTCAACGGGACACATGCCTGTTGAAACAGGCTCCATGCCCGGACGCTCCTGCAGCGCCGCAGGGCGGCGCGCACCCCTTGGCCCCACCGTCCCCGCGCCATGACTGAGACCTGTTGCCGCCGCTCCGCAGGCCTCGCCACAGCCCCTCGCAAACGCCCAGGCACGCCGGCTTTCCGGTCCGCGGCCAAAATGAAAAAAGCCGGCATGCGCCGGCTTTTCCAGGAAACGCCAGGGGCGCGCCTTACTTCACGTAGTAGGTCTTCAGCGGCGGGAAGCCGTTGAACTCTACCGAGCTGTAGGAGTTGGTGTAGGCACCCGTGGTCATCCAGTAGAGCCGATCACCCACCGCCAGGTTCAGCGGCAGCTGGTAGTTGGAATTCTCGTACATGATGTCGGTGGAGTCGCAGGTCGGTCCGGCGATCACCACGGTGCCGGTGGGCGGGTTGCCTTCCAGCTTCTCCATGTAGATCGGGTACTTGATCGACTCGCCCATGGTTTCCATGAGGCCCTGGAACAGGCCGACGTCCAGGTAGACCCAGCGATTGAGGTCGGTACGCGACTTGCGCGAGATCAGCACGACCTCGGAGACCAGCACGCCCGACTCGCCCACCAGCGAACGGCCCGGCTCGAGAATGATCTCGGGCAGGTTGTCGCCGTAGTCATCGTGCAGGTAGCGGAGGATTTCCTCGGCATACACGTTGATGGGGTTCACTTCGGAAATATAGTTGGCCGGGAAGCCGCCGCCCATGTTGATCATCTTCAGCTCGATGTCTTCCTCGAGCTTCATCCAGTCGAACATGTACTTCACTTTGGACAGCGCGGCATCCCAGACGGCGATGTCCTTCTGCTGCGAACCGACGTGGAAGGAAATGCCGTAGGGAATGAGGCCGAGCTGCTTGGCCATCACCAGCAGATCGATCGCCATGTCCGGGTGGCAGCCGAACTTGCGCGACAGCGGCCATTCGGCCGTCTCGCCACCTTCCACCAGGATGCGCACGAAGACCTTGGAGCCCGGCGCGTTGTCGGCGATGGACTGCAGGTCGGCCTTGGAGTCGGTGGCGTAGAGGCGGATACCCTTCTCGTAGGCGTACTTGATGTGCTGCGCCTTCTTGATGGTATTGCCGTAGGACACGCGGTCCGGGGACACGCCGGTATCGAGCACGCGGTTGAGCTCGAAAATCGAGGCGATATCGAAGCAGGAGCCGAGGTCACGCAGCAGCTCAACCACGGGCTCGCCCGGATTGGCCTTCAGGGCGTAGTGCACCTTGGCGATCGGAAAGCAGCCTGTCAGCTCTTCGTATTTCTGCTTGATGATCTCGAGATCAACGACCAGGAACGGAGTTTCCTTGGTGTCGGCAACATCCCGGATCTTTTTCCACTCGGCATCGGTGCAATAGTCGGCAAGGCGCATGGCAAATCACCCAATACATAGCAGTGAGAATAAAAGAGCCCCTGGAAACCGCCACATCACACCTTTGGGTATTTGTGGAGGTTTCAAGAGGCTCTCTACCTGCGTCAGGTTGCTGCGCTTAGTGCTGGGCGCGCCCTGGCTCTGACAGCGCGAAGCGTAAAGGCAAAGGGGGGGGCAATCAAGACGCCGGGGAGGGACAAATTTTCCTCCTGTCAGGGGGCGAAGGCCGACACGGAGGGGCCGGTGCCAGCGGGCCAGGCCCGGAGCGCCCGGGACGCGGCCCGCCACTTCAGCGAGGCCAGGCGCCGAGCGAGCCGGTCCACCGGCCCGGGAACCCGTCGGCAGCCCCTTCCGCCAGCCCCAAGGCTAGCGCGAGGAGCAAGCCAGGCCACCGCAGTCACCCTCGGCAGGGGCGCGCCGGCGGCCACGGCCGCCCTGGACCGGCACCCGAGCCAAGCGGCAGCCGGGCCATTGCCGGTGGCAAAGTTCCGGGGCAGGACCCATAGGGGCTGTCGCCACCGCAACCAGGCCGGCGAAGAGGCTAGCCAGATACCGCGGGCGGCAGCAGGCTGGGGTCCGGGCCAGGACCAGAGCAGCCCAGGGTTCAGTCAGGTCGGGCCGGCGACTCGCTGTCCGGCACCGGCTGCAGGGAAGCTTGCGGCTGAACAGGGCGGGGCATGGCGTTTTCCGGGTCGGCACCCTCCGGTGCCAACAGGTCTTCCGCACCCCCTGCCTCCAGACCGGCAGCGCCATCCCTTCCAGTGGGCGCCGATGGCGCGCTGCCATCCGTCACCTGGTCCAGCAGGCGAATCAGGCGCCGCTCGTTCAACAGCGCCACCGACAACAGGAAGATGATCAGCAGCAGGAACAGCCCACAGGTCACCAGCGCGAGGCTGCCGCGAGCCGCCAGCATGATCATTTCCTCGTCGCTCACCGTCTTGTGGTGGAACTGCTCAAGGACAAGGAAGGGGTTGAGGTTGAGAGGGGCGTGGTGCCACAGCCAGCCGTAGCCGGCGGCCAGCAGCGATACCAGAATCAGGGCCAGCCAGGGCCAGTAGCGGATCTGGTGGCGGCGACGGGCGACATAGGCGATTTGCTCGGGGGTCATGGCGGCTCTCCTGGGCAGCATGCGCGGACGCTAGCAGAGAGCCATGCACCGCCTCAAGCGGGGCCACGACGCCACCCATCCTGGAGGCGCCTGGCCGGAGGTCGGAGGGCGCCCTCCGGCCCCGCGCTGCACGACCCCTACAGGTTGGTCTCGGCGTACTCCGCCAGCACCGAACGTGGCACCCCGTGCAACTGCAGGTGCCCGCCGTGCTGGAAGCCCTTGAAACGCTCGCACATATACGTCAGGCCGGAACTGGTGGGTGAGAGGTAGGGCGTATCGATCTGCGCCAGGTTGCCCAGGCAAACGACCTTGGAGCCGTCCCCGGCACGCGTGATGATGGCCTTCATCTGGTGCGGCGTCAGGTTCTGGCACTCATCGATGAGGATGAGCGAGCGCTGGAAACTGCGGCCACGGATGTAGTTGAGCGCCTTGAACTGAATGTTGGCCTTGTCCTTCACGTAGTCGATGGAGCCGGAGGGACTGGCATCGTTGAGGTGCAAAGCCTCGATGTTGTCACTGATGGCGCCCAGCCAGGGATCCATCTTTTCCTCCTCGGTGCCCGGCAGGAAGCCATGCTCTTCCGCCAGCGGCGGCGTGGAGCGGGTGGCGATGATCTTGTTGAAGCGGCGCTCGACAATCGTCATCTCGATGGCGGCGGCCAGCGCCAGGATGGTCTTCCCGGAGCCGGCGGGCCCGGTCAGCGACACCAGGTGGACGTTCGGATCCATGAGCAGGTTCAGCGCCAGTGCCTGGTGGATGTTGCGCGGCGTCAGGCCCCAGGCCTGCTGATGCATCAGCGCCTCCCGCGGCAGATCGACCAGCACCACCTTCTCATTGTCGATCTCGCGCACCCGCCCCACGAAGCCCTCGTCATCGACGATGAACTGGTTGAGGAACAACTGGTCATCCAGGCTTTCACGGGGCAGGAAATGCAGGGTCTCGCCCAGCCGCTGCAGGGTCTCTACCGATTTCACGCGATCCCAGAAGGAGCCTTCCACTTCGTGGTAGCCGCGCGCGAGCTGCTTGATATCGGAAACGAGCTGGTCGTTGTGGTAGTCCTCGGCAGCGAGCCCGCAGGCGCGCGCCTTGAGGCGCATGTTGATGTCCTTGGTGACCAGCACGACCTTGGTGTTGATATTGCCGGCCTGCAGCGCCACCAGCTGGTTGATGATCCTGTTGTCATTGAGCTCGTTGGACAGGTACTCGGCGCTGGTGTTGTCCTGGGTATCCATGAGCACGGACAAGGTGCCCTGGTGCGTGCGGGTCAGGTCGCGCCAGATCGGCACGCCCTGGCGGATACGCTCGGGCTCGGCGTCGCCAAGGATGGAGTCGATGAGGCGGATGGCGGCGCGGCATTCGGCGGCCACGGAAACCTTTCCGGACTTGAGCTTGTCCAGCTCCTCCAGGACCGTCATCGGTATGATGACGCGGTGCTCTTCAAAATTGAGAACGGAATTGGGATCGTGAATGAGGACGTTGGTATCGAGGATGTAGGCTTTCTTGCGGCTGTTGTGATCTTCCATTCTCTGCACCTGACAACGTGAGGTACGCATGGACATTACGCATGCGCACGGGGTGGAAAAGAGCGCGAGCACGACCGGGAACTGCAGCGAGATCCGTTTCTCTGCCTCTGCCTCTGCCCTCCCGGTGGCGAACCCACCCGATGCCAGGTTGACCCGAAAGTAGCGCATTCCTTCACGACTTGAAAAGCACCGCCCGGACCGAATTCACGCCACTGGTCACAGTCCGGGGAGCCCGAGGCGGCAAAGGGGCCCAAGCGCTGCGCTCATGCACCCCAAGGGGGCATGCGCACAGGCCGGCCACATAATCCGTACCGGGCTATGCCGCCGTCGCCGGTGGAGCCTCCTGCCCCGCCCGCGAGTCGCGCCACGTGCCCTGCCCGGCAGGGCAAGACCCGGGCCGGCCCGGCCCGGCGGAAGCGGCGTAGCACTTTCCGCAGACGCCGCCACCCCCTAGAATCCGCCCTCCCCGGCCCCGTCACCTGTGACGCGCGCCCGGATTGCCATCCACCAGAGGACCCAGGCCATGAGCCAGTTCGACAACGTCAGCGTCGTCAAGAAAGCCAATGTCTATTTCGACGGCAAGTGCGTGAGCCACACCGTGCTGTTTGCTGACGGCACCCGCAAGAGCGTGGGCGTCATCCTGCCCTCCAGCCTGGTGTTCACCACCGGCGCCCCGGAAGTCATGGAACTCAATGCCGGCCGCTGCCGGATCCGTCTCAAGGGGGAGGCCGAGTGGAAGGAATACCAGGGCGGCCAGTCTTTCGATGTCCCGGGTAACTCCTCCTTCGAGATCGAGACCCTGGAAACCCTCGACTACGTCTGCCATTTCGCCTGAGCCAGGCCCTGCCGGCGGCTGCCAGGCCGGCGCCGACCGACCCGCCTTGCCCTCGCCGCCTACCCGGGCCACTCCGTGCGCAGTTGCCGCCCCGGCGCGGCCGCCGTCCGGCACTCTCGCGCCGCCCGCTCCTCCGTGGGCCAGTGCCGGCAACCCCCCGGCCGCCAGGCCCATGCAGGCCAGCAATAACAGCGCCATCCATTTCATTGCCGCCTCCTGGCACCCATGCCCTACGTGCACAGCCCTGGCCTCATATGGCGGCACCGGACTACCTGTTGCGGCCGTGTTGTCGCCAGACTCAGGGCCTCGGCGCCTGCCACCCCGCTTCCGGCCCGACCTGCTCCCCCGAGGGGACGCCGGGCCCTTGCCAACGATACGAACCTCCCGCCCGGCAGGCCGTTGGCGACTGGCTAGCATGGGTTGGAGATTCGTTGCCGACGCCACCCGCCGCGGTCGCCAGGCCAAGATCGGCACACGGAGCCCCGCCCGTCCTCTGCCCCCGATCGCCGCACTTCGGATTTGACAGCCACTGACCGCATCCGGAAGATGGCCGCCCTCTCAGACCGGAGTTACCGCTATGTTTGAATGGATCACCGATCCCCAGGCCTGGGTTACCCTGGTCACCCTGACTTTCCTCGAGATCGTCCTCGGCATCGACAACATCATTTTCCTGACCATCCTCGTGAACAAGGTCGAGGAAAAGCACAGGAACAGGGCGCGCATGTTCGGCCTCGGCCTGGCCATGGTGTCGCGCATCCTGCTGCTGCTGTCCCTGGCATGGGTAATGCGCCTGACAGAGCCGTTGTTCACCGTCCTGGAGCATGCCATCTCCGGTCGCGACCTCATCCTTATCGGGGGCGGACTATTCCTGCTCTGGAAAGCGGCCACGGAAATCTTCGAGAGCGTCGAGGCCGAGGAGCAGGGCGAGGAGACCGTGGCCAAGGGCATGGCCCATGCCGGCTTCTATTCCATCATCCTGCAGATCGCCATCATTGATATCGTGTTCTCGCTGGACTCGGTCATCACCGCCGTGGGACTGTCGCAGCACATCCCGGTGATGGTGATGGCCATCGTGGCGGCGGTGGGCGTGATGATGTTTGCCGCCAAGCCGATCGGCGAGTTCGTGGACCGCCACCCCTCCATCAAGCTGCTGGCGCTGGCCTTCCTGGTCATGATCGGCATGATCCTGGTCATGGATGGCCTCGGCCAGCACGTGCCCAAGGGTTATGTGTACTTCGCGATGGCGTTCTCGCTGGGCGTGGAAATGCTCAATATCCGCATGCGCAAGCGCCGTGCCGACCCGGTGCATCTCGGCAAGCCGACGCACACCGAATAAGTCCGCCGGAAATGAAAGAAGGCCCGCCACTGCGGGCCTTTTTTCATGGCAGCGGAAAACCTGGCGGCCGGCTCTCGCCAATGGCCGCAGCGGTCACCTGTAGGCTCTGCAGCGCCCTCCCTTGCCGGCCCTCCCTTCCCTGCCCCGGTCCTTCTCTGTCCCTTCCTGACTGTTCCGACCCACACCGGGCCGCCTCTGCTTTGACCAGCAGACGAAAGCCCGCCCAGGCCAACCCCGGCTCCAGGCAGGCCACTGCCGCGGCTCTGGCGCCACGGGCAAAAAAAGGCCCGCATGCGCGGGCCCAAGGGGTAGAACGTCGGATCAGGCGGCGCTGCCGCCATCCTTGCGGGTGGAAATCAGGCTGGCCACGATGCTGGCCGCCAGGGTCGTGATCACGATGGCCAGGGACACCTGCACCGGCAGGTGGTACCAGGGCGCGATCAGCATCTTGGTGCCCACGAAGGTCAGCACCATGGCCAGGCCGTACTTGAGCAGATGGAAACGCTCCGCCATGTCGGCGAGCAGGAAGTACAGCGCGCGCAGGCCCATGATGGCGAAGATGTTCGAGGTGAAGACAATGAACGGGTCGGTGGTGATGGCGAAGATGGCCGGGATGGAGTCCACCGCGAACACCAGGTCGGTCACCTCGATCAGGAGCAGCACCAGGAAGAGCGGCGTGAAGAGGCGCACGCCGTTTTCCACCACCCAGAATTTCTCGCCACGGTAGCCGTCGGTGAGCTTGAGATGGCGGCGGGCGAACTTCAGCACCGGGTTCTGCTCCAGGTCAGGCTTCTCGTCCACCGCGACCATCATGCGAATGCCGGTAATGACCAGGAAGGCGCCGAAAAGGTAGAGCACCCAGCTGAACTCGCGCACGACCCAGGCGCCGGCCATGATCATGATGGCGCGCATGACGATGGCGCCGAGCACACCGTAGAGCAGCACGCGGCGCTGGTACTCGGCCGGCACCGCAAAGGCCGTGAAGACCATCAGGAAGACGAAGACGTTGTCGACCGAGAGCGATTTCTCGATCACATAGCCGGTCAGGAATTCCAGCGACTTCCGCTCGGCAATCTCGACACCGACCGTATCCTTGAGATACCAGAAGAGCAGGCCGTTGAAGGCCAGGGCCAGGCCCACCCAGAGCAGCGACCACAGGGCCGCTTCCTTCACGCTCACCTTGTGCGCCTTGCCGCCGCCGAACACGAAAAGGTCCAGCAGCAGCATCACTATCACGAAGGCAATGAAGGCACCCCACATCCAGGGCTCGCCAATCATCACCTGCTGCGTCATTTCCATAATGGCTTCCTTTACCCCTGCAAAAATTCAAAAAGGTTCAACGGTAAAACTTGAAAAACATCACTCGCGCTCCCGGCACCCGGAAGGCCCGGCGGATGGCCGGAACACCGGGCCACGCCTTGCCCTCAGCGGGCACGCTCGAGGGCGGCGATGCGCTCCTCCAGCGGCGGATGGGTCATGAACAACTTGCGCCATCCCGGCACCTTGCCGCCACCGGAGATGCCCATGGCGGCCATGCCCTCCGGCAGCGGACCGGCATGCGCCTGCTGCAGGCGGCGCAGCGCCGCGGCCATGTCCTGGCGGCTGGTCAGGCGGGCGCCGCCGGCATCGGCGCGGAATTCGCGATAGCGCGAGAAGCCCATCACGATGATCGAAGCCAGGATGCCCAGCACCAGCTCGGCGACGATGCTGGTGATCCAGAACGCCGGGCCGTGACTCCCCTCGTTCTTGAGGAGGACCTTGTCCACGAAATTGCCGATGACGCGCGCCAGCACGATGACGAAGGTGTTCACCACGCCCTGGATCAGGGTCAACGTCACCATGTCGCCATTGGCCACGTGGCTGACCTCATGCGCCAGCACGGCCTCCGCCTCATTGCGGGTCATGCCACGCAACAGGCCGGTGGATACCGCCACCAGCGCCTTGTTGCGCGACATGCCGGTGGCGAAGGCATTGACCTCCGGTGAGTCGTAGATCGCGACTTCGGGCATGCCGATGCCGGCGGCCTCGGCCTGCCGGCGCACGGTATTGAGCAACCAGGCCTCGGTGTCGTTGGCGGGCGCCGTGATGACCCGGGCGCCGGTGGTCTTCTTGGCCATCCACTTGGAGATGGCCAGGGAGATGAAGGCGCCGCCAAAGCCCATCACCGCGGCGAAAATGAGCAGGCCTTTCATGTTGAGGCCGTTGGCGGTCAGGTAGGGCTCCACTCCCAGCAGCCGCATCGACGCTGACAGGACGAGGACAATGGCCAGGTTGGTGGCCAGAAAAAGGAAAACGCGCTTCATGTGAGGCTCCAGGCATCGTCCACGGACAGGTCGGGATGGCCGGCCACCTCGCGGTGGCGGCCGATACGGCGCGCCAGGCTGTGCTGGGCGCGCCTGATGGCGCGGCCCACGGCTTCCGGCAGCGCCGATCGGGTCTCCTGCACCACCACCGCGGGCAGGCCATGGAGCTGCAGTACCAGGTGACACTGCATGTCAACGCCGCCCTTGCGGCCGTTGGTGTCCGCCAAGTGCAGGCTGGCGTGGCGAATGAGGTTAGCGCCGTGGGACAGGGCGGCACGCAGCTGCCGGCGGATGAGCCGGGCGACCTCTGCATCGAGAGCCAGGCCCTGCGTCTGTATGTCGATCTGCATGTCGTTGCCTCCCTGGTAGTGGACACCGCCCATCCTGTGACTATTCCACTGTTCGAAAAATTCACTTTTAATACGACATATATTCGGCATTATCGAACAGAAGGCCATGCTCAACCTCAACCAGCTCCGTTGCTTCTGGGCAGTAGCCCGCGCCGGCGGCGTTCATCGCGCCAGCGAACAAGTCCACCTGACCCCGCAGACCCTCTCCGGGCAGATCAGCAAGCTGGAGGAAACCCTGGGCGTGCCTCTCTTCGAGCGCGTCGGGCGCCGCCTGGTGCTGACCGAGACCGGGCGCCTGGCGCTGTCCTACGCCGAGGACATCTTCCGCGCCACCGGCGAACTGGAGACCGTGCTGCGCCAGCGCCCGGGCACCGAGGGCCGACGCATGCTGTTCCGGGTAGGGATTGCCGACGTGGTGCCCAAGTCCGTGATCTACCGCCTGCTCGCCCCTGCCCTCGAACTGGCCGAGCCGGTGCGCCTGGTCTGCCGCGAGGGCAAGCTGAACCGCCTGCTGGCGGAGTTGGCCATCCACGAGCTCGACCTGGTCATTGCCGATGCGCCACACCCGCCGGGGCTGGACGTAAAGTGCTATTCGCATGCCCTGGGCAGCAGCGGTGTCGCCTTCCTCGCCAGTCCCGCGCTGGCCGCCGCCATCAAGCGCGGCAAGGGCTTCCCGCAGACGCTGGCGCAGGTGCCGCTGCTGCTGCCCGGCCTGGACAGCGCACTGCGCGGCCCGCTGCTGCGCTGGCTGAACGATGCTGGCGTGCATCCGGAGGTGGCGGGGGAGTTCGAGGACGGCGCGCTGATGAAGGCATTCGGCCAGGCGGGCGCCGGCGTCTTCCCGGTACCGGCGGCAATCGCCGCGGAGATCTGCTCCCAACTCGGGGTACAGGAGGTCGGTCGTACCGAGGAGCTTCGCGAGCAGTTCTACGGCATCACCGTGGAGCGGCGCCTGTCGCAGCCGGCGACACTGGCGGTGATCGAGGCCGCGCGCGACCGCCTGTTCGCCGCCACCGGGTGAAAGTGCCAAGCTACTGCCGCGCACTATCCGCCGCGCTCTGAGAGCTGCCCCGCCCGGGCCTGACCAACAGCAGTTTTTCGTCCACGCCATGCCACAGCAAGCGGCCAGAGAGTGCCCGTCCGCATGAAAAAAGGCGCCCGCAGGCGCCTTTTAGCTGTCTTACGCCATCATGCGGAAAGCGCGTCCACCAGCTTGCGATGGATGCCGCCGAAGCCGCCATTGCTCATGATCACAACCTGGTCGCCGGGCTGCGCTTCGGCCACGACCTTTGCGATGATGGCCTCGATGGAGTTCAGCACGACAGCCGGGACCGGGCTGTCCGCCACCACCGGTCCCAGGTCCCAGTTCAGGCCCTCCGGCTGGTACCAGATCACCTGGTCGGCCGCCGCCACGGACGGGGCCAGGTTCTCCTTGTGCGCCCCCAGGCGCATGGTGTTGGAGCGCGGCTCGATCACGGCAATGATCTTCGCCGGCCCCACCTTGTGGCGCAGGCCCTCCAGCGTGGTCGCAATCGCGGTGGGATGGTGGGCAAAGTCGTCATAGACGGTGATACCGCGGGCCTCGCCAATCACTTCCATGCGCCGCTTCACCCCCGGAAAGGCGGAGAGCGCGCGGCAGGCATCGGCCGGTTTCACGCCGGCGTGCTCGGCCGCCATGATGGCCGCCAGCCCGTTGTTCACGCTGTGGCGGCCGGTCATGGTCCAGTGCACCTCGCCGACCTTGTCGGCGCCGAGATACACCGCGAACGAGGAGCCGTCGGGCGTCAGGCTTTGCGCCCGCCAGGCCGCGTCCGCGCGCAGCTCGTCCACGCTGAAGCGCTGCACCGGCGTCCATGCCCCCTTCGCCAGCACGTCGGCCAGGTTGGCGTCGTCGGCGGGCACGATGATGCGGCCGCGGCCCGGGACGGTCCGCACCAGGTGGTGGAACTGCTTCTTGATGGCATCCAGGTCCTCGAAAATATCGGCGTGGTCGAACTCGAGGTTATTGAGGATGGCCGTGGTCGGTGCGTAGTGAATGAATTTGGAGCGCTTGTCGAAAAAGGCCGAATCATACTCGTCCGCCTCGACCACGAAATATTTGCCGCCGCCCAGGCGGGCACTGGCGGAGAAGCCATTGGGCACGCCCCCGATCAGGAAGCCCGGCGCCAGGCCGGCCTGGTCCAGGATCCAGGCCACCATGGTGGTGGTGGTGGTCTTGCCATGGGTGCCGGCGACACCAAGCACATGCCTGCCCTGCAGCACGTGCTGCGCCAGCCAGGCCGGGCCGGAGGTGTAGGGAATCTGCTCGTTGAGCACATGCTCCACTGCCGGATTGCCACGCGACATGGCGTTGCCCACCACCACCAGATCGGGGCGCGGATCCAGGTGGGAGGCGTCGTAGCCCTGCATCAGGGTGATGCCCTGCGCCTCCAGCTGCGTGCTCATGGGCGGATAGACATTGGCGTCGGAGCCGGTGACCTTGTAGCCGAGTTCCTTGGCCAGCACCGCGAGGGAGCCCATGAAGGTGCCGCAGATGCCGAGGATGTGGATATGCATGGAAGAGTCCTTGGACGGGTCAGCGCGCGCCGGGCGCGGCGAAGAGTTCCGGGAACAGCCGGAACGCGATGAAGACATTGAGCAGGAACAGGGTCAAGGCCAGCATGTTGCCCTGGAAGATGCCGACATGGGCGGAGCGGTGATAGATGAAGCCGCGCACGCCCAGATTCCAGCCCACCAGCAGCATCTGCCCGAACACCACCACACCGAGCAGCGGCGACTCCGTCCCGGCGAGGCGCCCGGCCAGGGCCAGCGGCAAGGCGAACAGCCCCAGCACGAGGTCAGCCCCCCAGGTCGCGGTCAGCCCCTGCACGTACTGCAATTCCTGGCGCTTGAAGGCCAGCAACAGGCCGTAGCCGGCCACGTCGAGGACGGCGGCGACGAACACGGTCGCCACTGCGGGAATCGGCTGCACCGACCCGCCCAGGAACTGGGTGGCGATGGCCAGGGAAATATTGAGCAGGGCGACCAGGGCCAGCAGCGGCAGTGACCACGGCACATCGGCCGGCGCGCGGCGCATCTGGCAAACCGACCAGAACAGGGCCCAGAAGGCTTTCATGGGAAGACTATCCCGTGCATGAGGGAACTATCCCGTGGCGGAGAGGCAAGGCGGCATTCTCGCAAAGTCGCCCGTCGCCGTCACGGCCACCCTTGCCCCTGCCTCCGGGCTCCACGAGAATCGGCCGGACCCTCCCGGATGCCGCCATGACCAGCCTCCCCGTCACCCTGCAGACCGTGCTGCTGCTGATCTGCTCCAACGTCTTCATGACGTTTGCCTGGTATTCCCACCTCAAGCACCTGCAGCACCATGCCCTGCCCTGGGCCATCCTGTTCAGCTGGGGTATCGCCTTTTTCGAATACCTGCTGATGGTCCCGGCCAACCGGATCGGTCATACCGAGCTGAGCCTGGCCCAACTCAAGATCATGCAGGAAGTGATCACCTTGTCCGTATTCATCCCGTTTGTGGTCTTTTACATGAAAGAACCCTTCAAGCTGGACTTTGTATGGGCGGGCCTCTGCATGGTAGGTGCGGTATATTTCATGTTCAGGACCTGAGCCGGTCCCTCCTGCCAGAGAGCCATCATGCCAGACGAACTTCCCCGGGAGCCCATGCCCGGCAGCTTCCGCCCCTTCTGGGTCTACCTTGGCCTCATGGCCGGCCTGACCGTCCTGATCGGGCTGGCCGCCGCCGTGGTTGCCCTGCTCGTCCGCACCCAGGTCTGACGATCCGCCCGCCGGTGGCGGTCCGGGCCGTCGGAAGGCCGAAACCCGGGTTTGACAAGCGCCCCGGGGCGCGGAAAATGGCGCGTTTTTCCGGGCCATACGGCCATGAGGGCAAGGCAATGACAGCACTGGTCGGCATCATCATGGGATCCCAGTCGGACTGGGCCACGATGCAGCACGCCGCAGACACGCTCACCCAGCTGGGCGTGCCCTTCGAGGCCGAGGTGGTTTCGGCCCACCGCACCCCGGACAAGCTCTTCAGCTATGCCGAATCGGCGCGTGGCCGCGGCATCGAGGTCATCATTGCCGGCGCCGGCGGGGCCGCCCACCTGCCCGGCATGTGCGCCGCCAAGACCTCGCTGCCGGTACTCGGCGTCCCGGTCCAGTCCCAGGCCCTGAACGGCCTCGATTCCCTGCTCTCCATCGTGCAGATGCCGGGCGGGGTTCCCGTCGGCACCCTGGCCATCGGCAAGGCCGGCGCCATCAACGCCGCCCTGCTCGCCACCCAGATCCTCTGCGGCAAGCACCCCGCCTTCCTGCCCGTGATCGAGAAGTTCCGCACTGAGCAGACCGACAAGGTGCTGGCAAACCCGGTGCCGGGGAACCCGGCATGAGCCGCCTGCGCATCGGCGTCCTCGGCGGCGGCCAGCTCGGCCGCATGATGGCGCTGGCCGGCTACCCGCTGGACCTCGCCTTCAGCTTCTTCGAAGCCACCCGGGACTGCCCTTCCGCCGGCCTGGGCCCGGTCTTCGGCGACGCGCAGAATTCCGAGGCCAGCCTCGATGCCTTCATCGATAGCGCCGACGTTTTCACTTACGAATTCGAGAACATCCCGGTGGCCTGGGTTGAACGGATTGCCGCACGCAAGCCGCTGTTCCCCGGCGTGAAGTCCCTGGCGGTGTCGCAAAACCGGGTCAACGAAAAGCAGCTCTTTGCCCGCCTCAAGATTCCGTCGGCGCAGTTCGCCGAGATCCGTTCCGAGGCGGACCTGCACGCCGCGGTCGCCACGCTGGGGCTGCCGCTGGTGGTGAAGACCGTCACCATGGGCTACGACGGCAAGGGCCAGTTCCTGCTCAAGGAAGAGGCCCAGGTGTCGGCCTGCTGGGCCCAGCTCGGCGCGCAGGCGCCGCTGATCGCGGAAGAGTTCATCCATTTCAAGCGCGAGCTGTCCATCATCGCCGTGCGCGGCCAGGACGGGCGCATGGCCTGCTACCCCCTCACCGAGAACGTCCACCACCGCGGCATCCTCAGCCACTCGGTGGCGCCCGCCCCGTTCGTGAACGACGACATCCAGCTCACCGCCGAACGCTACATTTCCGCGATCGCCCAGGACCTCGGCCACGTGGGCGCGCTCACGCTCGAGATGTTCGAGACCCGCCACGGCCTCATGGCCAACGAGACTGCCCCGCGCGTGCACAACTCCGGGCACTGGACCATCGAAGGCGCGCCCTGCTCGCAGTTCGAGAACCACGTGCGCGCCGTCGCCGGCCTGCCGCTGGGCGCCACCACCTGCCCGCTGCCCACCGCCATGGTGAACATCATCGGCGCGCATCCGGCCAAGGCCGATATCCTGGCCGAGCGCGATGCCCATCTGCACTTCTACGGCAAGGCCGAGCGCGAAGGCCGCAAGCTCGGCCATGTCACGCTGCGGGCGGCCAGCCACCATGAATTGCAGGCCCGCCTGCAAAAGGTCGCCATGCTGCTGCCCAACCCGATGTCCCTCCCCATCGAGCGCTGAACGCGGCAACGCCACCGCCGGCACCGCCATGAAAAAGCCCGCGAGTCGCGGGCTTTTTCATGGCGGTCGCACTCAGTCCCGACGGCTTCCGGCAAAGCGCCAGCGCAGGGTCAGGCCGAACTCGCGACGGATCGATTGCGGCTGGTAGGCCACATTGCCATCGGGAACGCCGTTGACGGTGAGGGCCACGCCCCTGCTGTCATCCATGGTCTGCTCCTGGTACCAGGGCTCGACCACCATGGAACTTTGCGGATCCGGCCTGAAGGGAAACGCCAGACGCCAGTAGGAACCATCGCCCGGCTCCAGGCTGAAGTCATCCACGCGGCGAGAATACACTTTCTGGTAACTTTCCACGGGTACGCCGAACTCGATGGCGACGCGCCACCCCGGCAGCCGCGGCAGGTCGGCAGTGGCGGTCGCGGTCACCAGGCGCCAGCGGTAGCGCTCCTCGGCGGAGGATACGTTGGTGCTGCCCTCGATGTAGCGGCGCCAGTCGCGCTGCAGCCAGCCTCCGCTCAGATCGATGCCGCCGCTGCGCCAGCCCAGCCGCCAGTGGGCGTCATAGGTTTCCTCCCAGGCATCGGCCTCATAGGCCGGTCCGGTCTGCAACTGGCCATCGTAGTGGGCGAGGCCGCCCCCCCAAGCCGTCTCCAGCCGGGCAAACCAAGGGCCGCGACTGACGTCCGCGCTCAAGAGACCGGCGGCCTGGGGTCCCGCCTCGACCAGCAAGCGCTCCCCCGCCTGGTATTCCCGCCAGTCAAACCAGCGCCCTTCCGCGCCCACGCCCACTTCCCACTCCAGCGCCGCCGCGGGAAGCGCCAGCACCAGAAGCAACACACCCGATGGTATTCGCAACCTGATTCCTTCCTGAGTGTCCCGTGAAAAAACTGCCGACGCCCTTCACATGGATGTAATGGGCTCGCAACCAAAACAGCACATGAAATTCCTAGTATGAAGAGCCCGGAAGCTTGCCGGATGCGCCGATGCTCCGATGCTCCGGTTCCGACTCGAGAAACTGCCATGACGCCCCTTGCCCGAGAACTGCAGCGCCTGATACTGCAACGTGAACTGCAGGTCCTCTTCCAGCCCATCCTCGAAACCCGCGCGAACCTGGCGCTGGGCTATGAAGCCCTGGTCCGCGGCCCTATCGACTCCCCGCTGCACGGAGCCTCTGAGCTGTTCGAGACTGCGCGTACCACCAACATGCTAGCCGAACTGGAGTATCTCTGCCGCGAACTGGCGGTCCGCGAATTCGTCCACCATGCCCTGCCCGGCAAGCTGTTCCTCAATGTCAGCCCGCTCACGCTGACCGACCCGCACCGTCCCCGCGGGGAAACCCTGCGCATTCTCGAACGTGAAGGGCTGTCACCGTCACGCGTCGTGATCGAGCTGTCCGAGCAGGATCCCACACCCGACATGGCGCTGCTGGCGCGGGCCACGCGGCACTATGCCGGCATGGGATTCGAGATCGCCATCGACGATCTTGGCGCCGGCTATTCCGGCCTCCGGCTGTGGTCGGAAGTCCGCCCCGCCTACGTAAAGATTGACCGCCACTTCGTGGCCAACGTCCACCAGGACCGCATCAAGCGCGAATTCGTGCGCTTCATCCGCGACATTGCCCGCCGTCTTGGCTGCCGCGTCATCGCCGAAGGAATCGAGCACAGGGGCGAGCAGGAGGTGCTGCAGGACCTCGGCATCCACGCGTTGCAGGGCTTCCTGCTGGCGCGTCCGGCGCCGGGCTCCACCTGGGCCGCCGGCACACTGTCGACGCCTCGGTACCAGCCCCTGGCGCCCTTGCCGGAGCGCTGGCTGCCGGCGCTATGAGCGCCGGTGGTGGCGCAGGTCGTCCAGCACCGGCACCAGGGACAGCGCCAGCAGCAGGACAGCCAGCGGCAGCACGGTCAGATAACCGATGTGCTTGAAGCCGAGAGCGCCCAGGATACCGCCGGCAAAGAACATGGCCACCAGGGCCGATTGCAGGCGCAGGCGGGTGTGCGTCTGATGCTCCGCCTCTTCCGGTACATGGTGCTGGCGCCAGTACAGCAGGCGGCCGATGCCGATGCCGATGTCGGTGACGAGGCCGGTGACATGGGTCGTGCGGATCTCCGCTCGGGAAATCTTGGTGATGATGGCGTTCTGCAATCCCATCATGAAGCAGAGCACCAGCACGGTAAGGGAACCCCAGGCCTGGGGATGCTGCCAGAGCAGGGGACCAAGAGCGCCGAACAGCATCAGCAGCAAGGCCTCCAGCAACAGCGGAAGCGCGAACTGGCTGCGTAACTGCTGGTCGCGGGCCCAATGAATGAGCAATGTAGAGAGTGTTGCCCCCAGCAGGAAACACAGCACCGCGAACAGGCCTCCCAGCGCCAGCGCCAGATCGCCGAGCGCCAGGTGATCCGCAGTGGCGGATACCATGCCGGTCATGTGCGAGGTGTACTGGCCCACCGCCAGGAAACCGCCGGCATTGGCGGCGCCGGCGATGAACGCCAGTGACAGGCCGAGGTGCCGGTTGGTCTCCGGCGTGCGTTCATGGCCGGAAATCCGGCGCAGGTATTCGATGGGCATGGGGTATCCGTGCGGCAGCGGCCGCCTTACTCGAACCAGGGATGTTCCTGCATGCGCTCGCTCAGGAAATCGAGGAACAGGCGCAGCGCCACCGGCATATGCTCGCGACTGGGGTACATGGCGTAAAGTCCGCCATTGCACACCCGGAACTCCGGCAGCACCGGCAGCAGCAGCCCGGCGGCCACGGCGTCCGCGCACAGGAAGGCGGGCAGCAGGGCAATGCCGAGTCCGGCCATCGCGGCATCCGCGCTCATGCTGCTGTTGTTCACCGTGAGGCGCCCCTTCACCGTGAGGCGACAGGCAGGCACATCACCCTGGCGCGATGTCTGCCGGAACAGCTGCAGCGTATTTTCCTTCGACTGCATGAACAGAATGAGCTCATGCGCGGTCAGTTCCTCGGGCTTCTTCGGCATGCCGTGGTGGCCCAGGTACACGGGGCTGGCAAAAAAACGCCCGGACAGGTTGCCCATGCGCCGCGACACCAGGGAGGAGTCGGGGAACTCGCCGATGCGCAGGGCGAGATCGAAACCCTCCTCCACCAGGTTGACCAGGCGCCCGGACAGCTCCACCTCGATGCTGACGTCGGGATGGCGCAGCATGAACTCCGCCACCACGCGCCCCATGAACTTCATGCCCAGCTCCACCGGCATGGTCATGCGCAAGTGGCCGCGCGGCGACTCCTGCAACTGCGTCACGGCCTGCTCGGCATCGCGCAGCTCGCTCAGCACCCGACGCGTGCGTTCGAAGAAAAGCTGGCCGGCCTCGGTGAGGTGCAGTTTGCGGGTGGTGCGCTGCAACAGGCGGACACCCAGGTCGGACTCCAGACGCGACAGGGCGCGGCTGACCGAGCTCTTGGGCTGGCCCAGGCGATTGGCGGCGGCCGTGAGGCTGCCCTCGCTCACCACCTTTTCAAAGACGACGACATCATTGAGATCCATGCTTATCCTTGTTTTGCCAGGCAGCCAGCCATTGTTCCATATAAATGAACAGTCATTTTCCTTTGCTCACACTAATCAGTAAAGAGGAACAATACTAGGCTTAGCTCATTCCGGGCCCCGCCCCTCAGAGGGCCGCCCCATCCGCCCGCCGTCGCCACACCGCCGCCCGGGCCCCGACCGGAGGGAGTACGCCATGATTACCATCCGCCACAGCGAAGAACGCGGCCATAGCCAGCTGGGCTGGCTGGACAGCCGCCATACCTTCTCCTTCTCTTCCTTTCATGATCCTCGCCACATGGGCAGCTCGGTCCTCCGGGTGATTAACGAGGACCGCGTGGCTGCGGGCGCCGGGTTCGCCCCACACAGCCACGACAACATGGAAATCCTCACCTGTGTGCTCGAGGGCGCGGTTACCCACCACGACAGCATGGGCAACGAGGTACGCGTCAGCACCGGGGAATTTCAGCTCATGAGCGCAGGTACCGGCGTTACCCATAGCGAATACAACCGCGAACCCGGGGAGCTGGTCTTCCTGCAGGTCTGGATCTATCCCAACACCCACAACACCGAGCCGAGCTACCAGCAGCGCCGCTTCCCTGACCGGGAAGGACTACAACTCGTGGTCTCGCCCGATGGTTCTGACGACTCGCTGCGTATCCGCCAGAAGGCCAGGGTTTGGCTGGGCCGCCTCGCCGAAGGCCGTCACGCGGTCCACGCCATGGTCGGCAAGACCGCCTGGATCCAGGTCATCCGCGGCCGCCTGGAGGTCGCCGGCGCCTCGCTCCACGCGGGTGACGGCATGGAGCTGCGCGAGGAGCCCTCCCTGCAACTCCTGGGCGGTGCCGACACCGAGTTCCTGCTTTTTGATTTACCCTGAGACGCGCCGGCACTGGCTGACGGCGCACTCCCTTCCTGGCCGGCCATTATCATCCCCCCCAACAGGCGCATTCGCCCTCACCATAAAGAGCCATGACATGACCCGCCCCCTTGATGACAATGCCCTGAAGCAACTGTTCCTGGACGCCCGCACCCACAGTGCCTGGCTGGATCAGGCGGTGCCCGACACCCTGCTGCGGCGCCTCTACGAGCTGGCCGTGCAAGGGCCGACCGCGGCCAACAGCCAGCCGGCACGCTTCGTGTTCGTGAAGAGCCCGGCCGCGAAAGAGCGCCTGCGTCCGCATCTGGCGCCCGGCAACCTCGACAAGACCATGGCGGCGCCGGTCACGGTGATCGTCGGCTCCGACCACGCCTTCCATGAGCACCTGCCCACGCTGTTCCCGCACACCGATGCGCGCGCCTGGTTCGCCGGCAACGACGCGCTGATCGCCACGTCGGCAATGCGTAACAGCTCCTTGCAGGGCGCCTACCTGATTCTCGCGGCGCGCGCCCTGGGCCTCGATACCGGCCCCATGTCCGGCTTTGACAATGCAGGTGTCGATCGCGAGTTCTTCGCAGAGACCTCCATCAAATCAAATTTTCTTATCAACCTGGGATATGGGGACGCCAGCCGACTCCACGCACGCAATCCGCGCCCGGCCTTCGAGGATTTCGCACAGCTCCTCTGACGTCTCCCCCACCGTTACACCTGAGGGTTGCCGGTCTGACACAGGCGTCTTACCGGAAAGCTGCTGACATCCCTTGTCGCCCGCCTGACAATCCCTGCTCCAGGATCAGCGCAAGGACAAGTGTGTGAGCACCCTCCCCTCCCTACCGGACGGCCTCCGCGAAGTGTCCCTCGGTGACAAAGGCCTGCGCGGCTGGCAGGTCGACACCCCGCTCTGCCGTGCCCTTGTCAGCGCCCAGGGAGGCCAGGTACTGGCCTTCCAGTCACGCGGCCGCGAGCCGCTGCTATGGTTGTCGCCCGCTGCGCACCTTGCGCCAGGCCTGGCCATTCGCGGCGGCATCCCGCTGTGCTTTCCCTGGTTTGGACCCCATCCCTCCGATCCGCGCCAGTCCGCGCACGGCTTTGCCCGCCTGCGCGAATGGCAACTCGCCTCTGCCCGCCTCGATGCAGGAGCTCTGCATCTGGACCTGGTGCTGCAGGCCGATGCCGCCACGCGCGACCTCTGGCCTCACGACTTCCGCGCCACCCTGCACGTCGGGCTCGGCCACCACCTTTCACTGCAACTTGAAGTCGCCAACAACGGCACTGCCGCCTTCGACTTCAGCTTCGCCTTCCACAGTTATTTCCCGCTCATCGACAGTCGCCGGGCCAGGATCGAAGGGCTCGCGGGCAGTACCTGCCTTGACCAGCTCGACCCCACCGGGCATCGACGGCACCAGCACGGCCCGGTTCGTTTCGACGGCGAGACCGACCGCATCTTCACCGGCGTTAGCGCCGACTGCCGCCTGCTGGACGAGGCCCGGAATTCCGCCGTGCGACTGCTGTCCTCCGGCTGCCGCAGCGTAATCGCCTGGAACCCGGGGCCGGAAAAAGCCGCCCGCCTGGCCGACATGACCCCCTCGGCATGGCAGGGCATGGCCTGCGTGGAAAGCGGCAACGTGAAGGAGGACACCGTCTCCCTGCCGCCAGGAGCAGTCGTCCGCTTTGCCCTGACGCTGCATCAGGAGTCCTAGCCACCGCTCGTCGGGCACGCCCCCCGGTGGAGGGGCTTGCTGGTCACGCGCCCCTTGCCCGCCCGGCAAGCGACGCCGACACTCAAGAGTCAGTCCCCGCTATCCGGGGCACAATGGCTGCACGAGACTGCCATGAGCGACGACACCAAGAACGACAAGCGCTTCGGCGCCACCACCCCCGGCAAGCGCTTCATGAAGCTGGCCGGCATGTCCGCCAGCATTGCCGGCAACTTTGCCAGGAATCGCATCAAGGGTGCCCTCGGCACCCTGAGCGAGGAAGACCGCCTGCGGGAGCGCGAGGCACTCTTCTCCCAGGTGGGAGAACAGATCGCCAATACTCTTGGCGAAATGAAAGGCGCCGTCATGAAGGTGGGCCAGATCGCCTCGCAGTTCAAGGATGTCTTCCCCAAGGAAATCGCCGATGCCCTGGCCAAGCTGCAGAAGGAGTCGCCTCCCATGCCCTTCGGGGTAATCGAGCGCCAGATCCGCATCGAACTGGGCAAGGATCCCGGCGAGATCTTCGCCTTCATCGACCACAAGCCCTTTGCGGCGGCGTCCATCGGCCAGGTGCATCGTGCCCGCACCCATGCCGGCGACGAGGTCGTGGTGAAGGTGCAATATCCCGGCGTTGACCAGTGCGTCGAATCCGACCTCAAGCACCTGCGCCTTGCCCTCAAGATGGCGGGCGTTCTCAAGGTCGACAAGACCATGCTGGATGCCGTCTTTGCTGAAATCCGGCGTAGCCTGATCGACGAGCTCGATTACGAGAAGGAGGCGCAGAACGTACGCGAATTCGCCGCCTTCCATGCCGACGACCCCAAGGTGGTGGTGCCCCGGGTATTCGAGGAGTACACCAGCACGCGCGTGCTCACGATGGCCTTCGAGCCGGGCGACGACATTCGCGAGGTGCATGCGCCGCGCTACAGCCAGGAGGTCATCAACGAGCTGGGCCATCGTCTGGTGCAGGCCATCGGCTCGCAGATCTACAGCCTCAACGCCGTGCACTGCGACCCGCATCCTGGCAACTTCGCCTTCCGTACCGATGGCACCCTTGTCATCTACGACTACGGCTGTATCAAGAAGATCAAGCCGGAAATCGTAGCCGCGCTGCGCAAAAGCACCCGGGCAGCCATCGCCCAGGACTATGAGGCGCTGGAAGAAGCCCTGATCAGCCTGGGCGTACGCAACACCGATCACATGGCGCGCATGCCCGCCGACTTCTATGCGCCCTGGGTCACCATCGTGCACACGGCCTTCTCCGAGACTCCCTACAATTTCGGCACCGCCACCCTGCACGAAGATGTCATGCGCCTGGCGCGCCGCTCGTTGAAGTACTGGGAGGCTTTCCGCCCCTCGCCCGACACCATGCTGGTCGACCGGGCCATCGGCGGCCACTACTGGACGCTGAAGCAACTCGGCGTCAACACGGCCTTTCGCGAGGCCCTGCACCGGGTCATCAACCAGCAGGCGGCCTGACTTTTCCGGAGCGTGATGCAGCGCTTGGCACGGAAAACGTTTTCGTGCCAGCGTAACAGCCTGCTCCGGCCCCCTGCGGAGCGGCGAGCGCCTTCCACCCCCGCCAGGAAACCCTGATGCTGAACGTCCCTGTCGACTCCTTGCCCAGTGCCTTCGCCCTCGCCTGGCACCCGGCTTATGCCAGCACCCTGCTGATCGCTGCCCTGCTCTTGCTGATGCTGCAGCGTGCGCGACCACTGGTTCCGAATCTGCTGCGCAACAGTCTGATCCTCATGGGCCTGGCCGCGCTGCTGGTCCTGTCCACCGCCTTCACGAGCTGGAGCGGCACCGCCCAGACCGCCGCCCTGCTCGACAGCCTCGCTACCCTGGTCCTCGGCATTCTCGTCATCCGCCTGGCCGGCCTCACGCTGTTCCGCGTCCTGCTGCCCATCATGCGCCTGCAGCCGCCGCGCATCCTCGAGGACATCCTGATCGTGGTGGCCTATCTGGTCTGGGGACTGCTGCGCCTGCGCTATGCCGGCCTGGACCTGGGCAGCCTGGTCGCCACGTCAGCCGTCATCACGGCCATCATCGCTTTCTCCATGCAAGACACCCTGGGCAACATCCTGGGCGGCATCGCCCTTCAGCTCGACGACTCCATCCATATCGGCGACTGGATCAAGGTGGATGACGTGTCCGGCAGGGTCGTCGAGGTGCACTGGCGCCACACCGCCGTACGTACCCGCAATGGCGAAGTCGTGATCCTGCCCAACAGCCTGCTCATGAAGTCCAAGTTCACTGTCGTCAGCAGCGCTGACACGCCGCAATGGCGGCGCTGGGTTTATTTCTCCCTCAGCCTGGACGTGCCCCCTCAGCGCGTCATCAGCGCCGTCGAGAAAGCATTGGGCAGCGCCGAAATTCCTCTGGTCAGCCGCCATCCGGCGCCCAGCTGTGTGTTGATGGACTTCAAGGACGGCATCGGCGCCTACGCCTTGCGCTACTGGCTGACGGATGCACTGGCCGACGACCCCACCGACTCGCATGTGCGCGTTCACTTGTATGCGGCCCTGCAGCGCCACGGCTGGCGCCTGGTAGCGCCGGCCCGGGATGTGCGCCTGAGCACAGAGAACGAGGAGCGCAGCAGCCGCCAGCGGGAGCAGGAGCTGATCGTTCGCCGCAAGAATCTGAGCCGCATCAAGCTTCTGGCCCATCTGAGCGACGAGGAGATCAACCATCTGGCCCAGTCACTGACGTATGCCCAGTTCGTGAAGGGTGACGCCATGACCCGGCAAGGGGCGGTGGCGCACTGGCTCTACGTGCTGATTCAGGGAGAGGCAGATGTATGGTTCGAGACCGCGGGCCAGCCGCGCCGGCACCTGGCCATGCTGACCGCGGGCGCCATCTTCGGCGAGCGGGGCATGCTGACCGGCGAGCCCCGGCGCGCCACCGTGACCGCGCGCACCGATGCCGAGTGCTACCGGATCGACAAGAAGAATTTCGAGAAGATCATGGAGGCACGACCGGAAATGGCCGAGGCCTTTGCCCGCATCATGACCGAGCAGGATCGCGAGCGCGAAGCACTGCAAAAGGAATGGCAAGCCCTTGACCATGACCAGCACCGGGTGCGCTTGCTGATGAGCATCCGCCGCTTCTTCCGTCTGGAGCCGGGCTCCTGATCCGGTGCGCGCCATAACGAGAACGGGGCCCTAAGGCCCCGTTCTCGTTATGGCGTAGTTGTGGGTTACATGAAGATCAAGGCAGCCGCGACCGCGGCAGCCACCACCACTACCGCCACCAGGACCATCCCCCCATTGCCACCCTTGGCGGGCGTAACCGCTGCCGCCGCGACGGGCGCCGGCGCGGCCGGCCGGGCGGCGGCGGCCGCAGCAGCAGGCCTCGGCACCGCAGCCGACGCTGCCGGCTTGGGCGCCGCAGCCGCCACCGGAGCGACGGGGGCGGGGGCAGGGGCGGTCGCCACGGCGGGAGCCGGTGCGGCGGGGCGAGGCGCGACCACCGGCGCAGGCGCGACCGGCTTTGCCATCGCGACCGCCGGGCGGAACTGCGTCATCTCCGCTTCCTCGAAACTTTCCTCGGCGTCCGCAGGGCCCACGGCCTTGAAGGTCATGGCATCGAACTTGACCTCGTCGCCATTCTTCAACTGGACCTCATCGTTCCGCTTGCCGTTGACGAAGGTGCCATTGGAGGAGCCCAGATCCTTCACCCAGAGCTTGCCGCCGCGAATCGACAGTTCGGCATGGCGCCGCGATACATGGGAACCGGTAATGATGATGTCGCAGCCAGGGTCGCGGCCGATGATCTTCGTGCCGTCAACCAGGAACATCTTGCCGGAGATGGTGCCGGTCAGGGCCTTGACCTGCCACTGCGGCAACGTCGGCTTCTCGATCTCGCGCTTCACCGCGGCCGGCAGCGCCGGTGCGGGCCCCTTGGAAGGATCGGTCAGCTGCACGTCAATGAGATGGAAGCGAATCACGTCGCCAGCCTTGACCTCCTTCTTGCCCGAGATCTTTTCGCCGTTGACGAAGGTGCCATTCACGCTTCCCGAATCCCAGATGAAGACCTTGCCATCCTCCTGGCGGATCTCGGCGTGAAAAACGCTGATCCCCTCGTCATTGATGACGAGGCTGTTGCTCTTGTCCCGGCCAATGGAGATGCGTGGATCCACCAGCCACATGGCGGGCTGGCGATTATCCAGGAATTGCAGTTTCAGCATGATGGCGACCTTCCGTTTGTCTCAAGGCAACAGGTTGCTCAAGGCTGCACAGGTACAGCCTGGTTTTGCGGCAAGGGCTGCGCCTCTTGCTGCGGCGCCTCTTTGGCGGGCGCCTCCGGATCCGGCGTCGCCGCCGGCGGAATCTGGTAGCCCTGGTAGATGGCCTCCACTCGCTCGGGCAGGCGCGACACCTTGCCGGAGCGGCTGACACTCATGTCCAGCGTGCGGATGGCCGCATACTGGCGCTGGCTCATGTCAGCGGCACTGGCGCTGTCGCGAACCAGGCTGGGCTGCAAGAATACCAGCAGGTTCTGCTTGGTCTTGCTCGTGCCGGTCGAACGGAAGAGATAGCCGAGGAGAGGAATGTCCCCCAGCAGGGGTACCTTGCTCACGGTCTTGGTGATGTCATCCCGGATCAGCCCCCCCAGGACAATGGTCTGGCCATCATCCGCCAGCACCGTCGTCTTGATGGATCGCTTGCTGGTGATCAGGTCGGCGGAGTTGATGCCGGAGGTACTGGGCAGGACCGCCGAGACCTCCTGCTCTATCTCGAGCCGTACGGTACCGCCTTCGCCAATCGAAGGCTTTACCCTGAGAGTAATACCCACGTCCTGGCGCTCGATGGTCTGGAAGGGGTTCGCGGTGGTCGAACTGGCGCTGGTACTGGTGCCGGTGATGAAGGGCACGTTCTGGCCAACGACGATCTTTGCCTCCTGGTTGTCCAGCGTCATCACGCTGGGCGTGGACAGCAGGTTGGCATTGGTAACGCTGGCCAGCGCCTGGATCAGGGCGCCATAGAAGGTGCGGTTGCCGCTGGCGTCGGTTTCCGACTTGCCGAAGCCCAGGGTGGCGCCCTCGCTGATGGCGGTCAGGGCGGGATTCTCGGCAAGCGCGGCCGTGGCAAGAGAGGCCAGGGGCGTGCCGGCAGCGGAGAAGTTGATCAGGCCGATGCCCTTGGTGGGGTCTCCGGCGGCCCACTGCACGCCGAGCTGGCGGGCATTGTCCCCGGAGACCTCGACGATGGCTGCCTGGATCAGGACCTGGGAGCGGCGCTGGTCAAGCTGGTCAATGACTTTGGCGATCTCGCGCATGAAAGCGGGGTCGGCACGGACCACCAGGGCATTCAGGCTTTCATCGGCAATCAGGCCGACGCCATTGGCATTGATCGCCACCGCGCCGGCCGCACCTGCGCCGCCGGCGGGAGCACCGGCAGGCGCACCGGTGCGGCCGCCGTCGCCCGTGACGAGACCACGCAGTACTTCCGCCACCTGCTTGGCGGAGGCATGGCGCAGGCGGAACACCTTGACCCCACCCAGACGCTCGCTGGGGGTATCCAGGGTAGCGATCAGCTCCCGCAGGCGCTTGCGGCCCACCGCGTCGCCCTTCAGCAGCAGCCGGTTGGAACGGGCATCGGCGACCAGGCGCACGCGATACAGCTGGCGCGCCTCCTTGCCGCCGCCCGGACCGGCGCCCCCTGAGCCCGTCAGCGACTCCAGCATGGCGACCACGTCGTCCACGCGTGCATCCTGCAGCGTCACGATTTCGATCTCGTCGCCGGTCGTGCCATCGAGTTGCGCAATGATGTCGGCTAGGGCCTGGATATTGTTGGCATGATCGGAGAGCACGAGGGCGTTGGCTCCCTGCACTGCCGCCAGATGCGCGAACTGCGGCATCATCGGCCGCAGGACCGGGACCATGTCCACCGCGCTGGAGTTCTCGAGGCGAATCACGCGTGTGACCAGCGCCTCGCCCTTGCGCGACACGCTGACGTCTACCGGCACACCGAACTGCTTGGCGGTGACGTCAGGCACGATCTTGATGGCGCTGCCGCTGGGCACCGCCGCAAAACCGTTGACGCTGAGCACCCCCAGGAAAAGCTCATAAAGCTCGTCAGCGGACAGCGCCTTGCTGGAAATGACGGTGATGGTGCCCTTCACGCGCGGGTCGACCACGAAATTCTTGCCCGTGACCTCGGCCACTTCCGTCACGAGGGCGCTGATGTCGGCGTCCTTGAGGTTGACCTTCCAGGTCTTCGGTTTGGCGGCATGGGCCGGCAGTGAGAGCGCCAGCGCCAGCACAAGGGCCGCAGAACTTTTGGATACAGCCATCTTTTTAAAATTTCCGTTCAATGGTCACGATCTGCCCGCTCCGCTGGACTTCCACCCGGGCGGCACCGCTGGACTTGAGGGCCTGCAGCACTGCCTGGTCCTGGCGCGGGTTGCCCAGGCGGCGGCCGTTCACACTGAGGAGGCGGTCACCGGGCTTCAGGCCCAGGACGCCGCGCAAATCCTCAGGAGTGGCGGCAGTGATTTCGTAGCCCAGCGGCCCGGGCTTCAGCCCGAACTGCTGGACGAAAGCTTCCGGATTGCGCCCCATGGCCGTGATGGCGTTATCGAGGGCGGCGCGCACATCGACCTGGTCGGCGCTGCTGTCATCCGGCTCGATGCCTGCCGGGCGGCGGCCGCCGGTGCTGGCGCCGTCATTCACCAGCAGGCCGCTCTTCTCGAAGCGCAGCACCTCAGGGGCGCCATCGCCGCGACGGAGTACGATGCGGTCGTCATGAACCTCGGCCAGGACAGCCCCGCCCGGCAAGCTTTCGTTGATCCGGTAAGCCTTGGCCGGCGCCGAAGGATTGTTGCGCTCGACGACTATCGCGCTGGAGCGCTCAGGCTCCACATTGACGAAAACGCCTGCAAGGCGAAGCTGCAAGGTGGTGTCGGGCGCGTTCTCCGCCACCCCCCCCGCCGCCGCTACCGGGGCTGCACCGAACAGGTTGAGTGAGGCCAGCTGACTGACATCCACGGCCGGGGCCTCACGCCGGGCCGGGGCCGGGGGTGCCGGCAGCGGGGCGCTGCCGTGGCCACTCAACAGCCAGAGCAGCCCCGCCAGCGTCCAGGCCATCCACAGCACCGCGCCCACGCGAAGTGCCGGACCAGCCGTGCCCAGCCAGCGCGCCCGGCCTGCCTTTGCCCATGCTGCCGCCAAATCCATCCCCTTCCAGTCCGCAGAGCAGCGATGATGCCACAGAGGCGGGGCACCGCTATCACGATTAGGTATGCCGGACGTCCGTCCGGCTGTTCATGGCGCAGGCTGCGCCGACGTCACCACTACGGCGTCGAGACTGGCACCGCTGGTACGCCCGGAGTAGCGCAACAGCCGCTCGCGCAGCCGCGTTTCCATGGCGCCATCCGGCGCCAGCCGAACCTCGGCCAGCGCAGAACCCTGCTGTGCCTCGGCGAGGCTGAGGACCAGCGTTCCGCCGTCCAGCGCCAGCCCCGCCACCAGGGGCGGCAGGGTCGCGGACTGCACCTGGCTGCCCAGGTTGTACTGCATGGCGCCCCCGCCCCAGTTCAGCTGACCGGCTGCCGCTACCCAGGGGCCGCGGGAAAGCCCCTGGCGCACCAGGTGGACGCCCGCCAGGGTCACGTCGCCGGGCAGGCTCCAGCCGGGCGGCAACAGCGGCTGCAACAGGCGACCTGACACCTCCCCGGACACATCGCGAATGCCCCAGCTGCCCGCGCCGCGCTCCAGACGGCCGCTCATGGCCAGACCGCCCTGCCCCTTCAGGTCCAGGGCCAGGCGACCCCGCAGCAGGGCGGCTGGCCGCAGCTCCCAGCGCCAGAAGCCCGGCTCACCCGCCAGCAGGACTTCGGCCTGGCCATGCCACAGGCTACCGCCCCAGGCGATCACCTTGAGGGGCGCGGCGGGCGGCAGCGCTTTCTGCAACAAACTGGAAGGCGCACGCGCCAGCAAGGCCAGCAGCAACGCAACGAAGCCCAGGATCAGGTAGGGCGTCAGCGCAGGGAGTCGGTCCCTGCGCCCTACTGCGTCAGTCATTGGAGCCTCTAAAGCGGAAAATGATGGCAGACGGCGCGGTCTTGTTATTGGAAACGCCGCCGGCCGTGGCAAAAAAAAGGATCGCCAACAGCCGGGCTTCTTTATAATCCCGACGCTGTGAAAAGGCGAGTCCAGCCGCCCCTCAAATCAAAGGAGTCCCCCTCCCATGGTACTGTCCCGCGCTGCCCTTGCCCTGGTCCTGGCACTGCCGCTTGCCGCCTCCGCCTACGAATCCGTGGAAAGCGACACCATTAACGCCCCCGATCAGGGTGGCCGTGGCAGCATTTCCGCCGTCCTGGATGGCCGCAGCGGGAATACCGATCGCGAGAACTACACCGTGGGCGGCCGGGTCGACTACCGCTCCCGGGAAACCGACATGTTCGCCCTGGTCGAGCATAGCCATGCCACCGCCCTCACCCCCGAGCAGGAAGTGGAAGACAGCAGCTGGGCCCATGCCCATTACCGGGACGAGTTCAAGCACGCCCTCGCCGCAGAAGCTTTCGTGGATGCCCGCCAGGACGACTTCCAGTTGCTGGACTCGCGCACCCAGCTCGGCATTGGCGCCCGCTTCACCCTCAACTTCGAGCAGGATGTGCGCGCGGTCTATGCCGGCTTCGGCGTGCTGCACGAATGGGAAGACCAGGCCGGCCAGGACCACCACTACTGGCGCCTGAACCCCTATTTCACCTACAAGCGCCAGATCAACCAGCAACTGCGCCTGCTGACCAACCTGGCCTACCAGCCCAGCCTGGACGACAGCGACGACTACCTTGTCGCCGGCGAAGTGGCCGTGCTGGTGAAGCTGTCCACTCATGTTGACCTCAAGCTGGGCGCAACCTGGCAATACGATGGTGAGGCGCCGGCCGGCATTGAGTCTGATGACACCCGCTACGTCACCTCGCTGAAGCTTCACTTCTGACCGGGCCCGGGCCGCATGACGGCCGGCAGCAGCGCCCTACGGCCTGCTGCCGCCGCGCCGGCCAGGCCTCAGCGGACCTGCAGGCTCTCCAGCGTTGCCCCCTGCTCAAGCAGGTCTTGCAACCATCGCGGGCGCTTGCCGCGGCCGGACCAAGCTTGGGAAGGGTCGCGCGGATTACGGTATTTGTCCGCCACCGCCTTGCGTGCGGTCGGACGGGCGCGCGCCTTGCCCATGCCGAGCAGGTCTTCCACTGAATACCCCGTGCTGGCGGCGATGCGTTCAATATCCGCTCGCGCCTGCGCCACGGCCTCTTCGCGCCTTTTCTCAATCAGCTGGCGAGCCTTGCTGACAACCTGCTCCAGTTCCTCGATTGAGAGATCATTCAAATCGACGGCCATGTCTTATTCTCCGTTTGCCAATGACAGTGGAAATCCTGCACAGGCAATCAATGGCAGGCAATCGGATTTATGTGGCGTTTTACCTTAGTCAATCCGGCTTACCATCAGTGCCGGACTAGTGAACACTACTGATTATCCAGGGCACATAGAGGCGCGATCACATGAGCATGCTGAAGGGGCTCTTCAACGACTGGTTCCTGCGCAGCATGCTGCTGGCTGTCATTATCGCCTCCTTTTTCCCCGGCCTTGGCAAGAGTGGTGGCCTCCTGCATATCGACAGCTTTGTCGATTACGGCATTGCCATCGTTTTCTTTCTGCACGGACTTGGCATTCCCCGCGAGCAGATCCGCTCCGGCTTCAGCCAGTGGCGCCTGCACCTGCTGGTACAAGCCTTCACCTTCGGCGTCTTCCCGCTGCTATTCCTGCTAATGAGTCCCGGCCTGGAGCGGCTGCTACCGCCGATGCTGCTGCTGGGATTTTTCTACCTGTGCGCCCTGCCCTCCACCATTACCTCGTCTGTCGCCCTCACCGGCGTCGCCGGCGGGAACGTGCCCGCGGCAATCTTCAACGCCACGCTCTCCAGCCTGCTCGGCATCTTCCTGACACCGCTGCTGGTCAGCCTGATGGCCCCCACCAGCAGCGCAGGCTTGCCGCTGCGCGAAGCCATCGCCGACATCGCCAGCCTGCTGCTGCTGCCTTTCGTGCTGGGCCAGCTTCTGCATGGGCCGCTGTGGCCGCGCCTGGCCCCCTACAAGCGCTACATCAGCCTTCTCGACCGCGGCGTGATCCTGCTGCTGGTCTTCGCCTCCTTCAGCGACTCGGTGGATGCCGGCCTGTGGCGCGACTACGGGGCCAGCTTGCTGCTGCTCACGCTGGCAGGCACCGCGCTGCTGCTCGCCGTGGTGCTGCTGCTGAGCACCGGCGCGGCGCGACTGCTGGGACTGGCACGGGAAGAGGAGATCGTGGCGGTTTTCTGCGGCTCCAAGAAAACGCTGGCGGCAGGCGTGCCCATGGCCAAGGTGCTGTTCGGTGCGCACCCGGGGCTGGGCCTCATCGTGCTGCCCATCATGTTCTATCATCAACTGCAGCTGATGGTGTGCGCCGCGCTGGCGCAGCGCTATGCCAGCCGCGGCGCCGATGAACGGCCCGACTGACGCGGCGGCGTCCTCCGGAGAGGCTCGCGCCCCCCCCGCGCCGGCACCCCTCAGTCCTTCCTGGGCCCCAGCATGTCCTCGGGCCGTACCCAGGACTCGAACTGCTCTGCTGTGACATGCCCCAGCGCGAGCGCCGCCGCTTTCAGCGAGCCCCCCTCATGCCAGGCCTTGAGCGCGATCTCGGCGCTTTTTTCGTAGCCGATATGCGGATTTAAGGCCGTCACCAGCATCAGCGATTCGTCCAGATGCCTCCGCAACTGCACACGATCAGGCTCCATGCCGCGCACGCAGTAGGCCTCGAAGGCCGTGCAGGCATCCGCCAGCAGGCGGATGGATTCAAGTACGTTATGCAGGATCACCGGCTTGAACACGTTGAGCTGGAAATTGCCCTGTGACCCCGCGAAGGCCACGGCATGGTCATTGCCGAACACCTGCACCGCCACCATGGTCAACGCTTCGCACTGGGTCGGATTGACCTTGCCGGGCATGATGGACGAGCCCGGCTCATTCTCCGGCAGATGCAACTCGCCGAGCCCGGCCCGAGGGCCGCTGGCATGCCAGCGAATGTCATTGGCGATCTTCATCAGCGCCCCTGCCAGCGTGCGCAAGGCGGCGCTGACATTGACCATGCCGTCGTGGGCGGACAGCGCCGCAAAGTAGTTGGCCGCCGGCACGAAGACATGGCCCGTGCACTGCGACACCTGGGCCGCGATGCGCTCGCCAAAGCGCGGATGGGTATTGAGGCCGGTGCCCACCGCGGTACCGCCCGTGGCCAGCTCACACACATCGGGCAAGGCGCGATGCAGGCCGGCCAGGCACAGTTCGAGCTGTGCCACCCAGCCCGAGATCACCTGCGCCAGGGTCACCGGCGTGGCATCCTGCAGGTGGGTGCGACCGACCATGATGACGTCGTCATAGTCGCGCCCTTTCCGCGCCAGCGTGTCGCGCAGGCGGCTCACCGCCGGTAGCAGCGCCTCCACCAGTTGCGAGGCCGTGGCGATGTGCATCACCGCCGGAAACACGTCATTGGAAGACTGGCCGCAATTGACGTCGTCGTTAGGGTGGATGGGGTTCTTGCTCCCCGGAGTCCCGCCCGCCAGCTGGATGGCACGATTGGCTATGACCTCGTTGGCGTTCATGTTGCTCTGGGTGCCGGAGCCGGTCTGGAACACCACCAGCGGGAACTCCCCGTCCCAGCGGCCGTCGATCACCTCCTGGGCCGCCGCCACGATCAGCGCCACCTTCTGCGGCGCCAGCTCGCCCAGCTCGCCATTGGCCAGGGCCGCGCACTTCTTGACGATGCCGAAGGCCCGGATGACCGGCCGCTCCCAGCGAAAGCGGTTCACGCCAATCGGGAAGAAGTGCAGCGAACGCTGGGTCTGCGCTCCCCAGAGGTGCTCGGCCGGAACCTCGACCGGGCCCAGGGCGTCATGTTCGGTGCGGGTAGGGGGGCGGGCCATCGCCGGCTCCTTGAAGGGAAGGGATGGCCTAGATCGTAGCCAACAAAAAAGCCGGCTACTGCCGGCTTTCTCGGAAAGGCGACGGACGTCTCAGAACGGGATGTCGTCGTCGAAGTTATCGGCCGGAGCCTGTGCGGGACGGGCCTGGCCGCCGCCGGCCGGAGCCTGCGCGGGGCGCTGCGGGGCGCCACGGGAAGGAGCGGGAGCCGCACCCTGATCGAAGTCTTCGTAGCTGGGGAAACTGCCACCGGCCGCGAAGTCCTCGCCACCGCCACCGAAGCCACCACCCTGGCTGCCACCACCACTGCCCTGGCCACGACTGTCCAGCATCTGCATGGTGTTGGCCTTGATTTCGGTGCTGTATTTGTCCTGGCCGGTCTGCTTGTCCTGCCACTTGCGGGTATGCAGGGAGCCTTCGACATAGACCTTGGAGCCCTTCTTCAGGTACTCACCGGCGATCTCGGCCAGCTTGCCGTAGAACACCACTCGGTGCCACTCGGTCTGCTCCTGCTGCTGCCCGGTGGTCTTGTCCTTCCACGCTTCGCTGGTCGCGATGGTGACGTTGGCCACGGCACCGCCGGAAGGGAGATAACGCACTTCGGGATCACGACCCAGGTTACCGACCAGAATGACTTTATTCACGCCGCGCATAATGTAAACCTCGCTCTCGTTACGTTCTTGGGGGGGCGTTTCCGGCTCGCCATGACGACAACCGGACGCCAACTTTACCCGAAGGCAACCGCCCCTGCCACGCCCCAAAAGGACTGATTTTGTGATGTGTCGCCTGGGCCGCCAGAAGGCGGCCGGAGCCTCGCAACGGCCTCGGCACAGGGTCTGGCGCGCCAAGGCCGGGGGTCCGCCCGGGCGCCCTCAGGCGGCCACGGCCGTCGCCGGGAAGGCGGCGAGCGCGGCCTCATCCAGTTGCTGCCTGTCGACCTTGAGATAGGCCACCCGCTCCTCCACCAGCACCACCACATCATGCACCCCGGCCACCGCCCGCAGGCGCTCGGCCAGCGCCGGGGCCTCCTCCATGCTGAGGACGTCGAAGGACAGCACCATGCTGTTGAGGAAGGGCGGCTGCTCCATGCCGGCCGCCACCGCCAGCCACACCGCCACGACCAGACCCAGGGCGGCAAACAGGAACCCATAGCTCAGGTGGCCGCTGAGGACGCCCCCCAGGGGGCCGCCCAGGAAGGCGCCCAGGAACTGGCTGGTGGAATAGATGCCCATGGCCGTGCCCTTGCTGCCGGGCGGGCAGATCTTGCTGACCAGCGAGGGCAGCAAGGCCTCCAGCAGGTTGAAGCCCAGGAAGAACAGCGACAGCCCCACCACGACCTGGGCCAGCGAGCCATGCAGCAGCGAGAGCCAGGCCATGCCGGCCAGGACCAGGGCAATGCCCAGCAGGAACACGCCCTTCATGCGCCGCTTCTTCTCGGCGACGATGATGCCCGGCACCACCGCGATGAAGGACAGGAACAGCACCGGCAGATAGACCCAGCCATGCAGCCGGGCCTCGAGTCCGCCACTGTTGTGCAGCATGACCGGAACCGACATGAAGAAAGCGGCCAGCACCAGGTGCAGGGTGAAGATGCCCCAGTTGAGGCGCAGCAGCTCGCGGTGCCCCAGGGCCTCACGGAACTGCTGGCCGTAGGTCGAGGGCGTCTGCCGCACCGAAGTGACCGGGTCCGGCACCATCCAGTGGCAGACCGCCATGCCGGCCAGGCCCATCAGGGCTGTGGACCAGAACAGGCCGGCCAGTCCGAAGTGCCCGGCGAGCAAGGGCCCGATCACGAAGGCCAGGCCAAAGGACAGGCCGATGCTCATGCCCATGGCCGCCATGGCCTTGGTGCGCTGCTCGATGCGGGTGAGGTCGGCCAGCAGCGCCAGCACCACCCCGGAGATGGCGCCGGCGCCCTGCAGGCCACGGCCGATAATCACACCCCAGATAGAGGTCGAGAGGGCTGCCACGGCGCCGCCGATGGCAAACAGCAGCATGCCGGCGAGGATCAGCCTCTTGCGCCCGATCCGGTCAGAGAGCTGGGACAGCGGAATCTGCAGCAGGGCCTGGGCCAACGCGTACATGCCGACCGCAAGGCCGATCAGGGCGGGGGTGGCGCCGTCCAGCTCCCGCCCGTAGAGGGCAAACACCGGCATGATCATGAAAAGGCCGATCATGCGCAGGGAAAACAGGCTGGCCAGGGTGGTCACGGCACGGCGTTCGCCGGCGTTCATGGCACTCATCAGGGTCTCGCAGGGCAGGCGGAGCTAGGGCCCGGAAAGGCCGGGCGGCGCATTCTAGCAGCCGCAGGCCGGCTGCACAGGCTAAAACGCCCGGTCCGTCGGGGCTTCGTCGCATGCGGCCCCTGCTACCTTTCTCGTATACTCGGCGGTTTGCACTTGCCGGCCCGCCGCCCTCCCGCGGCCCGCCCAGAGGTACCTCATGGACAAGATCTCGATCCGCGGCGCCCGTACCCATAACCTCAAGAACATCGACCTTGACCTGCCCCGCGACAAGTTCGTGGTCATCACGGGCCTGTCCGGCTCCGGCAAGTCCTCGCTGGCCTTCGATACCCTTTACGCGGAAGGCCAGCGCCGCTACGTCGAGTCCCTGTCCGCCTACGCCCGGCAATTCCTGTCGCTGATGGAGAAGCCCGACGTCGACCACATCGAGGGCCTCTCCCCGGCCATCTCCATCGAGCAGAAGTCGACCTCGCACAATCCCCGCTCCACCGTCGGCACCATCACCGAGATCTACGACTACCTGCGCCTGCTCTACGCCCGCGCCGGCATCCCGCGCTGCCCCGACCATGACGTCACGCTCGAGGCGCAGACCGTGTCGCAAATGGTGGACCAGGTCCTGACCCTCCCGGAGGGTACCGCCATCATGCTGCTCGCCCCGGTGATCCAGGAGCGCAAGGGCGAGCACCTGCATGTGTTCGAACAACTCAAGGCAGACGGCTTCGTGCGCGCCCGCATCGACGGCATCGTGGTCGACCTCGACGAGGCGCCGGCGCTCGACAAGCTCAAGAAGCACACCATCGAAGTGGTGGTGGACCGCCTCAAGGTCCGCCCCGACATCCAGATCCGTCTGGCGGAATCCTTCGAAACCGCGCTGCGCCATGCCGACGGCATCGCCCTGCTCGCCTTCATGGACGAGAAGAAGCCGGACCAGATCTTCTCCGCCCGCTACGCCTGCCCGCATTGCGGCTACTCGCTGTCCGAGCTCGAGCCGCGCCTCTTTTCCTTCAACAACCCCGCCGGCGCCTGCCCCACCTGCGACGGCCTGGGCGTGAAGCAGTTCTTCGATCCTGGCCGCCTCATCAGCGACGCCGAACTGGCCCTTTCCGAAGGTGCCATCCGCGGCTGGGACAAGCGCAACATCTACTACTTCGCGATGCTGGAGGCGCTGGCCGACCACTACGGCTTCGACGTCGAGACGCCCTGGAAGAAGCTGCCCAAGAAAGTGCAGAACGCCATCCTGAACGGCTCCGGCAAGGAAGAAATTCCCTTCTATTACTACAACGACCGTGGCCGGAAGGTCGTACGCGAGCATGCATTCGAGGGCGTGCTGCCCAATATGGAACGGCGCTACCGCGATACCGACTCCGCCAATGTCCGCGAGGACCTGGCGCAGTACCTCGGCCACACCCTCTGCAAGGAATGCAGCGGCTCTCGCCTGCGCCGCGAAGCCCGCCACGTCTACATCGAGAACTGCACGCTGCCGGATGTGGTCAAGCTGCCCATCCGGCGCGCCAGCGAGTACTTCAACGAACTGTCCCTGACCGGCAAGCGCGGCGAGATCGCTGACAAGATCCTCAAGGAAATCCGCGAGCGCCTGCTGTTCCTGGTCAACGTCGGCCTCGACTACCTGTCCATGGACCGTTCTGCCGAAACCCTTTCGGGTGGCGAAGCCCAGCGCATCCGCCTCGCCTCGCAGATAGGCGCCGGCCTGGTAGGTGTAATGTATGTGCTGGACGAGCCCTCCATCGGCCTGCACCAGCGCGACAACGAACGCCTGCTCGGCACCCTGGTCCGCCTGCGCGACCTCGGCAATACCGTGCTCGTGGTCGAGCATGACGAGGACGCCATCCGTGCCGCCGACTACATCGTCGACATCGGACCCGGCGCCGGCGTGCATGGCGGCCGCGTCGTCGCCCGCGGCAGCTACGAGGACATCATCAACTCCGAGGAATCCCTTACCGGGGCCTATCTGTCGGGCCGCAAGGCGATCGCCATCCCCGGCAAGCGCACGCCGGTCGACAAGAAGAAGCTGCTGACCCTCAAGGGGGCCTCCGGCAACAACCTCAAGGATGTCACCGTCGATTTCCCGCTGGGCCTCATGACCTGCGTCACCGGAGTCTCCGGCTCCGGCAAGTCCACCCTGGTCAACGCCACCCTCTACCCCATCACCGCCAAGGCCTTGAACGGCGCCACCGTACTCGACGAGTCTCCCTATGAATCCATCAAGGGCCTCGAGCATCTCGACAAGGTGGTAGACATTGACCAGAGCCCCATTGGCCGCACGCCGCGCTCCAACCCCGCCACCTATACCGGCATCTTCACGCCGATCCGCGAGCTGTTCTCCGGCACGCAGGAGGCGCGCTCGCGCGGCTACGGCCCGGGCCGCTTCTCCTTCAACGTCAAGGGCGGCCGCTGCGAGGCCTGCCAGGGCGATGGCGTGATCAAGGTGGAGATGCACTTCCTGCCCGACATCTACGTGCCCTGTGACGTCTGCAAGGGCAAGCGCTACAACCGCGAAACCCTGGAAGTGAAGTACAAGGGCAAGAACATTACCGAAGTGCTGGAGATGACCGTAGAGGAAGCCCGCGGCTTTTTCGACGCCATCCCGGCGCTAGCGCGCAAGCTGCAAACCCTGGTTGACGTCGGCCTCTCCTACATCACCCTGGGCCAGGCCGCGACCACGCTTTCCGGTGGCGAGGCGCAGCGCGTCAAGCTTGCCCGCGAGCTCTCCAAGCGCGACACCGGCCAGACCCTCTACATCCTCGACGAACCCACCACCGGCCTTCACTTCCACGACATACAGCAGTTGCTGAACGTCCTGCACCGCCTGCGCGACCACGGCAATACCATCGTCGTCATCGAGCACAACCTCGACGTCATCAAGACGGCGGACTGGGTCATCGACATGGGGCCCGAAGGGGGCGATGGCGGCGGCATGGTGATCGCGACCGGCACACCGGAGGCCGTCGCCAAGAGCAAAGGCTCCCACACTGGACGTTTCCTGAAACCGTTGCTGAAGACCTGAGACACAGGCACATCCTGTGGCTACATGCATTACAGCTCCGCCCTGCGTGGTAACGCAGGGGCCACTGACGCCGTGCCGCCATTAGTCAAAGCTTCAGACTCTGAATAGCAGCCACATGGAGGCGCTGTGATGTCACTGACCAAGAAATTCTCTCTGGCCATGCTCGTGATCGCGCTTGGTTCCGGCGTGGCGGCCTGCAACAAGAAGGAAGACGCCGGCAGCAGCGCTGAATCATCCGGCGCCACCACCACCGAACCGGGCGCCAGCGGCGACACCGGAACGGGCAGCGGCGGCACCGGCACGGCCCCTGGCGGCACGACCGGCACGCCCCCCAGCGACACGGGTGGTGACCCGGGCACGGGCGGGACCACGCCTCCTGGCTCGGGCACCGACTCCGGAAGCGGTACTGGTACTCCGGGCACGGATACCGGCACGGGTGGCAGCACCGGAGGTGGTACGAGCGGCGGCACCGGAGGTGGCTCTCGCTGATTTCGCTGCTCAGCCAGATCAAAACCGGGCCCTGCCCGGTTTTTTTATGGCGCTACCATGACAAAATGCCCGCCTGTTCCCTCCACCAGAACCCGATCATGGAAATCATCCGCTCTCGCCAGAATCCCTTGGTCAAGCATCTCATCAAACTGGCCGAGAGCCGTCGCGAGCGGCTGAAGAGCCAGCAGACCCTGCTGGCGGGAACGCATCTGGTGGAGGCCGCGCTGGAGGCGGACTGGCCGCTGGAACGAGTACTGGTGGCGGAAGGGGAGCAAGGGCGAGCAGAAATCTCACGCCTTCTTCCCCTGCTGTCCTGCGCTGTCACCGCCCTGCCTCCCGAGCTCTTCCAGGCGATCGAGCAGGCGCCCAGTCCCTCGGGCCTCCTGGCCCAGGTCAAGCTGCCGGCACCCCCTGCACGACGCGATACCGGCTGCTGCCTGCTGCTGGACGGTGTGCAGGATCCCGGCAACGTAGGGTCGATACTGCGCACTGCGGTCGCCGCCGGCATCGACCAGGTGTGGCTCACCCCAGGCTGTGCCGATATCTGGTCCCCCAAGGTCTTGCGTGCAGGCATGGGAGCTCATTTTCAGCTCTCCCTGCTCGAACGGATTGATCTCGACCAGGCCTTGTCAGGCTTCAAAGGCCCGCTGCTGGTGACTTCACTGCAGGAAGCCACCTCCCTCTACGACTGCGATCTCCGCGGTGACCTGGTGCTGGCCTTCGGCAGCGAAGGCAACGGCGCCAGCGCCGAGCTTCTGGCACTGGCTCATACCCGTGTCCGCATACCCATGGCCGGGCCAATCGAGTCCCTGAATGTGGCAGCAGCGGCGGCCATCTGCCTGTTCGAGCGTCTCCGGCAACGTCTGCCCGCCCGGTAGTGTCCTGCCAGTATCCTGCGCCGGCACGGCGATCGGCATGGCTGATCACGAGCCGCCCCAGCGGCCCGTCCGCCTTCGATCGACGGTCCGCGCTTACCGCGCCCCAGCAGACTGCCAATCCTGCGCCACTGCCGCTGCTGACAGCTGCAGCACAGGTCCTTCAGCCACAGGCAAGCCGCTCAACACCCCACAAGAGAACAACCAGCAAGGGCAGGACGGCGCTCGCCAATAGCAGATACCACTGCCAGTAAGGGCGACCAGGTCGTTGGGACGGCGCATGATGCAACTGAAGGCCATCCTCCCGCCCCGCCTCGCTGCGTACCGGCTTGGCAAACCGAACCTTCATTCGCGCTCCTGACTAGTAGCGGCTCTTCCGCAGCACCCACCAGGGCGCCATGCTGCTGTCCCGATGCGAGCGCATGATGGCGGAATGCAGCACCGCCACGCCGCTCCATGCCCGCAGGACCACAATGAAGACCGGGTACAGGGGCAGGAGCACGGCCAGGCGGACGTCCTGGCCGGGCCGCTCGCTGGTTACCGCCAGATGCACCGCCAGCACCAGCGCTGCCACCGCAAAATAGATGCAATAGCCGAAGGCAAAGGCACCGTAGGCTGCAGCAGCCGGTGCGGCCAACAGGAAGCCAAGGCTCAGCAGCAGCGCCACCGGCATCAGCATCTGGAACCCCAGCCCGTACCACATGGCATAGAGCCAGTTCCGCCAGCCCATGGATCGTGGCCGCAAGGAGCGGCCATGCTTGCGCAGGAACAGGTAAAATGGATCTCCCTCCCAGCGCAGACGCTGCCTCAGAAGCTCTCCCCAGCGAGCCGGCACATCGGTATGGCCGATTACGTCCGGTGCCGCCCGCATCCTCCATCCCGGGTGACGGCCAAGGCATTTGCGCAGCCGCAGCGACATATCCACATCCTCAGCACTGCCATTATCCCAGCCTCCTGCCGCCACGAGGACGTCACGGCGGAAAGCGCCATGCGCACCAGGAATATTGTTCAGGATATTGAGCTCGCCCAGCCCAGTCCGAACCAACTGCCGATAGATCACATAATCGAGTGCCTGCAGCCGGGTCAAAAGATTCAGCCCCTCGTTACGAACCCGCAGCGTTCCCGCCACGGCCACCACGCCAGGCTCGTGAAAATACCGGACCACGCCCGCCACCATGTCAGTGTCAAACGAGGTGTCCCCGTCGAGCGCGAGCACAATCTGCCCCCTGGCCAGCGCCAGGCCCGTGTTGAGCGTCGAGGCGCGCCCACCGCGGATCCACTTGGGAATGACCCGCAACTCCCGCAATGGCCGCCGCGCCACAACCAGCTCCCCCGCCATATCCAGGGCAGTGCTCCAGGTCGCAAAGTTCTGCACGGCGCCGTCGATCACCGCCAGAATCTCCATGCTTCCCGCATAGGACTGTTCCAGCAGGCTCTTCAGGGTCCGGGCAACGCCATTCCCCTCGCTGTAACACGTGATGATGCAGCTCACCAACGGGAGCGGGGGCAACGGCGGGAGGCCACTCCCTTGGCCAGCCACCGCATCCCGGGGCACCCGGCAGGAGCAAAGCCCGCGCACCGGGGCTGCCCGCCGCCGGCGCAAGCGCCACCCCTGCCGCACTGCGGCTACCGTAGAAAAGATGAGATAGAGCCCTTCAAGAATCAAAAGGAAGGGAAACAGCAGGAGAGTCGGCGGAAGCGATTGCGGCCTGACCGGCAACAACGCTGCAAGATAAGGCAACAGGTCCGACAAGGTCATCGCAGGCTCCTGACGGGCGCCGCCCAACTGGGCGCTGCACACAGCCCCGTCGGTGGCTCGACCACTGCCTTGAGCCTAGTCCACATGCAGGCCGACCAGAAAAGCAAAAACCGGGCATTTGCCCGGTTTTTGTATTCAGCGAGAAGCAGCCGAATTATTCAGCGTCGACGGCAGCGCCCTTGGCGACGACATCGCGATCCACCAGCTCGACATACGCCATGGGGGCGTTGTCACCGGCACGGAAGCCTGCCTTCAGCACGCGCAGGTAACCACCGGCACGGGCCTTGTAGCGAGGGCCCAGCACCGTAAAGAGCTTGCCGACAATCGCCTTGTTGCGGGTGCGCGCAAAAGCAAGACGACGGTTGGCGACAGAATCAACCTTGGCCAGGGTCAGCAGGGGCTCGGCCACGCGGCGGAGTTCCTTGGCCTTGGGCAGGGTCGTCTTGATCAGCTCGTGCTCGAACAGGGAAATTGCCATGTTCTGGAACATGGCCTTGCGGTGGCTGCTGTTGCGGCCGAGTTTCACACCACTATTACGATGACGCATGGCAAATTTTCCTAAAAAGCGGCAACCGGATCAGCGGCTGCGGTAATTCAGACGATCGTCGTTGCGCAGGCTGGCAGGCGGCCAGTTTTCCAGACGCATACCGAGCGACAGGCCACGGGAGGCCAGCACATCCTTGATCTCGGTGAGGGACTTCTTGCCGAGATTGGGGGTCTTGAGCAGCTCGACCTCGGTGCGCTGAACCAGGTCACCGATGTAGTAGATGTTCTCGGCCTTGAGGCAGTTCGCGGAGCGAACCGTCAGTTCGAGGTCATCAACCGGGCGAAGCAGCAGGGGATCCACTTCCTCACGGGTCTCGACGACTTCCGGAGTCTTGTCCTTCTGCAGGTCAACGAACACCGCGATCTGCTGCTGCAGGATCGTGGCGGCGCGACGAATGGCTTCTTCCGGATCGATGGTGCCATCGGTTTCCAGGTCGATAACCAGCTTGTCCAGGTCGGTACGCTGTTCCACGCGGGCAGCTTCGACCACGTAGGCAACCTTGCGCACCGGGCTGAAGGAAGCATCCAGCTGCAGACGGCCGATGGGACGGGTCTCATCATCGGCGTAGCGGCCATCTGCCGGCTCGTAACCACGGCCACGGCTGACGCGGAGCTTCATCTTCAGGTGGCCGTTGTTGCCCAGATGGGCAATCACGTGACCCTTGTTCATCAGCTCGACATTGTGCGGGAGACCGAGGTCAGCCGCCGTCACCACGCCGGAACCCTTCTTGTCGAGGACCAGAAAGGCTTCATTCTGCTCGTGCAGCTTGATCGCCAGGCCCTTGAGGTTCAGCAGGATTTCGATGACGTCTTCCTGCACACCTTCAATGGCGCTGTACTCGTGCTCGACACCGTCGATCTCGACTTCAGTAACCGCGGCACCCGGCATGGAGGACAGCAGGATGCGACGCAGGGCGTTGCCCAGGGTGTGGCCAAAGCCGCGCTCCAGAGGCTCCAGAGTCACTTTCGCGTGCGTGGGGCTAATTGCGGATACCGCAATGCTCCGGGGAGTCAGAAACTCATTGATAGAATGTGACATCGGTTAAACCTCAGGCGGTCCCTTACTTGGAGTACAGCTCGACGATCAGATTTTCGTTGATCTCGGACGGCAGGTCAGAACGTTCCGGCATGGCCTTGAACGTACCTTCCATCTTCGTCACGTCAACTTCCACCCAGGAAGGCACGCCACGCTGGGCGGCAACTTCAAGGGCGCTCTTCACGCGGAGCTGGTTGCGGGACTTCTCGTACACCGCGACCACGTCACCGGGCTGCACCTGGATGGAAGCGACGTTCACACGCTTGCCGTTCAGGGTAATGGCGCGGTGGGACACCAGCTGGCGAGCTTCGGAGCGGGTAGCACCAAAGCCCATGCGGTAGACCACGTTGTCCAGGCGGCTTTCCAGGAGCTGCAGCAGGTTTTCACCCGTGGCACCCTTCAACTGGGCAGCAGCCTTGTAATAATTGCTGAACTGACGTTCGAGCACGCCGTAAATACGACGAACCTTCATCTTTTCGCGCAGCTGCAGGCCGTAGTCAGAGACGCGACCCTTGCGGGAGGCACCATGCTGGCCAGGGGGAGTGTCAGCCTTGCACTTGCTGTCGAGGGCACGCACGCCGCTCTTCAGGAACAGATCCGTACCTTCGCGACGGGCGAGTTTGCACTTAGGACCAATGTAACGAGCCATTCTTCAAACCTCTTACACGCGACGCTTCTTGGACGGACGGCAGCCGTTATGGGGGATCGGCGTAATGTCACTGATGCTGTTGATTTTGTACCCAACGGCGTTCAGGGCACGCACGGCGGACTCACGACCCGGACCCGGGCCCTTAACCAGCACGTCCAGGTTCTTGAGGCCGTATTCCAGGGCGGCACGGCCAGCCACTTCAGCGGCCACCTGGGCAGCGAAGGGGGTGGACTTGCGCGAGCCACGGAAACCCTGGCCACCGGAGGTCGCCCACGACAGGGCATTGCCCTGGCGATCGGTGATCGTCACGATGGTGTTGTTGAACGAGGCGTGAATATGGGCAATGCCTTCCGCAACCTGGCGAGTAACCTTCTTGCGGGCACGAGTAGTGTCTTTAGCCATAGCTCTTCAGAGTCCGATTATTTCTTGATGGCCTTGCGCGGACCCTTACGGGTGCGGGCATTGGTCTTGGTGCGCTGGCCATGGACCGGGAGGCCACGACGATGACGCAGGCCGCGGTAGCAGCCCAGGTCCATCAAGCGCTTGATATTCATGGAAACTTCACGACGGAGGTCACCTTCCGTCGGGATCTTCGCAACTTCAGCACGGACTTGGTCCAGCTGGGCATCGCTGAGATCCTTGATCTTGGTGGTCGGGGCGATACCGACGGAGTCCAGAATCTTGGCAGCAGTAGTACGGCCGACGCCAAAAATATACGTCAGCGAGATCACCGCGTGCTTGTTATCAGGGATGTTAACGCCGGCTATACGAGCCATTCACACACACTCCACTTATATACCGTTGCTGCCGCTGACCCCGGCTTGACGGACTCTGCGCGAGGGCGCAAGAGTCTAATGCCATATGAACCGGAAATCAACAACCTGCCAGGGAATTAGCCCTGGCGCTGCTTGTGACGGGGTTCCGCGCTACAGATCACGCGGATGCTTCCGTTGCGACGGACGATCTTGCAGTTCGCGCAAATCTTCTTGACGGAGGCACGGACTTTCATGATTCACCACCTTAATCGATAAAACTCGGGTCTATCCAGCTCAACGGATCAGGCCGGACGGGCCATATCCCTTGAGGTTGGCCTTCTTCATCAGGGCCTCGTACTGGTGCGACATCAGATGCGACTGCACCTGGGCCATGAAGTCCATGACCACGACCACCACGATCAGCAGCGAAGTGCCCCCCAGATGAAAAGGCACCTGGAACGCCACCTGCAAGATCATGGGCAGGAGGCAGACAATCGTGATGTAGATGGCACCGATAAAGGTCAGGCGACCCAGCACGGAGTCCACATAACGGGCAGTCTGCTCACCCGGACGGATACCCGGAATGTAGGCACCCGACTTTTTCAGGTTTTCCGCCACATCCTTGGGGCTGAACATCAGCGCCGTGTAGAAGTAGCAGAAGAAAATAATCAGCAACGCGAACAGCAGCAGGTACAGGGGCTGGCCCGGGGACAGGGTCAGCGCAATATCCTGGAGGATGCGCTGGAACCAGTTCGGGTTCACTGCCTGACCAAACCACTGGCCGAGCGATGCCGGGAACAACAGCAACGAGCTCGCGAAGATCGCCGGAATCACGCCCGCCATGTTGATCTTCAGCGGAAGATGACTCTGCTGGGCCGCATACAAGCGACGACCCTGCTGACGCTGCGCATAATTCACCGTGATACGGCGCTGGCCGCGCTCCATGAACACGACCGCCGCCACCACCGCCACCGCCAGCAAGCCCAGCACCAGCAAGCTGAGCATGCTGATCTGGCCCTGCCGGGCCGACTCCAGGGACATGCCAATGGCGCCCGGGATGCCCGCCACGATACCGGCGAAAATAATCATCGAGATGCCGTTACCGACACCGCGCTCCGTGATCTGCTCACCCAGCCACATCAGGAACACCGTACCTGCCACCAGGCTGGTTACGGCCGGAACATAGAACGCAAGGCCGGTATTCAGGGTGATGCCCTGACCCACCAGGCCCACACACATGCCGGTCGCCTGCACCAGACCCAGAATCACCGTGCCATAGCGGGTGTACTGGTTGATCTTGCGCCGCCCCGCCTCCCCTTCCTTCTTCAGCGCCTCGAGCGACGGAACAACCGTCGCCATCAGCTGCACGATGATGGAAGCAGAGATGTAGGGCATGATCCCCAGCGCCAGGATCGACATACGCTCCAGAGCACCACCCGAGAACATGTTGAACAGGCTAAGGATGGTGTCCTTGTTCTGCTCGAACATCTGGGCCAAGCGCTCCGGATTGATACCGGGCACGGGGATATGGGCACCGAGGCGAAACACCACCAGCGCCAGCAACAAGAAGCCGATACGCCGCCACAGCTCGGACATGCCCTGCTGCATACCAGGGCTCTGCATCATTTCCCGTGCCTGTTGCGAACGCGTATTAGCCATCAGGCTTATTCCTCGATCTTGCCGCCGGCAGCTTCGATAGCAGCGCGAGCACCCTTGGTAACCTTCAGGCCCTTCACGGTCAGCGCACGACCCAGCTCACCCGACAGGATTACACGGGCAGAGGTCTTGTCTTTGCGGACCACGTTGGCAGCCTTCAGGCTTTCCAGGGTGACCACGTCGCCTTCGACGTAAGTCAGTTCAGACAGACGAACTTCGGCAACCTTGAGGCCAGCGAGGTTGGTGAAGCCGAACTTGGGCAGACGACGATACAGGGGCATCTGGCCGCCTTCGAAGCCGGGGCGAACCTTGCCCTTGCCACGAGAGGTCTGGCCCTTGACACCACCACCACCGGTCTTGCCGAGGCCGGAACCGATACCACGGCCCGGACGGCGAGCGGCCTTCTTGGAACCCTCTGCAGGGCTCAGATCATTCAGATTCATGGCGATTAACCTTCCACCTTAACGAGGTAGTAAACCTTGTTGATCATGCCGCGGTTGGAGGGCGTATCCAGCACTTCCACCGTGTGACCGATGCGACGAAGGCCCAGGCCCTGCAGGCAGAGCTTGTGGTTCTTCAGCTTGTGGGCGCCGGAGCGCACCTGGGTAATCTTGATGGTCTTGCTCATTTCTTACCCCAGAATCTCTTCAACGGTCTTGCCACGCTTGGCGGCGACCGATTCGGGCGAGGTCATGGCAGCCAGGCCATTGAAAGTGGCATGCACCACGTTGTTGGCGTTGGTAGAGCCGTAGCACTTCGCCAGCACGTTGTGGACACCCGCCACCTCCATCACGGCGCGCATGGCACCACCAGCGATGACGCCGGTACCTTCGGAAGCCGGCTGCATGTAGACGCGAGAGGCGCCATGGTGGCCGGTCACCGCGTGCTGCAAGGTGGATCCGTTCAGGTCGACCTGGATCATGTTGCGACGAGCGGCTTCAAGGGCTTTCTGGATGGCGGCCGGCACTTCACGTGCCTTGCCGCGGCCGAAGCCGACGCGGCCCTTGCCATCACCAACGACGGTCAGAGCGGTGAAGGAGAAAATACGACCACCCTTCACCACCTTGGCCACGCGGTTCACCTGAACCAGCTTCTCGACCATGCCTTCGGCATTCTGCGACTGTTCGATCTTCGCCATGATTAGAACTCCAGGCCGGCTTCACGCGCGGCATCGGCCAGGGCCTTGATACGGCCGTGGTACTTGAAACCGGAACGATCGAAGGCAACCTTGGAAACACCAGCAGCCTTGGCTCGTTCAGCAACCAGAGCGCCAACCTTCTTGGCAGCATCGGCATTGCCGGTGGCGCCTTCGCGCAGGCCAGCGTCCAGCGTGGAGGCCTGGGCCAGCACGACAGCGCCGTCGGCGGAAATCACCTGGGCATAAATATGACGCGGCGTACGGTTGACGCAGAGACGAACCGCACCCAGATCACGGATCTTCAGACGCGTGCTGCGCGCGCGGCGCAGGCGGGCTTCTTTCTTTTCGTTCATGACATCAACCCTTATTTCTTCTTGGCTTCCTTACGCAGGACTTTTTCATCCGCGTAACGAACACCCTTGCCCTTGTACGGTTCCGGCGGACGGAAGCCGCGGACTTTGGCAGCGACCTGGCCCAGCATCTGCTTGTCGCTGGACTTCAGGATGATTTCGGTCGGCGTCGGGGTCTCAGCGGTCACACCCTCGGGGAGAGCGAAATCGATGGGGTGCGAATAGCCCAGCGCCAGGTTCAGAACCTTGCCCTTGGCCGCCGCCTTGTAACCCACGCCAATCAGCTGCAGCTTGCGCTCGAAGCCGGCAGACACGCCAACCACGAAGTTGTTCAGCAGCGCACGGGCGGTACCCGTCTGCATCCAGCCGTCCTGCGTGGTTTCACGCGGAGCCAGCTTCAGGACGCCTTCTTCATTGCTAACGGAAACCAGTGCGTGAAGGTTGGTGCTGAGGGTGCCCTTGGCGCCCTTGACCTGAACATTCTGGCCGTTGATGGTCACTTCCACGCCCTTGGGCAGGGTGACCGGAGATTTAGCGACTCGAGACATGTTCGTTCACCTTACGACACGATGGCGATCACTTCACCACCCACGCCCGCTGCACGAGCGGCGCGATCGGTGAGGATCCCCTTATTGGTGGAAACGATCAGGATGCCCAGGCCCTGCTTGACGCGGGGAAGCTCATCCGCGCCCTTGTAGATGCGCAGGCCGGGGCGGCTGACACGGCGGATCTCTTCGATCACGGGCTTGCCTTCGTAGTACTTCAGCCCGATGTTCAGGGTGGGCTTGGCTTCGCCATCCACCTCGACAGAACCGACGTAGCCTTCATCTTGCAGAAGCTTCGCGATGGACAGCTTGAGCTTCGACGAAGGGATAGACACGACAGACTTGTTCGCCCGCTGCGCGTTACGAATGCGCGTCAGCATGTCGGCGACAGTATCTTGCATGCTCATTTAGCAACTCTCCTGATTAACGAACTGGTGAATTACCAGCTCGCCTTGACAACACCCGGCACGTCGCCGCGCATGACCGCTTCGCGCAGCTTGTTTCGGCCCAGGCCGAACTTGCGGAAGAAGCCGTGGGGACGACCGGTCAGGCCGCAGCGGTTACGCTGCCGGACGGGGCTGGCATCACGCGGCAGGCTCTGCAGCTTCAGCGTGGCCGCCCAGCGCTCTTCGTCGCTGGCCTTGGGGTTCTTGATGATCGCCTTAAGTTCGGCGCGCACCTTGGCATACTTTGCCACGGTCTTTTCGCGCTTTTCTTCGCGATTGATCATGCTCTTCTTAGCCATGGGTCACGCTCTCACTTGAAGGGGAAGCCAAAGGCACGCAACAGGGCGCGACCTTCGGCATCAGAAGCGGCGGTGGTGGTGATGGTGATGTCCATGCCACGCAGCTTGTCGATCTTGTCGTACTCGATTTCCGGGAACACGATCTGTTCCTTGATACCCATGGAGTAGTTGCCACGGCCATCAAAGGCTTTCGCGCTGAAACCGCGGAAGTCGCGGATACGCGGGATCGTGATGCCGATCAGGCGATCCAGGAATTCGTACATCATGTCGCCACGAAGGGTGACCTTGCAGCCGATCGGCCAGCCTTCGCGGATCTTGAAACCAGCGATGGACTTGCGAGCGACGGTGACAATGGGTTTCTGGCCAGCGATCAGCTGCATATCGGCCACGGCGCCATCGATAAGTTTCTTATCCTGGCTGGCGCCGCCCACTCCCATATTCAGAGTAATCTTCGTGATGCGCGGAACCTGCATCACATTCTCGAGACCGAGCTCTTCTTTCAGCTTGGCAGCGATCTCGTTCTTGTAAACACTTCTCAGTCTGGCCATTTCAACCAACCCTTACTTGACGTCGACCACATCGCCGCTGGACTTGAACACACGCACTTTGACGCCGTCCTCCAGCCGCTTGTAGCCCACGCGGTCCGCCTTCTGCGTCGCCGCATTGAAGAGAGCCACGTTGGAGATATGCAGCGAGGCTTCCTGCTCGACGATACCACCCGGGGTACCGCGCGTCGGATTGCCCTTCACATGCTTCTTGACCATGTTGACGCCAGAAACGACGACACGATCCTCAAGAACAGTCACGACATTGCCGCGCTTGCCCTTGTCCTTACCTGCAATCACGATGACTTCGTCATCACGCTTGATCTTAGCCATGGCATCTACCTCAAAGCACTTCGGGCGCCAGCGAGATGATCTTCATGAACTGCTCGTTGCGCAGTTCACGGGTCACCGGGCCGAAAATACGGGTGCCGATCGGGGCCTTCTGGTTGTTCAGAAGCACGGCGGCGTTGTCATCAAAGCGGATGAGGGAGCCATCGGCACGGCGGACACCCTTGCGGGTACGCACGACCACGGCGTTCATCACGTCGCCCTTCTTTACCTTGCCGCGCGGAATTGCTTCCTTCACGGTGACCTTGATGATGTCGCCGACGGTGGCGTAACGACGATGCGAGCCGCCCAGTACTTTGATGCACTGGACGCGGCGCGCGCCGCTGTTATCTGCCACTTCGAGCATCGTTTCGGTCTGAATCATTGCTCTTCTCCGAACCCTTCTGAGCCCCGGAAAAAGGGGGCGCAAATGCTAACTTAGTAACCCGGTTACCGCAACCAGAGTCTCAGGCCCCGACGCTTTCGACCACTTCAACCAGGGTCCAGGCCTTGGTCTTGGAGATCGGGCGGGTTTCGGCAATGGTCACCACGTCGCCTTCCTTGCACACGTTATTCTCGTCGTGGGCATGGAGCTTGGTCGACTTGCTGATGTACTTGCCGTACACGGGGTGCTTGACACGGCGTTCGATCAGCACCGTGATGGACTTGTCCATCTTGTTGCTGACCACTTTGCCGGTCAGAGTGCGCTTGACTTTATCTTCGGTCATGATCACTTACCCTGCTTCTCATTCAGTACGGTCTTGACGCGGGCAATGTCCTTGCGGACCAGACCCACCTGGTTGCTCTTGGTGAGCTGCCCGGTAGCCTTGGCCATACGCAGGGTGAACTGCTGACGCTGCAGGGACTCGAGGTCCTTATGCAGGTCTTCCACGCTTTTCTGACGCAATTCAGTCGCTTTCATCACATCACCGTCCGAGTCACGATTACGGTTTTCAGCGGCAGCTTGGCTGCGCCGAGGGCAAAGGCTTCACGGGCCAGCTCTTCGGGAACACCCTCGATTTCATAGAGGATCTTGCCCGGCTGGATCTCGGCGACCCAGTACTCGACGTTGCCCTTACCCTTACCCATACGAACTTCGAGGGGCTTCTGGGTAATGGGCTTGTCCGGGAACACGCGGATCCAGATCTTGCCGCCGCGCTTCACCCGACGGGTGATGGCGCGACGAGCTGCTTCGATCTGGCGGGCCGTCAGGCGGCCGCGCTCGGTGGACTTGAGCGCGATGCTGCCGAACGACACGGTGCTGCCACGCAGGGCCAGGCCACGGTTACGGCCCTTGTGGACCTTGCGGAATTTGGTGCGCTTAGGCTGCAGCATCTGTTAACCCCTCGCTTCCTGGCTCTTGCCGCTGCGCTTGCGCGCCGGCTTGGCCGAAGGCTCGTCAGCGGGAGCCGGAGCGTTTACCTGCTCCATGCCACCGATGATCTCACCCTTGAAAATCCAGACCTTCACGCCGATGCAACCATAGGTGGTTTCAGCACGCATGATGGAATAGTCGATGTCGGCACGCAGGGTGTGCAGGGGGACGCGACCTTCGCGGTACCATTCGGTACGGGCGATTTCAGCGCCACCCAGGCGGCCGGACACTTCGACCTTGATACCCTTGGCACCGGCACGCATGGTGTTCTGCACGGCACGCTTCATGGCGCGACGGAACATCACACGACGCTCGAGCTGCGAAGCGATGCCTTCAGCCACCAGACGCGCATCGAGATCCGGCTTGCGGATTTCATCGATGTTGATCTGGACCGGCGTCTTCATCAGCTTGGCGATTTCCTTGCGGAGACGCTCGACGTCCTCACCCTTCTTGCCGATCACGATGCCAGGACGAGCCGTGGAGATCGTGATGCGAGCATTCTCGGAAGGACGCTCGATCAGAATGCGGCTAACCGACGCATTCTTCAGCTTGCTATAGAGGTGATCACGCACCTTGAGATCGGTGATCAGGAAATCCGCATAATTCTTCGGGCTGGCGTACCAGTTCGAATTGTGCTTCTTGACGATGCCAAGGCGGATACCGACCGGATGAACTTTCTGACCCATTTCTTACGGCCTCACTTCTTTTCCGATACTTTCACGGTGATGTGGCAGGTGCGCTTAGTAATGCGGTCAGCGCGACCCTTTGCACGCGGCTGAATACGCTTCAGCGAGGTGCCCTCATCGATATAGACCGTGGATACCTTCAGTTCATCCACGTCGGCGCCCTGGTTATGCTCGGCGTTAGCAATAGCAGACTCGAGCACCTTCTTGATGAAGTGCGCGGCCTTCTTGTTGCTGAACGCAAGCGTATTCAGTGCCTTATCCACGGCAAGACCGCGGACCTGATCAGCCACCAGGCGGACCTTCTGGGCCGAGATCGGCGCGCCGCGCAGTTTAGCGATAGCTTCCATCACTCACCCCTTACTTCTTGGCCTTCTTGTCGACGCCGTGACCGCGATACGTACGGGTCGGCGCAAACTCGCCCAGCTTGTGGCCCACCATGTGCTCGGACACGAAGACCGGTACATGCTGCTTGCCGTTGTGCACGGCAATGGTCAGACCGACCATTTCCGGCAGAATGATTGAACGACGCGACCAGGTTTTGATCGGCTTCTTGGAGTTGGCAGAGACCGCCGTTTCCACCTTGGCCCACAGGTGGCTGTCAACGAACGGGCCTTTCTTCAAAGAACGAGGCACTTTTAATCTCCCTCAACCCTTACTTCACGCGACGGTCGCGCACGATCATATTGGTCGTACGCTTATTGCTACGGGTCTTGTAACCCTTAGACGGCGTACCCCAGGGCGAAACCGGATGGCAGCCCTTGTTGCGGCCTTCGCCACCACCCATCGGGTGGTCAACCGGGTTCATGGCCATGCCACGAACCGTCGGGCGGATACCGCGCCAGCGCTTGGCACCGGCCTTACCGAAGCTGCGCAGATTGTTTTCGGCGTTGGACACTTCACCGAAAGTTGCGCGGCAGTCGACGTGAACCTTGCGCATTTCACCCGAACGCAGACGGACAATGGCGTAACCACCATCACGACCCAGCAGCTGCACAGAGGCGCCAGCGGAGCGTGCAACCTGGGCGCCCTTGCCCGGCTTCAGCTCGAGGCAGCACAGGGTGGAACCCAGCGGCATGTTGCGCAGGGGCAGCACGTTGCCGTTCTTGATGGGGGCGTCGTCGCCGGACTGCACGACGTCCCCCACATTCATGTTCTTCAGCGCGATCACATAGCGACGCTCGCCATCGGCATACTTCAGCAGCGCGATGTGGGCGGTGCGGTTCGGATCGTATTCCAGGCGCTCGACGACGGCAGGAACGCCATCCTTGTTGCGCTTGAAGTCGATCAGGCGATACAGCTGCTTGTGACCACCACCCACATGGCGGGTAGTGATGTGGCCGTTGTTGTTACGGCCACCGGTCTTCTTCTTGGACTCAACCAGCGCTGCATGGGGACGACCCTTGTGCAGGTGCGGGTGGACGACCTTTTCGACAAAACGGCGACCCGGGGAGGTCGGTTTGCACTTCACGATAGGCATAGCTTCTCTCCCAACCCTTACTCAGCCGCGCCGGAGAAGTCCAGGTCAAACCCTTCCTTCAGGGCGACGTAGGCCTTCTTGATGTCGGACCGACGGCCAAGGCTGCGGCCGAAACGCTTGCTCTTGCCCTTCAGCAGCGTGGTATTCACCGACGCCACCTGGACATTGAACAGCTTTTCCACCGCCTTCTTGATCTCGAGCTTATTGGCGTCCGGACGGACACGGAACACGAACTGACGGTGCTTTTCCGCGACGATCGTGGCCTTCTCGGAGATGTGCGGTCCGAGCAGGACCTGATAAATGCGTTCCTGATTCATCCCAGTTCCACCTCAAGCTTCTTGGCAGCCGGCACGGACATGATCACCTTGTCGAAGCCGATGAGGCTGACCGGATCGATGGCCGCCGTATCGACAACGTCGACATGGGGCAGGTTGCGCGCCGCCAGGTACAGGTTTTCGTCAACAGCCTCAGTGACGATGAGCACATTGCTCACGCCCAGGCCATTGAGCTTGCTCAGCAGTTCCTTGGTCTTGGGAGCGGAGACAGTGATGTCCTCCACCAGCATCAGGCGATCCTGGCGAACCAGTTCAGCCAGGATGCACTGCATGGCACCGCGATACATCTTGCGGTTGACCTTCTGCTCCCAGTTCTGCGGCTGGCCTGCGTGCGCCTTGCCACCGCCACGCCAGATCGGGCTGCGGATGGAGCCGGCGCGCGCGCGGCCGGTGCCCTTCTGCTTCCAGGGCTTCTTGCCACCACCGCTCACTTCAGCACGAGTCTTCTGGGCCTTGGTTCCCGCACGGCCGCCTGCCAGATAGGCAGTGACGACCTGGTGAACCAGCGCCTCATTGAATTCCTTGCCGAAGGCAACTTCGGACAGCTCGATGGCTGCGCCGGAAACGGTCTTCAGATTCACGTTCTATCCCCCTCAGGCCTTCACGGACGGACGCACGATGACGTCATTACCGGTCGCGCCAGGAACTGCGCCCTTGACCAGCAGCACGCCCTTCTCGACATCCACGGAGACGACTTCAAGACCCTGCACGGTGACGCGCTCGTCACCCATATGGCCGGCCATCTTCTTGCCCTTGAACACCTTGCCCGGGCTCTGGTTCTGACCAGTGGAGCCATGCACACGGTGCGACACGGAGTTGCCGTGGGTGGCATCCTGGGTACGGAAGTGCCAGCGCTTGACGCCGCCCTGGAAGCCCTTGCCCTTCGACGTGCCAGTGACATCGACTTCCTGGCCAACGGTGAAAGCATCTACACCGATTGCACCACCGACCGCCAGATTGGCAGCCTCATCACCCGTCACCCGGAATTCCCACACACCACGACCCGCCGCCACGCTCGCCTTGGCGAAGTGACCAGCCAGAGCCTTGCTGACGCGCGAAGCACGACGCTCGCCCGTGGTCACCTGAATGGCCTGATAGCCATCGGTTTCCACGGACTTGATCTGAGTAATGCGGTTCGGATCGACCTCGATAACGGTCACAGGGACGGACACACCGGCCTCAGTGAACACACGGGTCATGCCGCACTTGCGGCCGACTAATCCAATAGCCATCTTCAAACCTCTTTGTTCAATTTCTTAAGAGGAAACCTGTCAGATGCCGATCAGCCGAGGCTGATCTGCACATCCACGCCAGCTGCAAGATCCAGCTTCATCAGGGCATCCACGGTCTTGTCCGTCGGCTGCACAATGTCCACCAGGCGCTTGTGGGTACGAATTTCGTACTGGTCACGAGCATCCTTGTTGACGTGCGGCGAGGTCAGCACGTTGAAGCGCTCGATGCGGGTCGGCATCGGGATCGGACCCAGCACCTGGGCGCCGGTACGCTTGGCGGTCTCGACGATCTCGACAGCAGACTGATCGATCAAGCGATGATCGAACGCCTTCAGGCGGATGCGGATTCTCTGGTTAGCCATGCCAGCAACTCCAAAAATTAACGATGCAAAACCCTCCTAACCCCTACATTCAAGGGAAGGAAGGCTTCAGAAACTAGTCCAGGATCAATGCCCCGGTTGTCTCACGCCCACCAAGGCGGCTTAGGGCCTTATGGGAGGGGGCGTAATATACCGTTGTTTAGCCCCTACGGCAAGGGGTAAATATAGCCCCGGCCATGGCCGGGGCTATATTTCTAACCTTTTTGATCTTTTACGCGAAGATCTTGGCAACCACGCCGGCGCCGACGGTACGACCGCCT